>NZ_BAAJYQ010000014.1:0-327084 GCF_057543815.1 Lacrimispora sp. YZC11 | reverse complement strand
GAACGGATGAAGATAGATATATAACAATGTGTGGTTTTGAGGGTATATGCTTCAAAAGAAAAAGTTAATGAAGATAAGCGCGAGTGGCTCAGTTGGTGGAGTACGACCTTGCCAAGGTCGGGGTCGCGGGTTCGAGTCCCGTCTCGCGCTCTTTTTATTTGTAGCGGAAGCCTTAATTTACTAAGGTTTCCGCTATTTTTGCGTATTTATAGCCTGTAGACAGCTTGATGGCCTTTTATATGGGATGGAATAATAGCTTTTTAGTTGAGGAACGGGTGGGCAGCTTACTGCTTTTTTAGAAGTGAAGAAGTATTGATATAGTAAAAACAACCTCGTTATGTTATTATTATGTTATAAGCTGATATGAAAAAGGAGGTCTATGAAGGGTGGCAATTTTTAGTATTATAAATTTAATCATTCTACTCTTATGTATTTCTGGTGTAGGAGTAGGTATATACGTGTTATATTTAGTTATAAAAGCATTAAAAATATACATTAAAAAGAATTCTTGATATTTTTACAGAAATCATATTTTAAACAAGTAATAAGAGTATCGGCTATTCACATTTAGCTGGTACTTTTTATTTGTATCTAAATATATTTAGCTATTATAATTAGTAAACCAGTCCCTTACCGGGGCTATTTAGCGCATTAAATACCGTTTTAATTCAGATGGGTATGCGCTTACTAGCTGCCAGACCATTAATGGAAAGGATTATTACTTCGAGCCCGGAGCCGGCATGATCTGGAGTGGGCGCTATATGTGTCAGACCAGGCAGGACCTGGAGGGGTCCAGCCCTCATATTTTTTCCTCTTCTGCCATATCCTTTAACATGCATATCAGCCCAGCACCGATGTCGGGACACCCCAATTTTAGACAGCCAATCTCATTTTGTCTATTACATGGTTGCTGCTGTCAGTAATAGCAAGGAGACTTAACTGTGAAAAAGATTTTGGATAATAATTATTTTGATTTTATCTTAACCAACCCAGTAATTTCAGCTCCCGGCAATGATAACATCACCTATTTGAATAACCGGCATTCTTTGCTGCATATCCCGACTGCCGAAACAAACATTTGTGAATTGGCAAGGTATCCCGTTCACACCTTTCCGTCCTTATTTACTCTCAATTCTACGGTCAATCTCGAACAGACCGGTGTTGGGGAGGTACAGCGGAATCCTGCCTTAGCCCTGTTCGGACAGGGCGTAATTGTTGTAATCATTGATACAGGTATTGATTACCAGCATCCTGCTTTCCGTAACAGTGACGGGTCGACCCGAATCCTCACCATATGGGACCAGACTCAGCAGGAGGGAACTCCTCCCGATACGTTTACCTTTGGTACGGAATACAGCCGGGAGACAATCAATACCGCATTGAATTCTGAAGACCCTTTATCCGTTGTACCATCAACAGACACTAACGAGCACGGAACGGCCATTGCAAGCGTTATCGCCGGTACACCCAACGTACTGGAGGGCTTTAGCGGAGTAGTACCACAAGCTGATCTGGTGATCGTAAAACTGAAGGAAGCAAAACAGAATCTAAAGAGTTTCTATTTTGTTCCCGATGATGCTTTATGCTTTCAGGAATCCGATCTTATGCTTGGCTTTCGTTATTCCCTTACCATTCAGGAAAGGTTTAACCGCCCTGTGGTTACCTGCTTCGCTGTAGGAAGCAACCAGGGAGGCCATGATGGAAGAAGTCCCTTAAGCGGTTACCTAAATGACCTTGTATTGCAGCCAGGTATCGGCATATCCGTATCTGCCGGCAACGAGGGAAACAGTCAAAGACATTATTTTAATTCCACCCCAATAGAGCCTTTTTACAATGACGTTGAATTAAGAATAGGGGAAAATGATAAAATGTTTGCCATGGAAATTTGGTCACATTCTCTGGGACGGGTTTCCATTGACATATCCTCACCAAACAGAGAATCAACACAACAGATTTATCCTGCGATCGGCGATTGCAGAATATTCAACTTTTTGTTCACCCCTACGACCCTTTATGTCAACAACTATATGTTTGATGAGGAGACTGGAGACCAGATGATCCTGGTGCGTTTTGAAAACACCACTCCCGGAATTTGGCGTATACGGATCAGGAGTGTTGAAAATGAGCCCTTAGCCTTTCATGCCTGGCTTCCTGCAGACAATCTCATATCCAACCAGACCTTTTTTCTTAACTCCACTCCGGATACCACCATTACTTCGCCTGGAAACGGCATTCGCCAGCTGACTGTGACTGCCTATAATCAGATTAATAATTCAATTCTTGGTGAATCAAGCAGGGGTTATACAAGAATGGGCTTTGTCAAACCGGATATTGCCGCTCCCGGTTACCAGCTTACCTGTGCTGTCCCCGGAGGCGGATATGGTTCTTTAACAGGAACAGGAGCCGCCGCCGCCCATACAGCCGGCATTATTTCCATGGTCTTTGAGTGGGCCATTGTCAAGGGAAATTACAGAACGATGAACGGAGTCAATGTCAGTCGGCTGATGATGAGGAGTGCGGTTCGGAGCAGCTCATACAACTATCCAAATAACATATGGGGATATGGCCGGGTGAATGTGGCCAGTCTGTTCAGGCAGTTTTCCAGTATTTAATGAAATGGGGACTATAATATACTTGCAACCTATCCTGGCAGAAAGGCATGATGATCCATGAATTCATCTGCCTTGTAATCCTGCCAATAACGATTCAAGGGACAGTATGAATGGATGTACTCCATTTCATCTGTCCCTTTTGCCTTTAGATAATGCATACAGCTTCTGCAACATTACTACTAGACCATGCCCTGAATGCGGTCGATGTCACTCCTGTGAATCAAATATCCATATAATCCATTGACAATTCGGTGAATCAAGATATAATAGTTATGTGTGCAATTGTTGCAAATGCAATTATTGCTACAACAACTAATACGGGAGCCTGATATGAAAAATTTACTTCTCTATGCAAAAAAATATAAAAAAGAATTCATTCTTGCAATCATCTGTATTGAGGCTGAAACCATTTTTGAATTAGTTATCCCCATGATTATGGCTGACATCATTGATGTGGGAGTTGCAAACGGTGATAGAAATTACATATTTATAAAGGGATTTCAAATGGTATTCTTTGCTGTTCTCTCTCTTTTTCTGGGCCATGCATGCGCCCGGTATACCGCGATCTGCGGAAATGGTGTGGGGGCTGAAATCCGAATGGCAGAGTTTCAGAAAATGCAGACCTATTCTTTCGCTAACACGGACCGGTTCAGCACCCCTTCTCTGGTAACAAGGCTTACAAGCGATATTACCACAATCCAGAATTCCATTACAAACGGAATGCGTCCCGGTTTCCGTTCTCCAGTGATGATGATGACGGCATTGATCGTTTCCTTCCGGTTGAATGCCGAACTGGCTGTGGTATTTTTAATTGCGGCCCCCGTGCTGGCCGTCATTTTATTTACAATCATCAAAAGCGTAAGACCCTTATACGCAAAAATGCAGGGAGCCGTTGATCTTGTAAACCGGATCATTCAGGAGAATCTGATAGCAATCCGTGTAGTAAAGGCTTATGTCCGGGGAGATCATGAGATAAGTAAATTTAAAGAAGGAAATATGAATTTACAGAACTCCTCCGAAAGGTCCTTTACCCTGGCGGCCTTAAATATGCCTGCCTTACAGTTTGTCATGTACGGGACCATATTAAGTATCCTGTGGTTCGGCGGAAACCTGGTTATGATCGGAAACATGAAGGTAGGTGCACTGACCAGTTTTCTTAGCTACGTGCTGCAGGTGCTTAATTCCCTTATGATGTTTTCCAATGTTTTTCTTTTGTTTACCCGATCTTTAACCTCATGGAAAAGGATTTCAGAAGTCTTAGATGAGGAACCGACTATCAGTGATGACCGCGCAAAGGATATCTCTATCAATGAAGGAAGGATCCGGTTTGAAAACGTATATTTTAAATATAAGGAAGATGCAAAGGAATATGTGCTTTCCGATATCTCCTTTGAGATTGGCCCCGGTGAGACTGTTGGAATCATTGGTCAGACAGGTGCCGCCAAAAGTACCCTGGTACAACTGATTCCAAGGCTCTATGAGGTGAGCGCCGGTAATATTATCATCGACGGCCATCCCATATACGAATATACACAGGACCATCTAAGGGAATCCATTGCCATGGTGTTACAAAAAAACATCCTTTTTTCCGGCTCGGTGAAGGAAAATCTTTACTGGGGAAAAGAGGATGCAACGGATGAAGAAATAGAAAGAGCATGCAGCATTGCCTGTGTCAATGAATTCATCGGCCGCCTGGACCATGGATATGATACGGAGCTGGGGCAGGGAGGTGTTAATGTCTCAGGCGGACAGAAACAACGGCTTTGCATTGCGAGAGCGATATTAAAAGCGCCAAAGGTGCTTATTCTGGATGATTCTACAAGCGCCCTTGACACCGAGACAGAAGCAAAAATAAAAGAGGGCCTGGAAAAATCCCTTCCTGGCACGACAAAGATCATTATCAGCCAGCGGATCTCCTCTATCATGGATGCGGACCAGATCATTATCCTTGACGATGGAAAAATAAATGCCATTGGAACCCATGAACAGCTGCTGGCCGGTAATGAAATATATCAGGATATATATTTTTCCCAGCAGAAAGGAGGCGGCCAGTCCTTATGAAGAATACCGGACATGTAAGACCCAAAGACACAAAAAAAGCCATGGTAAAGCTTTTGAGTTACATCGGCCATTACAAATTTTCCATGCTGTTCATAGCGATCCTGGTAAGCATCAGTGCATTTTCCGGAATCATGGGCACCTATTTGCTGAAACCGGTTATAAACGAATATATTCTTCCGGGAAATATACCCGGTCTTGTGAGAATGATTTTTATAATGGGACTGATCTATCTGGCGGGAGCCATTTCCTGTCTGCTTTATAATCGAATGATGGTCCACGTTTCCCAGCAGGTGGTCAGTGAGATAAGAATAGACTTATTCCGTCATACCCAGAAGCTGCCTTTGGGATTTTTTGATACCCATACACACGGGGATTTGATGAGCCATTTTACAAATGACGTTGACACCATCTCGGAAGCGCTCAACAACAGCTTTACATTGCTGATCCAGAGCTTTATTACTTCCATAGGCACCATTATCATGTTAATTCTCCTGGACTGGAAGCTGTCATTAATCGTTGTATTTTTTCTTCTGATTATGTTAATATATATTCGTCACAATGGAAAGCTGAGCAAAAAATATTTTGCTCAGCAGCAAAAAAATCTGGGAAATATTAATGGTTATGTAGAAGAAATGGTGGAAGGGCAGAAAGTAGAAAAGATTTTCCGCCATGAAAAACAGGATCTTAAAAAATTTTGTGAGCTGAATGAGAAATTGAGGATTTCCTCTACAATGGCCGCCACATATACGGGCATCACCGTTCCTACGATTGTTTCTCTTTCTTACATTAATTATGCCATTTCTGCCTGCGTGGGCGGATTGTTCGCTCTGTCCGGACTGATTAATATGGGAACTCTGGCCTCCTACCTGGTTTATGTCAGGCAGAGCGCCATGCCCATGAACCAGTTTACCATGCAGATCAATTTTCTCATGGTGGCGCTGGCAAGTGCAGAAAAGATTTTTAATTTGATGGAGGAAGAGCCTGAATACGATGAAGGAACTGTCACCTTAAAGAGGGTGGTGCAGGAGGCGGAGGGCAGCCTGAAGGAAACGGATATTTATACTGGTTCGTTTGCCTGGAAAGTTCCTGACCGGGATCGCGGATATCTTCTGGTCCCTTTAAAGGGAGACGTCCGGTTTCACGATGTGGTTTTCGGTTATACAGGCGGAAACACTATTTTAAACGGCATCAGCCTGTATGCAAAGCCTGGTCAGAAGATCGCATTCGTTGGTTCTACCGGCGCAGGCAAGACGACCATCATCAATCTTATCAACCGATTTTATGAATTAAATGGAGGCACCATAACCTACGATGGAATCGATATCCGAAACATAAAAAAGGATGATTTAAGGCGTTCTATCTCTCTGGTCATTCAGGAAACCCACTTATTTACCGGAAGCATTGCCGATAATATCCGGTATGGAAGGCTGAATGCTTCCCATGAAGACATACTGGCCGCCGCAAAAATTGCAAATGCGGATTCCTTTATAAGACGTCTTCCCAATGGATACGATACTATGTTAGAAAGTGACGGGAGTAATTTATCACAGGGACAGCGGCAGCTGATCGCCATTGCCAGAGCTGCCATATCGCAGCCGCCTGTTCTTGTCATGGATGAAGCCACCAGTTCCATTGATACACGAACGGAAAAACTCATTGAAAAAGGCATGGATGCCCTTATGAAAGACCGGACGGTATTCGTCATCGCTCACAGGCTTTCCACCGTAAGAAACTCAGACGCCATTTTGGTTCTTGAAAAAGGAGAGATTATTGAGCGGGGCAGCCATGACGAATTGCTGCAGGAAAAAGGGAAATATTATCAACTGCATACAGGGCAGTTTGAATTAGAATGATGAGATGAAGAGTATGATGCCATAAAACAAAGAGCAGAGGGGCACAACCTGTTTCATGACATATTTGTGCCTTGAGCGAAGCGAAAGGGAAGAAAAAAATATGGAGCGACATAATGTGAGAGAGCTATTGGTTCGTGAAGAAAAAGCCAGAAAACAGATTATTTCTCCGCTTCTGTCAAACATCGGATTGACGCCTGGGCAGGGACATGCCAGGATCTTATATAATCTTTTACAAAAGGACCATATCACCCAAAAAGAGCTGGCAGACCGATGCCATTTCGATGCTGCCACCATGTCAAGAAATATAGACAAATTGCAGGATATGGGGTTCCTTCTCAGGGAAAATAATCCGGACTGCAGACGTTCCGTTCTGATCAGTCTTACAGAAAAAGGGGTTGCTGAAGCCGAAGAGGTGAGAAAAGTTTTTCAGCAGTTTGAAGAACTTATCAGTTCCGATATACCAGAAGACGAAATAGCCGTATTCTGTAAAGTATTAATGAAAATGTGTGACAATCTGGAAGCTTATTAAATTCCGGTAAGCAATGAAAAAAGGAGAGTGCAGCACAATGTCATGAAATCAGCGGCCATTTCACGCAGAGCCTGCCTTTTGGGATACCTCCATAGCAGTGTAATCCACTTAATGATTGGCCGCTGTTAAATACAGTTATTATGCGTTCAATTCCTTTTCTAGAAATGCTTTGATATAAGGGGTGGTTTCTTCACTTAAGGCAGGCATAAATGCCATATAACGACATTTTTGATGATGTTCCTCATCCAAATGGAAGTCGTATCCCATGAGACATTTAGGGTTACATTCCTCCGGATTTATTAACCTCTTACACACAGATGCTTTTTTGATATCTTTCTTCATTTTTTCCGGCAAAGTATTTAAAAAGTTTTCATAAGCTTTTACGTGCTCCGGATATATTCGTAATCTCATTCCGGCTTTCCGAAACACAAAAGTTGCTAAAACTTTTTTTGTCGTCTCCAGTTTATAGGAAGCGATAAAACCATTTTTAGCAGGTTTGATTTCACATTTACAATTATTTTGTGTGAGGTAATCATTTATTTCCACAACGAAATCTTTATAACGATCGTCTACTGCTTTAAGAAAAACATTATAATTTTCATTTGGTCTATCCAAGATGCCCTCCTGATTATTTTTTAATAACGGGTATCCATACTTCAAACCTTGCATTTTGAGGGTCTGCACTTAAATAGACCTCAATATCCGGTCCATTATCGTATTCGTATCCGGAAGTGGGAAGCCACTCGGAGACAATTCGCTTCTCTAGTTCTTGTATTGCCTGGGGGCATTGGCCTTCTCCGTTAAATATGGCCCAGGTGAAAGAGGGAACCGTATATTCTTCCAAAGTATCATCAATTTCTTTCGTACTGGCAGCGGCAATAAAGTAACGCCATTCTTCCAAATCATTGCAGATGCTTACTCCCAATATTCCTCCAGGGGATCCGTTTGCCATGGCGGCTAATTTAGGAATTGTTCCGTCCATAGATGCCTTGCTCCACATTTGAGGTACAATTTCAAAATTCTTTTCAATTTCCCTGTGCAGCGATTGTGCAGTGCCTATAATCCGAAACGGTTCCTTCTTTTCCATTCGATAATTCAATTCATCCACTCCTTTTATTGTAATTTTGAAACTAATAGGTGGATATGATTTTACGGAAACACCGCTTTCTTTTACACGAGATGGTGCAACTCCATGTATGCTTTGAAATGCCCGGTTAAATGCAGTGGGAGAATGGTATCCATATTTAAGAGCAACATCAATAATTTTATTATCCCCGTTCTGTAGATCCACCGCTGCCAAGGACATACGCCTGCGCCGGATATATTCAGATAAAGGTACATTCGCCATATAAGCAAACATTCTCTGAAAATGATAAACAGAACAACAGGCGATTTTCCCTACCTTCTCATATTCTATATCTTCCGTTAAATGTTCCTCGATATAGTTCATTGACTTATTTAATCCCTCAATCCATTCCATAAAATCAATCCTTTCTTTTATATTATATTTGTTATCGATTTGCCCGTCCTCTCTTTTAATGTACAAATTAGAGAGGAGAGTGGAGTGAATCCTATGATCCTATTATAGTTTTTTAGGGGCAGATAAACAATCTCTTTTATATAAGACGGGGGTAAATAAAAAAAGACCGGGAAATCAAATGATTTCCCGGTCTTTTCCGATGCATTCATGAGACACCGGGGATTCGAACCCCGGACAACTTGATTAAAAGTCAAGTGCTCTACCACCTGAGCTAGTATCCCATACTGGGCTAGTTGGATTTGAACCAACGAATGCAGGAGTCAAAGTCCTGTGCCTTACCGCTTGGCGATAGCCCATTAAAACTTGTGATAAAAAAAAATTCCCTAAAAGGGAAAGGTGAGTACAGGGATTCGAACCCTGGGCCTCCAGAGCCACAATCTGGCGCGATAACCACCTTCGCCATACCCACCATAAATTTCACACCTTGGTTAGAGATGTGAAACGAGCCTGAAGGGATTCGAACCCCCGACCCACGGCTTAGAAGGCCGTTGCTCTATCCAACTGAGCTACAGACTCAAAAGCGGGTGATGGGAATCGAACCCACGTATCCAGCTTGGAAGGCTGGTGTTCTACCATTGAACTACACCCGCAAAAGGTAAGAGAAACTAAAACTACCATTGACGGTTTTTCTCTTAAATCGGGGTGACAGGATTTGAACCTGCGACCCCCTGGTCCCAAACCAGGTACTCTAGCCAAACTGAGCCACACCCCGATAGTGAAAGCGTTTTCCATCTTTCTCTTAGTTGCTTTTTCGCAACGCAAGAGTTATTATATATGATGGATATCATTTTGTCAACATTATTTTAGAAAAAATTTCAAATTCGCTAATAAGCCTGTATTTATGCGGTTTTTTAAGAAAAATGCCCCTGAAATGGGAGGAACCGGCAGGTACATATAATGTTCCTGCCGGTTGAGTATGAAAAATAAAAAGTCAATGTTAAAAGGGTGGGGTTCCTTTTCACTATTTAGTATACGCGGAAATTATGACGGAAGTTTGACTAAGCCATAAACATTTCATAAAAAAACTAAAAGAATTATGAGGAATATTTGAAAAAACAGAAAGTTTTCTTATTTCGGCCCTGGAATAAGAAATGAAAGAAGAGGTCGTCTCTTTTCCTTATATATGATATAATGCATCCAGATGAAAACATGGTACAGCTCATAAGAGAAAGAAGGAATTTGGAATGAAGTACTGGGAAGTTTATGAAAGCAAAATAGGGCCTCTTACCATCCTGTGTAACGATGAAGCGCTTTTAAGCATTGATTTTGGAAGGTTGGAGCCTGAGAATGCCGTAAGGGAGCGGACAGAGCTGATCGGGAGAGCGGAAGGCCAATTGGAAGAATATATGGCTGGAAAGAGAACAGTGTTTGATCTGCCTCTTAAGCCGGAGGGAACGGAATTTCAAAAAAAGGTTTGGAATGCCTTGTTACTGATTCCCTACGGAGAGACGAAAAGCTATAAGGATATTGCGGTCATGATTGATAATCCCAAAGGCTGCCGTGCGGTGGGCATGGCAAATAACCGCAATCCCATACCTATTATCATTCCTTGTCACCGGGTGATTGGGGCCAATGGAAGCCTGGTAGGATATGGCGGAGGCCTGGATATTAAAGTGACATTACTGGATCTGGAGCGCTCAGAAGCTTCCTAATTTAATTATTAAGAATTCATGGTGATTCTTTCAGTTCCTTTAATCCCCTATACATTTGATACAGATAATGTTATAATCCTCATCGTCACCAGGAATGAGATTGAGGATGATGAGGAGTGATTAAAATGAGAAAAAACAAAATGCTGGCAGTAATTGCCATTGCCATGGCAGTCATGATGGCGGCTACGGCCTGTGGATCAAAAGATAATGGGAAATCCTCGCAGGATAATCCTACAGAAGTCAGTGCTGCCGAGACGAAAGTAACAGGAGACAAATCAGCAGGTACGGATGAGACTACGTTAGGTGAGGATGAATCTGATAGTGAGGAAGACGGAACCGCCGAAACCACTGCTTCTGATGCAGGAAGCCTGTCTTCCGGAGTCTTTACTTCTAAATCTGGAAAATATCAGATCACGCCGCCCGGGGGCTGGACCATTGAAGACGATGGAGATGAAAGCACAGTCGCATTCGCTTCTCCCAACGGCAGTGATATGCTGGAAGTTATCTATGTAGAAGGAGATGAGGCCGACGGAGCCAGAGAGATCTATCCGGATACCATGGAAGAATACAAGGAATTTGTCAGCCGTGGCGAGGATATGGAATTTGTCCGCTATAATGTAGAAAACGGCAAAGACGGAAGCCAGACCTTCCGCTATGCGATCCGGTATAAGACTCCTCAGGATGGGGCACGCTATTATGCAATTTCCGGTTCCTACAATGCTGCTACAAAGAAATACATCAGTGCGGCAGGAACAGTTGAATCACCGGACAGTGCGGTAGAAGGCCAGATTGAAGCGGCTTTGGATACCTTGAAACTGAAATAAAGCTGGTATAAAATATTAATAAAACAGGGGCAAAAGCAGGAATATCTGCTTTTGCCCCTGTTTTTACAGTTTCATTAGGGTGCCGTTAAGAAGTGAAATATCCTCCTCCTGGTGGGTGCTTATGATGACCAGTTTGTCACGGGTCTTTTCTTTGATGTATTGAATTACGGTCAGTTTTGTGTTCTCATCAAGACCGGTAAATGGTTCATCCATTAAAATCATGTCACAAGGGACCGACAAGGCTCTTACAATGGCAACCCGGCGTTTCATTCCGCCGCTTAAGGTGGACACGGGACGGGATAAGGCTTCTTCCGGAAGAAGCCTTAAAAGCTCTCCTCTGGCCTGTTTTCTGCTTCGGGAGGAACGGCCGGGAATTACCATGGCAATGTTGTCGACCGGGGTAAATGACTCACACAGACGGTTCTCCTGAAACACGGCGGAGGCTCTTGTGCCGTGAAGTCCTTCAACGGATCCGGAGTCGGCCTGTTCAAGTCCCAGCAGGATCCGGAAGAATGTGGTTTTCCCTGATCCTGAGGGTCCCATGAGACAGTAGATTGGACCGGATTGAAGGGAAAGATTTAACTGCATGAATACTTTTAGCGTTCCAAAGGACTTGGACAGATGATTCACCTTTAGTTCCATGGATCAAACCTCCTGTCTTTTATGGGATTTCCGGCCGGCATCCGCAAGGCTTAAAAGCCATAAAAAGAATTTTTCAAAAAGGGCGCTGATTACGATAATGACCAGGGTCCAGGCAAAAAGGTCCGCAGTACTTAAATAAATTTTTGCCATATAGAGTTTCTCACCGATGGAATGGGTTGGAACTCCGATCACTTCAGCGGCAACCCCGGATTTCCAGCCCATGCCCAAAGCCACTCTGCAGCCGCTTATGAGGTAGGGAAGAAGGGCGGGACGGTAGATATAAAGGAGCTTCTTTTTGCCTTGCATACGGAAAACCCGGGCCATTTCCAAAAGCTTTGGATCGGTGCTCATAAATCCTGCCATGGTATTTATGTAAATGATGGGGAATACCACAAGAAAGGCAATAAAAACGGACAAATTTTCAGAACCTACCCAGATCAGGGCCAGTATGACAAAAGAAGCTACCGGAACCGACTTTATAAGGGACATAAGCGGTTCCAGCAAATCCTTTAAAAGGGGGAATCGCCATGCAGCTCCCCCGGCCAGGATTCCTGACCCAAAGGCCAGAAGGAATCCAAGGCTTATCTTTCCAAAGGAGAGGGCAATGGTTTTCCAGAAGCCGGACATGGCTGCCTGAATCCATAAAGCCCGGATTACCTCCAAAGGGCCTACCAGTATGATGCTGTTGTGCACGGACAGGCTTGCTGCCTGCCACGCAAGAAGCCAGAGAAAGATGATACCGGCCTTTTTAGCCGGGAGGGCTGTTGGTTTCATAATGGGAATCTCCTTACAAAGCTTTACCTTAATTATGGCATATAGTAGAAATCATCGGCTGGCAGCGTTCCGCCTACGGAAGTCGGCTCCATATCGAAAAGAACCTTTAAGTAACCGCTTAACAGTGATTTCATCTGATCTCCATCTACATAGGTGATGCTGCAGTATGGGATAGCCTTTTCTGCGATCGGGGCTTTTTCAATGATTCCGGCAGCAGCCACCAAAGCTGCGGTTTCGGCTACATTTGCATTGGCAAATTCAGCGGATTCCTTATGTTCCGCCATAAAGGTGGCAATGGCTTCCCCATGGTCTTTTAACACGTCATTGCGGCAAATGGTAACTCCGGTCACCAGACTGCCGCCGCTTTCACCGGCTGTGGCATCCCACTCCTTTGTTAAGTCAAGAACCATTTTCAGGGAGTCATTCTGAGCCATGGCAGCTGTTACAAAGGGCTGGGGAAGAAGGCCCACTGTATCAGGCTTTTCCTTTAGGATAGAAGCGACCTCAGCGGCTTCGGATTTATATTCCAGTGTCACGTCGTCAGCGGTTAAGCCGTTGGCTTTCAGCACATGCTGAAGAGCATAGTCCGGCGTGGTTCCTTTGCCGGTTAAGTAAACGGTCTTTCCTTTTAAGTCTGCGGCTGTTTTAATGGAATCATCGGCGGATACCCCGTAGAGAACCCCCAGGGTGTTAATATCCAGGACGGTCACCTCATGATTGGTTTTGTTATAAATAATGGAGGCCATATTGGCGGGTACAAGTGCGACATCCAATTCTTTACTTACAATCTTTCCAAGGAGTTCGTCGGCAGCGGTTACCATGGTAAAATCATAGGAGCCTTTTGCATTGCCTTTTTCAGACTGGTCCATCAGCTTCACAAGGCCCATGGAGGTAGGCCCTTTTAACGAACCGATTTTTAAAGTATAGCTGTCAGCAGGGTTTTGGGCTTTGGATGTCTCTTTTGCTGTCTCAGAGGTGGATTCCTTTTCTGAAGCAGAGGTTACTTGGGTGTTTTCGGTGCCGCCCTTTGCACAGCCGGAGAGTAGGGCAGCTGTTACGGCAAACGCCATCAATACTGATAATGCTTTTTTCATAATGATCCTCGCTTTCTGTCCGTACCTGTCATGGTTCTTTTTTCTTTACGGTCATCGAAAAAAACCCACACCAACAGGCATGGGATTTCCGGTTTACGTATTCTCCTCGCCTTCGCCGTCAGGGTTCCTTCCGGGTTAGTACGAACACCTTCAGTATATCATTATTCCCCCATATTTGTCAAAATATAGATACAGATATATGGGGAGATGTGGTATAATGTATATACCTATGTCTATCAAGTTTGACAGGAATGTGAAACACCCTACGGGAATACCTGTATGTCCAAAAAGCGTGGACGGTAACAATGAAAGGAGAAAATGGTATATGAATGAAGTATATGCAAAGCTTAATAATTGTTTGGAAAGTGTAAGGGAGAAGACTGACTTTGTCCCGGAAATAGCTCTGATCCTGGGGTCCGGCCTTGGGGAATATGCAGAGGAAATAAAGGTGGAAACCTCTATTGATTATAAAGACATTGAAGGATTTCCGGTATCAACGGTGGCAGGCCATAAAGGAAGGTTTGTATTCGGATATGTGAACGATGTTCCGGTGGTCATCATGCAGGGACGGGTACATTTTTATGAGGGATATCCAATGACGGACGTGGTGCTTCCGGCCAGGCTTATGGGCCTTTTAGGAGCAAAGGTCCTGTTTCTGACCAATGCATGCGGCGGTGTCAATAAGGAGTTTCAACCGGGAGATTTCATGCTCATAAGGGATCATATTGCAAGCTTTGTTCCATCTCCGTTAATTGGGGCAAATTTAGAAGAGCTGGGACCCAGATTTCCGGATATGAGTGATGTTTACAGCAAAGAACTGCAGAAGACCATCAGAGAGGCTGCAGGAGAAGAAGAGATCGGCCTTAGAGAGGGGATTTACATGCAGCTTTCCGGCCCGGCTTATGAGTCTCCGGCAGAGGTACAGATGTGCCGCATTCTGGGCGCTGATGCAGTAGGAATGAGCACAGCCTGTGAAGCGGTAGCTGCAAACCACATGGGGATGAAGGTTTGCGGTATTTCCTGCATCACCAATATGGCCTGCGGCATTACGGATCAGCCTTTAAGCCATGGAGAGGTACAGGAGACAGCAGACCGGGTTGCACCTTTGTTCAAACGGCTGATCACGGCTTCTATTACAAAGATCGCAGGTAAATAAAAGGAGGAGTTTTCTTATGGATCGGATGTTAGCAGACCGGATTCTGGCAGCATCAGGGGCGAAAAAGGCATCCCTGGTGCTGAAGAATGCAAGGGTGATCAATGTTTTTACGGCAGAACTGGAAGAAGGGGATATTGCCATAGAAGCTGGTTACATCGTAGGTGTGGGAGAATATGAGGGGCAGACAGAGATCGAGCTGGGGGGCGCGGTGGTTTGTCCGGGACTGATTGACGGTCACATCCACCTGGAAAGCTCCATGGTCGCACCGGGAGAGTTTGAGCGCTCCGTGGTGCCCCATGGGACCCAGGCGGTCATTACAGACCCTCACGAGATCGCCAACGTGGCGGGAGCGGAAGGAATCCGGTTTATGATGGAGCGGACCAAGGGTCTTACCCTCGATGTGTATTTCATGCTTCCTTCCTGTGTTCCGGCAACTGGTCTCGACGAATCAGGGGCTGTTCTGGCTGCAGAAAATCTTTCCCCTCTCTATGAAGAGGAACGGGTGCTGGGTCTTGCGGAGCTTATGAACTCCTACGGAACCGTAAGGGCAGACCGGGGGATCCTTGAAAAGGTAGAGGAAGCCAGGAACAGGAATCTCTTGATTGACGGTCATGCTCCAGGGCTTTCCGGCAGGGAATTAAATGCCTATGTGACCGCCGGAGTGCAGTCGGACCATGAATGCTCCGATTGGGAAGAGGCCATGGAAAAGCTTAAGAGAGGCCAGTGGATCATGATCCGGGAGGGCACGGCAGCCAGGAATTTAAAGGCCCTCATACCTCTGTTTAGGGAGCCTTATTACCACCGCTGCATGTTGGTCACTGATGACAAGCATCCAGGGGATTTAATCCGTCTGGGGCATTTGGACTATATCATAAGAGAGGCTATAAGCCTGGGAGCGGATCCAATTCATGCTGTCATGATGGCATCCTTTCATGCGGCCCAATATTTCGGGCTTCGGGAGGTAGGAGCCGTAGCGCCGGGATATAAGGCAAATTTCATCGTTGTTTCCGATCTCAAAGATTTTGAGGTAAAACAGGTATATAAAAACGGTAAGCTGGTAGCGGAAAATGGTGTGATGAAGGAGGAAATCCTTGCGGCGGAACAGCGGAATGTGGAAACGCCTGTCAGGGTGGGAGATTCCTTCCATTTAGACGAGATCCGTCCTGAAAATTTCCATGTGGAGAAGAAAGGAAATACCATCCGGGTGCTTTGCCTCACTCCCGGGGAACTGACTACCACATCGCTTCTGTCCCCATGGGTGGAAAACGTAGGGGTCGCGCCCGGCGTCAGCATAGAACAGGACATCGTGAAAATGGCAGTACTGGAGCGCCATCATGGCACCGGCCATATGGGACTTGGCTTTTTAGGCGGGTATGGCTTAAAACGGGGAGCAGTGGCCACCAGCATAGCCCACGATTCCCATAACCTGATTGTTGCAGGAACCAATGACGAGGATATGGCTCTTGCCGCCAATACGGTGAGGAATAACCGGGGCGGCTTAGCGGTGGTGGCCGATGGAAAGCTTTTAGGAGAGCTGCCTCTTCCCATAGCCGGGCTCATGAGTGAGGAGCCGGCGGAATGGGTCGATGAAAAGCTGGAGGAGCTAAAGGCCCAGACAAGAAACCTTGGAATCGGAGACAGCATCGATCCTTTCATGACCCTCGCCTTTGCCAGCCTTCCGGTGATTCCAAAGCTGCGGCTGAATACATATGGCCTTATTGACGTAGAGAAGCAGGAGATTGTAGAGACAATTATTACCTGTATTTGAAAAAGTACAGGAAACCGATAAAAAATTATTGATAAAAATATAACGATATGCGATAATATTTTAAAAGGGCAATCAAATGCAAGGTACTTAATTTGGAGGGAGAATATTCATGAGAGTAACAATATGTATAGGGAGCGCATGCCATTTAAAGGGTTCCAGAGAAATCATCGCCCAGCTGCAGACCCTTGTAAAAGAGAACCGCCTGGAGGATAAAGTGGATTTAAACGGTTCTTTTTGCTGCGGCGACTGCGTAAATGGCGTCTGTGTGACTGTGGAGGGTCAATTATACTCTTTAAAACCAGAAGATACAAAGGAGTTTTTTGACAAAGAGATCATGGGGAGGCTGTAATCATGGGAATCATTGATTTCAAGGCTACTAAATGCAAGCACTGTTATAAATGTATACGTAACTGCGAAGTCAAGGCAGTCATGATCCGGGATGAGCGGGCTGAAATTATGCCGGATAAGTGCATCTTATGCGGAAAATGCATGCAGGTCTGTCCCCAGTCGGCTAAAACTCTCATAAGTGATTTAGAACTGGTAAAGGGCTATATTGACGCAGGGATCCGGACGGTCATCTCCCTGGCCCCTTCTTACATGGGCTTGTTAAGCTATAAGACCATGGGCCAGGTAAACGGGGCGCTCCGGAAACTGGGATTTGACGACGTTAGGGAGACTTCGGAAGGAGCGGCTGTTGTAACATCGGAATATGCAAGGCTTTTACAGGAGGGGGAGATGGAGAACATCATCACCACCTGCTGTCCCAGCGTCAATGATTTGATTGAGATTTACTATCCCCAGCTGATCCCGTATATGGCTCCTGTGGTATCTCCTATGATTGCCCATGGAAAGATGATAAAAGAAGAACTGGGATCCGAGGTAAAGGTGGTTTTCCTCGGACCGTGCATAGCAAAGAAAAAGGAAGCAGGAGACCCCCGCCATGACGTCTATATTGATGCTGTCTTAAATTTCAATGATATTTCCAGGTGGCTTTCCGAAGAGGAAATCACCATTGAAGACTGCGAGGATGTTCCCTTCACCAGTAATCCAAGAGTCAACCGCCTTTATCCGGTTACCAATGGAGTGGTGAATTCTGTTCTTGCCACGGAAGAGGGGCGGGATGGATACCGGAAGTTTTATGTCCATGGCAGCCTTAACTGCATGGATTTATGCGAAAGCATGCTTCGGGGAGGAATCAAGGGCTGCTTTATTGAGATGAATATGTGCTCCGGCGGCTGCATCAAAGGCCCTACCGTAGATGATGAGAGCGTATCCAGATTCAAGATCAAGCTTGATATGGAGGAAGCCATTGAAAAGGAACCGGTGCCAAGAGAGGAACTGGACCCTGTCATGGAACATATTTCCTTTAAGAAGCTGTTCATTGACCGTGCGCCAAGAGATGTCATGCCAAGTTCAGACCAGATCCAGGAGATACTAAAAATGACCGGAAAGACCAGGCCCGAGGATGAGTTAAACTGCGGCGCCTGCGGTTATTCCACCTGCCGGGAAAAGGCCATAGCAGTTTTCCAGAAAAAGGCGGAGCTTAATATGTGCATTCCGTTCATGCATGAAAAGTCGGAGTCCTTATCCAATCTCGTGATGCAAACCTCTCCCAATATTGTTTTGATTGTGGATAAAGATATGAAAATATTAGAGTATTCTGCGGTGGGTGAAAAGTATTTTGGAAAAACCAGGCAGGAAGCTTTAACCATGTATTTATATGAATTTATTGATCCTTCGGATTTCCAGTGGGTTTATAATACCCACCAGAAGATCCACGGAAAAAAGGTGACTTATGGAGAATACCATATTTCAACTCTTCAGAATATTCTTTATATAGATAAAGAAGATGTGGTATTAGCCACCTTCATCGATATCACAAAAGAGGAAGATCAGGCAAGGCAGGAATACGAAAAGAAGCTGGAAACCATTGCTCTGGCGCAGAATGTCATTCACAAGCAGATGATGGTAGCCCAGGAAATTGCAGGTCTTTTGGGGGAAACCACGGCAGAGACCAAGACTACCTTAACAAAGCTTTGCAGATCCTTATTGGATGAGGGAAGTGAAAGTGAGGTTAAGTGATGGGAGTTACCGTTGATGTTGCATACACAAGCCTGAATAAATTTAAGGAAGTATTGTGCGGAGATAAAGTAGAGCTTTTGCAGACCGAGGATTCCAATATCATGATTCTCGCCGACGGCATGGGCAGCGGGGTAAAGGCCAACATTCTGGCAACCATGACCTCTAAGATTCTTGGCACCATGTTCCTAAACGGTGCGACCCTGGAAGAGTGCGTGGAAACCATTGTAGAGACCCTTCCGGTATGCCAGGTGCGCCAGGTAGCCTATTCGACCTTCAGTATCCTTCAGGTCTTTCATGACGGCGAAGCCTATCTGGTTGAATTTGATAATCCCGGCTGTATCTTCATCAGGGATGGGAATCTGGTTTCTATCCCTCAAAATGTCAGGGTTATCAGGGATAAAAGAATCAATGAATACCGTTTTAAGGTGAGAAAAGGAGACGCGCTGATCCTGATGAGTGACGGGACCATCCATGCAGGAGTGGGGAAACTTCTGAACTTTGGCTGGCTGTGGGAGGATGTTGCTTCCTATGCGGTGAAGCAGTACCGCCTGACCATATCCGCGGCCCGTCTTTCTTCTGTTTTGAGCAGTGCCTGTGATGAACTGTATCAGTACCGGCCCGGCGATGATACTACGGTTGCCGTCATGAGGATCATTGACCGCAAACCGGTGCATTTGATGACAGGCCCTCCCAGGAAGGCGGAGGATGACTGCGGTATGGTGAGTGATTTTCTGTCAGGGGATGATACTGCTAAGAAAGTCGTCTGCGGAGGGACCAGTGCCAATATTGTTTCCAGGGTAACCGAGAAGCAGTTGTCTGTTTCCCTGGATTATGACGACCCTGACATTCCGCCCATCGCTCATATCGACGGAATTGAACTGGTTACGGAAGGTGTTTTGACCTTAAACAGAGTTTTAAAGCTTTTAAGGCGTTATGTGATGAATGAATCCGTCACGGAGGAGTTTTTCCTGGAACTTGATAAACCAAACGGCGCTTCCATGGTAGCGAAGATGATTATTGAGGATTGTACGGAGCTTAATTTATACGTGGGAATGGCCATTAACAGTGCTTATCAGAACCCTGGCCTGCCTTTTGATTTAGGGATCCGCCAGAATCTTGTGGAGCAGTTAAAGCACGTTGTGGAAGAAATGGGGAAAAGGGTTTCAGTAACCTATTATTGAATTGGGATAAACATTCATATAGCCACGAAACGTGGAAGTTACAAGGAGGAAGAATATGGCAACAAATGATGCAACATTACTTCGCATAAAGCATCAGGTTTTAAATGAAGTGGCGAAGCTTGCATGGGAAGGAAAACTGGAGGCAGAAAGGAATGAGATTCCTTATAAGATCATTCCAGGTCCAAAGGCCCAGTTCCGCTGCTGCATTTACAGGGAACGGGAGATCATCAGGGAGAGAATCCGTCTGGCGGAAGGACTATGTCCCAGCGGAAGGGATACGAAGAACGTTGTTCAGGTAATCAGTTCTGCCTGTGAAGACTGTCCCATTACCCGGTATGTGGTGACCGATAACTGCCAGCTGTGTATGGGCAAGGCGTGCCAGGGTTCCTGCAATTTTGATGCCATTAGCATGGGACGTGACCGTGCCTATATTGATCCTGATAAATGCAAGGAATGCGGAAAATGTACCCAGGCATGTCCTTATAACGCCATTGCAGATCTGACCCGTCCCTGTAAGAAGAGCTGCCCGGTGGACGCCATCACTATGGATGAAAACGGCATTGTGGTCATTGACGAGAGCAAATGCATCCAGTGCGGTGCCTGCATTCACGGCTGTCCCTTTGGAGCCATTGATTCCAAGACATTCCTGGTGGATGTCATTAACCTTATTAATGCCGGGAAACAGGTGGTTGCCATGGTCGCTCCTGCGACAGAAGGCCAGTACGGCCCGGAAATCACCATGGCAAGCTGGAGAACGGCCTTAAAGAAAATCGGTTTCCAAGATATGATTGAGGTTGCCCTTGGCGGCGATCTGACCGCTGCAGCAGAGGCGGCAGAATGGGCGGAGGCTTATAAAGAAGGCAGGAAGATGACTACCTCATGCTGCCCGGCTTTTGTGAACATGATTAAACAGCATTACCCCATGCTCCTTGAGAATATGTCCACTACCGTATCCCCTATGTGCGCCGTATCCAGAATGTTGAAGGAAAAGGATCCGGAGATAATTACCGTATTCATCGGACCGTGTATTGCCAAGAAGAGCGAGACTCTGGATTTGAATATTAAGGACAACGCGGATTATGCCCTGACCCTGGGAGAAATACAGGCAATGATGGCAGCAAAGGGCGTGGAGCTTGAGCCGGAGGAAAACACCTACCAGGCAGGATCCGTATTTGGTAAGCGCTTTGGAAATGGCGGAGGTGTGACTGCGGCAGTTCTGGAATGTTTAAAGGAGTCAGGAGAAAATACGGATATTGAAGTCCTCAAATGTAATGGGGCGGCTGAGTGCAAAAAGGCGCTGATGCTTCTTAAGATTGGCAGGCTTCCTGGAGACTTCATAGAAGGAATGGCATGTGTGGGAGGCTGTGTAGGCGGTCCAAGCAGGCATAAGAGCGAAAATGAAGCAAAGAAAGCCCGTGATTTACTTATCGGACAGGCAGACAAAAGGGAAGTTCATGAGAACTTAAAAAACCAGGGCCTTGTGGAAGTGTCCATGCACAGACATTAACTAATTTCCTATGTAAGAAAAAAGCTATGGCTGATCCCTTATCGGGAACACCCATAGCTTTTTTTGTTACATCCCTGCAAACTGGTTTTTAACTTTGGACATCTTCTGCTGCTCTGCCTGATCTGTGGTGTACCATCCCTTTGCGGACATTTTCTTATAAATATCGCTTTGCATGCACAGGCTGTCATTTAAAGCGCCGTCAAATGCCTGATGCACGTTCATGGTAGGGGACTCGATCGTTCCATGCAGGTATAAGTCGCACACTCCCTTTGTGGTATGGAGCAGGTTCTCCATAATACTCTTGTCATCCATATGTGATTCCTCCTTATACTAAGTTATAGAAGCTGTCAAAAATCTGCTGGTGTTTTTGAAGGAGCTGCTGTGCACAAGCTTTAAGCTCCGGATCCTGCAGATTCTGTGCCGCTTCCTGGCACTGAGTCTTTAAAAAATTCTCATGGCCAAGAGCATCTTCAATATAAGTTAATTCCTTTGGGCTCATATTTTAATCCCTCCATTGTTATACTATCTTTCGGTGTTTTTTCCCGGAAGACAGTATTAATATGGACGTTTTATGGAAATCCATGCATAACAAAGGAAATAATTCAATAACAGGGAGCGCACTCTTTGACTCGGTTTTATCTCACCACATAAAACGACCTGTCCCATTTAATTTATATATAGCTTCCACAAAGAAATAATCCGCATAGACCATAGCGATATGGTGTGTTTTTTCATGATAGGAAGCGGAGCAGTTTTTCAAAATGGCGTCGCATGTTTGGGTAAAGTCACTTCTATCCTCCGCCAGTGTTTGCAGCAGTAAGAGTGCTGCGTCCCGATATCTGGCATTTTTGCATGGGGGTATTTGCACGGAAAGCTCTATAAGACCCGATGCCAGAATGGCCGCAGCGCAGGAATCTTCCAGGGCAGGAACCTTTGGCTGCTTAAAATCAATCGGTATAATACCGTTTTTTGGTATCTGGGAGATACAATACTCCGCCGCTTTTTAGCGGCCTCCAAGTATTTTTCTTCTTTGGTATGGATGTAACTGATGGTAAAGCCGTACACCGCCCAAGCCTGCCCTCTGCTCCAGGCGGAGCCTTTTTCATAGCCTTGGCCGCCATAAGAGGTTATCCTCCTGCCGCTTACCGGATCAAATTCCACGATATGCTCGCTGGAGCCATCTTCCCTTATGAAATTTACCAGGACCGTGTCCGCGTGGGCTTTTGCAATGTGAAGATATCGGGGGTCGTGATCCTCTTCATAAGCCCAGTAGAGCAAAGAGAGGTTCATCATACAGTCTATAATAGCCCAGCCTGTGTGCGGTTCTCCGTCCCTTAAGTTCCAGGCGCGGATAAAGTTTCCCTTTATATTAAAACGTCCGGCCAGTAAATTTGCGGCATGTAAACCGATTTCACGTGAGTGGGGATTACCGGTGATTTTATAATCAGTAACTGCCGTAAGCATATACATAAACCCAACGTCATGATGAAGACCCCTGTATTCAACAAAACATTCTTCTAATTTTTTTTCGGAAATTCTTGCATATTCTTTATATTTTTCGTCTTTTGTGTCCTCATATAAAAGCCACAGGAGGCCGCCCCAAAAACCGTTTGTCCACCAGTTTATCCCCTCGCTTTTCGGATCCCCCGGGTCTTTTTTGCTCATATCGATATAAGAACCGTCTGCTGCGCAGGTATAAGGAATGATGTCTTTGTTTTTATCACTGACCCAATCCATTTTTTTTCTTATATTTTTTATGGCTTCGTCTATCCACTGTTCCCTGATCTGCATTTAAGCCACCTCATGATTCCTTATAATTTCCATAACTTGTATAAATTTGTTTCACAACCTCGAAAGAAAGCTTGTGCCTTCTGTATTCGTCTACGATTCCCTTATTATTCATCGTCCTTGGGCGGTTTAAGAACCATTCTTCACTGATTCTGGCATCGCAGAACTGCCAGATATACAATCCCGACGCACCGGGGTGTTCTAAGATGGCAGTAAGCTGTTCTCCCAGCGTGTCCGCCTGATACTCTTCCGACCACTTGACCTTTGCTTGGCTTCTGTAACCGTAAATGGCTCCTGCGCCCACTTCCGTAATAAGGAATGGTTTATCTTTTCCAGGTGTTTCTGTTTGTACCCATTGATACAGATCATCTAAATATTCCCGGACAGGTGTGTTATGGTACCATCTCGGATAAATGTTGTAGGAAACTACTTCCGGAAAGTCAAGGCAGATATCTGTTTTAAACTTACAGCTTGCACTGGAACGTGGGCGGGAAGAATCCAGCTGCCTGATAAGCTCATACTGCTTTTTATAACATTCCCTGCCGTAGGGAGTTTCGCTGGCACATTCATTTAAGATACCCCAAATATAGATGCTCGGATGATTATAGTGATTCACGATCATTTCACGGATCACTTCTTCTGCCTGCCTTTCAAAATTAGGATTCCTCATATGTTCTTCGGAAAGCCCTCTTGCGTGGTTTTCTTCCCAGATCAAAATTCCCAGTTCGTCGCATAAATCCAGGAAAATTTCATCATTGGGATAATGCGCGCATCTTATAGAATTCACACCCATATCTTTGATTGTCTGCAAATCAGAGGCAATCTGAGAAAATGGGATGGCGCAGCCGAATGTGGGATGGTCTTCGTGACGGCAGATTCCCTTTATAAGGAGAGCTTTGCCGTTTATGAAGACAGAGCTGTTTTCTATTTTCACTTCCCGGAAGCCGATTCTCTCTGTTAAGTCGTCTATGGCTGTACCGTCTTTGAAGAGCGTGACTTCTACTGTGTATAAGTTAGGATGTTCCATGCTCCATTCTTCTGCATCTGATACGGCCGCCTCTGTTTGTATCAAAGATTCCGTATTTGCTTTTATGGTAATGTCCGGAAGTTTTAAATCTGTTTTATTTATCGTTACCGTTGCATCTAAGGTGATATCTTCATCAGAAACATTGGAAATGCAAAGTGTGAGGCCGGCCTTCCAGGTATCGCCCTTTTTTTCAGGCGTGATATGGATCCATTTTATGTATGCACAGTTAAGTTGCTCTAAAACGACACCTCTGGTAATGCCGCCGTAACTCATATAATCGTTGGGTATATGCAGCGAGCTTTCTTCTGAAAACCGGTTATCCACTATGACCTCAAGCAGATGTTCTCCTCCAGGCAATCCTTTTAAGAAAATCTCAAAAGGTGTGTAGGCGTTGTAATGGGTTCCTCTCATGGTCCCGTCTACGAAAACTTTTGCTGTGTGGCTCACGCCTTTTAACAGAAGCCGTACATTCCCCTCTGCCGTAAAAGTAGTGGAATATTTCCCTTCTCCCCTGTAAGCTTCATATCCCGGATAAGTCTCCCAGGCACTTGGGACAGGTACCGGGAACGTCTTATCTTTTCCGTCTAAGGGGGTGAAATCCCAAAGTTTACCGGAAAGTTCTGATATTTTTCTGATTGAATTTGTTTGAAAGGTACGTATCATTTAATTTTCCTCCTGTTTCAGGGCACATCTCCCCATATCCGTAGGGGTGTGTCCTGTATATTTTTTAAAGACTCTTGAAAAATATTGCGGATTGTCAAATCCCAGTTCTTCACTGATCTGATAAATCTTCAAGTTGCTTTTTGCAAGCAGCTCCTGCGCTTTTTTAACTTTCATTTTATTGATATATTCAGAAAAGCCAAGATCGGAATATTGTCTGAAAAGAGCGGATAAATAATTAGGGCTGACATTTATAAAAGAAGCGGTATCCGCTAAACTGATTTTCATAAAAATATGATTTTTGATATAATCTTTTGCCTGAATGACCAGATTGTATTTCGGATCGTTTAATTGGTTTTGCATTGTGCTTTTTACCGCGGTTTTAAATACATCCAGGTATCTGATGATTTCAGTTTTCTTATGATAGGTATATAAAACCTGATAAGATTTTGCCTCATTTTTGTAGCTCTCCGAAAGTATAGTTTCTCCGTCATAGATACAGTTCATTACCAAATGTATCATAAAGGACACAATATTGATCAGTTCTTCAAATGTGAGGGTATCTATGGCGGCTTCAATCGCTCTGACTGTCTGGTCAAAAAGGGTAAGATTAAAATTTTCCAGGGATTCTATCAGTCTTTTGTTGAAAACATTCAGATCAAATGTTTTATTAAGGGCTGGGGCTTCTTCTTTATTAAATTCAAAACACAGGTGGATCTCATTGAGGGAAGAGGTCGTTTTTCCCGGCTTTATAGTAACTCCGGTATTGAAAAAAATTTTAATAAGCTGTCGTATGTCTTCTGAGACCGTATTGGTCAGCGCATCGATTTCATCTGCTTTATGAAAGAGAAGAATACATGCAATCCTTTGATGGTTGTACGCGATCACCGTGCTTTTTGTATAACGGCCGATGCACTCCTTTACGGTACTTAAAATATTTAAATAGGTAGAGTAAGCTCCGGTATTTAAGTTTTCCTTTTCAAAAAGAATGTCTACGGTCAGGGGCTGATAAAACTTCGCTTTTAAATCCAGATCGTACATTTTTATGAAATCCAGAATTTCTTCTTCGGAAGTATAGCCGCCGCTTACCAGGTGGTAGAGAAAACGGTTCGTGAACAGATTGAACTCTTGCCCATACCTGCCGGTTTCTGTTTTTCTCTCAGCCAGTACTTTTTTAGCCTTGTTTAACGTTTTATCAAGGGTTTCTTTGTTCAACTCCATTTTTACAAGATAGTCAAAGGCATTTAGCTTCATGGCAGTACGGGCATATTCAAATTCTTCAAAGCTGGATAAAAGGATACACAAAGGAGCGTTTTTATCCCCTGTGTTTTGTATGTATGTTAAAATGTCAAATCCGTCCGCTGCAGGCATTTTTATGTCTGTTATGACCAGGTCAAAGGTCTCTTTTTTTAAGATTTCGATTGCTTCGTTGCCGTTTGCGGCAGTAGAGCCTATCTCAAAATCAGGGAAGTTCTCACAAACAAGGCCTGAAAGCCCTATACGGGCCAAGGGTTCATCGTCAACAATCAGGATATTATATTTCATAATTTACCTCTTTCATAAACGAATCATGTTCTTTTACGGTTTTTTATAGATCAGAGGCATTTTTACGGTAACTTTTGTAAATTCACCGAGAATGCTTTCTATGTTCAGTCCGTATTGGTCGCCGAACTCCATTTGTATTCTCTGGTGTATGTTTTGGATTCCTATGCCGGAAAGCCTGTCTGCCTTTGCTGTTTCCCTTGCGATTTCATCCAAAGACCGGACGGTAAGACCGACTCCGTTGTCTTTTACCACGAAAATCAGATATTCACGTTCCCTGTATACCCCTATCAGCAATTCACATTTCCTGCCTGCGGGTCCTATGCCGTGAAAAAGTGCATTCTCCACTAAGGGCTGCAAGGTAAATCTTAAAACAGAAGCGCTTAAAACTTCCGGATCCGGAATGTCAAATACCGGAGTAAACATATCTGCATAACGGTAAGACTGCAAATGGATGTATTCTTTTATAAAGTCCAGTTCTTCTTCCACGCGGAACCATTCGGAATTGTTTTTAAAAACGGCTCTCATCATATTGGAAAGAGAGGTTGTCATATCCACGATCGGCGGAACAGAGTTCATCTGTCCCAGCCATCGGATGGAATTTAGAGTGTTGTAAATGAAATGAGGATGGATCTGGTTCTGCAAAAGGCGGAATTTATAATTCCTTTTCAGTGTCTCTTCCTCCTTTAACTGATTCAGTGCCAATTGAAACGCTCCAGCCAGTTCGTTGATATGGGTGCTTATTTCTTCAAATTCCGAGATGCCCGTAAATGCAGGTGAGACCTCATAATCCGCTTTTATCATTCTTGACACCTGATTGTAAATAATCTTTACCGGTTTATTGACAAGTCTATTTAATAAAAGATACCAGAAAAACACCTGAAGGAAAAGCAAAGAAAAAGCGGGGAAGATAAAATTAAAATCAGGTACGAATATGTCCTCATGAAGAGCTTTTAAAGGGCTTATTAAAACGACGCCCGACTTGGATTTTGTAAGGAATACCGTACCGTTATAAAGGTCTTTGTATTCCTTTGACACAATATGAGAGTTAGGAGCCAAAGCATCAAATTGCTTTACATCAAAATCCAGAGGTAAAAAATGAGTGTTTTCAATTTTATAAAGCTGATCGCCAAGAAGAATAAAGGATTCTTCCAGGCCTTTTAGGGGATCCGCAAGTATGGCGGTATCTAAGGCTATATAAAAATTTCCTATTTTTTGGTTTGTTGCATAGCTGCTTACGGGAAAACGTAGGGGAAGTATCTGTTCCGGCTTGTACTGACCGTAAAATTCCGGATTAAATGGATTCACTGTTATGGGATAAGAAAAGGAGGGGCCGGCCAATTCTTCGGGGCATAATTTCTCAAAAGTCGCCTTGTCGGAAATCTGACCGTAAAAAAGGCCGATTTGTATATACCTCGGGTTCCGATCTGAAGTAAGGAGCATTTTAGGAACGTAACCGGAGATGGAAGTTGTGTTTAACAGCATTTTTGCTTCGGTAACTGCCGAGAGCGCATATGACATATTGCGTATGCTGTCTTTTCCGTTATCGGAAAGAAAAGCGGTGATTTTTGTATTAGCGGAAAGGACGGTATTTAAAGCAGAAACCTGGGCTAAGTTATTTTCTATGCCATAATTGGCATTCGTATGAAGCATAAGAGCGCTTTCCTCTGCATCCCTTTCGTATTTTTCTTTTGCGGAAGAATAAAATATCCAGGAAAAAACAGAAGTAAGAAGCAAGACAAAACAAAAACAATACAGCAGTAATTTAAATGTAAGGGTTTTATAAAATAAATTATTCTTTTTCATACATTAATTATATGATTGTAATAAAAAAAGTCAAGCATATCCAGGTTGCCCTGGTAAGATATTACACGAAATCGTAAGATATTCCCTTGTATGTATTGTATAAAAATACTAATATATCATTAACAATCAGTGGAATAGCATACATAATGCAACAAAAACTAAAGGAGGATTTATATGAAGTTGAGAAAGATTGCAGCATTGGGACTTGCAGGCATTACGGCGGCCAGTCTGGCAGCTTGCGGGGGCAGTTCAGGTTCTGCCGGTGCTACGGCAGCAGGAACTACAGCGGCGGGAACTACGGCAGCTGCAGCGCAGACGAATACGGCAGCAAGTACTGAACCGGTGACAATCAAAGTTTCGCTTTGGGATTACTCAAACACAGCGTATTATCCGATCATGGTGGAGGCGTTTGAAAAGTCTCATCCCAATATCAAAGTTGACATTGTTGAATTTTCAGCCGCAGAATATTCGGATACAATCGTTGTCAAGATGGGTGCAAAAGAAAAGTATGATGTGGTTTTTATGAAGGGCCTGCCTGAAATGAGCGCTTTGATCGCGGGAGGGCATCTGCAGCCTTTGACAGACAGAATCACCGGTTTCGATATGAAGCCATACGGCGGTGCAGAAAAGTCTCTGAGTCTGGACGGCGTTGTCTACGGCCTTCCTTTCCGGACAGACAACAATATGATTTATTACAATAAAGATTTATTTGACAAAGCAGGAGTCCAATATCCCAAAGATGGTATGACGATGGAGGAATATAGGGAACTTGCAAAGAAGATGACATCGGGCGAAGGCGCGGAAAAAGTATATGGCTCCCATGTGCACACATGGCCGTCAAACGTTTATCAGTATTCCAGATTTATTGACGAATTCAATTATCTGGATACGTCGACCTATGAAACGCTAAAGCCTTATTATGAAACGATTCTCGGAATGCAGAACGAAGATAAGTCCATCCAGGATTACGGGGAATTAAAGACAGGAAATATCCATTATTCAGGCGTTTTTTATAATGAACAGGTTGCAATGCTTCAAATCGGATCCTGGTATATTGAAATGCTTACCGGCAATGTAACACCTCAAAGCGAACACTATTTTAAATGGGGTGCGGTGACCTTGCCTAATTCAAAGGGAAATACGTATGAAAATATGGTAGGCGGGATCACCCCCTGCTCCATCGGCGCATATTCGGAACACCCGGAAGAGGCCTGGGAATTTTTAAGCTATGTTTGCGGGGAAGAAGGGGCAAAAGTAATTGCGGAGCGCGGAATCGTTCCCGGCTGGAAAGGTCAGTCCATTTTAGATATATTTGACAAACTACCGGAGAATTTCCCAAATGCACCGGAAGGGCTTTCAAAGTTTCTGACACCTCCCAATTATATTGTGGAACAGCCTATGGATCCCAATGCAAAAGCGATCAATACGGTAATAGAAGAAATGCATTCTGATATCATGACCAACAGCGTTTCCATCGATGACGGTATTGCAACAGCGATTGAAAGGGCAAAAGAAGCCGGAGCGAAGTGAAATTAGAAGCATGACATGGCGGTCAAGACCTGACCGCCATTTTCAAAAATTTGCGCGGGCAGCAAGCTAAGAGAACATGTCTGCATGTTCATTTGGGGAGGGCCGCGACAGCCATAAGAAACTCATGCAGTGTGTTTCTTATGGTTTCAAATACGGACGGAGGTATCGCTTATGCTCAAAAAAAGTTACAGACGTAAGAAAAACCTGGTAGCTTATTCTTTTATTCTGCCGAATTTCATAGGCTATTTTATCTTGACTTTTATCCCGATCATTCTGACTTTTGTCATGAGTTTATGTGAATGGAACTTTGGTCAGACTGTAAAATTTGTAGGTCTAAAGAATTTTATACAGATGTTAACGAAGGATTCCCAATTTTCTTTGGTTCTTATAAATACCATTTATTATACAGTAGTTACAGTCCCTGTAACTATGCTTTTTTCTTTGCTTTTAGCCATGCTCATGAATTCGAAACTAAAAGGAAGGGTGTTTTTCCGCTCTGTCCTTTTCTTCCCTTATGTTGCTTCCTTAGTGGCGATCGCTATCGTGTGGATGGCTCTGTTTTCGCCGCAGTCAGGTCCGGTCAACTCAGTGCTTCGCTCCATAGGAATCGCGAATCCCCCGCGCTGGGCGGCGGACAAACATTGGGCTATGCCCACGATTATCGGTCTTACGGTCTGGAAGGGCGTGGGGTATTATATGATCGTTTACCTTGCGGCTTTGCAGGGCGTGCCCGGGGAACTTTACGAGGCGGCCAGGATCGATGGGGCTTCCGGATTCCAGCAGTTTACGAATATTACATGGCCTACGGTTACTCCCACGACATTCTTTGTCGTTATGATGCTTACAATTTCCACTTTTAAGTCATACGACATTATGTATATCACAACTCAGGGCGGTCCAGGTACGGCGACAAAGGTCCTGGCCTATCACATATACAACAAAGCTTTTAAAGATAACGCATTCGGATATGCTTCCGCACTTTCCATCGTTCTATTTCTGATCGTGCTTGCTTTTACTCTGCTGCAATTTAAAGTAGAGAAAAAGTTCACCAACGACTTATAGGAGGTGGGATTATGAAAAAATACGCAGCTACGATGAAACTGGTCATAATCTATGGGCTTATGATATTCTGTGCCCTCATTATGCTTACGCCTTTTGCCTGGATGCTTTCTGCTTCTTTAAAACTGGAAAAAGACGTATTTGCCTATCCGATTAAATGGATACCGACAAATCCCGTATGGTCAAACTACACCGTTATTTGGGAAAAATTCCCTCTGTCCATAGGCTTTGTCAATTCCTTTAAACTTACTTTTGCCACTATGATCTTGCAGATCACCACGTCTTCTGCAGCGGCATATGCGTTTGCAAAGCTTGATTTTAAGGGCCGGAACACACTCTTTATGGCCTATGTTACTACGATTGCGATTCCGTGGCAGGTCTATATGGTTCCGCAATATATCATGATGAGTAAATTTCACCTGGTAGACAGCCATATTGGAATTATTTTGATGCATGCGTTTACGGCCATGGGCGTATTCCTGATCCGGCAGTTTTATATGGGGATTCCCAATGAGCTTTTAGAGGCAGCCAGAATAGACGGGCTTAGTGAATACGGGATTTTAGCCCGGATCATGCTGCCGCTTTCAAAACCAGCAATTGCTACCATGGCAATTACTTCTTTTGTTTTTGAATGGAATGACTTTATGGGGCCGCTCATTTATTTAAGTACGACCGAGAAAAAGACGATACAACTTATGATAAGGCTCTTTAACACGATGTACTCCACAAATTACGCCTGGATGATGGCAGCAGCGGTGATTGCGCTGATTCCGGTGTTTATTATTTTTATTGCGCTGCAGAAGTATTTTGTGCAGGGGGTTGCTACCAGCGGGCTGAAGGGCTAGGAGAAAGGAGAGAAACATGAAATATTCTGTGTTTACCGTGGGCTGTCCTGAAATGACGATTGAGGAAGCTTTTAAAAAAATGAAGGAGTATGGTTATGACGGTGTGGATTTGAGGGTAACGGAAATAAAACAGGAGTTTGCCAAGGAACCGCCGTCTTACTGGAGAAATAATTACTGCACCGTGGATATAAACACGGTGGAAGAAAAGGCGGAGGAATTAAAGGGTCTGGCGGACAAATACGGTTTAGAGATCAATGCGCTTGCATCTTATCTTACTTGTACGGATGATATTGATAAAATTGCCTCGGTTATGAGGGCCGCAAAAACGATGGGAGCTGCGAGGATCCGTGTGAATGCCTCCAAATATGATCCTGAAAAGGGCTATAACCAGGTGTTTGAAGAAGCGCTCCAGGGCTTTCAGAGAGTAGAAGAAAAAGCAAAGGAAACAGGAATAAAGGCGCATTTTGAAATGCACCATGGAACAATTACTCCTTCTGCGTCAGCGGCTTACGCACTTGCTAAAAATTTTGATCCAAAATATATCGGAGTTATCTATGATACGGGGAATATCATATACGAAGGCCTGGAGGAATATCAGATGGCTCTGGAAATCCTGGGAAAATACTTAGACCATATTCACATTAAAAACGCCTGCTGGCTGAAAAAGGGAGAGAAATACGAGGCAGACTGGGCGTCCTTTTCTGATGGATATGCGGATTTTTCCAAATTTTTTAAAGCTTTAAAAACCGTAGGCTATGACGGTTATGTAACTTTTGAAGATTTTTCAAGCAAAGAAAGCTCGGATGAGAAGCTAAAAAACAATCTGATTTTTATAAAAGAGATCGTTTGCTGTTGAAAAACATGAAGGATGAGTGTTTTTATGAAGTTTGAAGTTGTAAATCCGAATTATGAACAAAGCCCTTTCAGCGGAATGGACCGGAGCCATTGGCTGGAGGCGGGAAAATTTCTTCTTGGGGGGGTGTTTTCCCATATAAAATCCATAGATGATCCGGTGTGTCCCCCAAGAAACGAAGAAGAAATAAGTTATCCGTCTCCCGGCGATAAGAGGGGGCGCATCGGCGCGGCACGATTTGAAGGTCTTGCAAGATCCTTGTGTCTGGCGGTTCCACTGATACTGGAAGATGAAAACCTGACTTTAAACGGAATCAATGTACGCGATTATTACGCATGTCAAATCGTGCGGGGAATGACTGCAGGCGCCGAAACAGGGTTTGGGACTTTGACTGAACTTTTAGAAGAAACCGGCGGCCCGGGACCTTTTCAGCAAACTGTGGAATGTGGGATCATGGGGATCAGCCTTCTCATTTCCAAACCTATAATCTGGGACAGATTTACGCAGGAAGAGAAGGATGTTGTGGCAGGATTTTTATCCGAATATGGCCATTATCAGACATATGATTCCAACTGGAGGTTTTTTAACTTACTGGCACTTACGTTTCTGAAAATAGAAGACTATGAGGTGGATGAAGTGTTATATAAAGACCACCTGGAATATTTACTCTCTTTGTATGCGGGCGAAGGCTGGTATAGGGACGGAAATCTCTTTGATTATTACAGTGCCTGGGAATTTGTACTGGATGCAGCGCTCTGGTGTAAATATTACGGTTACAAATACGAAGAGGAAGCCGCAGCTGTATTTGAAAAGACTATCGGTTTATTTTTGTCGGCCTATTGGAGAATGTTCAGTGAAAAGGGGGAAAGTATCTTATGGGGGCGGAGCGGGATCTACCGTTTTTGTGCGTCGTCCGCCCTTTGTGCAGGCGGGTTTTTAAAGAATTATGACAGCTCTCCTGATTTCAGTTTTTCTTCTGCCCGCCGTCTTATGTCCGGAAATCTTCTGCAATTTATCACGAAAGAAGAAATGTTTGTAAATTCGGTTCCCTGTCTGGGTTTTTATGGCCCGTTTTTGCCTATGGTGCAGTCTTATTCCTGTGTGAGCAGTCCTTTTTGGTGCAGCAAAGCTTTTTTGTGCCTGATCCTTGAAAAAGAACATCCTTTCTGGGCTGGAAAAGAGGAAAATCCCTGGGATCAGACAAAGGACTTTGTATGTACGCTGGGGGCGCCGGGAATCAGGTTCGTAAATCATAAAGAAAGCGGCATTACGGAAATAAAAACGGCTAAATTTATGTTTGACGCGTCGTCAGATTACCTTCCCGCATATGCAAGAGTTGCTTTTTCTTCCGCTCTTCCATGGGAGAAAATGACAAAAACTCCGGCGGAAGCGATGGCATATAAATTAAATGGAAAGGAAGTGCCCGCATCCTTTGCTTTTTGTAAAAACGAGATGGGTATTTTATACAGGACAGCTTTTTTTGATATCATGAAAAACAGGACTAAGAAAGTCGATCTGGCGGATATGGAAGTTCCTTTTGGTACGCTTCGGGTGGACAGGGTAAGGGTAAATGACAGGCCTTTTACTTTGACTTTAGGGCATTTCGGACTTCCTGTAGAAGATGGGATTTTGGAAGTGAAGGAAGGAATCGTTGAATATGAAAAGCGAAGCCTTCCTTACATAATCGCGAAAGCGAAAAATTTCCAGACAGCAATCGTTCTATATTCGGGATGGCAGAAACTTTTCTATTGTTTCAGGGAGGATGTAAATGCGGTTTCAAAAAAATCCTGTTTATTATACGCTTCGTATACAAGAGAAAAATTCTATGATAAATCAGAATACTTGATCGCTTTATATCTTACTAAAGCAGCGGATTCAGACTTTAGCCCGGAGGAATTATCTGCATTTGACGGAAGAGAAAGGGTTGACTTTACAGGGATCGATGGTATCGTATGTCTTTAGGAGAAAAGGGTAAACAGGAAAATAATATTTATGGTATAAAAAATGAGCTTTGATAATGGTTGATAGGACCGATCAAAGCTCATTTTTGTACACTCATTTACAGCAGTTTTGTAACTCCGGTTTATATTTCGTTTATTTTTCTCTTTACAAAGGTAGTGTGAAGCAGGTGATGAGCCTTTTCACTTCCCGGCTCTCCAAGGTAAGACTCATACAATTCCTTGATTGCAGGGTTTTCGTGAGACTTACGAATGGTTTTGGCTGCATCTACATCATAAAGGACCTTGGCGCGCAGGCTGCGGATATCGGTTGTATTGCGTACAAAACCAGGCTGCTGAGGCTGGCCGCCGCCGTTTACACATCCGCCGGGGCATCCCATGATCTCGATGAAGTGATAGTTTGCTTCTCCGGATTTTACCCGGTTAAGGAGTTCTCTTGCATTGCCGAGGCCGGAAGCAACTGCAACATTGACATCCATATCGCCTACGCGGTAGGAGGCTTCCTTGATTCCCTCTGTTCCCCGGACATCGGTGAAGTCAGGTCTTTCAAGCTCTTCGCCGGTCAGGCTTTCTACAGCGGTTCTTAAGGCTGCTTCCATAACGCCGCCGGTAGCTCCGAAGATAACGGCTGCACCGGTACCAAGTCCTAAAGGTGTGTCAAAATCTTCGTCAGGAAGCTCTGTGAACCGGATTCCGGCCTGTTTGATCATTCTGGCCAGTTCTCTGGTGGTCATGGAATAATCCACGTCAGGAGAGCCGTTGGCATCCTGGTCATCTCTTCCGATCTCAAATTTCTTGGCGGTACAAGGCATCACGCTGACGGATACTATATCCTCCGGCTTTAAACCCATCTTTTCCGCATAATAGGATTTGGCAATCGCGCCGAACATCTGCTGCGGGGATTTGCAGGAGGATAAATTCTCTGTCATATCCGGGAAGTAGTGTTCGCAGTATTTGATCCATCCTGGGGAACAGGATGTGATCATCGGAAGAACGCCGCCGTTTTGCACACGGTCAATGAATTCATGTGCTTCTTCCAAAATGGTTAAATCGGCGCCGAAGTTGGTATCAAATACCTTGTCAAAGCCAAGTCTTCTTAAAGCGGCAACCATCTGGCCTTCCACATTGGTTCCGATGGCATAATCGAATTCTTCTCCCAGGCCTGCGCGTACGGAAGGAGCGGTCTGTACGATCACATGCTTTGACGGATCTGCAATGGCAGCAGCTACTTCGTCAATGCAGCTCTTCTCATAGAGAGCGCCGGTAGGGCAGACAGCGATACACTGTCCGCAGGATACACAGCTTGTTGTACCAAGTCCCATGTCAAAGGCGGAGCCGATGATGGTAGCAAATCCGCGCTCATTAGGTCCGATCACGCCGATTCCCTGAACTTTTTCACAGACAGCAGAACAGCGGCGGCACAGGATACATTTGCTGTTGTCACGTACCATATGGGCTGCACTTTCATCTGGGGTAGAAGGTGTTTTAGCTCCATCGTAATAATCATCCACATCAACGCCCAGTTCCTTACATAAGGTCTGTAATTCGCAGTTTCCGCTGCGGACGCAGGACAGACAGGAACGGTCGTGATTGGAAAGGATCAGCTGAAGCGTTTTCTTTCTGTACTCACGCAGTTTGGGTGTATTGGTCCGTACTTCCATGCCCGGATTGATAGGGTATACGCAGGAAGCGGCCATTTTGCCGCCGTTGATTTCAACGGTACAGATACGGCAGGCAGCAATTTCATTCATATCTTTTAAAAAGCATAAAGTTGGTATCTCAACATGGGCCAGCCTGGCAGCTTCCAGGATAGTGGAGCCAACCGGGGCGCTTACGTCCATGCCGTTGATTTTTATTGTGATATTCTCCATGATCCAATTTCCCTCCATTATTTCTTGTAGACAGCGTCAAACTTACATTTCTCCATACATACGCCGCACTTGATACACTTCTCAGAATCAATGACATGTGGGTTCTTAACGGAACCGGAGATGGCGTTGACCGGACAGTTTCTGGCACAAATGGTACAGCCCTTACATTTCTCTGCATCAATATGGTAGGAGAGAAGCGCTTTACACACTCCAGACGGACAAGTCTTGTCAATAATATGGGCATTGTATTCGTCGCGGAAGAACTTAAGGGTTGACAGAACCGGGTTTGGTGCTGTCTGGCCAAGTCCGCAGGCAGAGTTTTCCTTTACGTAGTAGCACAGCTCTTCCAAACGGTCTAAATCTTCCAGCTTTGCCTGTCCCTTGGTGATCTTGTCGAGAATCTCCAGCATACGCTTTGTACCGATACGGCATGGTGTACATTTTCCGCAGGATTCCTCTACGGTGAATTCCAGGAAGAATTTTGCGATATCAACCATACAGTCGGTTTCATCCATAACGATCAGACCGCCGGAACCCATCATGGAGCCGATTGCAATTAAGTTGTCGTAATCAATAGGAATATCGTAATGTTCCACAGGGATACAGCCGCCGGATGGTCCGCCGGTCTGGGCAGCCTTGAACTTTTTACCGTTTGGAATGCCGCCGCCGATTTCTTCGATGATCTCACGGAGAGTAGTTCCCATAGGAACCTCCACCAGTCCGGTGTTATGGATCTTTCCGCCTAAAGCGAATACCTTGGTTCCCTTGGATTTCTCAGTCCCCATGGAAGCAAACCACTCGGATCCGTTTAAAATGATCTGAGGGATATTTGCATAAGTTTCAACATTATTTAAGATGGTTGGCTTGCCGAATAAACCTTTCTGCGCCGGGAACGGAGGACGTGGTCTCGGTTCTCCACGGTTGCCTTCGATGGATACCATAAGGGCAGTTTCTTCGCCGCATACGAATGCGCCCGCACCTAGACGAAGGTCAATGTTAAAGGAGAATCCTGATCCAAAGATATCATCGCCTAAAAGCTCCATCTCTCTTGCCTGGTCAATGGCGATTTTTAAACGCTGTACGGCGATTGGGTACTCAGCACGCACATAAATATAACCCTGGGAAGCACCGATGGCGTAGCCGGCAATGGTCATTGCCTCCAAAAGGGCATGAGGATCACCCTCTAATACGGAACGGTCCATGAATGCGCCTGGGTCGCCCTCGTCTGCGTTACAACAGACATACTTCTGGTCCGCATCGTTTTGGCTGGCCAGCTTCCATTTTAAGCCGGTAGGGAAACCTGCGCCGCCTCGTCCTCTTAATCCGCTGTCTAAGAGAGTCTGGATTACCTCGTCAGGGGTCATCTCGGTAAGAACCTTACCAAGGGCCTGATATCCGCCGGTACCAATATATTCTTCAATTTCTTCCGGGTTGATGACACCGCAGTTGCGAAGAGCGATCCTGTGCTGTTTTTTATAGAAATCCGTATCACTTAAGGCCTTGATGCCTGCCGGAGTCACAGTCTCATCATAAAGCAGTCTTTCCACCGGACGTCCTTTTAATAAGTGTTCGGTTACGATTTCAGAAATATCATCTTCCTTTACCATTGCATAGAAGGTGGCATCCGGATAAATGATCATGATCGGGCCTAAAGCGCAAAGGCCGTGGCAGCCGGTCTGTACAACGGATACTTCCTGATCCAGCCCTTCTTTCTTTAACTCATCTCTTAATTTAACCATAATCTGCTGGCTTCCGGAGGAAGTACATCCTGTGCCGCCGCAAACTAATACATGTGAACGATACATCCTGTTTCCTCCTTATTTGATGTCAGCTGAAGCCAACGTGTAGTTTTGAACAATATGACCACCCAGTAAATGCTCTTTATAAACCTCTTCTGCTTTTTCAGCGGTCATATTGATATAAGTGACTTTATCTTTTCCCGGTTCCAGAATCTCTACGATCGGTTCATACTGGCATAAGCCGATGCAGCCGGTCTGGGTAACGGAAAAACGGTCTGTCATATGGTTTTCCTGAACCAGGTTTGACAATGTATTAAGAACAGGTCTTGCACCGCTGGCAATTCCGCATGTAGCCATGCCCACCAGAATGCGTGTGCGTCCGTGGTCTTCCCCTCGCATGCTGACCTGACTCTGCATCTTATCCCGAATTGCTTTTAATTCTTCAAGAGTCTTCATGTTATTCCTCCAATTCAACTTTGATCTGACGGGCCTAAATGGCCGCGCCTCCGTCTGTTTCCAATTTGTTTTCACTGAGATATTCCTTTATGTAAGCCGATATCTCCGGGGTATCAAAGGGGATATCCCCTAAAATCTCACGGAAGCTTCTGGTATCCAGCTTAAATGACGCTTGGTTGTAACGATAGATATAGAGAAAGTCTGTGTCCGGATGACAGGTGATAAGGGTTTCAATGGTACAGTTTATATCACCAAGGGGCATACGGTCGATATGGGATAGTCCAAAAACAGCGGTTACCACTGTTCCGGTTCCCGTCTCTGACTCAATGGAAAAACTTCCGCCTGTACTTTCCGCCGCATATTTAAAAAACGGAACGCCAAGGCCCACCTTTCTGGTTCCTCTGGTGGTAAAGAAGGGATCGGTCACTTTAAGCACCTGTTCCTTTGTCATACCGCAGCCGTTGTCCTCAATGGTGACAATCAGTTTGTCTGCCGCAGAATCAACGGTAACAAGAATGGTAACCAGGGTAGCCCCTGCCCGTGTGGAGTTTTCCGCCACATCCAGAATATTTAAAGAGATCTCTGTCATCATAAGCGTTATTTTTATTCGTACTTAGCAAGAATATCAGGAACATCGTCAGCGCTCAGCCTTCCGTAAACCTCCCCATTCACCATCATGACGGGAGCCAGGCCGCAGGCACCTACGCAGCGGCAGGAATCAAGGGAATACTTACCATCCGGTGTGCATTCGCCGTTGGTAATCCCTAGGATTTCTTCAATCTTATGGAAGATGTCTCCGGAACCCTTTACATAGCATGCGGTTCCAAGACAAACAGATATCTGGTACTTGCCCTTTGGCTGAAGTGCGAACTGGGCATAAAAAGTTGCAACACCATAAATCTTCTCAAGCGGTAAACCCGTTTCGTCAGAAATTATGGTCTGGACTTCGATTGGAAGATAGCCATAAATCTCCTGTGCCTTTTGCATGATAGGCATGAGAGATCCTTTTGTATCTTTGAGTAGGGCGATTGCTTCCTTTAAAGCAGCTTCCTGCTCCTTTGTCCCGTTAAACTGGACGCCTTGTTTTTTACAAGCCATTTGATAACCTCCTTAAATGTTGCTTATGCAATGTATCTGATATTTTACCATGTTATTGAGAAAAAATCTATAGTTTAATCAATATTCGACAAAAAAATAACAATCCTTCCGTGTAATATTTCTATACCAGACGCCCTATTTATGATATAATGGTCAATAATGATATGAATTGTGTGAATTGAGCGAATTGAGCGAATGTAGGAAAGGGGAGCGTCAATATGACAGTAAGAAATGTGAGAGATAAATTGGGTGCCCGGGTGCTGGCAGGAGAGGACCATCTTGATGAGGAAGTCCGGAGTGCCTGCGGTTCTGACATGATGAGCGATGTTCTGGCGTTTTCCAAAGATCATTCCGTCCTTCTTACGGGACTTTGCAATCCTCAGGTGATCCGTACGGCAGAGATGCTGGACATTGTCTGCATCGTTTTTGTCAGAGGCAAGACGCCGGATGAGTCCATGCTTCAGATGGCGGAGGAGCGGGGTATCATTATCTTATCTACCGGGCACCGCATGTTCTCGGCTTGCGGCATGCTTTATGAGGAAGGGCTTCATGGAGGTGCGGTCTGATGACGGATATGATGACGTTTCACTACAGGATTTCTCCCGATGATTTTACAAGGGCAGGAGAAGCCAGCAGTGATGTAAAGAGCAAGCTGAAAAAGATGGGGGTCACCCCGGAAGCGGTGCGCAAGGTGGCCATTGCCATGTATGAGGGGGAGATCAACATGGTGATCCACGCACAAGGGGGAGAAATAACCGTTAACATAACCCCGAACCGGATCGAGATGATCCTGGCTGATGTGGGCCCCGGAATACCGGATATTGCTTTGGCAATGCAGGCAGGATATTCCACCGCGCCGGATGCGGTGCGTTCCCTGGGCTTTGGAGCCGGAATGGGGCTTCCGAATATGAAAAAGTATTCGGATGAGATGGAAATCGATACGGCAATAGGAAAAGGAACGACCATCTGTATGGTGGTGAACATATAAAAGGTTTTTTTTAGGAACAGCGCCGGAACGTGAGGCGAGTGGAAACACTATACCTTTATGCCCAAAGGACGTGGGCGATAACTTGGAAATGAGGTAAAAATGTGGATAAATTTTATCATTCGGTAAGGCTTGATGAAGAGCTTTGCATGGGGTGTATTAATTGCATCAAACGGTGCCCTACCCAGGCCATCAGGGTGAGAAATGGGAAGGCACAGATCAACAGTAAATTCTGCATTGACTGCGGGGAGTGCATAAGGGTATGTCCTCACCATGCAAAACATGCCACATATGACAAGCTGGAGGCTCTGAAACAGTATAAATATACGGTGGCATTGCCGCCTCCGTCCCTGTACAGCCAGTTTAATAATCTGGATGATGTGAATATTGTTTTAAATGCCCTTCTTATGATGGGATTTGATGATGTATTTGAAGTGAGTGCGGCGGCGGAGTTAGTGAGCGAGGCTACCAGGGAGTATTTAAGTGAAAATCAGGACAAGCTTCCGGCCATCAGTACCGCCTGCCCTTCCGTAGTGCGGCTCATACGGGTCAAGTTCCCAAACCTGATCCCCAATCTGCTGCCCTTAAATCCTCCGGTGGAGGTGGCGGCTATCCTTGCGGTCCAAAAAGCCATGGAAAAAACCGGACTTGAAAGGGATAAGATCGGTATCATTTTTATTTCCCCCTGTCCCTCCAAGGTCACCTATGTGAAGTCTCCTTTGGGAACGGAGCACAGCGAAGTGGATAAGGTCCTTGCCATAAAAGATTTATATCCCCAGCTTTTATCCTGCATGAAGGCGGTGGGAGATGATCCGCCGGAGATCGGGACTTCAGGTAAAATCGGAGTCAGCTGGGGGCGCAGCGGAGGAGAAGCAAGCGGCCTGTTTACCGAGGATTACTTAGCAGCAGATGGCATTGAAAATGTCATCCGGGTCCTTGAAGATATGGAGGACCAGAAGTTTACAAACTTAAAATTTGTGGAGCTGAGCGCCTGCAACGGCGGCTGCGTGGGCGGTGTGCTCACGGTGGAAAACCCATATGTTGCGGAGGTGAAGCTGAAACGGCTTCGGAAGTACATGCCTGTGGCAAGGAGCCATATGCAGGCGGGAGCCGAGGAACTGGTAAAGTGGACTAAGGAGGTCCAGTATGAGCCGGTGTTTAATTTAGGCGAGACCATGATGGAAAGTTTTGCAAGGTTAAATCAGGTAGAAAGACTTTTAAAGAAGCTTCCCGGCTTAGACTGCGGTTCCTGCGGGGCGCCTACCTGCAAGGCCCTGGCTGAAGATATCGTGAGGGGAGAAGCGGTGGAATCAGACTGCGTTTATTTCCTCAGGGACAATGTGCATAAGCTGTCGGAGGAGGTTTCCAGGCTGGCGGCCGATATCGTGGAAGGCGACAGGGACAGTTATGAAAAATTCAAGGTCATGACAAAGTATATCCAGAGAATTTCCGATGAAATGACTCAGCTTGACAGAAAAGAGTGGAGGAAGCGAAATGACGGTAAGGGAATTGATTGACAGTAATCTATTTGAAGTGATCAATGAAGGAGAAGAGCTTGGCCGTGAGATCAAAAAGCCGTTTTGCTGTGATTTATTAAGCATTGCAATGGGAAGAGCGGCAGAGGGCTGCGCATGGGTAACGGTGATGGGAAACATAAACACACTTGCGGTAGCCTCTCTTGCCGACGCTGCCTGTGTTATCATGGCAGAGGGAACGGCTCTTGACGAAGCGGCTGTAAAAAAAGCGGCGGACCAGGAGATCACGGTTTTGAAAACAGAGCTGCCCATTTTTGAGGCCGCCCTGTTGATCTATCAAAGGCTCCCTCATGATGAACTTAACCTATGATCTTCACATCCATTCCTGCTTATCACCGTGCGGGGATGATGATATGACGCCGGCGAATATAGTGGGGATGGCCGCATTAAAAGGGCTTGACGTGATCGCGGTGACGGATCACAACTCCTGTAAAAATTGTCCGGCTGTGCTGCATTTTGCAAAGGAATATGGGATTGTAGCTTTGCCGGGAATGGAAGTCTGTACTTCGGAGGAAGTACATGCGGTATGCCTGTTTTCTGATCTTGATAAGGCCATGGAGTTTGATGAGTATGTGTATGAACGGCTGATGGCTTTTCCAAATAAGGAGGAAATATTTGGTAAGCAGCAGATATATAATAAGGAAGATGTCCTATGCGGAACCGTGCCCAATCTTCTTATTAACAGCGTGGATATCTCCTTTGACCGGTTATGGGACTTAGTCCGGTCCTATGGAGGTGTTATGTTTCCGGCCCACATCGACAAGTCTGCCAACAGCCTGCTCTCCAACTTAGGATTTGTGCCTCCTGACAGTCAATTTGCAACGGCGGAGGTAAAGGACCTTACAAGGCTTCACGAGCTTAAGAAAAAGAACCCATATCTGGAGGGCTGCCGTATCATCAGCAATTCCGATGCTCATTATTTGGAGGACATTCATGAGCCAAGGCTGACAATTGAAGCAGAAGAGAAAAGCATGGAAGCAGTGGTCCGTGCGCTTTTGCACCACTAGGACTTTTTAATTAAGTTTGGAAATTTTCTTCCAATTTTCTCCTCTTTCCTGTATAGTAGTGGTTATTAACAGGGAAAGGAGAGATGTAACATGAAAAAACTAATACAATGGGGCTTCGGCCTGATGACCGTAGCACTTGTGACAGCGTTCGTACCAGCGACACCGTTTCCTTCCATGGCGGATGAAACGGCATCGGGCCAGGAGGCATCGGAAGTACGGAATGACTGGATAGATGAAAACCTGGGACCAGGAGTGGCCAGGTGGGTAGATGGGAATGGTAATATTTCAGAACAACCGGGAAAGCAGACGGAAGATGGGGCCGGTGACGAGAGCCAGAGCAGCACGGAGGGCCAGGACTTAAATGCCGGGACTGCAGCAGAAGGGCAGCAGGAGACGGCTTCGCAGGAAAGCCAGGAACAGGCGCCCGCAGGACGTTATGTCGACCCTTCAAGGCCAATGGTGGCTCTGACCTTTGATGACGGGCCTTTTGCACCTGTGGGAAATCAGATTATGGATTGTCTGGCACAGTACGGCGGAAAGGCCACGTTTTTTGTGGTGGGAAGCCGTGTTTCCGCTTATGGGGCGGAAATGCAGCGCATGGTTGCGGAAGGGCATGAAATCGGCAATCACACTTACGAGCACAAAAACCTGACCAAGTTAAGCGGAGCCCAGATCCAGAGCCAGATCAACCTTTGCAATGACGCGGTACAAGCTGCCTGCGGCGTAAGGCCCGCCCTGGTAAGACCGCCGGGAGGAGCAAAAAACGGCACGGTCCTTGCAAATGTGCAGGCTCCTGTGATTATGTGGAGCATTGATACAAGGGACTGGAAGACGCGAAATGCCAGTAAAACGGTAAATTCGGTTATGAGCCAGGTACGGGACGGGGATATCGTTCTGATGCATGAGCTTTATTCCCAAAGCGGAGCGGCTGCCCTTGAAATCATCCCCAGGCTTACAGAAGCAGGTTACCAGTTGGTTACGGTCAGTGAGATGGCCGCGCTCCGTGGAGGAGTTGCTCCGGGCGGAGTTTATTTTCACTTTTATCCGTAAAGGATGAAGGAACTGTACAGATTTTAATATGGAACTTAAGATGTTTGAGCACCCCTATGTGTGGGTGTTCAAACATTTTTATTTATGCGGGCACCGAGCCGAACGAATACATGAAACTGAATCCCGGTATCGGAGATAACTAATTTAATCTTGCAGATGTCCACCTGGTACGCCAGATTAATGTAGAGAGTATACGATGACCAAGTTTTGGCAATGGTTTGAAAAATGATATTTTTAAAATGCCTATTGACAAATACTTAAAATAACTGTATTATTGTATTAACCAATTAGTACAACAATACAATAACACAAAAGGAGGCGGTCTCATGATCTGGAAACTGACCGATGATCGGCCGATCTGGATACAACTCGTCGATCAGCTCACCTTGCGCATCGTGTCTGGCGTGTATGCATCCGGCGCGGCTGTGCCAACGGTGCGCGCGCTGGCAAGCGAGGCAGGTGTTAACCCTAACACGATGCAGCGTGCACTGGCGGAGCTGGAAAGCAGGGGGCTGGTCGAAACGCGCCGCACAGCGGGACGGATTGTTACAGAGGATTTCTCACTCATCCGCAACGTGCGGGAAGAGCTTGCTTATGCGCGAATGGATGAATTTCTTGCGTCCATGCGTGCTCTTGGCTACACCGACGAACAAACCCGCGAGCTGCTCGCAGCATGGGATAAAAAGGAGGAACAGGTATGAATCAGGAACTTATTACTGCGCACGGCCTGACTAAGATTTACGGTACAAAGCCTGCGCTTGACCATATTGATCTGACGGTCGGCCGCGGCCGAATTGTCGGCCTTCTGGGGCCAAATGGCTCAGGCAAGACCACCTTTATCAAGCTTCTGTGCGGACTCTTGCAGCCAACTTCCGGCACACTGGAGGTAAACGGCAATGCGCCCGGCGTGGAAACCAAGTCAGTTATCTCTTACCTGCCAGACCGCATGTACTTTGCCGACTGGATGAAGGCCTGCGATCTGACAGACTTTTTCGCTGACTTTTATGCAGACTTTGACCGCACAAAGGCATTGGAAATGTTCGTGGCTCTTGGCATCCAGCCGAGTGACCGGCTCAAGACCATGTCTAAAGGCACCAAAGAAAAGGTGCAGCTAGCGCTCATCATGAGCCGCAAAGCGCAGCTTTATCTGCTTGACGAACCGATCGGCGGCGTTGACCCGGCAGCACGTGACTTCATCCTGAACACGATTCTGACCAACTATAACGAAAATGGCACAGTTATGCTGTCCACTCACCTGATTTCTGACATCGAGCGCGTGTTGGATGAGGCCATTTTCCTGCAAAACGGCAAGGTTGTGCGCCACGACACCGTGGATAACATCCGCGAGCAGGAGGGAAAGTCAGTCGATCAGCTGTTCCGCGAAATTTTCGCGTACGGCAGCTAACAAAAGGAGGAAGTAAGATGTTTGGCAAACTATGCAAATACGAATTTAAATCCATTGTGCGCACGCTTGCGCCGATTTATCTGGCGATTATCGCCATATCCATTCTCAATGCATTTTTGGGCGTAGGCTCGCTGGCTAACGGTTATTATAATGACCTGATGTCTGGCTTAAGCTTTGGCCGCGGCCTCGTAGGCCTGATTCAGACGGTCTCCGTGATCGCCTACTTCGGCGTACTGGTTGCACTGAGTGTACTGACGCTGATCGTAGTTATTCAGCGGTTTTACAAGGGCCTTTTATGTGATGAAGGCTATTTGATGTTTACCCTGCCGGTGAAGCCCTGGCAGCTGATCGCAGCAAAGGGCACGGTAGCGTTTGTGATGTCAATGGCCAGCTTCCTGACGGCTTTGGTATCCATTTTTATTCTGGTTTTAGGCACCGCAGGTCCTGCTAAGTTTTTTGCGGCAATTACCGATCCCCAGATATGGGCTGTCATCAACCGCGGGTTTGCTCAAGTTCCGTCCTGGCCGCTGCTCGTGTTTGAGCTGATTATTCTGATCGTAGCCAGCGGATTGGTTAAGCTTTATCACATGTACTTTTCCATGGCACTGGGCCATCTGTCAAACAAGTACCGTGTGATGATGTCCGTTGTTGCATTTATTGCAATATCTATGCTTTTTAGCTTTATTAACGGCTTTGCAATGATCATACTGGCAAATATACCGTCCTTAAAATCGTTCTTCAGCATGATTGATACGATGCCCGATACACAGGGGATATCCCTTGTCATGCACCTGACCTTCATCGGTTCGATTATTTACAACGTCATTCAGCTTGCAATATTCTTTTTCGGCACTGAGCGTATCCTGTCCAAGCGCCTTAATCTGGAGTAATAAAATAAATCTGAGTATGAAGGTAACGAAACAGGACGCTGTAAAATCAAGCAATTTAAACGATAAAAAATGCTGCCTCGCAATTAATTGTAAGCTAATTAATTGTGAGGTATTTTTTTATGAATTCGATCCATTCAGCAAAACATTTCCTCAGGATTTAAATCAACTTTTTCATACTAAGGAGTTTCAGTAATACTGTTAAAAAGGTAAATAAAATTAATAAATGAAATTATAAAAAAAGCATAAAAAAAGCATATAAAAGGTATATAAAAGGTATATAAAAGGTATATAAAAGGCGCAACAGCCCTTATAATTTTTATTATTTATCCTCCGGACAAAGTCTTGACTTATTTCATTTACAAGTGATGTTATAACAGTTATAATGAGGCAAAGGAATGAGATATTGAATGACTCTGCCGACATTAGGAAAGCCAATCAGAGTAAAAATTGAAGATTTTTATGGAATGGCTGAATATGGTTGGAAAAGGGCTGATATAGATAATGAGAAGTCTTGACACATACTTCAGCGGAGGAATGATTGATATGTTTTTAACAGAAAGTTCAGAGGTATTTGTTCGGCAAGATGGCAGTTGTAGACATGAGAATAGGCGAATCAAAGATTTAATAGAAATTTTAATATAGGAGGTAATAAAATGGAATACAGAGAGGTCGGGAAAACCGGCAAACATGCTAGCATCATTGGCCTTGGCTGCGAACACCTTGACGGCAAGCCATATGAGCAAGTAAAGGAGACGATTGACGCCGCACTGGAGTATGGCGTTAATATTATGGATGTTTTTATGCCAGGCACGGAAGTCCGCGAAAACATCGCAAAAGCACTTGGAAATAGGCGCGATCAGGTGATGTTACAAGGACATATCGGCTCCACGAATATAAACATGCAGTACGATATCAGCAGGGACTTACCTGTGGTCAAGCAGTATTTTGAAGAGCTGTTACGGATCTTCGGTTACATAGATTTTGGCATGATGTTTTTTATTGATTCAGAGCAGGACTATAAAAATGTTTTCGAGACAGATTTTGTCACATATGTGGAGCGTTTAAAACAACAAGGTGACATCAGGCACATTGGTTTTAGCTCCCACAATCCTGAAACAGCAGTGAAGGTCATTGAAACCGGAGTGCCGGAGATGATGATGTTCAGCATCAATCCCGCATTTGATATGCTCTCATCGAAAGCGAGCATTTTCGATTGTCTGGATAACGGCTTCCAGGCAGGGGTTTTTAATGGTATTGATCCTAAACGCTCGGAATTATACAAGCTGTGTACACAAAAACAAGTTGGTATTACTGTGATGAAAACCTTTGGCGGCGGCAAACTGCTCTCGCCGGAACATACGCCTTACAGCAGGCCGATGACTTCGGCGCAGTGTATCCATTACGCACTGTCAAGGCCGGCAGTGACCAGTGTCCTGACAGGCTGTAAAACGCGGGATGAAATGAATGACACCATGAATTATCTGTCGGCATCTGAAACTGACAAGGACTACACTTGGATTTATAATGAAGTACATAGTGCTTTTGAGGGAAATTGTGTGTATTGCGGGCATTGCCAGCCATGTCCCTCCGAAATAGACATTGCAACTGTTAACAAATACTTAGATATTGCACGGCTTGATAAAGAAGCTGTACCGCCATCCATACGTTCTCATTATCAAAGCCTTCATCATGGCGGCGATGAGTGTATAGCCTGCGGCAGCTGCGAAGAGCGTTGTCCATTTGGAGTGCCTATCATTAAAAATATGATAGAAGCCGAAACGCTGCTTGGGAGAAGAAGTGAATAATAATGTTGGTAATGTGTGAATGAGTCGTCGGGGGTATTCCTAAAGTAAGATCTAAAATTACTTTTGGGATACCCTCGGCTATTTGATTATCCGTTTATTTCTCGTCACAGACCTGAAAAATATAAAACTTCAGGTAATAAGAGGTTTCATCCCCCGCCCACAGAATGGGATGATCCGCCGCCTGGGTCCGGTATTCTACCTGGCGGAGGCGTTTGTGGACGTTTGCGGCTGCCTCCCGGATGGTTTTTGCGAAAAGTTCGGGGGTCATGAAATGGGAGCAGGAGCAGGTGGCTAAATAGCCGCCGTCCCTGACCAGCTTCATACCGCGAAGATTGATCTCACGGTAGCCTTTTACCGCGTTTTTCACGGAGTTCCTGGATTTGGTGAAGGCAGGGGGATCCAGGATCACCACATCATAAGTTTCCCCGCTTTTTTCCAGCTGGGGAAGTAGTTCAAAAACATCGGCACACTGAAAGTCCACCCGGTCAGATAAGCTGTTTAATGCGGCGTTTTCTCTTGCCTGTGCGATGCCAAGCTCAGAGGCATCTACGCCAAGGACTTCCCTTGCTCCGGCTATGCCGGCGTTTAAGGCAAAGGATCCGGTGTGAGTGAAGCAGTCTAAGACCCGCTTGTCCTTACATAAGCGCTGAATGGCAAGGCGGTTGTATTTCTGGTCAAGGAAAAAGCCGGTTTTCTGGCCGTCCTGGACGTCAACCAAATATTTAACACCGTTTTCTGTGATTTCCACTTTCGTGTCAAAGGAAGGTCCGATGAAGCCCTTCAAACGCTCCATGCCTTCCTGGAGGCGGACCTTGGCGTCGCTTCGTTCGTAAATGCCGCGGATTTTTATGCCGTCCTCATTGAGAACCATTTTCAGTTTTTCCAGGATCACAGGCTTTAGACGGTCAATGCCAAGGGCCAGGGATTCCACTACAAGGACATCGTCGAACTTGTCTACCACGATCCCGGGAAGAAAGTCGGCTTCCCCGAAGATAAGGCGGCAGCTGGAGGTGTCTACAGTGGCTTTGCGGTATTCCCAGGCGTTGCGGACCCGCATTTCCAGGAAGCTTTCGTTTATTGTTGTGCCTTTTTTTCGGGACATGATACGGACGGTGAGCTTGGAATTGGTATTGATGAAGCCTTGACCCAGGATATAGCCGTCAAAGTCTTCCACAGATACGATATCACCATTGGTGTAATCCCCGCTGATGGTATCGATTTCATTGTCATAGATCCACAGGCCGCCGGCTTTTAATGAGCGGCCTTCTCCTTTTTTTAATCTTACAGTTGCTGATTCCATAAGCATACACTCCTTTATTGATGTGATAGACCTCGTTTCAGCGAGGTGAGCAGCCGGTATAACGGCTGGAACAAAATGAGGGACAGAAAGAAATTACCTGTTCCGTGGACGATATCATATGGGATTCCTGCCGCCCACCAGGTAAAAGCTGCGCCGGGGCCTCCGGTAATGAAGTAGAACCCGGTGCAGAATAATCCGAACAGCATTCCAAAGATTCCGGAAAGCAGGGATATGCCAAAGGTTTTTGGCGTTTTGTTGTTGTAAATCAAAAATACAGCGGCCGGAAGAATGGGCCACACATACAAATAGGAAAACCACCAGAGGCCGAAGCCGTAGACCAACCCTTCCAATACAACAAACACGTACAGGATGAGCCATACGTGTTTGCGGAATACGAGGGTGTATAAAATTAGAAGCAGGGATACCAGTTCTACGTTGGGAAGCCAGGACAAACTCACCTGACTGACAAATAAAAGGGCTGAAAGCAGTGCGTCTAATACCAGCTCCCTGGTGGTAAACAGGGGATGGTTTCTCATTATTTTTTTATTCCTCAGAGGACAGGGTGTATTGAAAGGTATAGCGCTCACCATCCTTGATGGCCTGCTGGCTCACTCCATAGCTGCAAGGTTCCCCGTCGCAGAGAAGAGCCCAGTAAGCGCCGTCCTTTTTGTAGTCTGCCCGTTTTCCGTTAATAGTAGTGGCCATGAGGCCAAATTCTTCGGAAGTGGTTCCATCGATTTGAAAATTTGGTATGGATTTAAGCGCTTCTAACAGAAACTGCGCTTCTGTGGTTATCTGGTAGTGATCCGTTACTCCGTTTTCATATATCACTTCAATAGAAATGCTTTTTGTCCCTGCCATGGGAACCGGTTTTGTCAGGGTATATACGACCAACAGAAGTGCCAGGACCGCAATGGCGGCGCAGCCTCCCAGAAAGGGAGAAAGCCTCTTAAACTTATTCATAATCTGCTGACTTCCTTTTTTAATATTTTGCATCCAATGAATCAAAGGGATATGCAAGCAATGAGCCGGGTACAGGAATGCAGGCATTCCTGCATCTGACTAAATGCATGGATTAGTATAGCATATATCCATGGTACGCCGCAAGAACAGAATTTCCATCTTTTCTTAAAATACCCTTTGATGTATAATAAATGGGTATTGTTTGAAAGAGAAGGTGGATGGATGACTGTGAATGAACAGATTTTAGAAGAAATAACAGCTTGCGAAAAGCTTTTGATCGGAATCGGAGAGGAATGGAAGGCAGAGGAAATGCCGGATATTGGAAGCCTTTATGAGAAGATGGCCGGACTCATAAAAAACAAGGATTTTTTTATTGTAACCACAGTTACCGATGGAGAGATACTGAAATCTTCCCTGGAACAGAGCCGGCTGGTAGCCCCCTGCGGGAATGAAACATGGAGGCAGTGCTCCAAATCCTGTTCAAAAGATATCTGGGAGCCGGGAGAGATTCCCCAGGAGGTCTGTCCTCATTGCGGGGCACCTCTTACGGGCAATACCATAGAGGCTGAGGAGTACATAGAAGAGGGCTACCTTCCCCAATGGAAGGCCTATACCACATGGCTGGCAGGGACCCTTAATAAAAAGCTGCTGGTTTTGGAACTTGGGGTAGGTTTTAAGACTCCTACGGTCATCCGCTGGCCTTTTGAGAAGTCTGTGTCCTTAAACAATAAGGCCCATATGTACCGGATTCACGGGAAGTTTGCCCAGCTGCCGGAAACTGTAAAGGGAAAGGCTGATGCTGTTTTAGAAAGTTCTACAGAATTCTTTCGGAAATTATAGGCTTATTTTGCGTTGTACATTACACGTTACTGTGTTAAAATGTTGAAAAAAGGCGTAAAGAGGTGACGGCTATGATTGCGATAATCGACTACGATGCTGGAAACTTAAAGAGTGTGGAGAAAGCACTGACCGCCCTGGGGGAAAAGCCGGTGGTAAGCAGGGAAAAGGAAATCCTCCTTTCTGCGGACAAGGTGATTCTTCCTGGCGTTGGCTCCTTTGGTGATGCTATGGAAAAGCTTCATCAGTATGAACTGGTGGAGGTGATTCATCAGGTGGTCACAAGGGGAACGCCTTTTCTCGGGATATGCCTGGGGCTTCAGCTTTTCTTTGAAAGCAGCGAAGAGTGCGAAGGGGTCATGGGACTTTCCCTGCTTCCGGGAAAGATCGTGCGATTCCCGGAGACGCCGGGGCTTAAAGTCCCTCACATGGGCTGGAACCGTCTGGATATAAAGCCTGGTGCAAGACTTTTTAAAGGGATTGATTCCGGGGCATATGTGTATTTTGTCCATTCATATTATTTAGAAGCGGGCCGGGAATCCGATGTGGCCGCATCTGCAGCCTATGGAATCAGATTCGGGGCATCGGTGGAACGGGAAAATCTTTTTGCCTGCCAGTTCCATCCGGAGAAGAGCAGCGATACTGGTTTAAAGATTCTGAAAAATTTCATTGAATTGACTTAAGGAGGAACCGGATGCTTACGAAGAGAATCATTCCATGCCTGGATGTAATGGACGGAAGAGTGGTAAAGGGCGTTAATTTCGTGAATTTAAAGGATGCCGGGGACCCGGTGGAGATTGCCGCGGCTTATGATAAGGCCGGCGCCGATGAACTGGTGTTTCTTGATATCACCGCATCCTCTGACAACAGGAATACGGTTGTGGAGATGGTGAGCCGGGTGGCGGAAAAGGTATTTATCCCTTTTACCGTAGGCGGGGGAATCCGCACGGTGGAGGATTTTAAAATGCTTTTAAGAGAAGGTGCGGATAAGATATCCATCAATTCCTCAGCAATCAATACCCCTCAGCTGATCTCTGACGCAGCAGGCAAGTTTGGGCGCCAATGCGTAGTGGTTGCCATTGATGCCAGAAGGCGGGCAGATGGAAGTGGATGGAACGTATATAAGAATGGGGGCCGGATCGATACCGGACTGGATGCGGTGGAATGGGCCATGAAAGCAGACAGCCTTGGAGCAGGGGAGATCCTTCTTACCAGCATGGACTGCGACGGAACAAAGGCCGGGTATGATGATGAGCTGAACCGCGTCATAGCTGAGAATGTTTCCGTGCCGGTGATTGCTTCAGGAGGCGCAGGAACGATGGAGCATTTCCATCACGCCCTGACCAAAGGAAAGGCAGATGCAGCTTTGGCGGCATCCCTGTTTCATTATAAGGAACTGGAGATCATGGAATTAAAACGTTATTTAAAGATCATGGGAGTACCGGTGAGGATTTAAGGATAAAAGAAAAACATGGAAAATGCAAAGGAGAAAGAATGGGAGCAATTGAAAACGACTGGCTGGAACCCTTAAACGGAGAGTTTAAAAAGCCATATTACAGGGAACTTTATCAGAAGGTGAAGCATGAATATGAAATGACCCAGGTCTTTCCGGACCCAAACGACATATTTAACGCGTTTCAGTTCACGCCTCTTTCTAATGTAAAGGTAGTGATTTTAGGGCAGGATCCTTATCATAATAATGGGCAGGCCCACGGGCTGTGTTTTTCCGTAAAGCCTGATGTGGATATTCCCCCGTCTCTTGTGAATATTTATCAGGAGCTGCGGGAAGATTTGAGCTGTGAGATTCCCAATAACGGATATTTAAAAAAGTGGGCGGACCAGGGGGTCATGCTTCTTAATACAGTGCTTACCGTGCGTGCCCATGCGGCCAATTCCCACCAGGGGATGGGCTGGGAAACCTTTACGGATGCTGCCATTAAGATTTTAAATGAACAGGACCGGCCCATGGTATTCCTCTTATGGGGACGTCCGGCTCAGAATAAGAAGGTGATGCTCACGAACCCCAGGCATTTAATTTTAGAGGCGCCTCACCCCAGCCCACTTTCCGCTTACCGTGGATTCTTTGGATGTAAACATTTTAGCAGAACCAATGCTTATTTAAAGGAAAATGGGTTTGAGCCTATTGACTGGCAGATTGAAAATATTTAAAAAGACAGGGGAAAAGGAATGAATATCATTGAGATTTTAAAAGTAATTGTTCTTGGAATCGTGGAGGGCTTTACTGAGTGGCTTCCCATAAGCAGCACAGGGCATATGATCCTGGTGGATGAGATCATACACCTAAATCAGCCGACCGCCTTTAAAAACATGTTTTTGGTGGTAATCCAGCTGGGGGCGATCCTGGCGGTTCTGGTACTGTATTTTGATAAGCTAAACCCTTTTTCAGCCAGGAAAAAACCGGCGCAGAAGCAGGCAACTCTGATTCTCTGGTCAAAGATCGTTTTAGCCTGCATTCCGGCCGCTGTGATCGGCTTCCTGGTGGATGATATCCTGGATGAGTATCTGATGAACGGCTATGTGGTGGCAGCGACCCTGATACTCTATGGCGTGCTGTTTATCGTTATTGAGAACAGGAACCAGTACCGGAGTTTTGAAATACAGAAGGTGGGGGATATCTCGTACCAGACAGCCCTTTGGGTCGGCCTGTTTCAGCTTCTTGCCCTGATTCCGGGCACCTCCCGTTCCGGCGCTACCATTCTTGGAGCCATGATCTTAGGATGCTCCCGGGCTGCTTCCGCGGAGTTTTCCTTTTTCCTGGGAATTCCGGTGATGTTCGGAGCCAGTCTTTTAAAGGTTGTGAAATATGGAATGAATTTTACCGGCCCTCAGATATTTTATCTGATTTTAGGCATGGTGGTGGCTTTTGTGGTTTCTGTTTATTCGATTAAGTTCTTAATGGGATATATCAGACAGCATGATTTTAAATTCTTCGGGTATTACAGAATTGTATTGGGAGCAGTGGTGCTTTTGTATTTTATCATTACGGCTATCCTTGGCTAAGGAAATAATGAAAAGAGAGTTGATGATCAGCGATATGCTAATATCAACTCTCTTTTGGATGATAATCCATAAAGGTTCCTTTCTGACGGATCATGGTTGAAACAGCATCTCAATCCGTCCTTCGGCGGCCTGCTCATCAATGCCGTCGAAATTAAATTGTAAGTTCCGATTCTGCGTGTTAAGCCCTTTTTTCATCTCATCGTAGTCCTTGACGTTTACCTTTATTAAACCGTAGTCAATATAGATATCACAGTCAAAGGCATTGGCAGTGTTGATTAAAAGCGCGAGGGGAATGGGGGTGTAACGCAGCTGGATATCGACTTCAATGGTCCGCATACCCATACCTCCTTTTCCTGATAGCCGGATAAACCCGGCATGAACGTGCCAACAACTATATAGGGGTTATAGAGGTATCAACAGGATGAAGAGTCATATAACTGACTACAATTTTATTTTACCATCTCTTGTTAGAAAAACAAGATAAAATTGAAAAATAATTGAAAAATAGGTCAAATACTAATAACAAACAGAGAATACGAGGAGTAATCAGCAAAAAGAAACATGCCGGAGGCAATAAAAAGTGCCTCTGGCATGATCTTAAGTTGAAATATTATTTTATGCATTTTCAGCGATTTCATAGATCAGACGTTTAGAATCTTCCCAGCCAAGGCAGGGATCTGTGATGGATTTTCCGTAGATGCCTTCTCCTACCTTCTGGCTGCCTGGCTCAATGTAGCTTTCAATCATCAGGCCTTTTACCAGAGCGCGGATTTCAGGGGAATGCTTTCTGCTGTGAAGAACTTCTTTGGAGATACGAATCTGTTCCATGTATTTTTTGTTTGAATTGGAGTGGTTGGTATCCACGATGCAGGCCGGATTCTGGAGATTGCGGCGGCTGTACATCTCATGAAGAAGGAATAAGTCTTCAAAGTGGTAGTTGGGGATGCACTGGGCGTGCTTGTTGACTGCGCCCCTTAGGATGGTGTGGGCCAATGGATTGCCTTTGCTCCTTACTTCCCAACCCCTGTAGGTGAAATCATGGGCCTGCTGTGCAGCCACAACGGAGTTAAGCATAACAGACAAATCTCCGCTGGTAGGGTTTTTCATACCAACGGCAACGTCACAGGCACTGGAAGTCAGGCGGTGCTGCTGGTTTTCCACGGAGCGGGCGCCAATGGCAATGTAGGACATGATATCATCTAAGTATCCAAGGTTTTCCGGATACAGCATCTCATCGGCTGTGGATAGACCAGTTTCCATAAACACATTCATGTGCAGCCTGCGGATGGCAATAAGGCCTTCGTGCATGTCCGGCTTTTTTTCCGGATCAGGCTGGTGAAGCATCCCCTTGTACCCTTCTCCAGTGGTTCTGGGTTTGTTGGTATAGATTCTTGGTATGAGGATCAGACGGTCTTTTGTTTTTTCCTGTACTTCTACAAGCCGGTTTACATAATCAGAAACAGACTCCTCATTGTCAGCGGAGCAAGGACCGATAATAACAAGAAATTTATCGCTCTTTCCGGTAAGTACGTCGCTGATCGCCTGATCTCGTTCTATTTTAAGGGCTTTAAATTCTGCTGGAAGTGGAAAGCGTTCCTTGATCTCTTCCGGGCTTGGCAGATTGTTTACGTATTGAAATCCCATGGCATCCTCCTGTGTATGTGATTATTCTGTGTTTTTTCTGTTGATTATATAACAGAACCCGTGAAAAATCCAGCATTCATTGAAAATTTAGCAATGTGCCTCCCTAAAGTGTTTCTTTTTAAGGAAAAATGGTGTATGATTGCAGAGAATGAAAAGAGGAAGGATGGATTTCAATGGAACGATACTGGAATTGGCAGGGAAACTATATCGGAGTAAGGCAGAGGGATTACTTAGCCGCCTGTGACGGAAGGATTCTTGGGAAATTCTATGGAAAGGAAATCTACGACCAGAACGGGAATTATATCGGAGAAGTGGGCAGGGGCGGCCGCCTGATAAAAAATAAGAACAAGGAAGATTTTCGCCGCCAGGGGTTCAGCACTTATGTGAAGGGAACCATAACTGCACCGTTAAAGGACTGCGCCCCTTATCCCATGATCCAGGGGTATGAAGATTTTTTATAATGGCGGTGCATTCATTCGTATGCAATAATTAAGAAAGAAGGATGGCAGGAATGGTGGATTTAAGTAAGCTGACAGCGGGAAAGAACTTAACAGAGGTTGAGGATGGCGTTCTCCGTTATATCATTGAACACATGGATTCCATGCTTAAAATGGGAGTGCGGGGAGTTGCAAAGGAAAATTACACCTCAACCTCCACCATTATGCGCCTGACAAAAAAGCTGGGCTACAGCGGATTTGTGGATATGTATTACAAGCTGTTGCCGCTTGTAAACCGGGCCAGAGACAATGAGGATGCCGGTATGCAGTTTATCAATAGCTTTTGCTCCAACTCTCTTCTAAAGTATAATTCTTACGAAGACATCCGGGAATTTGCCAGGAGTCTGGGTTGTCTGGATGGAGGTTACGTATTCTTGTATGCAACAGGTTTTTCCGCCATTCCTGTGGAATACTTAACAAAAAAGCTTCTTGTCCTTGGGATAAAATGCATTTATTCCAATGGAATGGATTCTATCGGTGTTTTTGAAAACAATCTGGAGAACATGAAAATGCTCATTGTAGTTTCCCGGTCAGGCGAAACGGACTGGGTAGCGGACCGGGTAAAAACTGCCAGAGAGAACGGAATTTTTACCGTGTCCTTTACCAATGAGGCGGAAAACCGGGTCAGCTCCATAACAGATATGCAATTTCGCATAGAGGACAGCAATAAGCTGGATGACAGAAATATGATGGCAAACACTTTTTTCCCCAATGTGTTCATGCTGATGGAGCTTTTAATCTATGAATATCACAAGGTGCTTCAAAATATGGATAAAAAAGAAGAATAAAGGTTCCGGATGACGTTTAAAATAGCGGCATCCGGGATTTTTTTTGAAACCTGTTACTACTTGGAATAACAGGTTCCTATCCTTGCCCAAAGTATATACAAAGGGGGATACGGCGGCTATAATACGGATATGAATTTCACGTGAAATGAAAAACAGAAAACCAATCATTGATAGTTGGAGGAAAAGAGAATGAAAGATAAAGTGATGGATCAGTTGCAGCGCTTTTCAAAAGCAATGTTCATCCCGGTTTTGATCCTGCCCATCGCAGGTATTTTAATCGCTGTGGGGAACTTATTTACCAATGCAAAATTGCTGGAGCTTCTGCCCTTTATGGACAATCCGGTGACAAAGGGCTTTGGCACCATTTTGTCAGGATCCCTGGTTTCGATATTAAATAACTTAGGGCTGATCTTCTGCGTGGGACTTGCGGCAGGACTTGCCAATAAGAAAAAATATGAGGCCGGATTTACTGCTCTTTTGGGATTTTTGGTATTTATTAATGCCATGAACAAGTTCATGACCCTGACGGGGATTCTGTTTACAGGGGAATCTTTAAGGGGAACGGGTCAGGCCATGGTGCTGGGAGTACAGATCTTGGACATGGGCGTGTTCCTGGGAATTATTCTTGGAATCGTAACTGCCATGGTTCACAACCGGTTCTGTGAAACGGAATTTCAAAATGCATTCCAGATTTACGGAGGTTCCAGGTTTGTATTCATCGTATTGATTCCTGTGACTGTTTTCCTGGCTGTTCTCCTTACCTATGTCTGGCCGTTTGTCCAGTTGGGGATCACCAGCCTTGGCGGATTCATCAACCGTTCCGGTAATTTCGGTATCTTTATATACGGTGCTCTGGAACGCCTTCTCATACCTACAGGCCTTCACCATCTGGTCTATACCCCGTTTTTATACACCTCTCTGGGAGGCGTTGAAACCATAGGAGGTCAGGTGTTCGAGGGCGCCAGGAACATTTATTATGCAGAGATCGCAGATCCTTCCATTCAGGTGCTGTCCCGGTCAGTCATATGGGATGCAAGAGGAATTTCCAAGATGTTCGGTCTTATGGGAGCCTGTCTTGCCATGTATCATACGGCAAGGCCGGAAAACCGCAATAAAATAAAAGCCATTCTGATTCCTGCCGCATTTACTTCTTTTATTGCAGGCGTTACAGAGCCTATTGAATTTTCCTTTATGTTCGTGGCTCCGGTCCTGTTTGCCGTTCATGCGGGTTTGAGCGGACTGAGCATGGTGGTTCTTAATATATTAAATGTCCGTGCCATCGGTCCCAACGGCTTTTTAGATTTCCTGCTTTTCAATGTGCCTTTGGGAATCCGTAAAACCGGATGGCCCATGTACATCGTCACAGGCCTTATATTTTTTGTGGTTTATTACGCCATATTCCGCCTTCTCATTACAAAACTGAATTTAAAGACTCTGGGGCGCGAAACAGATGGCATGGAAATGAAGCTTCACACCAAAGCGGAATATAAGGAAAAGGTGGCTTCTGAAAAAGAGGGAAAAGACGGCGATGATGTGGATGCCCCGCTGATTATAAAAGCCCTGGGCGGTGCCGGTAATATTGAAAAGGTGGATAACTGTTTCACCCGTCTGCGCCTGATTCTTACAGATCCGGACCTGGTTCAGGATGAGGTGCTGAAAAATGGCACCGGAGCCAACGGCGTAGTGAAAAAGGGCAATAACGTTCAGGTGGTCTATGGCTTAAAGGTAACTGCCGTAAGAAGGGCCGTGGATGAGGAGCTGGGAAACGGCGAAAGTAACTAACTGAAAAACCAGGCAAAGCAAGGAGGTAAATAAGTTGAAAAAATTCTCAATCGTAATCGCAGGCGGCGGTAGCACCTATACACCCGGCATTGTAATGATGCTGATGGATAACCTGCACCGGTTTCCCATACGTTCTTTAAAGCTTTATGACAACGACGGAGAGCGCCAGGAAACCCTGGCAAAGGCAATAGAGATCGTTATGAAGGAAATTGCGCCGGAGGTGGAATTTTCCTATACAACAGATCCCAAGGAAGCCTTTACTGATGTGGATTTCTGCATGGCTCATATCCGGGTGGGCAAATATGCCATGCGGGAGCTGGATGAAAAGATACCCATGAAATATCATGTGGTGGGACAGGAGACATGCGGTCCCGGCGGAATCGCATACGGGATGAGAAGCATTGGCGGTATGATGGAGTTAATTGATATTATGGAGAAATATTCTCCGGACTGCTGGATGCTCAATTACTCCAATCCGGCTTCCATCGTGGCAGAGGCCTGCCGTGTGTTAAAGCCCCATTCCAAGGTGTTAAATATCTGCGACATGCCGGTGGGAACCAAACGGCGTATGGGATATATCGTAGGCAGGGACCCAAAAGACATGGATGTAAAGTATTTTGGGCTGAACCATTTTGGATGGTGGACCAGCGTAAAGGATAAGGATGGAACCGATTTGATGCCCCAGCTTTTGGATTATGTATCTAAAAACGGATATCTGACGGAGAAGGCTGTGGAGACTCAGCATATGGATGAAAGTTGGCAGCTGACCCATAAAAAAGCGGCGGATTTATTAAAGCTGGAGCCTGATTTTCTTCCCAATACGTATTTAAAATACTACCTTTACCCGGATTATGTGGTGGAGCACACCGATCCCAGCCATACCAGGGCCAATGAGGTGATGGAGGGAAGAGAACATGAGGTGTTTAACGCCGCAAGGGCCATCATAAAGGCAGGAACCGCAAGAGGGGGAGAATTCTCCATTGACAATCATGCTTCTTTTATTGTGGATCTGGCTTGTGCCATTGCCTTCAATACCCGTGAGCAGATGCTCTGCATCGTGGAAAATAAGGGTGCCATCTCTAATTTTGACCCAACTGCCATGGTGGAAGTGCCATGTCTGGTAGGAAATGAAGGGCCTGAGCCTTTATGCCAGGGGAACATTCCCACCTTTGAAAAGGGTATGATGGAAGAACAGCTTGCAGTAGAGCGTTTGGTGGTGGAAGCCTGGACCGAGGGAAGCTATTTAAAACTTTGGCAGGCCTTGACCTTATCAAAGACCGTACCAAGCGCCTCTGTTGCAAAACAGATTTTAGACGATCTTCTAGAGGCCAATAAAGAGTATTGGCCGGAGTTAAAGTAGGATTTTCTTAATTTCAAAGAAAAAAACGCTTAGCGAGATGATTGCCTCGTCCTTTTAATAGGACGGGGCTTTTTTTTTATCCCATACAATAAAACTTATCGTTATATAAAAAACCTCCAGCAATAATAAATGTGGGTAAAAAGCCACAAGTAAAAACGGAAGGCATCCAAATCCATAAGAACACATTACACTGCGTCTCATCGATACTCTTCAAACAAAAAGTTGAAATGAAAATGAAATCAAAGTATATAAAAATATATGAAAGAATATATTGACAAAGTGAAAAGATATGATAATATAATATTGAAATATAAAATCAAACAAAAATAAAGAGAAAGGAAATGAAAGAATGAAACTAAGTGAGTTAACGGAAGTTAAGCTGGCAAACCTGTTTGATCATACCTGCTTGAAAGCCTGTGCGGTGAAAGCAGATTTCGATCAGCTGTGCAGGGAGGCAAAAGAGAATGGTTTTAAGATGGTAGCGATCAATTCCTCACCGGTCGCCTATTGCAAATCCCTGTTAAAGGATACTCCGGTCCATGTGGGGGCCGCAATAGGATTTCCACTGGGACAGACAACCATCGAGACAAAGTGCTTCGAGACGCAGGATGCGATCCGGCATGGGGCGGATGAAATTGATTATGTAATCAATATCGGAGAATTGAAAAACGGAAATTATGATTACATTGAAGAAGAGATGAGACGGATCTGCGAAATCTGCCGGGAAGCCGGTGTTTTGAGTAAGGTTATCTTTGAAAACTGCTATCTTGAAAAAGATGAGATCCGCAAAGCAGCGGAGATTGCCCAAAAAGTGAAACCGGATTTTGTAAAGACCTCCACCGGATTCGGAACAGGCGGGGCCACTGCGGAAGATGTGAGGCTGATGAAAGAGGTCGTAGGAGAAGAGATCAAAGTGAAGGCAGCAGGTGGAATACGTGACTGGGAAACCTGCAGGCAGATGATTGAAGCCGGGGCTGAGCGCATCGGCACCAGCAGCAGTTTTAAAATACTGGAAGGCTACCGTGAGGCTTTGAAGACCGGCTATTAAAAGATGAGGGTGGGGAACAAAAATGCTTAAAATTTCAGCTTTAATCAATGAAGGTTTAATGATTACAGATTTATCGGCAGCCCATAAAGAGGAATGTCTTGCTGAGATGATCGCCCGACTTAAGGCAGATAGACGGATTGCAGACGAAGCGGTTTTTCTGGAGACGGTGATGGAGCGGGAGGCGGTTGGACCTACGGGAATCGGCATGCAGGTGGCAATTCCTCATGGTAAGAGCCATACAGTCAGGCGGCCAGCCCTTGTTTTTGCAAAAAGCAAAGACGGTGTGGATTTCAATGCTCCGGACGGGAGCCTTGCATCCCTGATCTTTCTGATTGCAGTACCGGACACAACGGATGATCTGCACTTAAAGATATTGGCGAAACTGGCAAGAAGCCTGATGCATGAAGAATTCAGAAGCCGTTTGCTGACATGTGAGGATAAAAGACAACTGTTCACTATTTTAGAAGAGGGGGTTTCTTTATGAAATTAGTAGCAATTACTTCCTGCTCCACAGGAATCGCACATACTTATATGGCGGCAGAGAAACTTATGATGGAAGCAAAGGCCATGGGACACGAGATCAAGGTTGAAACACAGGGGTCCATTGGTGCGGAGAATGTGCTTGCAGCGGAAGACATTGCCGCAGCAGACGCAGTGCTTATCGCATCCAATACCGGTGTCAACAAGGAACGGTTTCATGGAAAACGTCTGTATGAGACCAATGTGGAGGACGGCATCAACAAAGCTGGTGAGATCATTGAAAAGGCACTGGCAAGTACATATATTTACAAAAACACTGAGGCAGTCACGGATACGAATGCAGCGCAAAATTCAAAACAAAAGGTCAGTGTATACAAGCATCTGATGGCCGGTGTTTCCTATATGATTCCCTTTGTCGTGGCGGGAGGCATCTGTATTGCCCTTTCTTTTGCATTCGGCGGCATCCATTCGGAGGGGGCGATTGCACAGGCTTTCAGCATGATTGGCGGCGGAGTTTGCATGGCCCTGATGTTCCCAATTCTGGGAGGATTTATCGGCCACTCCATCTCCGACCGTCCCGGCCTTCTGCCCGGTATGGTGGGCGGTATGCTTGCAAGTACACTGAATGCGGGATTTTTAGGAGCGCTGATCGGCGGATTCTTAGGCGGATACGCGGCATTATTCCTGAAAAAAACGATTAAAATGCCAAAGGGACTGGAAGGCTTGATGCCTGTTTTGATTGTACCGTTTTTATCGTCTGTGATTGTAGGGCTTACCATGATTTTTATCATCGGCACTCCGTTTAAGGCGCTGAATACATGGATCACAGAGTTTCTAAACAGCTTATCCGGTGTGAATTCAGCTCTTTTGGGATTGATTCTTGGGGCAATGATGGCGGTCGATTTAGCTGGGCCGATCGGAAAGGCAGCTTATTTCTTTGGGGTTGCTTCCCTGACGACCTTGTCTCCGGGAGAGACGGCACCGGTTATGGCGGCAGTTATGGCTTCGGGTATGGTTCCTCCGTTAGCAATGGCACTTTCCACCATCATTGCAAAGGATCGTTATACCACAGACCAAATTGAGTCGGGAAAGACGGCTTGGATCTTGGGGGCTTCTTTTATCAGTGAGGGGGCAATCCCCTTTGCGGCAGCCGATCCGGTCCGTGTACTGCCTTCTGTTACCATAGGAGCTGCGGTTACCGGCGCGCTCTCTATGATCTTTAACTGCGGGCTTGCGGTTCCCCATGGCGGAGCCTTTGTATTTGTTATTCCGGGGGCGGTTTCCAATCTGCCGCTCTACCTTGTGGCAATTATCGTGGGAACGATCATATCCGGAGTTTTGGTAAGCTTTTTAAAGAAACGCTGATTTGACAGCGGTGAGGGGAAATAAGGATGAGAGACATAATAAATATCTGTTTGATCGGCGCAGGGCGTGCAGGAATGATTCATGCCAGAAATTTCGTATCTCGTATACCGAACGCGAAAATGGCGGCAGTCTGTGATCCTTCGGAAGCTGCGTGCCAGGCTGCGGTGAAGGAACTGGAGATTTCACTGTATTATACAGATTATAAGGAAGCGCTGAAAAATGAGGAGATCGATGCTGTAGTCGTTGTCACTCCTACCGTGTTTCACCATGAAATTGTGATAGCGGCCGCAAATGCAAAGAAACACATTCTCTGCGAAAAGCCCATGGCTATGAATGAGAAAGAGTGCGAGGAGATGATTGGTGCCGCAAAGGCAAACGGCGTCAAGCTTCAAATCGGGTTCATGCGGAGATTTGATGACAGCTTCGTCTATGGGAAGAAGCTTGTGGAGGAAGGGGAGATCGGTGATGTGGTGCTTGTTAAATCCCTCACAAGGGGCCCCAGCATACCCAAGCCATGGATGTATGATATTAAAAAGAGCAACGGTCCTCTCGCAGAAGTAAACAGCCATGACATCGACACGCTCCGCTGGTTTACAAAGGGAGAATTTCAAACCGTATACGCTGTGGCCGGAAATTACCGGTGCATGGAGGCGAAAGAGGAATTCCCTGATTTCTATGATAACGTAATACTGAATGCGAAGTTTGACAATGGCATTCTGGGAAGCATTGACGGCGCCCAGGGAGTGGGCTATGGATACGATGCGCGCGTGGAAATACTGGGAACCAGAGGACTGATCACATTAGGGGAGCTAAAGGATAAGTCCACAGTCATATATACCAAAAATAAGGTTGGTAAAATGGATGTTGTGAACAGCTGGACCCACCTGTTCCGGGAGGCTTATATCAATGAAGACATCAGCTTTATCCAGGCGATTTTAAATGACCGGGAACCGGAAGTGACAGGAAAGGACGGTTTGATGGCTGTAAAGGTGGTTAATGCCGGAAATGAATCCATTGTCACCGGAGAGATTGTGAAACTGTAAGGTGCAGGCTGCAGGAATTGTACCCCAGGGAACGTACTGCAGAAGCAGAGAGTGTAGAAATATAAGGGAGTATTTATGAAAGCGATAAGATTATATGGAAAAGAGGATCTGCGTCTGGAGGACGTAAATGTGCCTGAAATATCCGAGGATGAAATTCTGATAAAGACAAAGAGTGCGGCGCTTTGCGGAACTGATATCCGTATGTACAAAAACGGTGCGTCAGGAATCGATAAGGATCATCCGCTAATCATCGGACATGAGATCAGCGGGATCATTGAACAGGTTGGCAAACAGGTACGGGGCTATCGTCCCGGCATGAGGGTTGCCGTAGCCCCCAATATGGGCTGCGGAACCTGTGACCGCTGTGTGTCCGGCAATACCCATCTGTGCGCGGATTATCAGGCGCTTGGAATCAACTTAGACGGAGGATTTGCGGAATATGTCAGGATTCCGAAAGCGGCGGTTATCCAGGGAAATATAAAAATACTGGAGGACCACATGGGCTTTGACGAGGCGGCTGTGGCAGAACCGCTTTCCTGTGTGTACAACGGACAGGAGCAGGCAGGAATTCATCCCGGGGATAAAGTGCTGGTTATCGGAGCAGGGCCGATCGGTCTGATGCATGGAATGCTGGCAAAGATGCAGGGAGCAGGCATGGTCATGATGAATGATTTATCCGTAGAACGTCTGGCTTACTGTAAGTCTCTATATCCGTATATGCAGACCATAGAGGCAGATTCCCTTCGTGAGACGGTGATGCGTCTGACGAAAAACCGGGGTGCGGATGTGATTATTGTTGCCTGCCCGTCGGGAGAAATGCAGTCCATGGCCATCGAGCTGGCAGGCTTGTTCGGCAGAGTTTTGTTCTTTGGAGGCCTGCCAAAGGACCGGGAGAAGGTTTCAATCAACTCCAACTTAATCCACTATAAGCAGATCAGTATCCATGGAAGCACCAGGGCCAGTTTAAGCCAGTACCGCAAAGTCCTGGATTTTGCGGCAGACGGTGTCATCGACTTAAAGCAGCTTGTTACCCATGTCTATGAGATAGGCGATTACCAGAAGGCTTTTAGTGAAGCGGTAAAATCCATCGGACTCAAGCATGTGATACGATTTTAACCTCATCAAGTAAGTCCCCCATTTCAATGCCGGAAAGGCATAAGTGGTGATGGGGGACTTACTTGTGCCCGATAATGCGGGGCACGCTGTGAGTAAGTAGCAAAGCGGATTGCGAATATCCGATTGACAATTGGCATTCTCCTGACTTTATTTTTTTGGATATTTATAGTATATTAGATATAGTAAAAGCAGGGGTGAAGCCAAATGAATGAAAAAGAGACCGTATTTATGGAAGAAAGAAAGCAGATGATTTTGAATTTACTGCAGGAGACCGAGAAGGTGACGGTAGCCTATTTAAGTGAACTGTTCAATGTATCAGGTGCAACAATCCGCAGCGACTTAAGAGATTTAGAGAACGAAAAGCTTTTGCTCAGGACCCATGGCGGGGCAATGCGGATATCCAAGTCGGCATTTGAGATAGAGCCGCAAAAGCGCGGAGAATCTACCGAATGCAAGGAGGCGATAGCCAGGGAGGCGGTAAAGTTCATTGACGACGGGGATACGATTGCGGTGGATACGGGCAGTACCTGTTATATGTTTGCCAAGCTTCTGGGGACAAAAAAGGATCTTCGCGTCGTGACCAACGACTTAAGCATTGCCGCTCTGCTGGACCAGTTTGAGGATATTACAGTTTATTTCATCGGAGGTGTCATCCGTAAGCATTATAATTGTACGATAGGCAGCTTTGGTTCCGCACCGTTTCAGGATCTGGTTGTGGATAAGGCAATTATGGGTACAAATAGTTTTACTCTGGCAAAGGGAGCGACAACTCCTGATGTGGGACAGGCGGAGATGAAAAGGCTGCTTGTCTCAATATCGGATAAGGTTTTCATCCTTGGAAACAGTGATAAAATCGGCCGGAATTCGTTTGTGACCTTTGCGGAGAGCAATCACATTGATGTGATCATTACGGATGGGGCGATCAGTAAGGCATATAAAGAAAGCATAGAGGACAGTGGTATTGAATTGGTGATTGCTGAATAAAAGGGAGTGCGGCAAAGGAAAACTACGCCTCCACCTCAATCATTTGTTTCTAAGGCTGCTCAAAAAAATTCTAACTGGTATTTTTAAATAAACATAAACTGGTACTTTCGATAAGGCCAGTTTTGAGGCATAATAAGGATATTAACTTAGACTCTAAAATACCAGGAGGATTTATCATGTCAGAGCAATATGAACTCAATAAAAATCTGGCTCAAATGCTAAAGGGCGGCGTAATCATGGACGTCAGCACCCCGGAACAAGCGCAAATAGCTGAAAAAGCGGGTGCGTGCGCGGTGATGGCATTGGAGAGGATTCCCGCTGATATTCGGGCAGCAGGTGGCGTTTCCCGGATGAGTGACCCTAAAATGATTAGAGGGATTCAAGCGGTGGTTTCCATTCCCGTAATGGCAAAAGTACGCATTGGTCATTTTGTGGAAGCGCAGCTTTTGGAGGCCATCGAAATCGACTACATAGACGAAAGCGAAGTGCTTTCTCCGGCTGATGACATCTATCACATTGACAAAACTAAATTCCGCGCCCCCTTTGTCTGCGGTGCGAAAGACTTAGGAGAAGCATTGCGCCGCATTGCTGAGGGCGCGTCGATGATTCGTACCAAGGGCGAGCCAGGGACTGGCGATGTGGTGCAGGCCGTGCGGCATATGCGGAAAATTCAAAGCGAAATACGGATGCTCACTGCATTGCGGGCAGATGAATTATTTGAAGCCGCTAAACAACTGGCTTCCCCATTGGATCTGGTGAAATGGGTGGCACAAAACGGCAAACTGCCTGTGGTGAACTTTGCCGCCGGAGGCGTGGCGACTCCTGCTGATGCCGCGCTGCTGATGCAGCTGGGAGCGGAAGGTGTGTTTGTGGGTTCTGGCATCTTTAAATCCGGCAATCCGGAAAAACGTGCTGCCGCCATTGTGAAAGCTGTTACCAATTTTAATGATGCAAAGCTGATCGCAGAACTTAGCGAAGACTTGGGTGAAGCAATGGTAGGTATCAACGAGCAGGAAATCGCCCTCTTGATGGCGGAACGTGGAAAGTAGAGTGAGCACCATGAGAATTGGAATACTTGCCTTGCAGGGCGCATTTATAGAGCATGAAAAGATGTTGTCCAATCTGGGGGCAGACAGCTTCGAAATCCGGCAACGGGCAGACTTTACCGAAGAGATGAGCGGCTTAATTTTGCCTGGCGGCGAAAGCACGGTGATGGAAAAGTTGATGCGGGAATTAGAATTAAAGGAGCCAATCCTTCAAATGATTCAGAGTGGATTCCCTGTGATGGGTACCTGCGCTGGTATGATTCTGCTGGCGAAAACGATTATCGGAGGTGAAAGCCATCTTGCCTGTATGGACATTACAGTGGAGCGCAACGCATACGGGAGGCAACTGGACAGCTTCAAAACTGAATCGGAATTTGGCGGCATTGGAATCATTCCGATGGTGTTTATCCGTGCGCCATATGTTGCGAATGTTGGTCAGGGTGTGGAGGTTTTGGCAAAGGTTGATGGAAAAATCGTAGCTGCCCGGGAAAAGAATATGCTGGCTTGTGCTTTCCATCCAGAGTTGACGGAAGATACGACCGTTCATTCTCACTTTTTACACATGTGTAGATAAATGAATTGTTGAGAGAAGATTTTGTTGAGTGACAATAAAACGAGCTAAATAGAGTATGCCACATGATGCAGGGCCTCGATTGTTCGTGATGCTGCTTCCTGGCTTCCGTAGATATCGCTGTATTAAAATGATATAATTAGGTTTAGGGGAAACAGGAGGATCAAAACTGTAAAGCGGATTGTGCAGCGTGTATCCTCATTTTTCCATACTGGATTTAGTTGTTATCTCCTGATATTCTCAGAAGAAAGCATCAATTAAGAGCCAGCTGGCTCATAGTGAAGTTCAGGTTAGTTTAAAATCAAACAGATACACGATTTTCTGTGTATCTGTCTTTTGCTTCGCCTGGTATTGTCGTAATCGAAACAGTGCAAGACCGTAATGAACCCTGATAGTTGGAAACATGCAGCCTATGAACAGAAATCATACCTGTCATGCATCCAGATATGCAAAATCAATCACATCACACTCATTAAATTTAGCGAACCGTTTCATACAGCCGTTAACGGCTGCCTGAAGCTTTTTTGTTTGCCTGATTCCATCCTCATACCAGATGTTTTTGACAACCAGCGTACGTTTCTTTATGTCAGCAACTGCTTCCACGCGTCCGATAAAACTATTGCCATAAAGAATCGGTAAAACATAAAAACCATATTTACGTTTGTCAGCCGGAGTATAGATTTCCCAGGTGTATTCATAGCCAAATAATGCACGGATCAGCTTTCTGTCCCACATCATGCAGTCAAGCGGTGCAATCAGTTCACAGCGGGGTTTATAAGTATCGGTTTGTAATACAGTATCTATAAGAAATAAATCCTCTGCCTGGCAGAAAAGAATATCCTTTAAGCCGTCTACACTGACTTGCAGAATTTTCCCTTCATCGAGCAATTCTTTGAACATTTCAGTTCTTTGAGGAGATTTAAGCCCCCAAATATTTAACCATGCGTCAGACGGACGATTCCATAGAAGCCCTACTGCGCCTATCCGCCGAAGAATACGCCATTTTTGATGCTCAAATTCATCCGGCAGCGGGTCAGGAATGCCAAGGAGTTCGGCAGGTAAATGTTTATGGGTGAGGTCGTAATACTTCCGAGAGCCTTTTTTATGGTGAATGATCAGCTCACCGGTAGAATATAACTGTTCCAGCACCGCCCGTGATGCATTGGTATCGCCGCTCCAATTACCGCTCCAATGAATGGAAGAGTGCCAGTGTATGCTGCCCTGTATGGGCAGGTTGTCAGAGCCGACCGCTCCGTTTGCCTGGATGTAATCCTTCGTGTTTGCTTCCAGCTCCTCCAGTTCTTTGAAACGCCGTCCGCCTTCCCGTGCAGCATTCCGATAACGTTCAAAATACGGCCAGTCCTCTGTGGGAATGATGGAAAGATTTTTATCGGGATAATCCACAAGCATTCGGTCGTTATACAGCAGCTCGTAAAGCGTTTGCTTTGTAAAGCCTTTGACACGGGATTGCAGCGTAAGCTCCGCATTCTTTCCGCAGGAATCAACCGGATCAAACTGAATACAGCCTGCCTGGCGCACAAAATCAAAGGCGCCCTGCTTACCGTTAAATTTGTGATCGCCCAGCAGCCCGTGTTTGAGAAGCATAAAATGTCTTGCCTGTTTGTTAGTTAAAGTGATCATAGGTTTTCTCCCAGTATGTTTCCGGATTCGTTATTGTGCTCTCTTTTTGATGCAGTAATGTTCGCAATTCTAGATGCATTCATTCTACCACAATCCAAAATATTTTACTATCTTCCATAACTTCATATCATGTAAAGCCACGAATCTTTCGTCTGTTTGCCAGTCAATCCCAATCTTTAAAATTGTTTCGTTTGTTTCAGATTACCTGCAATAAAATCAGTTCATTCTTTCTGATAATCAAAAAATGTCGATAAATGTAAGCGCTTTACCATATGAAATATTAAAAACAATGACCAAAAACAAGTGAGAAATATGTAAAAAATATACAGCAGATCCATATCGTAATTTGATTATATTGAATAAATTCACCAATAAAGATTAGGATTTATTTACAAAGTTTGATACAAATGTAAATATATGGTTGATTATTAATTTTCTACGCTGTAATATTGAACTGTAAGCGCTTACACTACTATTTGGGAGGGAACAAAAATGAATGCTTTATTAAAGCGGTGCAGGAAGGCATTAGCTGTATTCCTTGCCGTGGCAATGCTGCCCCAGTTTGCAGCATCCGGTGGGGGGACTGCTTATGCAGAGTTATCCTCAGCTCTGGATGGCATTAAGGAAGCAACGCCGTCCAACGCGGCGGCCACGCCATCCAATGCCGATGCTTCTAAGGCATACGGGGATGTCTCTGTTCTGGAGACAATGGCTACGCCATCGGTTGCGGCTGCCTCTCCATCCAATGCAGAGCTTTCACTGACGGGTGAGAGCCGTTACAGCAGATCGGAAGGAAGCTATGATGTAACAAATGTAAGAGTACTTAAGCTTGCTTATGATGATACATCCATTACTCTGGTTTGGGACAAGCCGGAGAATTACGGGGATGTGGCAAATTACAATATATACTGTGATGAAGTAAAGATAGGAGATGCACGAAGCAATTTTGCAAAGTATGCGGATTGGGCCAGTACATATATGAACGCTTTTTACGGTTATTATGATGCCCGGGAGATAGATATGGTAAAGGCAGATATCCATACCTTCCGGGCGGACGGGCTCACACCGGATACCAGTTATACCTTTTCCGTTGCGGCAGTGGATGCAGATGGGGCAGAGTTGGGGGACAGGGCCTCGGTCATCTGGTCTACAACTGGGACGCCGGAAGTATTTGATATCCGGGATTACGGAGCGGAGCCGGTGGAAACAGGTTTTACTTCCAGTGATGAAGATACAGATGCCTTTATTGCAAAGAATACAAGGGCTATCCAGAGCGCCATTGATGCTTGCAGCGAAGGCGGAAAGGTAGTGATTCCGTCAGGAATCTATATGTCCGGTTCTCTGTATTTAAAGAGCAACATGACCCTGGAACTGGAAAAGGGAGCAGTTCTCTTTGGTTCGCCCAATGTGGGCCACTATGATCAGAACTATCTTTTATACCCTTATTCTACCGATACCAGGTCCTGGGCCCTGATCAATGCCTACAGCGCAGATGAAAACGGATTGTTTGAAAATATCCGTATTGTGGGAAAAGGCACGGTTTATGGAAACGGGTGGAAATATGGTTCCGGCAGCGCCATAAGCGGAGATGGTTATTCCCCTGCTTTTCAGAAAAGACAAAGCGGTGATCCTGACTGGACAAAAGCAGAGTTTCAAAAATATGCGCTGAAGAACTGGGTGGCAGGAAGCAACAGCAAGGTTTCCGGAAGCAGCAATTTTGGCATATTGGCCAAGAGCGCCTTTGATATGGGAAAAGGAAAGGGGCTTAACGACAGTGAAGCTTATGCCATGAGGCCAAATCTGATCGTTCTCCGGGGCGTGAATGGAGTTTATATCGAAGGAATCACAGTGGAAAATCCTGCAAACCATACGATTGCGGTCCTTGACAGTGAACATGTAGTTTCTGAAAATGTAAAGTACATTACATACGATGCAAACAATGGGGACGGAATCGAGCTTGGCAATACCCAGGATGCAATGGTTTTTAACAATTTCTTCGACACAGGCGATGATGCGGTCAATTTTGCCACCGGTATGGGCAAGGGCGTGCAGGATACGGAACAGAGGCCGTCAAGCAATATCTGGACCTTTAATAATTTTCTCCGTGAATGCCATGGAGGTGCCATTGCAGCAGGCAGCCACACCGGAGCGGGCATTGGGGAGATACTGGTGGAGGATAATGTCTTAAACCACAGTGATATGCCGTTCCGCTTCAAAAGCGCTCCTGTAAACGGCGGCGGGGTATCTGATATTCTGATCCGCGATTGCGCCGTAGGGGATGCCCAGCAGGTATTTACTTTTAGTACCTCCTACTCCGACGCCAATCAGGCCGTAACGGTAGAACCGGCAGATAAGCCGGCGGAGTTCTATGAGATTGACGCGTACAATATTACGGCGGATACCATTACAAAGAATACGTTCGAAATAACGGCATCTGTGGATTATGGAAAGATGTTCCAGCCATGGCATACCCACCATGATTTGTATTTCCAGGATATTACGTTTACCAACATTGAACCGTCCCTGGCAAAAAGCTCAGAATCGCTGGCGGGTGTTTCCAATGCCGTCTTCCACAACGTGGTCATGAACTGGAGGGGAATTGAGAAAAAAGACAATGACGCGGCAGCTTCTGATTACAAGGCATGGGGATCCGTTAAATTCTGCAATGACTTAAGCTTTACGGGAACCACGACCCAGTCCACCGTCTCCTATGATGCCATGGCAAAGCCGGTATGGCCGGATGATGTTCTGACGGTCGCCAGTGCGTCGGAAGCCTCAAGGAACGGATCTGAACGAAGAGTGAAGCTAAAATGGCCTGCGGCAGAAGACGGGGAACAGGAGACCGGCAGCGGAGGAATCACAGGCTATATCGTTGAAACCTACTTAAATGATGAATTGATCGACGTAACAAAGCCTGTGACCGGCACTTCCTGTGAACTGGGAGGACTTTCCCCTGATATGACCTATGTGTTTAAGATATATGCAGTCGATGCTCCGGGAAATAAGGTGCTGGGGCTCCTATATGACTGGACTACATCAGGAGGAGAAGACCCGGAAGTCAAAGAACCGGCAGATGGTAAAATCACATTCAGCGGAATTGGGTACACATGGGGAACTGCCAAATTCAAATCCGCGAAGGTGGCGGATTCCAGAATACGGGGTTATCATGCCTATGTAAACGGCGAGCTTGCGGCTACCGTTTATAATTACCAGCTTGAAAAACCAGAGGCGGGAGAGATCAGCATGACCATCGGCCGTATGCTGGAGGAGAAAAACGATGTATATCTGGAAGCGTTTACGGACTCGGACCAGATTTATGAGTACGAGGAGGAAACCGTAAAAACAACCAGGGCTTATGATTACCTTGCGCCGGTATGGAAAAGCAGTGGATTAAAGGTATCCTTATCCGGCAATGATTTCATCCTTTCATGGAACGAACCGGAGGATGAATCAGGTATCTACGCATACCGTGTTTATGCAGATGGAAAGCCCGTGTATACAACCGAAGGGGATTACTTTAATCATGTCAACGACGCTTATACCACGAAGGATACGTCCTTTACGGTGACAGGACTGGATCCGGCGGAGCATCACACATTCCGTGTAGAAGCAGCAGACCGCTGGTGGAAAGCCCTGAATGGAAGCGGGCCGTTCCATTGGACCAACAGCGGCCCGGCAGGAAACTGGAACGGACCGGAGGCGGAAGTCCTTTGGAGATCCTCGGCATTCGGGCAATCCACAGACTTAAACTTCAGTTCCAATGTGCTGGACAATAAAGTGGGGGTCAACTACACCTGGCCGGTAGGTTCCGGTGAACCTCTGGGTATGGAAGGAAGACCGGTCCAGGATGTTGTGATTGAATCAAGAGGCGGAAAGCTGCAGGCAGGACATGACGGTTTGACCTTTTATTATGCAGAGGTACCTACCAATAAGAATTTCAGTCTGACCGCAGATGTCACCGTAGAGCAAATGGGACCAGAGAACGGAACCAATCCAAACCAGCAGGAGGGCGCAGGTCTTATGGTCCGCGATATAAACGGCTCTCCCAGAAAGGATCCCTTAGAAGAAGGTTATGAGGAATATCCGGCCGCTTCAAATATGGTAATACTTCATGCAGGATCAGCAGGAAAAACACTGAATGCGGATTTAAACTTGCTGGCGGCAGCCCGCTATGGAGTTAACAGTCCGGCAGGAAATTTAAAGTCAGTAAAAACTACGGCAACCTTTGAAAAGTCCGTATCAAAAGCAGATAAAAAATATGCGCCGGAAGGTGCCCCCTATTCGTCCAATTTTTATGGGACCCAGATGAAGCTTCGTCTGGAGCGGACGGATGAAGGGTTTAAGGCCTCCCATCTTGATGATGAGGGTAATGTGGTCAGCACCTATACCTTTACGGACAAAAATGTCACCCCCAACATTGTGGCTCATCTGGATAAAGATACCATGTACGTGGGATTCTTTGCCGCAAGAAATGCCCGTATGTCGGTGAAAAATATCTCCTTGGTATTAAGCGATGTAGAACAGGCGGATGAGTCACCGGCTTATATTGCCCCAGACGATGAATCTGCGTCACTTTATGTGGCATCTGCAGCCTATACCAATCGCCCTGCTTATACGGTTTCAGCTCTTACCAATCAGTCTGGCCGTATGATTGTAAGCCAGGATGGAGCGGTCATTGCGGCAAATAAGGAAGTCACAGGAGGGGTCCAGTTCATTTGCCAGGCTGTCATCACAGGAGACGAGGCAGAATTCAAGTTGAGTTTTGTACCGAACGAAGGTGCTGATGCAGGAAAAGAGAAGGTGCAGACCTTCCGCGTGAAAAAGGAAAGCTATGGGAATGACTTATACGCGGCACCTGACGGAAGCGACTCCGGAGCCGGAACCATGGAGGCGCCCATGTCTATGGAGTCAGCGATAAACAGACTGGTTCCCGGAGGAACGATCTACATGGCAGAAGGAACGTACGGACCGTTCCAGATTCCCCTCAGTTCGTCCGGAAATAAAGATGCCAGGAAAGCCCTGACTGCAAGAGGAGCAGTAAAAATAGCAGGAAGCGGAAAGATCTTTGTTCTGGATTCCGATTACTGGGATGTAACAGGTCTTGATGTGGACGGTAAGAATGTGGAAGGAAGCAGAGGCGTGATGATCCACGGCAGTCACAATGTGATAAAAGATTCCCTGATCCACAACACTTCCAGTGATGCGGGCCTTACGATCACAAAGTCACGGGGCAGCAGGGCATTGTGGCCCTCCTATAACCTGATTGAAAACTGTGAGTCTTATGAAAACATTGACGGCTCAAGGATCAATGCCGACGGATTTGCTTCAAAATCCTGTTCCGGCGATGATAACCGCTTTATAAACTGCGTGTCTCATGATAATGCGGATGATGGCTGGGATCTGTACAATACCTTGTCCGACGGCCCCAACGGAAGGACCATTATTGAAAATTGTGTGGCATATAATAATGGGAACAATGGATTCAAGCTGGGAGGAGAAGGCCGGGAGGTCAGGAACATCTTAAGAAACAGTGTGGCATTCCACAATAATCTGGATGGAATTACAGATAATTTTAATCCGGGAGAACTGATCATCGAAAATAATACCTCCTTTGATAACCGGCGTTTTAACATCATCATGCGCCCCAGTCCTTATAAGTCAGATTCAGACGGAAATTTAACAGCCGACGGCACTGTGGTAAATAATGTATCATATCGAACCGCATCCTACAGTGCCTCCCTTGATAAAGTATACGATGATAAAATTGCAGCCAGAGAAATAAGCAATAATTATTTATATCAGAACGGAATGAATGCCATAACATCCGATAACTTCCTTTCCCTGAATCCGGCGGAATGCTTTAGCAGAGTTAATGGAAGAATCGTATTCGGCGATTTCCTGCGTCCGGCAAAGGACAGTGTCATAAGGAGGGCAGGTGCAGGTGCGGATCTGCCGGGAATCAATGATCCGGAACCGGAGCCAGAACCGGAACCTGAGCCTAAACCGGAACCTGAGCCAAAACCTGAGCCTGAGCCAAAACCTGAGCCTGTACCGGGAAAGAATACCGGCGGCGGTTCTGACTCAGACAGAGACTATGGCATAAAAAAACGCTCCGATGAAACAAAGGGAAGCTGGAAAAAGACTGGAGAAGGCTGGCGCTTCCAAAGACAGGATGGATCGTATCCGAAGGAAGAGTGGATAAAGGTCAGCGGAACATGGTACTATTTTGGACTGACCGGTTACATGGCCACCAGCTGGAATGAAGTCGGCGGAATCTGGTATTTTATGGACCAGAGCGGTGCAATGAAAACAGACTGGGTGATGTGGAACGGAACATGGTATTACATGAACCTTGACGGATCTATGGCGGTGGGCTGGATCAATGTCCATGACAAATGGTATTATCTGAATCAGTCAGGAGAATGCCTGATGAATACGATCACGCCGGACGGATACCGGGTTGATGAGAATGGAGCCTGGGTAAAATAAGATCATGACCAGACATAAAAAAAATAAAAAAACCACTCTTGACAAATAAAACAAAACAACATATACTAGTCAATAACTTCATAAACAAGTAAAAGCGTTGATAAGAACAAGTAGCAGTACGAAGGACCACACAGAAAGCAGCCGGCAGATGAGAGGCGCGTGGAATACGGATTGCGAATACATCTTTGAGCTTCGCACCCAACGGCCAAAAAGCCAAGTAGGCTGCGACGGATTCCCGCACCCGTTATTGTGCTAGAGTATCGCATCAGGTACTCAAAGAGGTGGACAGCGTGAGCTGTTTATAAACTTAAGGTGGTAACACGAGACTTCAGCCTCGTCCTTTTGATAGGACGGGGCTTATTTTTATGAAAAAGGAGAATGATGATGAAGATTTATGAAGAATTGAAAGCCCGTGGCCTGATCGCCCAGGTGACCAACGAAGAAGAGATCAGCAAAATGGTAAATGAAGGAAAAGCCGTATTCTATATCGGATTTGATCCCACGGCCGACAGCCTTCATGTAGGTCATTTTATGGCCCTGTGCTTAATGAAGCGTCTTCAGGAGGCAGGTAATAAGCCCATCGCCCTGATCGGAGGCGGAACCGGTATGGTTGGAGATCCTTCCGGAAGAAGCGACTTGCGGCAGGTAATGACAGTGGAAACAATCCAGCATAACTGTGACTGCTTTAAAAAGCAGATGAGCCGTTTTATAGACTTTTCGGAAGGAAAAGCTCTTATGGTTAATAACGCGGACTGGCTGCTGAACTTAAATTACATCGATTTTCTTCGGGAGGTCGGCCCCCATTTTTCCGTCAACCGTATGCTGACCGCAGAATGCTATAAGCAGCGTATGGAAAAAGGCTTAAGCTTCCTGGAATTCAACTACATGATCATGCAGAGCTATGACTTCTATGAGCTGTTTAACCGTTACGGCTGTAACATGCAGTTTGGCGGAGATGACCAGTGGAGCAATATGCTTGGCGGTACAGAGCTGATTCGCCGGAAGCTGGGAAAAGATGCACATGCTATGACCATCACCCTGCTATTAAATTCCGAGGGTAATAAGATGGGTAAAACCCAGTCCGGCGCTGTATGGCTTGATCCGGAAAAGACTACTCCTTTTGACTTTTTCCAGTACTGGAGAAACATTGCTGATGCGGATGTGTTAAAATGCCTGCGCATGCTTACCTTCCTTCCTATCGAGCAGATTAACGAGATGGACGGCTGGGAAGGCAGCCAGTTAAATGAAGCAAAAGAAATTCTTGCCTATGAGCTGACCAATCTGGTTCATGGGGAAGAGGAAGCAGAAAGAGCTAGAGAGAGTGCCAGAGCGCTGTTTACCGGCGGCAATGCGGCAGATATGCCGACCTGTGAGCTGGAAGAGGCAGATTTTACGGACGGAAGTATTGACATCCTGTCCATTCTTCAGAAATCTGGTTTAGCTCCTACCCGTTCCGAGGCAAGGCGCAATGTGGAACAGGGAGGAGTAACTGTAGAAGGCGAAACTGTTTCCGACGTGAAAGCCGTTTTTGCAAAAGAACAGTTTTCCGGAGATGGGATGATCGTAAAACGCGGTAAGAAAAAATTTGTAAGAGTAATTGTAAAATAATAAAAAAGTGGCTGTTGAAAGATCAATGCTATTCAGCTAAAACTTCACACCTCTTCAAGATAGAACAGGGCTTGCAGAAATGCATGCCCTGTTTTTTGCGTACTTTCATAAGCATTGCCTGATTTTATAATTTTCTACGCCGTCTTTTGATTCGTATAAATGACTTTAAAGTTTTTCATGTAGAACATTTGCAATAAATGCAAATGTTCTACGGCAACTTGACAAACATTGCGTAGTTACCCGCCCATGAGATAACGTATAATAAGGAAAGTAGATTGTACTATACTAGGGAGGGATATGTAGATGGTGCTTGCAGCAGAACGAAACGGACGGATAAACATATGGATTGAGGAATTAAAAGACCATTTGTTTTATAAGCTTGATGATGTGGCATTTACTGGATTTACGACGAAACAGCATTTCACTTATGAGGAAGCAATAAAGCAGGATTTTTATCCAATGCCCCAGGGGACTTCATGGGGAACCAAATGGGAATACGGCTGGTTTCAGACAGAGATTGTATTGCCCAAAGAGGCGGAGGGAAAACGGATTTTCCTTCATTCTGAGGTAGGTGGGGAGATGTTGATCTGGGTGAATGGAAAAGCAGCAGGTTCAAAAGATTTAAAACACGACGGAATTACACTGACCCGCTGCGCGAATGCAGGTGAGCGTTTTTTTGTGGTAGCAGAAAGCTATGCTGGGCATGGTCCAAGATTGGAAAAGGGGGGACCATGCCCACCTTGGCGTATTGCGGTTCCCGAACCTCCGCCGTTTCAGGTAAAGATTGGCGCTTCGGATTTTGGTATCTGGAATGAAGATGCATTTCAGCTTCTCATGGATGTACATACCCTTTACAAGCTTTCCGAAGGGCTTGATCCCAAGTCTTTAAGAGCTATGAAAGTAAACCAGGGACTTTTGGAATTTACCTTTCTGGCAGATTTTGAGCTGGACCGGGAAGCACGGGATGAATCCTTTCGTAAGGCAAGAAAAGAACTGGCGCCGCTGCTTTCCTGCGTCAATGGGTCAACTGCACCGGAGTTTACCATATTTGGACAATCCCATCTGGATCTGGCCTGGCTATGGCCCTGGGAGGAAACAAAACGAAAATGCGTCAGAACCCTGTCTACACAAATTGCTTTGTCCGAAGAATATGAAGATTACAAATTCCTTTTATGTGAACCTCCCATTATGGAAAATGTAAAAGAAAATTATCCGGAGCTGTACGGACGTCTTCTTCAGAAGGTCGAGGATGGATCATTTATACCGGAAGGCGGGATGTATGTGGAATCGGATACCAATCTGGTATCCGGAGAGAGCCTGATCCGTCAGTGCCTTTACGGAAGAAAGTGGTTTTTAGAAGAGCTGGGAAAAGAAAGTGTCATGGTTTGGCTTCCGGACTGCTTTGGTTTTAACGGACAGCTGCCTCAGATCATGAAAGGCTGCGGAATCCGCTACTTTACGACTCAGAAGATAGCCAGGGCACGGAAAGGCTGTGATGTATTTCCTTATAATAATTTCTGGTGGGAAGGAATTGACGGTACCAGAATTTTAACTCATTTTTATAAAGAGAATAATGCCAGGCTGGATCCCCTTGAATTAATCAAGAGATGGCGGGAGGATCGTGTTCAGCAGGAGAATATTGATTCCTTTCTCTTTCCTTTCGGATTTGGTGACGGCGGAGGCGGTGCCACCAGAGAAATGGCAGAAGTAGCAAGGCGTGTAAAGGATTTAGAAGGAGCCCCACGCACCCACATGGAAAGCCCTGTTAATTTTTTTCAAAGGCTGGAAGAGGAAGGTTCAGTAACGGAGGTTTACAGAGGGGAACTCTACCTGCCCTGGCATAGGGGAACCTACACAACCCAGGCGTGGATCAAGAAAGAAAACCGGCTGACAGAACGGAAGCTCCGAGAAGCAGAACTTTTAAATTCCATCGCATGCTTCACAGAAAGCGGAAAAAACCGGAGGGAAGAGCTGGAATCTTTATGGAAAGTGCTGCTCTTTAACCAGTTCCATGACATCATTCCCGGAACCTCCATTACCAGGGTATATGAGGATGCCAGAGAAGCGTTAAAATCCATCGGAGAAAAAGCACTTGGTTTTTACGTAGAAGCAAGAAAGCAGATTACAGGATCAGAGGATGACGGTGTCTTAATATTCAATTCTTTATCCTGGGAGCGGGAGGAACTGGTGGAGATTCCGGCCAAAGATGGAGATCGTTTGGTTCGGAGCGGAAGATTCCCTGTGACCCAGAAAATCGGAGACAGGCTGCTGATTCCTGTGAAGGTTCCTTCCTGTGGCTATACCGATCTTGGCGGGCAGACCCAAACAGCTTATGGAAATTCCGGAATTTCAGAAGAAAAGGTATGCCGGATCTATGAACAAGATGGTTGGTTTGTTCTGGAAAACGGGCTGGCCAAGGTTATTGTTGACGGTCTTGGTCAGGTGAGGAGTGTTATAGATCAGGAAACAAAAATCGACTATGTCGATGGGATTGCAAACCAGTTTTTCCTGTATCAGGATATTAATGTGGATTATGATGCTTGGGAGATAAGTTCCTTCTATAAGAATGTACCGGTAGAGTTGGGGGATACGGCGGTGCTCACCATTGAGGAGAGAGGGCCGCTTAAAGTGGTGCTTCTGGTAAAGCGGATGATTCACCAATCCTCTCTGATGCAGAGAATTGCATTATCCTATAACAGCAGGCGGATTGATTTTGTTACGGTCATTGACTGGCAGGAAACTCATAAGCTGCTGAAGTCAGCTTTCCCGATTAATATCCGAACGGAAGAAGCTTTGGAAGAAATCCAGTTTGGGTATGTTAAACGCCCAACCCATCAAAACCGCCGTTACGATGCAGATCGTTATGAGGTATGCAATCACCGGTATACTGCTATGACGGAACCGGGAAGGACCGCAGCAGTACTCAATGATTCCAAATATGGAATCAGCACCAGTGGCAATTCTATAGAACTGACTCTTTTAAAGTCTCCTGTATGGCCGGATATGCATGCGGATAAAGGAATACAGGAATTTACTTATTCTTTCTATATAGATAGCAGGAATTTTACAGAAAGCGGAGTTGTAAGGGAAGGGATGCAGTTAAACAGCCCCCTGACATTTTGGGGGAAAGGTACCGGAGAAAAAGAATTTTTCCGGATCTCAGCAGAAAATGTGATTTTGGAGACGGTGAAGATGGCAGAAGACGGCGAAAATCATATGGTTTTAAGATACTATGAAGCATTAGGAAAACATACCTCCTGTTTGGTGACGGCTAGCTTTAAAATCAGCAAAGTGTGGGAAACTACCATGGAGGAGAACCTGGAAGGCGGAAAAACTGTTCCAGTGAATCTGCATGAAAATTGCAGTGAGATACTCTTGCATTTCGCTCCTTTTGAGATTAAAACCCTTCGGCTGGTTCCATAAACGCAAAAAATGCGAATAAGGTAGTTTCGATAAAAACAAATTACGCATAGCAACAATGTGACCAAAATATTATAATGATTTCATCAGCTTTAAGAAGAAAACACCAAAACTTGATACGGAGTTAACAAAGATGCCAAAAAAACTAATCATTTTTACAGACAGTGGAGATACAATTATTGACGAAGGTACCGAAATCCACAATGAAGATGGTATTGTAGTTCACGCAGAATTGATACCCGGTGCAGGAGAGACTCTAAAAGCCCTTTACGATGCCGGTTATGTCATTGCCATGGTGGCGGATGGAGAAGAACAGTCCTTCACCAATGTTTATGAAGAAAACGGCCTTGGTTATTGTTTCCACACCAGAACAATTTCCGAGATAGTCGGGATCCAGAAACCTTCCCAACGGATGTTTCAGGACGCCATGGAGAAGAATCACCTTACAGAAGAAGACAAAAAGAGGGTGGTTATGATTGGAAATAATGTGAGAAAGGATGTTGCAGGAGCCAACCGTTTTGGAATTACTTCTATTCTTATTGACTGGTCTCCACGTTATGATATGATTCCGGCTGATGAATGGGAAACGCCGGACTATACCGTCCATGAACCGAAAGGACTTCTGGCTCTGGTAGAAAGACTGGAGGCAGAGCTTATAAAAGACGGGAGCGTATAGAAAGAAGGTGTGGATAATATGAAAGAAAAAACAACAAAGGGAAAGGTGCGAAAGATCCCGTTTAAGGTATATCTGCGCAATACCTGGCAGCTTTACTTAATGCTTCTGATTCCGGTAATTTATATGCTTCTGTTCCGTTATAAGCCAATGATCGGAGGCATAATTGCTTTTAAGAAATTTAATGTATTTGCCGGTATCTGGAACAGTCCGTGGGTTGGTCTTGCGAACTTTAAGGAAGCCTTTGGATCAAAGGATTTCTGGAATGCATTGAAAAATACCCTGATTTTAAACGCAGGTGATTTGATGATTGGATTTCCGATTCCAGTTTTTATTGCTGTATTCCTTTTTGAGATCAGAAACATACATATCAGGAAAGCTACGCAGACAATTTTGTATCTGCCTCACTTTCTTTCCTGGGTTATTATTGCAGGTATTATTACACAGCTGTTTTCCGCGAGTGGTCTTGTCAATGATCTGATCCGGAGAGCAGGATTTACAGAAGTGAACTTCTTAAGTTCTCCGTTTGTCTGGCGTTTTGTGTATTGGTTTTCAGGTGTCTGGCAGTCAGCAGGTTACTCTCTGATCATTTTTCTGGCAGCACTGACAGCGACTGATCCGTCATTAGGCGAAGCAGCGTATATAGACGGTGCTACAAGGCTTCAGAGAATTGCCCATGTTACGATACCGCAGATCAGACCAACGATTTCTATCATGCTCATCATGCAGCTTGGAAAAATCGTATCTATTGATTTCGACCGTCCTTATATGATGGGAAATACTTTAGTAAAGAGTGCTTCAGATGTTATTAGTACCTATGTTTATAACGTTGGCCTTCAGGCAGGACGTTTTGATTTTGCTACTGCAGTTGGATTGTTCCAGTCAGTGGTGGGAATTATCCTGATTCTATCGGTTAATAAAGTTTCCAAAAAAATGGGAGAGGAGGGAATTATGTAATGGGAGAATTAAAGAGCAAGACAGAACGCCGGTTTCAGTTTTTCTGGAATACTTTTTTTGCAGCAATCAGTATTATTGCGCTGATACCGATCCTCCGCGTTATATCCATGTCCTTCAGCTCCAAAGATGCAATTCTGAGCGGAAAGGTTTTTTTATATCCGGTACAGTTTACGACGGAAGCTTACGTCAGGGCATTTCGAAGCGGAAGTTTCGCCTCTTCCTTTATTTATTCCGTTTTTCTGATGCTGGGATCTACGGCTGTGTGCATGATCATGACAATCATGGCGGCATACCCACTTTCGAAGAAGAATTTAAAAGGCGGAACAATCATTATGGCCCTGTTTGTTGTGACTATGTATCTGGATCCGGGAATCATCCCCAAATATTTGAATGTGAAGGATTTTAAGATGATTGATACCGTATGGGCTCTGCTCATCCCGGAGGCACTCAGCGCGTATAATATGATCATAATGTGTACCGCTTTCAAGGGATTAGACTCCTCACTTTATGAAGCGGCAAAGATTGATGGCTGTAATGAGATTCAGACCTTATTTAGAGTAGCGATTCCTTTGGTTTATCCGACATTGGCTACACTCGCTCTGTTTTATGCAGTAGGCAGATGGAACCGATTGAGTGACGTTCTTTATTATGTAAACACTTCTAAGCTGTACACGGTTCAGATGGTATTAAAACAGCTGATTGAATCAGTTAAGATATCCCAGGAAGAAGGGATTGCATCACAACTGGTTGCTGATAACATAAAATCAGCAAGCATTGCGATTTCTATGACACCAATGATTATTGCCTATCCGTTTATACAGAAGTATTTTACAAAGGGCATTATGCTTGGTGCAGTAAAAGGCTGATTATTATTTTAACCTCGTCAAGTAAGTCCCCCACTTCAAGGCCGGAAAGGCATAAGTGGTGGGTGGGGACTTACTTGTGCCCGATAAAGCGGGGCACACTGTGAGCAAGTAGCGAAGCGGATTGCGAATATCCGATTGACTAATAAATATGGGAAGAGAAGAAAGGGAGGGTTTTTTATGAGAAGAGCAAGATTATTGAAAAGCTGTATGGCAGTTTTTGCAGCAGCAGTTCTGGTAACCGGATGCGGTTCCGGTGCCGGCAAGGACGCGGCGAAAACAGCAGGCACTGCAGAAACAAAGGCTGGGGCGACGGCAGCGGAAGAGAATGGAGAGGAAGTAACCATCAAGGTTATGGTTTGGGACAGAGGTGATGCAGCTCCTGGAACGACTGTAGAAAACAACACCCAGACGGAATGGATCAAACAGCAGATGAAGGAAAAGTATAACATCAATGTGGAATATGTTTCCGTTCCAAGATCCTCTTCTGATGATAAGCTGAACATCATGATGTCCGGCGGAAACGCTCCTGATATCGTATTTACATACAATCAGAACATTTACTATAACTTTGCACAGAATGGCGGTCTGGCTGACTTAACACAGGCGTATGAAACCTATGGCTCAGATATTAAGAAATTTGTTTCTGATGCACAGAATATGGGACAGATCGACGGAAAACAGTTTGCAATTATGAAGCAAAGAGGTGTGGAATCTCCTCGTCATACTGCTTATATCCGTCAGGACTGGCTGGATAAGCTGGGAATGGAAATGCCGAAGACAAAAGAGGAATTGACTGCGTACTTACAGGCAGTAAAGGATAAGAATCCAGGCGGTGTTGATCATGTAATTCCATGGGCAATGAGCGGACGCAATGATACAGAGAAGGGTTATTTAAACTTTGTAGGTTCTTATGTAAACCTTGAAAGCGACAAGGATGCTTATGTTTACAGCGAGACTTATATGGCAGTTGCTAAAGGCGCTGTTGAAGGGCTCAGGAAATTAAACGAATTGTACAACAAGGGACTTATCACAAAAGATTTTGCTACAGATACAACCGAAGATATCTACAAAGCTCAGGTAACTGCAGGCAATGCAGGATTCTTCTTAGATGACACAGAGCGTCCATGGGATTACATCACGATCTTAAACCAGAGTACAGGCGGAAGAACTTTTGTACCGGTACAGTGCTTTGAACTGGCCGACGGTTCCTACCGAACACCGTTCGAACAGAGATACGGTATGTTTGTAATGGTTCCAAAGTCAAGTGAGAAAAAGGTTGATGCTTGTATGAAGTATCTAAACTGGCAGGCAGATCCGGAAGTTGCTGAGAATATTGTTTACACAACAGAGCATAAGAGAGACGAAAACGGAGTACCGATTAAATTATCCAGTGAAGAGCTTTCCAGCAAAGGATATCCGGGAACCTGTGATGACTTAAATATTGTAAATCTTGCTATGGAATGGACGAAGAGTAAAGATGCTATCGTATCCAAATGGGCAAAAGATCAGTCAGTTGACTGGGAAACTCCGGATTGGTTCTCCAATTTCTATGATGTACGTTCTGAAGGCAAATTCCGCTTCCCTGTATACTCTAATATTTCTCAGGCAGAGGCAGATTACGGACAGAATGTAGTAAACATGTTGATTGAATATGTTTACAAACTGGTAAGCTGCTCACCGGATCAGTTCGACAGTATGCAGCAGAAAGAATACAACAACCTTGTAAATGCAGGGCTGCAGAAGATTCTTGACGCAAGAGCAGAATATTATGACAGCATAAAGTAATTCCTTTTACGGGGCAGAAGGCTATAAGAAGCTCGTTACAGCTCTTTTTCATCGAAATAGTGATGATGCCGGGAAGCTGTAACGAGCTTTTTCTGTCCATTTGGTATTTTAAAGAATGGTTGGAAGGCTGTTTCCGCCTCCATCTTTTCGAAATTCCGATGGTGACTGGCTGCAATATCTTTGAAAAATACGGTTAAATTGAGAGAAGCTGGTAAAACCGCATTCTTCCGCCAGTTCAGAAATCTTCTTTTTGGTGTTTATAAGCAGGTATTGTACGTTTCGGATCCGTGTCATCTGAATGTACTGGGTGAGGGTGTACCCCGTCACATCTCTAAACTGATGGGACAGATAGTAAGGACTGATATAAAATTCCCTGGAAAGGGAGTCCAGAGTCAATTCTTTCGAATAATGATTATGAATGTAATTGGCAATGGTGTATATTTTTTTGGAGGCTTCATTCTTTAAAGGCTCATTGGTGTAGATGTTAGAAGGTGCCAGCTGCCTAATCGTATAGAGAAACTCCACAAACATTCCGTGAACAATCAGGGATTTTAATTCCGGTTCTTCATCCTGAAAGGAGTAGCGGTAAATTCGGTTTAGTTTTTCGTTGATCAGCTGCTGTTGTTTGGAGGGGAAGCGGTATATGGGAAGGGGGGAATAAAATGGTTCGAAAAGCTTTTGATAAGTTTCCGGCATTCCCCAGAGTTCGGGAGGGTACAAAAAGCCGATGATAAGCCGTTTGCTGGGAGCTCCTTTCTGATATTCCGTTTGGTGAAGAACCGATGGGCGCAGAAGAACCAGGTCACCTGCACGGATGGAATAAGGGAGACCCTCTACCAGGTGGCATGCCTGAGGACTGATTAATATCATGATTTCATAAAAGGAATGAAAATGCTGGAATGGCATGTTGATATCGAAGGAACGTTCATCGTAGTCAAAGTAATAATAAAGGGAATGCTGGATATCGTTGATGGTAATATTATGTTTTTTCTTATAAAGCAGTGTATCACCTTGATTTGTCATAGAAATCGCCTTTATTCTTTCTAGGGAATGGTCATGTTTCGGATATGTATTATAACAGAGTGGTCACAAGATATGCAATACATTAGCTGAAAAAAAGGAAAAATATTGTAGAGATTGCAAAGTGCACCGACCGATAAGGTGGCGACAGCAGAAAGGGAGTGACAAAGGAATGGAAAAATTAAAAGAAAAAATAGATTTGCTGGTTTCAAGCTTTGAAAAGATTCTTTATGAAGAAGATGATATCTTCTTAAAAAATATGGAAAAAAATAACCTGTCCGGAGACAATACAGAGCGCTACCGGTACTGGGAATGGACGCAGGGAGTAGGACTGTTTGGTTTATGGAAAATATATGAAGAAACCGGAGAGAAAGAGCTTTTAGAGAAACTGGAAAACTATTATGGAAGACAGCTTGCCATTGGTTTGCCTGCACGCAACATTAATACAACAGCTCCTCTTCTGGCCTTGTCCTATCTGGCAGAAAAAAGTGGAAATGAGACCTATATGGAAATCTGCAGGAACTGGGCACAGTGGCTTGTGGAAGAACTTCCCATGACAGAAGAAGGCGGATTCCAGCATCTGACCTCCGATACTTTAAACGAGCAGGAGCTGTGGGATGACACATTGTTTATGGCTGTTTTATTTCTGGCCCGTATGGGAGTTCTGCTGGATAATAAAAAATGGATTCATGAAGCGGAATACCAGTTCCTTCTTCATGCTAAATATCTGGCTGACAGAAAAAGCGGTCTCTGGTACCATGGCTGGACATTTCACGGCCGCCATAATTTTGCAAATGCATTCTGGGGAAGAGGAAACAGTTGGATCACTATGGCGATTCCGGAATTATTCGGCATCATTCCTTGCAGCGGAGCTGTGAAGCATTATCTGACAGAAGCACTGAAAAATCAGATTGAGGCGCTGATTTCCTACCAGAATGAAAGCGGTATGTGGCATACGGTAATCGATGACAGTACCTCTTACGTGGAGGCAAGTGCAACTTGCGGGTTTGGTTATGGAATATTGAAAGCAGTTCATTTAGGACTTATTGATCCGTCATATGAAGCAAGCGCCAGAAAGGCTCTCTTGCCGGTTCTTCAATGCATTGATGCAGAAGGTGTGGTACATCAGGTATCTTATGGAACGCCTATGGGTAGAGAAAGTGTACAGTTTTATAAGGATGTTGAACTTCGCCCAATGCCATATGGACAGGCAATGGCAATACTGTTCCTGTTAGAAGCGTCAAAATAACCGAAATTAAAACCGGCACCGGGAGTGAAAAAGAAAGGTCAAGAGCTAAAAGACGGAGGAAGATTATGAAGCGTTATATAGTACATCTGCTGAAGGGAGCAGAATATAGGACGAAACAGTTTATAGATGGGCAGGTAAAAGATCCGGAAAACCTGCAGTACGGAGGAATCCGGGGAGATATCTGGGAGGCAAAGCCAACAATTTATGCGTTGACCACGGCAGTGGCTGTATATCTAAACAAAAAAAGCGGTTTTTACCGACATGAGGCTCTTTATGATGCCATTAGCTTGGCACTGGATTTTGCGGCAAGGACTCAGAGAGAGGACGGGAGCTTTGATTATCCGTCCTGTAATTTCAAATCTGCTGCAGATACTTCTTTCTGTTTCAAGCGGATGATCTCAGCCTACCGGCTGCTGGTAAAATATGATGTGGAGAAAGATCCGAAGCTCCTAATCCTTCGGGAAAAATATCTGACTATCATGCACCGTGCTCTGGAGGCTATTCTGACGGGAGGCTTCCATACGCCGAATCACCGCTGGGGCATAGTGGCGGCCTTGCTTCAGGGAGCCAATCTGTTTGCTGAAGAGAAGGAGTTCTCCGGACAGCTTAAGGACCGGGCTGGGCAGTATCTGTCTGAGGGGATCGATGGGGATGAAGACGGTGAATATGCAGAACGTTCCACTGGTAATTACAATGCGGTGGTGAATAGCGCAATGATGGCCATGTATGAGGAGAGCAAAGATGTGAACTTCTTAGGCTACATGGAGCGGAATCTGGCCATGATGTTGACTTATATAGATCCAGACGATACCATATTTACCCAGAATTCCACCAGACAGGACAAGGGAAAGCTTGAATATGCGGATAAATATTTTTACCAGTACCTGTTTTTGTGTAGTTATGCAGAGAATCCTGTGTTTGACGGAGCTGCCCATAAGATCATACGCGACAATATGGAGCGGGGAAACCTGGCGCCAGACTGTCTGCATATTATCATGAACCATGATGAAATGCTTGAGCATTGCTTTAAAGGATACGGCTTTTTAGAGGAGTACCGGAAATTTTTCCGTCATGCAGGAGTGCTTCGCGTAAAGAAAAAGGTCTACACCTATACGGTGCTGAACGGAAAGAGTGCATTTTTGTATTTTAAATGCGGAGGTACCATGGTCTATGTAAAGATTGGAGAGAGCTATTGCGACATTCGCAACTTTATTCCTCAGAAAATAGAGGAGCAGGAGAACGGATGCAAGGTGGAGGCCGTGGCAAAGGGCTGGTATTATCTGCCGTTTAAAGAGAAGCAGAATACCTCCGACTGGTGGAAAATGGACCATACAAAAAGAGAAAAGCAGATAAGCAGCCAGCTGAAAACCACGGTTGAGATCCATGAGTTGGAACAGGGACTGGAGTTTTCCGTTAAGGCGGAGGGGCTGGACCGTCTTCCCATGCGGCTGGAGGTTTGCATCCCCGCAGGGAGTACCCTGAAGCATCCGGCCTTTAGTCTTAAAGCGGGAGTGGGCGAAGGTCTGATTCTGAGAGATGGCTTTCTGACGGTTCGGGATGAACAAAAAGAGCTGGTACTGGGGCCGGGTTTTGGTGAGCATGAATTCCAGGGCCATTATTCAGGCGAAGAGGAAAACTGTGATGGGTATACGGTCTATGCCAATGGATATACGCCGCTGGAGAAAACTTTTCGGATTACAGTTAATGGTTGAAAAAGGAGATAAAAATATGTATCAAAAAGGGTCGGCCTGGTGGAAGGATAAAGATTGCAGCAGGTGTAAGCTTCAAGCCTGAAAGATTATGCCTGAAGCCATTTTCTGCCCTATCCCGGGATTTGTCTATGGTCTGAATCCGGCTGGAACCAGCCGGATTTTTTGTGTTTCAAGGCCACGAAGGCATAAGCTCCAGATCTTTTAAAGTAAGTGCGAAATGAAGCTTTTCATGATAGGACTCTAAATGAGGGAGAGATTCGTATTCTGTTCTCAGTTTCTCGTAAATGCTTAATATGGGCTGACAGCGGATGGCGGTTGTGTCAAGGATTTCATCAAGATGTTCCGCCGCCAGGTCAACAATGGCTTCATCCAGGAGGCCATCATGCTTCATTCTGTTGAGGATGGTCAGAATGTGGTCTGTTGGAAAGGAGTCCTTATAGCTTCTGGTACCGGTCAGGGCACTGATGATATCGGCAATAGCCACGAGACGTTCCTCCGTAGTTAGCTCCTCGGCTCTCAGCTTTTTAGGATATCCGGATCCATCTAGTTTCTCATGATGACGCAGTGCGATGCGCTCAATAGCTTTATCAATACTACCCCCGAATATTTTCTCTGTGTAATTTACATGGGTCCGCATGATCGCCATGGCCTGCCGGCTTAGCTTTCCCGGATACTCAAGGATTTCAACCGGAATGGCGATCTTACCTAAATCGTGCAGAAGTGAGCCGCAGAGAACCATGTTTAAGTGTTCCTCATTTAAGGACAGGAGTTTACCCAGCTCATAGCTGATGCTGGTGGTAGTTATGGTATGGGTTACGGTATGATGGCTTCTGAAATCAATGATAAAGACCAGCATTTTCAAATATTCCGTAGTCTCTTCTTCGGAAAGGGGAATGCTGGTTAAAAAGTCAAAGTATTCTGAATCATTTCTCCATTCATTTTCAATGGAATCCTGAAAATCAAGCTTGGCAGCAAGATCTACAATGTGAGGTGCGAAAACGTTATTCGTTCCCTGGATGATCAGCTGGAGGGTTTCTTTCCAAGAACGTTTTTCCAGTGACATGGAGACATCAATGCGGTCTGCAATGTGAAGAATCTGTGATAGATTTTTTGTTTTTGAGTTGGGTTCTTCCTCGTTTTCCAGAAAATTCCAGGTGATATGGTGTAAAAGTACCGCAGGGGCCAATTTTTTGAGGGGAGAAAAGTATCGTATGAAGAGGTATCCGTAGAAAGAATGATCCCAAATATCATCGGTTTCAAATTTAAGCATTTTGGAAATTTCTTCTGTCTTGTATGCTCCAATATCATGTAGCTGGGCCAGAAAACAGATATCACGAAGCTCCTGTTGGGAATATTGCCCGGTATTCCGCAGCATGCGGGAAATGATATAAGCCACGTGGGAACCGTGTTCCGTCAGCCGTGGATCAATGTAACCACAGAAGCGCCGGATAATGCCTAAGACGCTTTTATTATTTAAATTTTTTGTGTACTGCATTTGCATGCATGAATCCTCCTTTGTAGTCTTTGCTCTAAAAATAGTTTACCATATCAATCCATATATGGAAAGAATAGAAAAGGGTTAGTTACATAAATATTTGCTTTCATATAGGAAAGGTGTATGTAAAAAAATAAATAGATATCTGCTTGTTTTTAGGTTTGAACCTGAATTATTTGACTAAGGTATACGTATATGTTAAAATAAAATATGATATATTAATCAATGGAAAAGACAGGTAAAGTGAGGATGTTAGCCCATGGAAAGTAAATACAGGCGTCTTTATAAAGAATTGCTTGAAAAAATAGAAAGGCGGGAATACCGTCCGGGAGACAAGCTTCCGTCGGAAGGAGAGCTGATGGAAATTTACGGTGCATCCCGTGATACCGTCCGTAAGGCCCTGGGGCTTTTGGAGGAGGATGGCTGCATTCGCAAAGCCAGGGGAAAAGCCGCCGAGGTGGTAGATAAGAGCAAGTTTAATTTCCCGGTATCGGAGATAGCAAGCTTTAAGGAAATCTACCGCTATTCGGATTCCAGGCCCAGAACCTTTGTGGAGAATTTAGAAATCGTGAAAAATAATAAAAAGCTGATGGAAGCGCTTCAAATCGGCCCGGAGGATGAGGCCTTTGTGCTGGAACGGGTCCGGGAGATCGATGGGGAGAAAATCATCATTGATAAGGATTATTTTTCAAGGAAAGTTGTGGAGAATCTGCCTTTGCGTGCTGCCCAGGATTCTGTTTATGAATATCTGGAGAATGAACAGGGACTTAAAATAGGTTTTGCCATGAAGGAGATCACGGTCCATACGGCTTCGGATGAGGATTACCGCCTCCTTGATATGGGGCGTTATGATATGGTGGTGGTAGTGAAGAGCTATACGTATCTGGAGGACTCCACTCTGTTCCAGTACACGGAATCGCGCCACAGGCCGGACAAGTTTAAGTTTGTGGATTTTGCCCGCCGGAAATTATAATTGCCGCCTGCACCGCCCCTTGCCTGTTTGCTGACAAGTTAAATAATCTTTTCTGCATATTGACATAGTTATACGTATATGTTATAGTGTAATCACAAAATAAACATATAAGTTTGCGAACGTCAAAAACATGTATGAAGGGAGTATGAATATGGGTAAGTATGAGAGCGATGCAAGGAAACTATTAGAGTATGTGGGGGGGAAGGAAAATATAGGGGCAGTGTCCCACTGTATGACGAGGATGCGTTTTGCCCTGGTTGACCCGGAAAAAGCGGATACAAAGCAGATCGAAACGCTTTCAAGTGTCAAAGGCACCTTTACGCAGGCAGGACAGTTTCAGGTGATCATTGGAAATGACGTGCAGTCCTTTTACAATGACTTTGTTTCTGTATCCGGCGTAGAAGGAGTATCCAAGGACGATGTGAAGAAAGAAGCAAAAGGGAACTTAAATCTTTTGCAGCGGGCGGTGGCAGATATTGCGGAGATCTTTGCTCCATTGATTCCGGCGATTATCGTAGGCGGTCTGATCCTTGGCTTCCGCAACGTGATAGGTGAGATCAAGTTCATGGACGGAGGAAAGTCAACCCTTATTCAGGTGTCCCAGTTCTGGGCAGGCGTCCACAGCTTCCTCTGGCTCCTTGGTGAAGCGATTTTCCATTTCCTGCCGGTAGGAATCACCTGGTCTGTCACAAAAAAAATGGGAACCACCCAGATCCTTGGAATTGTTCTGGGACTTACCCTTGTATCTCCCCAGCTTTTAAATGCCTATGCCATGGCATCAGGCGCTGAGGTGCCGGTCTGGGACTTTGGATTTGTGAAAATGGAGATGATCGGCTACCAGGCTCAGGTCATTCCAGCCATTCTGGCAGGCTTTGTATTAGTCTATCTGGAGCGGTTCTTTAAGAAAATTACTCCACAGGCGATCTCCATGATCGTAGTTCCATTCTGTTCCCTGCTGCTGGCAGTGATCGCAGCTCATGCAGTGGTAGGCCCTATTGGCTGGGCGATTGGATCCTGGATTTCAAAAATTGTTTATGCAGGGCTTACCTCCAGCTTCCGCTGGCTGTTTGCAACCTTATTTGGTTTTGTATATGCTCCCCTTGTTATTACCGGCCTTCATCATATGACCAATGCCATTGACTTACAGCTGATGGCAGAGTTTGGAGGAACGATGCTGTGGCCTATGATCGCTTTATCCAACATTGCACAGGGTTCTGCAGTTCTTGGCATGATGTATCTTCAGAAAAAGAATGAGGAAGCAAAGCAGATCTCCATTCCTGCCTGCATTTCCTGCTATCTGGGAGTTACGGAGCCTGCTATGTTCGGTGTGAACTTAAAGCGGGGCTTCCCGTTCCTTTCTGCCATGATCGGTTCCGCCATAGCGGCTACGGTTTCCGTGGGAATGAATGTTATGGCAAATTCCATCGGAGTGGGAGGCATTCCCGGAATCCTGTCCATACAGCCCCAGTATATGGGAATTTTCGCCTTGTGTATGCTGATTGCCATTGCAGTGCCCTTTACACTGACAGTTATGGTTGGAAAAAAGAAAGGGATCATATAAATGGAGAGCTTTAAGAAATCATGTGTTTATCAGATCTATCCCAAATCCTTCCGGGACAGCAACAGTGACGGGATCGGAGATTTAAACGGAGTGATGGAAAAACTGGATTACTTAAAAACGCTGGGAGTGGATTACCTCTGGCTGACCCCATTTTTCTTATCCCCTCAAAATGACAACGGTTATGATATAGAAGATTACTGCCGGATCGATCCCCTGTTCGGGACCATGGGGGATTTGGAGGGGCTGATCGCAAAGGCCGGAGAACTGGGTATGGGGCTGATGTTTGATATGGTCTTCAACCATACATCCACAAGCCACGAATGGTTTCAGAAGGCCCTTCACGGCGATAAGAGGTACCAGGATTACTATTTCTTTAAGGAAGGAACCCCTGAAAACCCGCCTACCAACTGGCAGTCAAAGTTTGGCGGCAGCGCATGGGAATATTCGGAAGAAGCCGGGAAATATTACCTCCACTTATTTGACAAGACCCAGGCAGATTTAAACTGGGAGAATCCCATGGTACGGGAAGAGATAAAAAAGGTGATCCGTTTCTGGAAGGAAAAGGGGATTAAGGGGTTCCGGTTTGATGTGATCAATCTGGTATCCAAGCCTTCTGCCTGGGAAGATGATGAGGAGGGAGACGGCCGTCGGTTCTACACCGACGGCCCCCGGATTCATGAACACCTGCGGGAAATCGTGGTGGATACGGGACTGGATGCCGATGATATCATCACGGTGGGAGAGATGTCCTCCACCACCATTGATCACTGCATCCGATATACCAATCCGGATGAAAAGCAGTTTAAGATGTGTTTTAATTTTCATCATTTAAAGGTGGATTATAAGGGCGGAGACAAATGGTCCTTAATGCCCTTTGATTTTGAAAAACTGAAAAAGATCTTCCACACGTGGCAGACCTGCATGGCCGAAGGAAACGGCTGGAATGCGGTGTTCTGGTGCAATCATGACCAGCCAAGGGCAGTATCCAGGTTTGGCGATGATGGAATATACCGAAAGCGTAGTGCAAAAATGCTTGCTACCGTCATACACGGGATGCGGGGAACGCCCTATATTTACCAGGGAGAGGAAATTGGCATGACTAATGGCTATTTTACCCATATTTCCCAGTACCGTGATGTGGAAAGCCTTCATTACTTTGAAATATTAAAAGAGCAGGGAAGAAAAGAAGAAGAAATTTACCGGGTGTTAAGGGAGCGGTCCAGAGACAATGGCAGAACTCCTATGCAGTGGGAAGCAGGAGGGCAGGCCGGTTTTACCACAGGCACCCCCTGGATCGGTGTCAATGAAAACTCCGGGGAGATCAATGTGAGGGAGAGCCTTGCTGATCCTGATTCGATCTTTTTCTACTATCAGAAGCTGATCCAGCTGAGGAAACGCTATCACGTCATCAGTGAAGGAAGCTATGAGCCTGTTCCGCTTAAGCAGGAAGGGATTTTTGCCTATAAAAGAAGCTGGCAGAAAGAAAATCTGCTGGTCTTTGCAAATTTTACCGGCAAGCACCAGGAGATAGAAGGAAAGGAAGACTTGGAGAGCAAGGAGATCCTGTTATCAAACTGCGGCACTCCGAAGATCAATGGGAAAAAGCTTGTGCTGGACCCATTTGGCGCAGTTATGCTGTATTCCTTTACGCAGGCTTAAAATTCCAACAGATGCTGCACCAGGATTTTGAAGCCCATAAGGATCAGGATCAGCCCGCCGGCGAATTCTGCCTTTGATTTATAACGTGTTCCAAATACATTTCCTACTTTAACTCCCAGGACAGACAGGGTAAAGGTGGTGGCTCCGATAAAGGAAACAGCCGGAACGATCTGTACCTGCAGGAATGCAAAGGTAACCCCTACTGCCAGTGCATCAATGCTGGTTGCGATTGCCAGAGGGATCATGTTTCTGGGGGCCATGGGGGAAACATCACATTCTTCCAGTTCATTGCTGAATGATTCCTTTATCATGCTGATGCCAATGGCTCCAAGCAAAATAAAAGCGATCCAGTGATCAAAAGAAGTGATGGCCTCCTTAAACTGCGATCCCAGCAAATAGCCAATAAGAGGCATTCCGGATTGGAATCCCCCGAAATACAGGCCCACACCGACCCCGTTGTTCCAGTTCATCTTTGGCATGCATAACCCTTTGCAGATGGAGACCGCAAAGGCATCCATGGATAAGGCTACCGCGATGATGAACAATTCCAGTAATGACATGAGATATTCCTCCAGTGTATTGGTTTTATAAATATATGCCTAATCCTTTTTATTCAGCCGTATTTTTTCCAGATATTCCATAAGCTCAGGATCAACATTATCGAAGAGACGGTTTTTCTTTGAGGGAATTCGTTCCAGATGTTCCTTCTTAATCTCAAGATTCGTCTCTTCGATTTCTTTTTTTAAATCCCTGGCGGAGAGGCGTGTGCAGCCTTTTCCCAGGATGATGATCTGTTCCAATTTGTCCGAAGTGGCTACCTGCACCTGATACTGTCTGCCGATTTGCTGGGAGACTTTTTCTATGTACTGGTCCGCAGTTTCCGCTTCCTTGGTGAAAATTACATGAATGTTGTGGTATTCCATGACTGTGCCTGGGTTTCCCTTGACCTTGTAGCCGTCAAATACCAGGATGACATTGCATTTTTTATAGCCCTGGTAGTTGCATAGCATATCCTGAAGTTTCGTTCTGGCGGAGTCCATATTGGTCTCCGCCAGTTCCTTTAGCTCAGGCCAGGCAAATATGATGTTGTAACCGTCTATTAAAAGATAATTGGAACTCATTCTTTAACCTCTGTGGGAAACCTAAAGTTTTTTGATACAGTTTTCATAAATTCGTTTAAACAGGATGGTGGTTAAGACCAGGGACATGATTTCGGCCAGAGGGAAGGCATACCAAATTGCATTAAGACCAAAGACTTTCGCGAAAATATATGCAATTGGTAAAATACACACTAACTGTCTGGCAACGGATACGATCAGGCTGTAGATGCCGTTTCCAAGAGCCTGGAAAACGGAGCCAACGATAATGCTGTAGCCGGCAAAGAGGAACCCTAAGCTGATGATACGAAGAGCGGGGACGCCAATGGAAATCATGTGCTCGGAGGCATCAAACAGGAGCAAAAGCTGCTTCGGGAACACCTGGAAGATGATAAGTCCCAGGAACATGATGGAAACAGATCCTATGATGCTGGAGCGTATGGTTTTCGTGATACGGTCCTTGTTTTTTGCGCCCCAGTTATAGGCGACAATGGGAACCATACCGTTATTAAGTCCGAATACGGGCATGAAGATGAAGCTTTGCAGCTTAAAGAAGATGCCGAATACGGAAACCGCGGTTTCAGAGAACAAAAGAAGGATCTTATTCACACCAAAGGTCATGACAGAACCAATGGACTGCATGATAATGGATGGAAGCCCTACCTTATAAATATCAACGATGGTTTCCTTATGGGGACGGAAGCCCCGCATGTTTAAGTTTACATCGGGATTCCTGGTTATATTAAAATACAGCAAAAGCCCCATGGCAATGATCTGGCCGATAACGGTTGCGATGGCGGCTCCGGCAATGCCAAGGCGGGGAAAGCCGAAAAGCCCGAATATGAGGATTGGGTCCAGAATGATGTTGATGATGGCTCCAAGCCCCTGGGTGATCATGTTATAGATGGTGCGGCCGGTGGACTGCATGATCCGTTCCAAAGCGATCTGCATATAAACGCCGAAGGAGAATATCGTACAGATGGAAAGATAAATAGTTCCCTGGCTGATGATCTCCTCATTGCCTGTCTGCACTGTAAAATAAAACCTGGCAAAGAAAATTGCAAACACGGCGGAGACCAGATAGCTGAGAATGAAAACGAATAATCCATTGACTGCGGCAAGATTGGCCGCTTTCTGATTCTTTTCACCTAAGGAGCGGGAAAGGAGAGCATTGACTCCCACACCGGTTCCTACGGCGATGGCGATGATTAAATTTTGTATGGGAAATGCAAGGGAGACTGCTGTAAGGGCTGTTTCCCCTATCTGAGCCACAAAAATACTGTCGACTACATTATAAAGCGCCTGTATCAACATGGAAATAACCATGGGAAGAGACATGGTCAGTAAAAGCTTGTTCACCGGCATGGTTCCCATCTTATTTTCTTCAGGTCTTAAAGCATCTATTGTTTCAGACATAAAAAAAGGCCCTCCTGATTCTTTCGTAAACGTGAACATAATTGTAACTGTTCCGACAGGAAAAGTCAATATTGTATGATTTATTAGGTTTTGTTTTCCAATGCTGGAGAGAATTTGTGAAAAATAAATATTGCAGGTTAAAATGGATTATGTTATTATAAGTGAAATTCATTGTAGTGAAGTGATAAACTGTTATAAAACAGGCTTGTACGGGGAATCATGAATCAACAGGAGTTCAAAGGCATCATTTACTTCATGAATGGTATTTGGTAAATGTGCCGTTCGGTGAGCCAAAGGCGAATCGAATTTCCGATATATTGAAAAAGGCAGAGAAGGAGACTCTGGCCTATGGACCTCAACAGGAAGAGGGCGTCACCGACTGAGAGCGCCGTCACGTGGGACTTGGCTATGGGAACACTCCGGAGCCGATATGCCGAAGCGGCGGTCAATCCTTTCGGGGATAGACGGTGACATGAGTAGGCATATCCGTACACATGCGTTAAATGTTTGAGTGGAGGCATTTGCTGATCCGGCTGTCATATCTGCGGCCGGAGGAGGAAGCAGCTGTCTCAATGCGGGTGGTACCGCGGGAACTTATAGCCATATAAATCCCGTCCCGGAATATGTAACTGTATTCCGGGGCGGGATATTTTTATGCTTAGCACGGCTAAACGATAAAATACCCTTTACCGGAATCAAAACAATTACATTCAGGTAAGGAGAATGCAGATATGGAATTTATCAGTGGTGTAAAAGAAAAGGATACGGTCCCGATGGACAGCATAAAATCAGGCGGTTATGAAGGCCGGACCGTGAAAATGGAAGGAAGCGTCCATACCATAAGGGATATGGGAGAGGTTGCTTTTGTGATCCTTCGGAAAGCGGAGGGCCTGGTGCAGTGTGTGTATGAGGAAGGGAAAACGGATTTTGACTTAAGTCTTTTAAAAGAAGAGTCAGCAGTCCGGGTCACTGGAATCGTAGCAAAGGAAGAGAGGGCTCCCCATGGGTTTGAGATCCGCCTTTTGAAGATTGACTTATTGTCCCAGCCGGCGGAGGCCCTACCTGTGGCAATCAGCAAGTGGAAATTAAACACTTCCCTTGAGACAAAGCTGACGCTGCGCCCGATTACCCTTCGCAATCCCATGGAGAGAGCAAAGTTCCGTATTCAGGAAGGCATTGTAAGAGGGTTCCGGGACTTCCTTCATAGCCAGGGTTTTACGGAGATCCGTACACCAAAGATCGTAGCCCGCGGAGCAGAAGGCGGCTCCAACGTATTTAAACTGGATTATTTTAATAAGAAAGCAGAACTGGGCCAAAGCCCCCAGTTTTATAAGCAGACCATGGTAGGCGTATATGACCGGGTATTTGAGGTTGCTCCCGTCTTCCGTGCAGAAAAGCATAATACAACAAGACATTTAAATGAATATACCAGCATGGATTTTGAAATGGGATACATTGACAGCTTTGAGGAAATCATGGAAATGGAAACAGCTATGCTCCAGTATACCTTTGGACTTCTTTGTGAGGAATACGAAACAGAGCTTAAAATGCTTAAGGTCACACTTCCCGATGTAACCAATATCCCGACGGTCCGCTTTGCAGAAGCTAAGGAGCTGGTTGCCGGGAAATATAACCGGAAGATCAGAAACCCCTATGATCTGGAACCGGAGGAGGAAGTGCTTATCGGCCGTTACTTTAAGGAAGAGACTGGCAGCGATTTCGTATTTGTCACCCATTATCCATCAAAGAAGCGTCCTTTCTATGCCATGGACGATCCGGCAGACCCTAAGTTTACCTTAAGCTTTGATTTATTGTTCAAGGGGCTGGAAGTGACTACCGGAGGCCAGAGAATCCATGATTATTCTGATATCCTCAAGAAAATGGAAGCCAGAGGCATGAATCCGGAGGATATTTCTTCCTATTTAATGATATTCCAATACGGCATGCCGCCTCACGGAGGCCTTGGAATCGGTCTGGAGCGTCTTACCATGCGCCTTCTCGACGAAGGGAACATAAGAGAAACCACCCTGTTTCCAAGAGATGTAACGAGACTGGAACCATAAACACCCTGCGGGTATGACTTTATGCCCGGTAAAACGGGGCGGGCCCTGCCCGGAATACGTGGGCAGGAAAAAGGAAAGAGAGGAAGAAAAAGATGGCGCACATGATCGATGATGCTACAATCGAATACGTAGGAATCCTTGCACAGCTTGAGCTTGACCAGACGGAAAGGGAAGCGGCAAAGAATGATATGGGCCGCATGCTGGATTATATTGATAAATTAAACGAACTGGATACCGATGATGTGGAACCCATGTCCCATGTATTCCCGGTACACAACGTTTTCCGTGAAGATGTGGTGGAAAACGGTGATGACAGAGAGAACATCTTAAAAAATGCTCCGGAAAGTAAGGATGGAGCTTTTAAGGTGCCAAAAACAGTGGAATAGGGGGAGTCTCGTATGACAGCAAAAGAAATATTATCCCTCACGGCGGTGCAGTTGGGGAAGAAAATAAAAGACGGAGAGGTCACCTCCGTAGAAGCGGTAAAAGCGGTCCTGGGCCAGATAAAGGCCATGGAGCCGGTGCTTAACAGCTTTGTGACCATAGAGGAAGAAAAAGCGCTGAAACAGGCGGAGGAGGTGCAGAAGCGGATCGCAGCCGGCGAGTTTACCGGCCCTCTGGCAGGCGTACCGGTGGCGGTGAAGGATAACATTTGCATCGAAGGAATGAAGACCACCTGCAGCTCCAAAATCCTCTCAAGCTTTGTTCCTGCTTATACGGCCTCAGCAGTGGAGAATTTAAAAAAGGCAGGTGCGGTGATCCTTGGGAAAACCAATATGGATGAGTTTGCCATGGGAAGCACCACGGAAACCTCGGCATACGGGGTCACGAGAAACCCATGGAACCCGGACCACGTTCCCGGCGGCTCTTCCGGCGGTTCCTGTGCGGCAGTTGCGGCGGCGGAATGCTTTTATGCCTTAGGTTCGGATACAGGAGGTTCCATAAGACAGCCTGCCTCCTTCTGCGGGGTGACTGGATTAAAGCCCACTTACGGGACTATTTCCAGGTATGGACTTATTGCCTATGGGTCTTCCTTAGACCAGATCGGCCCCGTTGCAAAGGACGTGACGGACTGCGCCGCGGTTCTGGAGGTTCTGGCTTCCTATGACGGGAAGGACAGCACATCAGTGGAGCGGAAAGACTGTGACTTTACTGAGGCTTTAAGAGATGATGTGAAGGGAATGCGGATCGGCATTCCAGCGGATTACCTGGGAAAGGGTCTTGATCCTGAGGTAAAGGAGGCGGTTTTAAGAGCCGCCAGGGTTCTGGAGGAAAAGGGAGCCATCCTGGAGACCTTTGATCTGGGGATGGTGGAATATGCGATTCCTGCATACTATGTGATCGCATCCGCAGAGGCCAGCTCTAACTTATCCAGGTTTGACGGTGTGAAATACGGCTATCGTGCAAAGGAATACGACGGACTTCACGGTATGTATAAAAAGAGCCGTTCCCAGGGCTTTGGCCCGGAGGTAAAACGCCGCATTATGCTTGGCTCCTTTGTTTTAAGCTCCGGATATTATGACGCCTATTATCTGAAGGCTTTAAAGACAAAGGCTTTGATCAAGAAAGCGTTTGACGAGGCATTTTCAAAATACGATGTGATTCTGGGGCCGGCTTCCCCGTCCACGGCGCCAAGGCTTGGAGAAAGCTTAAAAGATCCCTTAAAGATGTACCTGGGCGATATCTATACCATATCCGTAAACCTTGCCGGGCTTCCTGGTCTTACGGTTCCCTGTGGCAAGGATTCCAAAGGGCTGCCCATTGGAGTCCAGTTTATCGGGGACTGCTTTAAGGAAAAGAACATCATCCGGGCAGGTTTTGCTTTTGAGCAGAGCAGAAGCTATGAGATGCCCCCTATGGCGGCAGATGCTATTTGCGGAAACACCCCGCGGGTATCCCTTTATGACCAAAAGACATGGGCAGGAAAGGGGAAAGGAGGAGAGGTAAATGAGCAAACAGTATGAGACGGTTATCGGTTTAGAAGTCCATGTGGAACTTGCCACGAAAACGAAAATCTTCTGCGCCTGCTCCACAGAATTCGGAGGAGCGCCTAATACCCATACCTGTCCGGTCTGCACTGGTATGCCAGGTTCCCTTCCTGTCCTTAATAAACAGGTGGTGGAATACGCCCTGGCGGTAGGCCTTGCGGCAAACTGCCAGATCAACCAGTACTGCAAGTTTGACAGGAAGAATTATTTCTACCCCGATAATCCGCAAAACTATCAGATATCCCAGCTTTATCTTCCTATCTGCCATGACGGCTGCGTGGAGATTAACACACCGGCAGGAAAGAAGAAAATCGGGATCCATGAGATCCATATGGAAGAAGATGCGGGAAAGCTCATCCATGATGAGTGGGAGGACTGTTCCCTGGTGGACTTTAACCGGAGCGGGGTTCCTCTCATTGAAATTGTGTCAGAACCTGATATGAGAAGCGGGGATGAAGTGATCGCCTATCTGGAAAAGCTGAGACTGATCATTCAGTATCTGGGCGCTTCTGACTGCAAGCTTCAGGAAGGCTCCATGAGAGCCGATGTGAATTTATCCGTCCGCGAGGCGGGTTCGTCCGAATTGGGAACCAGGACGGAAATGAAGAATTTAAATTCCTTTAAGGCCATTGCCCGTGCCATTGAAGGAGAACGGAAACGCCAGATCGAATTGATCGAAGAAGGGAAACCGGTGGTCCAGGAAACAAGGCGGTGGGATGACAACAAGGAGTTCTCCTATGCCATGCGCTCCAAGGAGGATGCCAGGGATTACCGTTATTTCCCGGACCCGGATCTGCCGCCTGTGGTCATAAGTGAAGAATGGATCAGGAGTATTAGGGACAGACAGCCGGAGCTGCGGACGGAGAAGATGGCCCGCTATAAAGAGGAGTTTAAGCTCTCTGAATATGATGCGGATATCATCACCGGCTCCAAGCATATGGCGGATATTTTTGAAGCGGTCACCGCAATCTGCCATAAGCCGAAGGAGGCTGCAAACTGGCTGATGGTAGAGGCCATGCGGCTTTTAAAAGAGCATGACATAGATCCTGAAAAAATGACATTTTCTGCAGAAAACCTTGCAAAATTAATTGATTTAGTGGATAATGGTACCATTAACCGTACCGTGGGCAAAGAGGTTTTTGAAAAGATTTTCGCAGAAAACATTGATCCGGAACAGTATGTGGAAGAGAATGGATTAAAGGTTGTAAATGACGAAGGAGAGCTGCGCAGGGTAATTGAGGGAATAGTTTCCGCAAATCCCCAGTCCGTGGAGGATTACCATAGTGGGAAAGAGAAGGCTTTTGGGTTTTTGGTAGGCCAGACCATGCGGTCTATGAAGGGAAAAGCCGATCCGGGAGCGGTCAACAGGATGCTTAAGGAACTATTAGGTTAAAGGAGTCTATATGAGGAGGAAAAAGAAATCTATGAAGCCATATGTTGAGATGACAAAGGAAGAGTTACAGGAACTGAGAAAACAGCTTCACGTGCAGTATAAGGAGTTTCAGGGCAAGGATTTAAGGCTTGATATGTCCAGAGGAAAGCCCAGCACGGAACAGTTGGATATATCCATGGGAATGATGGATGTATTGAGCAGCAACGACGATTTAACCTGTGATGACGGTACTGACTGCCGTAACTATGGGGTGCTTGACGGAATCAAGGAGGCAAAGGAGCTACTTGCCGATATGATGGAGGTTGCGCCTGACCATATCATTATTTACGGCAATTCCAGCTTAAATGTCATGTATGATACGGTTTCACGCTCCATGACTCACGGCGTTATGGGAAGCACTCCCTGGAGCAAGCTGGATAAAGTGAAATTCTTATGTCCTGTTCCTGGGTACGACAGACATTTCTCCATAACCGAATACTTTGGGATCGAGATGGTGAATGTCCCCATGACCCCAACCGGTCCGGATATGGATATGGTGGAAGAACTGGTGGCAAACGATGATTCCATTAAAGGGATCTGGTGCGTTCCAAAGTATTCCAATCCTCAGGGAATTTCCTATTCCGATGATACGGTACGCCGTTTTGCCCGCTTAAAACCGGCTGCCAAAGACTTCCGTATTTACTGGGACAATGCGTATACCATCCATCATTTATACGACAGGGACCAGGATCATCTCATTGAAATCCTTGCAGAGTGCAAGAGAGCCGGAAATCCGGATATGGTTTACAAATTCGCCTCCACCTCAAAAGTCAGCTTCCCAGGCTCCGGTATCGCAACCATAGCGGCCAGCCAGAACAACCTGGTTGACATTATGAAGCAGTTAAAGATCCAGACCATCGGCCATGATAAGGTGAACCAGCTGCGCCATGTACGCTTCTTTGGAGATATTCACGGAATGGTGGAGCATATGAGAAAGCATGCAGATATCATGAGGCCAAAATTCGAAGCAGTGATCCAGATCCTGGAAAGAGAGCTGGGCGGACTTGGAATCGGAGAATGGACCAGTCCCAAAGGCGGCTATTTCATTTCCTTTGATTCCCTTGACGGTTGTGCAAAAGCCATTGTGGCAAGGTGTAAGAAATCCGGCCTGGTCATGACCGGAGCAGGAGCCACTTACCCTTATGGAAAGGATCCCCGGGATAACAATATCCGCATTGCGCCTTCTTATCCTCCTTTATCTGATCTGATCCTGGCGATGGAATTATTCGCTCTTTGTGTGAAAATCGTCAGCATTGACAAGATTCTAAAGGAATCATAAAACAGAAGCACCGGAAAATGACAGCAGTTACGTCATTTTCCGGTGCTTCCTTTTGGTTTATCTGGATCAGGCTCCTATCCTTCTATTCGAACAATACCAGGTTGATAAAAGCCTGGAATGCTTCTGTCTGGAATTTGTCTTTATGAAATACCACATGATTCATACAACTGATATCTAAGTTCTTCACTTCTATTTCAGTAATTTCCCCTCTTTTTACGGATTCATCGGCAAAAATCCTGGGAACAATGCCGATTCCGATATTTTCCTTTACTGCCTGCAGGATCACATCCGAGTTAGTGCTGGACCAGAGAGGCTCGGCTGATAAATTATTTAAGGACAGGGCACAGTCAAAGGTATCACGTATGGTACATCCCTGTTCTCTTAAAAGCAAAGGTTCTTCAATGAGCCGGTCCAGCGCCACCGGCTGTGCAAGGCGCTCTGCAAAAGGATGGATGGGGGCGCAGATGACCGCTATGGGATAGGAAGAAAAAGGAATCTTCTCTAACTGATCATCAGCTATGACACCCTCGATAAGTCCGATATCCAGCTCATTTTTTAAAAGCTTATTGGTGATCTCAAGGGAATTATTAACGGTGACCTTTAGTTGGATACCAGGGTTAGTCAGGGCAAAGCGGGATACCACCTTGGGAAGCAGGTAGCTGGCCAGGGTTACACAGGAACCGATCCGTAAAGGGGCCTGGAGATGCAGGGAGCCGGAGTAGTTTTCCAGATCCTGATACAATTCCAGGAGAGGGATGACCTTTGACAAATAAAATTTTCCGTTCTCATTGATAACCACTCTGCGGGATACACGGTCAAACAAAGGAGAACCTACGGATTCTTCCAGTTCATTGATGGCGTGGGAGATGGCAGGCTGTGTCATGGACAGCGCTTTGGCTGCTCCGGTGATGCTGCCTTCTTCATACACCGTTTTAAAGATAGTAAGATGTCTTAAGTTCATGTCAAAGATCCTTCCATTACCAAGATGTTATATAATAATGTTCATTATATCATTTTGATAATGATATGAACAGGGATTTTGTGAAAAATATGGAAAATCTTCAAAGTCTTACCATCATCAGCTGGGCGGCCGCATAGCTTCCATCCCGGTATTTAAAGCAGTACTCTCTGGTACCGTAAGTCTCAAAGCCAAACTTTTCATAAAGAGCAATGCCCCGCTGGTTTTCCTGTACCACTTCCAGCTCCAGCTGTTCATAGCCCATTTCCCGGGCGCCCCTTATGATGGCGGCAAGGAGATGGGAGCCGATCCCAAGCCCCCAGTATGCCTTGCATATGGAGATACCAAAGGTGGCCCGGTGCAGGTAACGTTCAAAAACTGCAATGGGATTGATTCCGGCATTTGCAATTATCTTTCCGTTTACCACGGCGCAGATCATCAAATCCTTCTGGCTTTTAAGGGTGGAAGAAAGAAAATCCTGTTCATGGTGGAGGGTGATGTTGACCTCATCTGCGTACCTGGCCATATAGCTGGTTTCTTCTGAGGTCTGGCTCATGAGTTTTAAGATGGCGGATGCGTCGCCCGGGCCGGGACTTTTTAAGAGGCAAGGGGTCCCGTTTTTTAACAGGACTTCTTTTGGTTTGTATTCCATAATCGAGTTACCTCCTGAAAGGAAAAAGAAAGCAGCTGATTTTGCGGCTTTCTTTTTCTGTCTTGGTTTATTTGGAACCAGGTGTCTTTACAGCCGTTTTGCAATGGCTTTTATAAATTCCTCACTGTTTAATGCCGTTGGATTAGGAATGGTAGTAATGAGTGCCAGATCCTTTGTCATTTCACCGGCCTCAATGGTGTCGATGGTCGCCTGCTCCAGTCTATCTGCAAAAGCGGCCAGTTCTGCGTTTCCATCCAGTTCTCCCCGTTTTCTCAATGCCCCGGTCCATGCAAAGATGGTGGCAACGGAGTTTGTGGAGGTTTCCTCTCCCTTTAAGTGCTTGTAGTAGTGCCGCTGTACGGTTCCGTGGGCTGCCTCGTATTCATAGTCCCCATCCGGAGATACCAGAACAGAGGTCATCATGGCCAGAGAGCCGAATGCAGATGATATCATATCGCTCATCACATCGCCGTCATAATTTTTGCAGGCCCAGATATAGCCGCCTTCCGATTTCATGACCCGGGCTACTGCATCGTCGATCAGGGTATAGAAATAAGTGATACCGGCTTCTTTAAATTTGTCCTGGTAATCAGCCTCAAAGATGTCCTGGAAAATATCCTTGAAGGTATGGTCATATTTCTTGGAAATGGTATCCTTGGTGGCAAACCATACATCCTGACGGGTGTCGAGAGCGTAATTAAAACAGCTTCTGGCAAAGCTTTCAATGGAATCATTTAGGTTGTGCATACCCTGTACGATTCCAGGACCGTTAAAGGAATGGACCAGCTCCCGTGCTTCGCTTCCATCCTCTGCGGTATAGACAAGTTCCACTTTGCCGGCTCCCGGGATCTTCATCTCAGATCCTTTATAAACATCACCGTAAGCATGCCTTGCTATAGTAATAGGTTTTTTCCAGTTCATCACACATGGTTCGATTCCCCTGACAACAATGGGAGCGCGGAATACGGTTCCGTCTAAGATTGCCCGGATGGTGCCGTTGGGACTTTTCCACATCTCTTTTAAGCTGTATTCCTTTACACGGTCTGCGTTGGGAGTGATGGTGGCGCACTTGACGGCGACCTTATATTTTTGGGTGGCATTGGCGGAGTCAATGGTAACCTGGTCGTTTGTCTTGTCACGGTATTCCAGACCCAGGTCGTAGTATTCTGTATTTAGATCAATATATGGCAGCAGAAGGTGGTCTTTGATCATCTGCCAGAGAATCCTGGTCATCTCATCGCCATCCATTTCGACGATAGGGGTTGTCATCTTAATCTTATCCATGTGTTTGTCCTCCTTAGAAATGTTCGTGTTATGCTATAGTATACGATGAATTATAAAATCACACAAGCGTTTCTATGTAAACTTATCCAGCCAATTTTCAAGATTATACACAGTTATCGGCTCAATGAAATGTTCCACCTTTTCCACTTGTTCCAGCTCATTGGAATTTTGGTTGATATAGCAGAAAAACCGGCGGAGGACTTCGTGTCGGAATAATAAATATTCTCCAAGCTCCAGGCCGTCCTCTGTCAGGGAAACGGTGCCGTATTTCTCAAAGCGCACCAGTCCCTGCTTCCTTAAGTTTCCGGTCATCTTTGATGCAGAGGAAGGCTTTACATGCAGGCATTCCGCCAGCTCCTTGATGCGGACAGGCTGACCGTCACGATGGATCCTGCATATCATTTCCAGATAATCTTCCATGGAAGAGGTGATTTGCGTATGCTCCAAAAGGGAGTAGCCTTTCAGAGTATAGAAATTATCGGTTTGGGCCATGGTTCGATCCTTTCTTTTAACCTTTGAATATTACTTATATTTATTCTCTTCCACAGGGATCTATGAGTGAGTAGGATAAAAGGAGTGACGATTCCTTTATCTGTACGCTAATAGCATTTTGAACAGGGAGTCCTGCCAAGGGCTTCTGCATCTGATTGTGTCATGTGGGCAGGGCCTTTCATATTGCTGCAGTTTGACTTTGAATGATATTTTGTGCCGGTTCTGGACACCCATACCATTTTTTCCTTATTCTTTCCTGCATCAGTGCTTTGAGAGGTATCCCGTGCCGGAAATGACCAATGCTCCGTTTGCATCCACTGTTTTTCCATCGGGAGTCGTGGTATTGGTCAGGCAATAGCCGCTTTCATTGAAATAATAGCATTCTGATACACCATCTGCATCTCCATCGATCCATTGCCAATTGCTTACCGGATAGGTACCGTCATCATTTTGGTACCACAAGCCTTTGGCATCCTGATTCCATTGTCCGGCAAAAGCAGTAAAACTCATTGCAATGGAAAGAGCGGCTGTTACAATTAATAACTTCACTTTTCTCATGATTCTACCCCCATTTTTAATTTTAATTAAGATGTCAGTGGATTTAAGCCATTCCAACAATTTATCAATTAAATTTTAATAAAAGAATCTAAATTTCTCAATACAATTCTATTAAAATTGCATCGAACCGCATCGAAACTGTGTAGCATATATGCTGCCTGTTGCAGTATGGTTACGAACTGCACGATACTTTATGATACAACAGCAGATGTGATTTTATAAAAAAAAGTTTACATCAGTACCAAATGCATGTATAATTAAATCTTACAAATGTAAGATTAAAGGAGAATTAATTTGCGTAAACATAAATTATGGAAAAGTGAGAATTTTTCCGGACTTCAATTGCTGGACCGGATTCCAAGGCTGGCGATTCTGAGCATTCTTTTCGGTTTCCTGTTCCTGGTGCTTATTTTACGGCTGTACCGTCTTCAGATCCTGGAAGGGGCAGCGAATCAGGAAGAGTTCATGAGTTCCATTATGAAGACCCAGAGACTTGCCGGAAGCCGCGGAAACATCTATGACAGGAATGGAAATTTACTGGCTTCAAACCGGCTTTCCTATGATATCACCCTGGAGGATTCCCAGAATTACAAGACAAAGAAAGAACGTCAGCGGTCCTTGAACGGAATTGCCTATCAGCTGATCCGCATGGTTCAGGATGAGGACAAGCTGAATGAAGTTCTGCCTATATCTGTAAATGAACAGGGTAACTATGGATTTACGGAAGAAGGGTGGAAGCTCAGCCGTTTCAAAGCTGATTTTTATGGAAAAAGCACGGTGGATGAACTGACGGAAGAAGAAAAAACCGAGACAGTGGAAGAGATCATGAAAAAATTATGCAGCAAGGAAAAGTTCCTGATTGAGGAGACTTACACAGATGAGGAACAGGAACAATACGGACTGCCTCATACCCTTACTGCTAAGGAGATTCTGCAGATAGCCAACATACGTTACGGCCTTTCCCTGAATTCATACCGCAAATACCTTCCATATCTGGTCGCGTCGGATGTGTCCGAGGAAGCGATGGTGGCAGTGCTGGAAAAGAAGCGCAGCCTGCCGGGGGCGGATATCCAGGAAGACAGCATCCGTGTTTACTACGGAGGAGAAAGCCTTTCTTCCATATTGGGGTATACCGGGGCGGTTTCCGCCGATGAACTGGAAACAGGGAATCGGGAAGGTGCCGTTTACACGAATCAGTCCACGATAGGAAAAGGCGGAATTGAGAAATCTATGGAAGACCGGCTTCGGGGCCAGGATGGCATGGAACAGTTTTATACGGACGTCGTGGGAAATAGGAAATCGGACCCGGAAATTACCAGGGTACCCCAGTCAGGAAACGATGTTTACCTGACCATTGACAGGGATTTACAGAATGCGGTTTATCAGATGCTGGAACAGCAGATTGCCGGAATTCTCCTTGCCAATATGACAGAGAGCAAAAGGGCGGACATGCCCAAAGCAGCCAATGCCTCCCAGATCCGGATTTCATCGGATGAAGTGTATTTTGCCTTAATAAAGAATTATGTAATTGATACCGTACAGTTTCAGAAAGCGGATGCAACGGATCTGGAGAAGGCCGTTTATGAGAGGTTTACTAATAAGAAAGAGCAGGTTTTCATGGAGTTTTCTGATTCCTTTGATGTTTCAGACTCCGGGTATGACTCTTTAAGCAGTGAGGTGAAAGGTTATTATGATTATCTCATGGATGTAGTAAAGAAGAAAAAAATACTTTCGGAAAAAAGCGGGGACTGGGATCGGAAGCAAAAAAGCTTCCGCCAGTATCTTTCCGATTGTATTGCAAATGGCTGGATTGATTTAAGCCAGGTGGAAGCCTCTGAAAAATATATGACACTTGATAACAGCAGAAGCCTGATTGAAGAAAAGATCCTAGACAGTTTAAAGAAAGATTCCGGTTTTGATTTACTGATATTCCAGGCAATGATTACAGAAGGTACTCTAGCCGGGGAGGATGTGGAAAAACTTCTTTATGAGCAGGGAATACTATCAAAAGAGGACCCTGATTATGCCCTTCTTTTAAATGGGCAGCTCAATGCCTGGCAGTTCATACGCCAAAAAATAAAAAACTTAGAGATCACCCCTGCCCAGCTGGCATTAAATCCCTGTTCCGGATCGGCTGTGATAGTCCAACCCCAGGACGGACAGGTATTGGCCTGCGTAAGCTATCCGGGCTATGATAACAACCGGCTGGCTAATCAGATGGACACGGACTACTATTATAAGCTTGCAGCGGATTTATCTCTGCCCTTATTTAACCGGGCTACCAGCCAGCTGACGGCTCCGGGATCCACCTTTAAGCCGATAACGGTAATTGCAGGATTGAACGAAGGGGTCATCAGCACAGATACCAGTGTGGTATGCTCCGGCGTATTTGATAAGGTACAGCCTCCTCTGCGCTGCTGGAAACGATCAGGACACGGCCCGATTCTCTCCAGTGCCGATGCCCTTAAAAATTCCTGTAATGTGTATCTGTCCGAAATCACGTACCGGCTGGGGACCGAAGAGGACGGGACATTTTCGGAAGAGAAAGGATTAAATAAGCTTCGGGAATATGCCGGTTTGCTTGACCTGGATAAAAAGACAGGCATTGAAATCGGAGAAGCAGAAGCTCATGTAACGGACCGGTTCGCCATACCTTCTTCCATTGGACAGGGAACCCACAACTATACGACGACACAGATGGCGAGGTATACTTCGACCCTGGCCAACCATGGGAATAGCTATGATCTTTCCCTGATTTATAAAGTGACAGATTCAGATGACAATACGATCCAGTCTTTTAAGCCTGTGCTTCAGACCGATGTTTCAATTCCGGATTACATATGGAATGACGTGGCTAAGGGTATGAATGAACTGGTAAAAACCAATGCGACCTTAAAAGATTTGAAAATTAATGCAGCCGGAAAGACCGGAACGGCAGAGGAATCAAAAAGCCGGCCCAATCACGGACTATTCATAGGATATGCCCCGTTTGAGGATCCGCAGATAGCCATAACCGTGCGGATTGCCAATGGTTACAGTTCTGGCAATGTGGTCGGGGTAGGAAAAGAGATATTCAATTATTACTTTCATCTGGAAGATCCCCAAAATATCCTTACCGGGACGGCTTCCGGCGTGTCAAATAATCTACGGACGGATTAACAGGAGGTATGCTATGAGGCGTAGAAAAAGGAGATTTTTATTCAGTACTGTTTGCACACTTGTTATTTTGCTGGCTGGTTTGGCGGGAGCGGCTCTGTTCTTTCGGATTCAGGAGAAAATCGGAGCGTCAAGGAAAACGCCGGATGCGTTGTTCCTGGAATATATGGAATGCCTTTCTAAGGCAGATTATAAGGCCATGTATGGGTTGTTAGACGACCAGAGCCATTTAAATATCAGTGAAGAGGATTTTATCACCAGGCATAAAAATATCTACGAAGGAATTGAAGGCTCCGGAATAACTGCCCAGATCAGGCAGGTAGAAGAAAAAGACGGGGTAGCAGCGGTCAGTTACAATATGAGCCTTGACAGTACTGCAGGGGAAATAAACTTCAGCAATCAGGTAACGTTCCGGAAGGAAAAGAAAAAAGGCTATCAGATGGTGTGGAACGACAGCGTGATCTTTCCGGAGCTGGGGCGTTCCGATAAGGTAAGAGTATCAACGGACAAGGCGAAGAGAGGAAGTGTTTTTGACAGGAATGGACTGCTTCTTGCAGGAAAAGGCACCGCTTCCTCCGTAGGCCTGGTTCCCGGAAAGATGAGCGGGGATTCTGCCGGAGATCTGGAGACCCTTGGGAACCTCCTTGGGATGTCTGCGGATGCAATCGGGAAAAAACTGTCAGCCAAATGGGTGAAAGAAGATTCTTTTGTACCTTTAAAAACCATTAAAAAAGTGGATGAGCTTAATTTAGGTTCCATGGAGCCCCGGGAGGACAATGTTAAAAATAAGGAATTCCAGGATAAGCTTCTGACTGTTCCGGGAGTCCTGATTACAGACACGGAAGTACGCTATTACCCATTGGGAGAGAGTGGAGCACATCTGGTGGGATATGTCCAGAATGTGACGGCAGAGGATCTTGAAAAGCATCCGGCAGAGGATTATCTTTCAGACAGCGTGATTGGAAGGAGCGGGATGGAGGCCTTGTATGAGAAGGAACTGAAAGGGACCAATGGACGGACAATTACCATCACTGACTCTGAGGGGACCGTTAAGAAAACCCTGGCTGCAAAGCCGAGGGTAGACGGAACGGATATTACCCTGACCATTGACAGTACCCTTCAGGCTGAGATTTATCAAACATTCAAAGAGGATAAGAGCTGTACGGTCGCCATGAATCCTTTTACCGGCGAAGTGCTGGCCCTTGTCAGCACGCCATCCTACGATGACAATGATTTTATCCTTGGAATGTCTGAAGAAAAATGGGCTTCTTTAAATGATGACGAAAGAAAGCCCATGTTCAACCGGTTCCGCCAGAGATTTGCTCCGGGATCTTCCTTTAAGCCCATAACCGGTGCCATCGGGCTTACCACCGGAGCGATTGATCCTAACGAGGATTTTGGTAGAGAAGGGTTAAGCTGGAGAAAGGATGAAAGCTGGGGGAATTACTATGTCACTACCCTTCATGATTACAGCCCAGCGATAATGGAGAATGCATTTATTTATTCGGATAACATTTATTTTGCAAAGGCTGCATTAAAAATCGGCTATGATGATTTCATGTCCGGTCTCGATAAGCTAGGGTTTAATCAGGAGATTCCTTTTGATATTTCTGTAACAAAGTCTCAATACTCCAATACGGAACGGATCGAAACGGAGGTTCAGCTGGCTGACAGTGGATATGGACAGGGTCAGATGTTAGTGAATCCCATACACTTGGCATCGCTTTATACCATGTTTGCCAATCAGGGAAACGTTATAAAACCGTATCTGCAGTATAAAGCGGAACCAGAGCCGGAAGTCTGGCTGCCGGGTGCATGTTCACCGGAGATTGCGGACAGGATCCGGACTGCTCTTAGTAAAGTAATCAGTTCCGAACACGGAACCGGTCATGCGGCTAACCGAAATGATATGGAACTTGCCGGAAAGACGGGAACGGCTGAGATCAAGGCATCGAAAGACGACAGAACTGGTACGGAGCTTGGCTGGTTTGCTGTCTTTACAACGGATCCAAACCTGGAGACTCCCATTCTTCTTATCAGTATGGCAGAGGATGTAAAGGATAGGGGAGGGAGTGGATATGTGGTGAGAAAGGACAAAGCTATATTAAATTCTTATATTCCAGGGGGACAGTAAATAGAGGGCTGCCGAAATGGTTTGAATTTAATATGCTATTTCTTTTCTTTAATTAAAAAACGTTTTTATTATAAATATGATATCAAGAAATTATGCATAAACATACACGAAAAATCCCTAAGAACAAAATTAGGGATTTTTTTGTGTATGTTTATGCAATTTTTTTGCCTGGTTGGGGAGGGAATGTAACCTTAGATTTATAAATATAGAACATACGTTCGAAAAAAGCATTGACATCTGGATTCGATAGTATTATAATCCAGATGTCGACAAAACAGAACATATGTTCGAAAATGTAAGAAGAATAACGTAGGATCATAGATTGTTTCGTGGCAATGTTTGTAACAGTTTAATGATCAGAATTAACGTGATTAGCGGTAAAATAGCTAAAGAAATCAAAGAAGAAAAATTCAAATTAAAAGAGGAGAAATAATATGTCAAGTACAAATAAAACTTCATTAGGATTAAATATGTGGGAAGCATCGGATAAGCCGGTAAGACAGGATTTTGTCAATGATAATGTTATTATTGATGAGAAGATAACTAAGTTAAATAGTGATTTGACGGTGGTGAGCAATACCCTGAATAATAAGTTTTTACTTAATTCTAGTTCGAAGTATTTTGCAGCTAAGCAAGTTGGCTTTTCGAATACTAATGGCAATGACTGGGTAAATGTTAGCTTGTTACAAATGGGCATAACTGGTAAAAAGTTATCAGATATATGCGCTTCAATGGCATGTATATCGTGGAATGTTGGAAGTGGATTTTGGGTTGTGTATTGTACTAAATATGATGACACCACGCTACAAGTCCGGTTTAATGTTCCAATACCGTCAGCATTTCGAGTTACACTTATGTTTGATTTAATTGATGCTTAAATGATCATTTTACGATATGGCTGTAATAGCAACATAATATAGCTTATTGCCATCATTTATGTATAGGTTGCCACCCTGAACTGCAATTGATATAGGCGTGTTATAATTGTAATCTTTTATAGTATTGGCCAGCCCCGCAGCGGTTGCTCCTGTTTTAATATTTTGTACTTCTGCGGAGACGGCATTTAAAGCGCTGACGTTTGCTTTGTTATTTAAATTGCTATTTGTGTTTGTTAAATCACTGGCATTTGCCTTCAAAACTAAATCACTATTTACTTGAGTCAAACGGAACTGATACTCCTTCTTCCCTTCAATATGTAAGGATGAGTATCAGCATAATAATGATTTTTTCTATCATAAAGTTTACCATTGGCAAAAAAAGAAATATGGCAAGAAACCACATGGTACTGAAACAGGAAACATCATAATCACGACGAGATACAAGTGCAGAGCACCAGACGAAAAAATCCAAATACAATCGATTATGAAACAAAACTAAGATTACCAATAGAAAACGAAAGGAGAAACCTATAATTTATGAACCGACCGGAATGTTTACATATCCCCACCCTCCACGAGGGAGAACAAGCACAAATCAGCTGGGGAGCGGTGGAAGCAGATAAAAATTATATTGTAGAACGGGTATTTAATGAATCTTTTTTACAGGCCCTGTCCGGATACACCTGGGATAATATCGACAGCACCAATGAACCATGGAGCAGGCATGATCAGGCTGCCCTAAACTGGCATCAAATCGAAACCAGAACAGGCAAAGGTCAGAACTGGGAATGCCTGGATTATGAGCAGTTAAGCTGGTCGCAGCTTGAGAATCATTCGTATACATGGCAGCAGTTAGAAAGCCGGGAAATCAGTTTTGAAATATTTAAAGGCCCCGGCGCCAGACGGCCCGGCATTGAGCAGGGACGTACCTGGCTGGAACTGGACGAACTTAATAAAGCATGGAGCAGCCTGGAAAATTCCGGACATTCATGGGATGAAGGAGAGAAGGTGACGTTGCCTGGCATATCATGGGAGAGCATTGACTCCAGATGGCTGACGTTTAACGAATGGGAAGGAAAAGAATTGACCTTCCATGAACTGGATACACAGAAACATATAGAAGAACACCGGGGAATGACAGATTCCATCCCAATTGGGGCGTCCAACGCAATGTACCGGATCAAAGCATATGATTCTAAAAGTGATGAATCTGATTATTTAACAACTGCACAATTGTCGGTTATTCCTATATTTTACCGCAACAGTACCATGGAATACCCGGTAAAGACCGGCAAACGTTACGCAGTCCTGCTGAAAGCCCAGGAGGTCAGCGGTCTGGATAAGATCCGCATGAGCCTCCGGTATAATCCATACTTATTGGAATTAACCAGCCTCGCAGCCGGCAGCCTAAGAAGCATAACAGTTCCAGGAAATTATCCGGAAGAAAATTTAAGAATATATTCCAGTATTCCGGGAAAACTGTGGTTTCAATCAACCAGACAGTTAAGTCAGAATGAATGCTTTAGCGGTTCCATTGCATTGGTGGAATTTATCGCCAAGGGGACCGGAAGCGCAGCAGTATCATTATTTTAAGATAAGAAGGGAATAGATGGACGATAAAAAGATTATAGAGGATCACATTGATAATAATGAATGGGAAGAGCCTGATACAAAGACGGCGGAGGACGTATCAGGCGAAGAAGAGAATGAAGCAAAAAGCCGGGAAACACTGTTTAGCCGGGCAGTGCTGCCTGCGGAGGAGGAAGAATTTTCCGATATAAAACAGTATCCGGAATCCCCATTTACCTACTTCGAAACAAATCATGTAAATGTTCAATTAAGCACCGGCAATGTCCAATATGAGACAACAGATTTTGTACTGCCTGGAAGGGATGGGTTCGACGTATCCATTGCCAGACGCTATGACTCCGGCTGCGCCAATTTAGTGGATATGGATCCATATGTCAAAAATAATAAGCTAAAAACAGGTTCGAAAGATAACAGTTTTTATGCTGCGTCATATGGACTGGGATACGGATGGTCCTTTGTCCTGCCGTCCATTGAGACAGTGCCATATCTTAAGTGTTCTTACATGGTAATACCGGTTGTTCCTCCGGAGTCAATTTTAATAGGAACTCCAGGTTTTGATTATATTCTGCATCTGGAAGACGGCAGAAGTTTAAAAATAAGCCGGTCCTCAGACAGATTTGAGGACCATAGCCTAAACGATGTCAGTATTGTTACCAGATCAGGTACGATTCAGCACCCCTATGCAGCCAATATTGCAAAAAGTTATGATATCATAATTGTATACAAGAATGGAAACAAGGACTATTTTAAAAATTTATATGAAACTGTTGACGAACGAAATGGATTGTTGCCGCAGAAGTTTACACTGGTCGCCCGGCAGGATAAGTTTGGAAATGTGATTTGTTACGATCTGAAGGATTCCGGCGGTATGGAGATTGTGGATACCTGGGGGCGTAAAATCAGCCTGGAGAAGACCGATTATGGACTTATCTGGAAATTGCCGGAAAGCAAGGACGGAAAAGCATGTGAACTTTCCTACCATATCGATCAGGCGCATCCGCTTAAGCTCACCGCAGTAACAGACCCCGTAGGCCGTAAGACCCAGTATAACTACTATTATCCGGGAGATTACAAGGGCATTATGAGTTATGCCTCCAAAAAAGTAGCAGGAAACACTACTGCAAATATGACGCGCAATTATCTGCTGCTAAAGAGTGTCACATACCCAAATCATGCATCCACACAGTTTACATATGGCAGGGAAATTAGTATTGAAAATGATGCCGGTGGAAAGATTACCCATTTTGCATTGACAATGAAAATGGATATCGCTGACGGAACCGAATACAACCGGGGAGAATATTACTACAGGCTTGATTCCGGAGCAGCCTACAGCAATGGCAAGTATATCGAATATGCAGAAGTAAAAAATCATCAGGACATTCTGGAAACCCATCAGTTCGATCGAGAAGGGCAGCTAATAAAAAAGGAGGTCCGGCATCAGGAGGCTCTTATTTCAAAAAGCGTTTATAAATATAGTAATAAACTAATCGTGTCAGCAGTTGACCAGGTATTTGACAGGAACAATGAATCAAAATTTCTGGAAAAGAAGACCTCCTGGAAATATTCTGCAGATCAAAAAGCAAATATAATCCAGCTCATTGAAGAATATTCGGATGACCCTTCCTGCAGCCAGGAAATCAATACAAGCTATGGAGACTACAGCATCATTCTTGAAACAGAAAGAAAAAAAGGCTCTGACCAGATCAGGGAAACAAATGAGCTTCATACGGAATTGGGAAAGCGGGTAATAAAGTATCATCGGATCTATGAAAATGGAGTCTTAAAAGAAAAAACAGTATATGATTATATGGATTCGAAAAATCCCTACTGTGTGACCAACGAAAGAAGGTATTTCCTGGTAGGCAGCGGGAACCTGGAGCAGTCAGGTGATTATACTGAAACAATTTATAAATACAGCTCTCCTTCCAGTACTGACAGTAGATACACACATAACTTTATATCAAAAGAACAAACCGGCATCATAGATGCGGACGGCAGGACCTGCGATCCAATCAAGGAAGAATTTCAATATGACAATTGGGGACGGCTCATCTCCAAAAAGGATTCCAGGAATCAGGTCAGCACCATTCGCTATGACGGGCTGGGACGGGTTGAAGCAGAGACACTGCCTCCGGCAGACGGCCAGCAGGCCATAAATGAAACCTATTATAATGACCGCTTAAACTATATCACGGAAACAGATGCGAACCACCAGAAAAGAAGAATTCAATACACACCGTTTGGACAGATTAGGCAGGTCTGCCTGGCCGTATCCAATGAACCGGCCTCCGGTGATGTGGTGCTGCAGGATTTCCGGTACAATTCATGGGGAGAGCTGACCGAAACAGTTACATATGATGGGAACGGCTGGACAGCGGAACATGTAAGAAAGACCGAGCGTTATACCTACGATTCTTTTGGCCGGGTGCTATCCCACACGATTCTACAAGTGGGCTATGAGGAGAATTATGAATACAATGAGGTATATACCGATCCGACGGATGGCAGGAAGTACTATCGGGAACTGAAAAAAGTCATAGGAGATGCCTCCGCTCCGGATATTGTGACAGAATGCTATAAAGACCAGAAAGGCCAGGTCCGGAAGGAATTTTTAGCTGGAGAGAGGATGTTTACCTACGAATATGATAATGCAGGTAACAAGATCCGAAAAATAGACGCCGGCAACAAAGTGGAACGCTGGGAGTACGATTATGCAGGACGGGTCGTAAAGACCACACGAACGGAATCCGGCCAGGATAGAATTACCAGCATTCAATACGATGCGTTAGGCAATAAACGGTTCCATTGTGATGAAGCTGGGAAGAAGACCGAATTCCAATACGATAAGGCAGGACACCTGGTTCAAGTCACCGCGCCATTTGACCACCGCAACCGAATTGTAAAATATTACTATGATGGAGCCGGAAATATCATATGGGAAAAGAAGGCACAAAAAGATGGATGGCAGGAAATTCAGTACGTTTATGATGCCAGGAACCGTTTAACTGATACCTACCAGTACCTAAGCCCGGGCAATTGGATCAGGACCACCTGCCGGTATGATGCGATGAATCAGGTCATTCTAAGAATGACCGGGGATACCCCGTCCGGTGAAGGGCGGGAGGTTACAAAATATGCCTATGACCGCTTTGGAAATGTCACGGCAATGACGGATGCCCGCGGCTGTTCGGAATACTATGAGTATGACAAAGCCGGAAGACTGCAGAATAAAACGGACAGGAACAAGGACCAGACCGTTTATCAGCATGATGCCCTGGAACATCTGATAAAGGAAACCGTGCAAAAGAGAACTCCTGATGGAGTGGCAGTCAGTGAACGGGAGTACGCATATGGTAAGAACGGCAAGCGAATCCGGGAAGTCAGCCGGGAATCCGTGGGAGGAAAACAAACTGTCTTATTGGAGACGAAGTACCGCTACAATCATAAAGGCCAGCTGACCCGCCAGGAAGATCCGGGAAATGTAAGCAAAGATTATACTTATGATATATATGGAAACCGCCAGTCTTTTCAACTAACCCGTGAAGGAAATGCAAGCCCGGATGTAAGTCTGTATTACGTGTATGATGAATTATATCGTCTAAAGCAGGTAAGGAAAAGTAACGCTGCCGGGGTTATATTGGCAGAGTACGAATATGATGAAAAAGGCAACCGTAAAACCCTTCGCTATCCGCAGTCTGGTATGGAAACCAGTTATAAGTATAATGATGGCAACAGGGTAATATCTCTAGAGAATAAACGGCAGGGAACCGTGATTTCTGCATGGGAATACAACTATGATGTGGATGGGAACATTCTAAGTAAGATTAACAAAGCTGGTTCTGCCCCAGTCACCATATCATATCAATATGACCGGCTGGGTCGTCTGACAGAAGAAGATTATTCCGGCTGGAAGCGGACGCTTTATACCTATGATGTTTATTCCAACCGTATAAAAATAATGGTGGAAGGAAGAACAAAGGATGAGCTGGTCAGTGTTACTAGTTATGAGTATGGTTTGAACAACCGATTGGAAAAGGAGACAAAAAAGCAGGGGAAAACAACGGAAACGTATCGTTATCGTTATGATGATAATGGGAACGAAACCTTCCGTATTTGGGAGAAAACAGCGCCGACACCGGACTATCCGGGAAATGTCAAGTTATCGGGGTACTATCAAAAGGAGATTCCGACAGTTTATGAGTGGAGACATTATGATGGATTCAACCAACTGAACCGGATTAATCAGGATGACAAAGAGATTCTATATCAGTACCGGGGAGATGGCTTGCGTCACAGCACCCAGGTCAGGAAACTGACCGAAAGCCAGGAAAAATTAAATTTATATTGCTGGGATGGAACCGATATCGTAGCGGAACAGGTTGACGGCGAAAAGATTAAAACCTATTTAAGAGGGATCAATTTGATTGCCAGAGAAATAGACCGTATGGTATACTACTATATATTGAATGAACATGGGGATGTTACACATCTGTGGAGTCAAAGCGGAGCGTGTAAAGCCTCGTATGAGTATGATGCTTATGGAATTGAGAGAAATCCAAATAAGGAGGAGGAGAATCCGTTCCGGTATTGTGGGGAGTATCTGGACTTAGAGACGAATGCCTATTACTTGCGAGCTAGGTATTATAGATCTGTAACTGGGCGTTTTACAAGCGAGGATACGCTCCGATGTGTTAAAAATCAATTGCCGAATAAGCAAGAAGTGAGTGACCCATCATCGCTTAATTTGTATAATTATTGTCACAGCAATCCAGTATTTTACACTGATCCAACCGGGCATATTGTACATCCTTTTTTGGTTGTTGCAGGGCTAGTTGGTTTCGCGGCTGGAGCGATTGCAGGTGGAATTTCATCGGCACTTAGTGGTAAGTTTTCAAAGAAAGCAGTTCTTCAGGGTGCTGCAATCGGAAGTACGGTCGGTCTAACTGGAGGAGCGGGCCTTGCATATGGTGTTACTGGCAGTGCTCTTGCATCAACGGGTGCAGTTACGTCAGGTCTTGGATTTGGTGCAGCAACAGTAGGTCCTGCTGGAGCAACTGGTTTTGAGCAGGCGAGGCAATTACTTCAAATGAGGGCTGGTGAGGTTGCGGGAAACGGTTTGGTAAAAGAAGGCTTGGGTAAAATTTCAGGAAATACCTATCAAGTGACACAGTTCAACATTGATTCTATAACACGGCATTTATCGGGTGATCTCTATGCAGAAGAAAATGTCGCCATGATTAATAGATTACAGAATGCTTTGAATTCTGGACAATCAATTACAGGCGCTGACGCAAGTTTTTATCTGCATGAACTGAAAGAGATAGAATTAATGCAAGGTGGAATGATCCAAACCGCAGCACACGACGCAGCTATAGATTTTTATCAAGTTTCAAAGTATAGCACATATCATCCTGACGTTATAAAATCTTATTCAGGTTGGTTTAATGATGCTTGGTTTAATTTCTGGGGAATAGCGAGGTGATAGAATGTTTAAAATAAAAGAATATTCAAACGGAAAGATTAAAATCACTATTAATGAAGAATTGACTCATAACAGACTATTAACTGAATGTTCAAAAAAAGTAATAAACTTAAATAGAACTAGGTTGTATCATACACTGTATTCATTGGGACTTGAGGTAGCAGTACATAGAGGCGGTAGAATTTGTTATGGATTGTTATCCGCTTCAATATCTCCCAACGATAATGCTGATTCTATGTTGCTATCAGTTGCATATACACAAAAGAATACAGAGAAGTATTGTGAATCGATCTTATTAGATGATAAGCATTGTTATAAGGGATTGTCATACGAATATCTTGAAGCAGTTATAAATGGTGCAGCCAAATCTATAACTGAGATAGATACATTTCCTTTATGTAACATATCTTTCGATTATTCTGCAAACTGTGAGGTTGGTTCAAGCCCGATGTTTTTCAGAATAATAGCAGAATCTATAATTGAACTTATTTCAATGTTAAACGTTGCAAACTTAAGCGAATTAACACTAAAACCTTGTGAAGATTTTTTAGTAAATAAATTCGGTTTAAGAAATTAAATACGCTCCAACACAGAAAGGGTCGATTTTCAGCCCTTTCTGCGTCAATGCTAAATTTTCATACCCAAGGCCTCGATAGCAATCCGCATTCTCCGACATAAACCGTCGTCAAATCAATCGGCCACTACAATTCGACTCATGTTTCCATGAGCATCGGAAAAACCAGCAAGAAGTTCTTTTTCGGAATCGTTCAAGAGAGCCAGCAATTTTTCTTCTGTGTCAGACACAGTTTTAAGCTCTTTGCCATACACAGAATTTCTGTCAAAGGATTTTTCGCTTGGACTTATGTTGCCGTAGTATAAATCTTTAAGTATTTGGATCTTTTTTCACCTCGTTTTCAGCAAACAGCGATACCTGAAATAAGATGTACAAGTCTTTACGGTGTCCGGTATGGGAACTGGTGAAGTTATTGGTGGACAAAAAGTAGTTAAAACTGTAAATCAGACCCTGAAGTTTGGAAAAGATGATATAGTTTATGGTATATATGATAATCCTTCTATTATTAAATTACAGCAAAGTGCAGGAGGGAAATTCCTAAGCAATTTTCATAGGCCGGGTGATATGTCATGGGTTGATTTTATTAAACAGATGATTGAAAAAATAATAGCAGAAGGAAATATGATTCGTTTTAATTTAACCAATATGGATATACATAAATCGATGATGGGGATAGGAGAATATGCCCAATCAATTACAACTCAAGAATTCAGGTATATTCAAGAAAATTGGGAGAGGTTAAGTCATGGCATTAGATTTTATCAAAAAGGAGTGGAAGTAGGTGTACCATGGATAAGGTGAGGTTAGTATCAAAGGAAAGCTCTCTGACATTAGTTGCGGAATCTGATTGGAAATGCCATGTATATTTCTCTGATAACAATAAGTATCAGAATCATTATCTTGGTGTGGCGCAGGTAGAGTATGTTTGTTCACAATTGATATTAGGTCTGTTGAAAGAGAGGGTAGAAGGTGACGGGGTATATAAACATGGAGATTTAGATGTTTTTTGGATAATGTCATTATTTGTTGGTCATACGAGTTTATATGGTAATATATCCGATTCAGATTTTACCCTTTTTTGTGTAGAGGATGGAGGGCATTATTTGCCAACGATTACATTAAATTCCGATTGTATAAAGCAATGGGTCATACAATTATCTGAACTTAGAGAAAAATATCAACAGATATGATAGTGAAGTAAGAGGATAAGCAGGTATATATTTGTTAAAGTGCAAATATATGTCTGTTTATACTATAATGTGCGTTTACAATGAGGACTAGCCTTAGAATGACGAGCACCTAAATGACTTGTTGCAATAAGAACAGCACTCCAAGATTGATGCTGATGCTGCTATGAAAGAAATTGTGAAGAAGCTTTTTGGAGGTTAAGATATGTTACTTTCATACACTGATATAAAAAGCATTATTGATGAGTGGGATCCCATTGAATTGCTTATTACTCATGCACCACCAGATGAGTATGATTATGAAACTAAGGAAATATTTGATGCAATTCAAAAGAATCATAAAATATGCGCTGATGATTTAACCAATATTATTTTTCGGGTTTTTACCAATGAGTTTGGGAGTGATACTTTCACTAAAGATGCAGAAGAATGTAAAGAAATAGCTGAGAAAATACTTTCTACTGTAGTGTAGCAAGCAATTTCACAACAGCCACCTACGGTCACTCCTAAGGTGGCTGTTTTTTTTTGCCTTGAACTTGTCTACCTAGAAGGGAGCATACCAATAGCCGGTACAGCATCCTTTTTATGCTCATTGGCTATAAATTTCTTCATCATTTAAAATATCCAATGTAATTTTTCCTGCCGTGCTACCATTCGCCTGAGTCCCGCCCTGAATGTTTGTCGCAAACACATAGGTTTCATCTCCGGTCTCCACAAAACCGATGAACCAGCCGTTTACATTTTCCCCTTCCACGGTCCCGGTCCCGGTTTTCCCATACAGGGTAGCTCCATTGGAAGAAGAGAGGAGTAAGGACTCTTTTACCGCCTTTATATTTTCCGACCGGAATGGAAGCTCATCCTGATAGAACCGAGCTAAAAGCTTCACCTGCTCAACCGGTGAAATCTTTAACGAAGATTGGATCCAGTAACGCCCTATTCCGCCGGATAAGTCCCTGTTGCCATATCCGATGGTATCTAAGTATTGCTTTAACCTGGGAAGTCCGGTCTTTTCATCCAGGGAAGTGAAATACCAGTTAACCGAACGCTTCATGGCAGTGTCAAGAGTCTGGTCCTGGTTCCAGGCTTCAAAAGGGTAACTGGTCCCATCCCAGGAAAGCAGGGAAGCTTCCGGAGTTATGGTTCCAATTTCCAGGGCGGCCAAAGCGCTGTAAATCTTATAAGTGGAATCCGGGGAAACCCTCCTTGTTCCTGCTTCACGGTTATAGATGCAGTATTGCCCCGAATCTAAGCAATACAGAACAAAGCAGCCATCGTATCCGTTGAAATAAGAGGTTAAATCCAACGCGGTTACATTTTCAGCCGTAAAGTCGTAATCTGTACCGGTGTAGGCATCTGCAGACAATACCGGAATACAACCCAGCACCAGTGCCGCAATCACAGTAAAGAGGATTCTGCTTTTCACCTCACACCACCTGGATACTTTTCGGTAACCGGCAATGTTCAGGATGCGCTTTTTTATCTCTTTCTTTGAGCCGCTGATTCTGGCGGCGGAATAGGAAAATAGGGATATCTTTTCAGCAAAATTTATCAGCGTGCTTCCATAATCCAGATAGCAGTCCGAATCCAGCAGGGACAGAACTGATGAATCGCAGGCAATCTCCCGGTCACTTCTCATTTCCTTAAAAGCAAACCAGACAAAGGGATGGAACCAGTAAATGATCTGTGCCAGAGCCATAAGCCTGTTTACCAGAAGGTCCTTGTGTTTGCAGTGTAAAAGCTCATGGAGAAGGATATACCGGATCTCTTTTTTTGAAAGTTCCGAAAGCATATGGATAGGAACAATAATGCAGGGTTTCCATAATCCGGCCGCAATGGGAGAGGAGATATAAGCGCTGCTATAAATTGGTATTTCTTTTATAACACCCGATTCTTCCATGCATTTTGTAAATAGCTCCCGTATCTCCTTATTTTGAAGAGGAAGAGAGGATTTTTTCAACTGCCTGATTTTCCGGCTGGAATGGATATGAAAGCCGGTCATCAATGCCATGCCGGCGATCCAGATTCCGGATAAAGCAGTTGGAAGGCCCGTATGCGCTGCGCGGCTTACGGAAACAGAAAAATCCTGGAGGAAATATTCGGTGGCTGCCGCAGTTTTATAGGCAGCTCCTAAGGTTCCTGCATGCTCAGGCGAAAAGGAACTGCCCAAAAACCGCAGCAGTTTAAAAGCGTATCCAGGAAAAAGAAAAGAACAAGGCAGAAATGGGACAGCCAGTACAAACAGAAACAGGAACCACAGATTGTATCGGATTCTTGCAGTCAGCTGCTGGTTTAATAATTTCCTGACCAGCAGGATTGCGGCAAGCAAAATGGCCAGGATCACGCTGTTAAGACAAAGGCGTGTCATAAAAGAATCGGGCATAATCAGCGTTCCTCCTCTTGTCTGCCCAGAAGAAGCCTTCTCAGCTCTGCCAGGTCCTCGTTTGATACATGGTCACTGCTTATATAGCTGGTCACCATACCTGATATCTTTCCATTGTAGAAGCGGTTTAAAAAATGATCATTTTCTTTCTTTAAATATTCTTTTTGCTCCACAAGCGGGGTATAAACGAAAACGCGGCCTTCCTTCCGGTAGGTGGCAGCCCCCTTTTGGACCAGCCTTTTTAAGAGTGTGTGGATGGTCTTTGGGTTCCAGCTAGTGGTCTTCACCAGTTTGTCCGTCACTTCGTTGGTACTGATGGGGGCATCATTCCATAGCACCTTCATTACCTCATATTCTGCTTCGGATATTTGCGGCAGTTGATTCATATGCGGTCTCCTGTTCTTACAATTGTAATAATATTATTATAAGAGCACGATGCCGGCATGTCAATAAGTTCTATGACTCTGTCAGTTATCTATCAGCTTAACATTAAAAACATAAACAGATTTTAAACATGCGACTGTCAGATATTGCATTTACTTAACAGCCATTTTTCCGTAAAATGAAACCATAAATAAACATGGGAGGTTAAAGGGATGAAATTAAGGAGATTAAGCGGAATTCTGATGGCAGGGCTTATGACAGCAGGCACGTTGGCCGGATGTTCAGGGACCAAGACAGATGCCACAACAGCGGCAGCAGGCGGACAGACGGCTGCTCAGACAGAAACGGAAAAGGCGCAGTCAGCAAGTGGGGAAAAAACCGTCATTAAGGTTTGGTCCAAAGACCGGCACGACGCCACATATGTTCAGAAAAAAGTAGACGAATACAATGCAAGTAACACGGATAACATTCAGGTGGATTATCAGCTTTATACGGATAACTACGTACAGGCCATTGATATGGCGGTACAAAGCGGGGAGCTCCCTGATATTCTGGTACAGCAGGATCAGATGTTTGATAAATATGTAAACGAGGGGCAGTGGGCAGATTTTTATGATTACATGGATTCTGAAATGAAAGAATATTTTAAATCTGTGGTTTATCCCGGTTACAATGAACTGGATGGAAAGCTGTATTTCATCCCAACTACCGGAACTACCTGCCGTCTTTTCTATAACAAAGAAATCTTTGAACGTGTAGGGATTACGGAACCGCCAAAAACGCTGGAAGAGGTGGTGGAGTATGCTAAAAAAATCAATACGGAATTATCCAAAGAAGGAATTTATGGATTTGCAGAAAACATGAAAAGTGCCAGCTCCGGCTTGCAGCGTTCCATGTGCGTCGGCCTGGATAGAGAGACCGGAATGGTACGTGGATACGACTTCGTAAAGGGAGAGTACGACTTTACACCGTGGGCAGATACTTTAAAGCTTTGGAAGGAACTGCTGTCTGACGAATGTGCCTTTCCTGGCTGTGAATCTCTGGATATCGATCCTTTAAGAACCCAGTTTGCAGCCGGCAAGATTGGTATGTATATGTCTTACAGCCATGCAGAGCCAGGGGTATACCAGAATCAGTTCCCCATGGATTCCTCCAAATGGGACTGCGTTCCAATTCCAACCGTAGGCGGAAAAACCACAGGAAAGCAGTATTTTACCGGTACAGGAAGTTATGTTTTAAATGCAAAAAGCCCTAACGTGGAAAAAGCATACAAGGTTTATAAGGATGTCTTTGCAAATGAGGATTATTTAATCGGATACTACGAAGGCGGATTTGGCGTAAGCATTCTTCCAAGCGTTATTGAAAAGGCGAAGCCAGGTAAAGATTTCCAGGATAAAAAATGGCTGCTCATCAGTGATATCGATGCCCTTCTTCCAAAGCCTCCTCACACTGCCTTCGCATCTGGTATGGTGGTGGAAGGTGAGGATATGTTTAAAACCTGCGAATCTATTTATTATGGAGACGCGGATATAGATTCTACCTTAAAGGATTTAACGGGCCGTTACAATAAAGCGTATCAGGAAGCAGTGAAAAACGGAAGCGGTCATGAAGTAAAGATTGAAAACTATGACCCGATGAATCCAACTTTACAGTAATATCTGAAAGAGGGGCGCAAAATCAGCGAAGCCCCTCTTTCTTTGAAAAGAAAGGAGTATGCAGATGAAAGACCGGAATAGCAAAAGTGCCTTGCGGGGAAGTAAGACTGTGAAAAAAAACCTGCAGGCCTATTCGTTTATGCTTCCCAACTTGATTTTGTTCACCGTCTGTTCCTTATATCCGGTGGTGTGGACTTTAAAATATGTGTTTTTCCAGTATGGGGGATATGGAACAGGAGTACCGAGATTTGTCGGCCTTGCAAATTTTGCCCGGGTGTTCCGGGATAAAGTTTATTGGGAAAGTGTGATCCATACTTTTACATACGGTTTCGGGAAGGTGGTTTTTATCATTCCTCTGGCCTTTTTTCTGGCGTTTCTCTTAAATCAGCAAAAGCGGGGAAATGGTGCGGCCCAGAGCATTGTATTTTTGCCAACCATTATGAGCTCTGCGGTCATGGGTCTGGTGTTTTATCTGCTATTCAATGCCTACAATGGGGAAGTCAACAAGTATTTAATGGCGGCAGGTCTGATACAAAAACCCATAAACTGGCTGGGGAAAGAACATGCCATGAAAACCCTGATTCTGACAGCGGTCTGGGGCGGTGTAGGGAATTACATGGTGTATTTTATAGCCGGAATCCAGCAGGTATCCGGGGAGGCCATAGAAAGCGCCAGAATCGACGGGGCCGGCAAGCTCCAGACCATCTGGTACATCATCATTCCAATGCTTGGACCCATATTAAAAATTATACTTATGCTGGCGATCACCTCAGCTTTTCACGACATTACCAATGTGATGGTATTGACCGAGGGGGGCCCCAACAATGCTACCATGGTTATGTCCCTTTACGGGTACCGTTATTTCTTCCCCATATCAGCGGCAGAGGCCACGGTTCCCCAATATGGCTACGGTGCTGCAGTCAGCGTCATATCCGCAGTGATCGCTGGTCTGGTAACCGTAGGTTATCTGCGAATATCCAAAAAACTAGATGAAATTTATTAAGGAGGCGGCAGCATGAAAAACTGGAATGGAAAACATATATCAAAAGCCGCCTGGCTTTCTTTGGCCGGAAAATGGGTATTTCTGGGCATCATGATTTTATTTACGCTTTATCCGGTCATTTATACAGTGCTGGGATCTTTGAAAACCAATGCAGAGCTGACCCAGGGCGGCGGCTTTTTTCCGGAGAAATGGCATTTTGAGAATTATTACCAGGCTTTTGTCCAGGCAGACTTTACAAAATATACGTTCAACAGCATCGTGGTCAGCGTCTCCGTTACACTTCTGGCTGTGGTTACCTGCTCACTGGCCGGTTTTATTCTGGCCAGAAGAGAGTTTGCCGGGAAAAAGGTTCTCCTGGCCCTTTACTTATCCATGATGTTCGTATCCTTAGGGTCGGTTACCCTGTATCCAATCTACGAATTACTGCGGGCATTAAAGTTAAATAAGTCCATATTTGCCCTTATTGTGGCTCTTACGGGAGGGCAGGCTACCAATGTTTTTCTGGTCATGGGTTTTACCAAAGGGATTCCCAAAGAACTGGATGAGGCAGCAATCATTGACGGCTGCAGCCTGTATGGAGTTTATTCCCGGGTCGTTCTGCCCCTAAGTAAGCCAATCCTGGCGGTAGTAGCTCTATTTTCTTTCCGGAATGCCTGGAATGATTATATCACCAGCCTGATCATGACGATTTCCATGCCGAAGCTTCAGACTCTTACCGTGGCGGTTGTCCAGTTAAAATATTCTGTCAATGCCGCGGCCGAGTGGCACATCATGCTGGCGGGAGCGTCTATCGCCATCATCCCGATCCTGATTGTCTATTTGTTTGCCAACAAACAGTTCATTGCAGGCCTTACGGCAGGTGCGGTAAAAGGATAGGATAAAGGGCGGGTCCTGTGATATACTGGAAAAAAATAGAAGAGCAGGAAAACGGGGGGAAAGCATGAAGAAATTTATAAACAATTTAAGATTCCGCAGTAAAATCATCTGGCTGTTCGGAATCATGTTTTTCTTTACTACCGCCATCAGTGGATTATCCTATTACCAGTACGCATCCAATGATATTGAAGAGAATTTCAAAGTGGGGGCAGAGGACGTCCTGGCTCAGATTGTGGATACCTTAGGCCAGCGGCTGAGTGTCATCAATCAGAGGGCCAAGGGAATGCTTGCTAATTATACCTTTATGGTAACCCTTTCCGATTATTTAAATAATCCCAATGACATCAACCTGGTAAAAGCCCTGGGGACCATTCCGGATTTCATGAGAGACTTTGAGACCGGGGAGGGGCTGATCCACTCCACCTATATTTATACGGATAAAGGGAGCTTTGATAATTTTGTCCATATGAGAAATTGGGAATTTGATTTTAAAGAGTCTGTTTATTACAAAAGCTATCAGGCAGACAGAGGCGGTGCCATCCGCTGGTTCCCGGTATGGAAAGATGAGATATTTCAGGACAATGACCAGATCATCCCCTGTGTATGGCAGTTCAGCGTTCAGGGCTATGTGGGAAATGAATATCTGGTGATCCAGTTAAAGAAAACAGAACTGGAACGTCTTTTAGAAGGAAAATATGAATTTTTTGACAAAATACTCATTCTGGATGGAGCAGGAAATGTAATGATAGGTTCCCCGGATATGGATCCGGGTGAACTAAGGAAGCTTTCGGAGACCAGGGAAGGGGGGAGCAATGTCATTACAAGCGACTTTCAGTACGAAGGAGATTCCTATCTGGTCACCTATGAACGTCTTAAGGAAAACGGTTGGCAAATCTATGGACTGAAATCAAGGCAGAGTTTATTGGGAAGCTTGAATATTCTAAGAAACACGATTTTTGAGATCATGGGGGTTGTATTCTTAATAGGAGTAGCGGTCATCCTGCTGTTGTCCCACCAGATGACGGATTCCTTAAGACGGCTGGAAAAACGTATGAGCTGTGTGGAAAAAGGAGATCTGGGAGTCCGCTTTTTCTATCCATATAAGGATGAGGTGGGCAGCCTGGCTAAGTCCTTTAATTATATGATCGGAGAGATCCAAAGCCTGGTCCGGAAACAGGAAGAGACCATTGAGGAGCTGAAGTGGGAGCGGGATTATGTGGCTGAAGTCCAGAAGCAGAAACGGAAAGCGGAATTAAAGGCCCTGCAGGCTCAGATCAATCCCCATTTCCTTTATAATACCTTAAATGCCATCACCTGGCAGGCCGCCGACCAGGGGGCGGAAGAAATCAGCATTCTTTCCAATTCTCTGGGAAAGTTTTTCAGGATCGGCTTAAGCAAGGGAGCAGAGGTGATCTCCCTTCGGGAAGAGCTGGAACATGTGACAAGTTATTTAGACATCCAGAGCATCCGCTATCATTCCCGCTTAAGCTATGAAATCCATGCGGATGACAGATGTCTGGATTTCCGGATGATCAAACTGATTCTGCAGCCTCTGGCTGAAAATTCCATTTATCATGGAATCAAGGAGAAACAGGGAGCTGGTATCATAAAAATCTCCGTCAGTGAGGAATGGTCCGGCAAGGAAAAGTTCACAGAACTTGCAGTTTGGGACAACGGGGCAGGGATTACGGAAGAAAAGCTTGCTTTCATCAATGAAACCTTAAAAAAGGGCGGAACGGACTGTGAAGCAGGCTATGGCATTTACAATGTCAATGAAAGGATCCGGCTGTTTTACGGAAAAGAATATGGGCTGTATTATGAAAGCAGCTTCGGCCATTGGACAAAAGCGGTTCTTAGGATTCCGGCAATGACAGAGGAGGTGGAGTGATGTACCGCATATTGATCGTAGATGATGAAGACTATGTAAGAGACTTACTGGTGAGAAACATCCAAAATTCCGCCCTGGAAGTGGATGTGGTCGCGGTGGCAGGTGACGGAGAAGAAGGGCTTAGAGAAGCTCTGTCAAAAAAGCCGGATATTATCATTACGGACATTGCCATGCCCTTTATGAATGGCCTGGAATTGATCCGCAGGATTCAGGAAGCAGGGCTTTACAGTAAAAACGTGGTCATAAGTGGTTACGATGAATTTGACTATGCAAAACAAGCCATTTCACTTGGGGTCAAGGATTATTTACTAAAGCCCTTTTTGCCCAGGGAAATGATCGATGTTTTAACAAAGGTGATACAGGAACTGGACAGCCAGAAGGCGCTTTTGCAAAACATGAGCTTGTTAAAGGAACAGGCAGTGAGCCGGGCCGGACTTGCCAGGGAAAAGGCGCTGAAGGCGCTCTTAAGGGGAAAGGAGTGCAAAGAGGAACCGGACTTTATACTGGAAGGCAGGTTTTACGCGGCAGGAGTGATCCGAATGGAAGGCGGAGCATGGGATTTCAGCAAGCAAGAGCATGTGGAGGAATTTCTGATGCTGATACGGAACGGTTATCTTTCTGCCGGGATCTGCCTGTATGCGGTCAGCTTTGACGGGATCCAGCTGGCGTCCATCTGGTGCGGAGACGGGGATAACGAGGAGCATTTCCTTAAAAAGATTGGGGAAAGCCTGGAAAAAGTCAGTGTGAGCCTGGAGAAATATTACCATATTCAGATGAACAGCGCCCTTGGCCGTGCTTATCGGAGTCAGACAAAGCTGGTGGATTCTTACCGGGAAGCCATGGCTGTGTGGCGGGGAAACTTAGATGCAGAAAAGAGATTCCTGCTTTATGGAGAGGAAAGCAGCCGGAAAGAAGAAATCAGCAGCAGCCAGATCCGGGAGTGGAAAAACCAGATCCGGCTTTCTGTGCGTGCAGGACAGGAGGCTGGGGCTCTAACTGGGCTATCCGGCCTTATGAAGTGTTATGCCTCCATGTCCAACAGGAAGAACGATTATGTGGGTGTCTCTGTGGGGGAACTGATTTATGCAATTCAAAATGATATGGAGCAGGATGGATATGACCGGGCGGATACGGAGCCTCTATCCTCCATGCAGGATAGAATTAATTACGGAAGTCTGATGGATATGAACCATATGCTGGCCTCCTATATTGAAAAATGCTGCCGTGTGGTACGGGAAAATTCAGAGGAAACCAGGGCGGATGCAGTGGTGAAGCAAATGAAGCAGATCATTGAAAATGATCTGCATAAGACGGAGCTGGATCTGGAGGGAGTGGCTTTAAAGGTGCATTTCAGCTCCAGTTACGTCAGGCAGATTTTCAAACAGTACGCGGGAGAGTGTTTTGGAGAATACTTAATCCGAAAGCGTATGGAACGGGCCGGGAGGCTGCTCCAGAAAACAAACATGAAAATCCAGGAGGTGGCAGACCAATGCGGGTATGAAAACCAGCGATACTTTGCCAGCAGCTTTAAGAAATTTTATGGCTGCACTCCTACGGAATATAAAAACTTGGTGGAAGAAGAGAATTTATATTAGGAGGGTTAGGATAATGATTCAATTTACTGAACAGGAAGTCCGGCACTTGAGAGAAAAATTCCAAAGGCAGCAGGGAGCTGTTGATCGTATCATGGAAGATGTGAAAGAAATCATGGCAGAGCCGGTTTTGGTTCCTAAGACAGGGATCGCCAACTGGGCCCTTTATTATTACTGCCCGGATTGTTCTGTGCAGCTTACTTTTGACAGGAACGATAAGTATCATCACAGCTGCCCCTCCTGTGGGCGGGTGTATTCCGGTGAGCCATATGACAGTACCTGGTGGGGGATTATTAACAGCAGAAATTACACGGCGGTATTTCAGATGGGACTGATCCATCTGATCACAGGGGAAACTGACTATGCCAGAAAAGCCGTGGATATCATGATGGAATATTCCGGATACTATAAGGACTATGAGGTCCACGGCAATATTCCTTATAATGGTCCCGGAAAGTCCGGTGCTCAAACTCTCGATGAGGCCAATTTCCTCAGAAACTTTGCCATGAGCTATGATCTGCTGTCTGATTTCATGACGGAAGAGGAAAAAGAGTTCATTGGAAAGGAAATGCTCATCCCAGGGGCGGAATTTCTCATGGAACACCGGCATAACCAGCTTCACAATCATGAAGTGATCATCAATTCCGCCATTGCGGTCATTGGCCTGATCTTTGGGATTAACCGGTACGTCCGGTTTGCCGTTTATGAACCTTATGGGATCCTGTATCAGCTGGAAAAGGGGATGCTATCCGATCACATGTGGTTTGAAGGAGCATTCGGATATCATTTTTACGCCCTTACCAGTTTCTTTGCCTACGAAAAGTTTGCCCTTCATACGCCTCACAGCCATATCAAACATCCCAATTACAAGGCCATGATGGAGCTTCTGGTGTCCTATGTGGAGCCGGGATTCCGTATTCCCATGCTCAATGACACGAATTACGGGCATACCTCTAAAAGCCTGCACTTATATGAATTTGCTTACCGGGAGTTGGGTGGGGAGAAGCTTCTTTTTATACTGAACCGGCTGTATGAAGAAGAAAAGAGAGACAATCCGGAAGCTTTTATTTATGGGGTTGACGAGCTGCCCCGGTGCAGCATGGAGCCTGGAAATTATCATGTGGAAGCAGGACAGTCGGGGAGCACGGTTTTAAGGGGAAAGGATGGAAGATATCTGCTGTTAAAGCATGACCGCTATGGCGGGGAGCATGATCATTATGATCGTCTTGGCATCAGTTATCTGGCCTATGGGAAGAGGATATCTCCTGATCTGGGTACTACCGGTTACGGTGCGGTTATGCACTATGATTTTTATAAGAATACGGGTTCCCACAATACAGTAAACATCGGCGGAGAAAATCAGGCGCCGGTCAATGCCAGGCTCACCCGTTATGAAGAACGGGATGGGGGCATATATGTGGAAGCGGAAGCGGATTGGACCCTGCCTTATGAAATGCCGGACAGCTTTACCATCGTCCAGTGGAAGGAAGAAGCTTACCGCCCTGTAAAGATGGTGAGAAAGATCGCATGGGAAGAGCATTATTTTGCGGAAGTATTCCGGATAGAGGGAGCAGGGAAGGATCTGCCCGTTGACTGGGTCATGCATTTTTCCGGAAACCGGATAGAACAGCCTGAGGGAATGGAAATAGAAATATTTTCTGACAGGAAGCCTTACAGCTATCTTCATCATATGAAAAAGGCCGTCCTGTCAGAAAATCAAGCCAGTGTGGTCCATGATTATGAGGATGGTGGAATCCACACACGGGTATTTACCTGGAGCCAGGGGAAGGAATTGTACGATGGGATGGGGCCGGATAATCCTTCTATATCCGATATCAATTACCAGATCGAACGTGGGTATGGTCCGGAGATTGTGTTTGCCCATGTGATCACCAGCAGCAACGGGCTCTGTCTGGTCAGGAACGTAACCTTTTCCGAAGATGGGGACTACATAGCCATTGAAGTGGAAGGAGAAGGGGAGGAAGGTAAATTTAGCAGGATCCACAAGATGTAAACGATAGGAATAGGGCGGCCCAAAGTCGGTAATCGGCTTTTGGGCCGCCCTATTCGGAGATTAAGCCACAGGTGTATACGAGAACACAAAAGCATGTAAATAAAATGGAACCTCATTTTTATCTTCCGCATATGTTAGGATATGGAAACATTTAAGGATAAATGGAGGCAAAAGGGATGTCAGAAAACGTTCGTTTAACAGATTTAAAAAGGGGCCAGAAAGCGGTGATTGCAAAGCTGGCCGCCTATGATGATATGAGAAGGCGCTTGCAGGATATCGGTCTTATTGAGGGCACCACTGTGGAATGTCTGGGTAAAAGCCCTTTAGGAGATCCTACGGCATTTTTAATACGCGGTGCGGTGATCGCCCTTAGAAGTGAGGATTCCGGTCGTGTTTTAATACAATCAAATGGAGAGGATAAGGCGAAACGCCGCTATGGTGAGGAAATGGTGGCTGCTAACCTTTCTCTGGAGGAAAAAGTATGGGATTAAGCAGGGAGTCAATGGGAATAAAGTCTGTGGACTGCGGTCTGGAAATCAAAAAGCGGAAGGAAGAGGATAAGGTCATTGCGCTTGCCGGAAATCCCAATGTAGGTAAGAGCACGGTGTTTAACCAGCTTACCGGGTTGAACCAGCATACGGGAAACTGGCCGGGAAAAACAGTAGCCAATGCCCAGGGCTGGTGTACGGATGGCCAGCAGGGATACGTTATGGTGGATATTCCGGGCTGCTATTCCCTGATGGCCCATTCCACGGAAGAAGAGGTAGCCAGGGACTTTATTTGCTTTGAAAACCCTGATGCAGTAGTGGTAGTCTGTGACGCCACATGTCTGGAGAGGAACTTAAATCTGGTACTGCAAATCATGGAGGCCACGGCCAGCGTGGTGTTATGTGTAAACCTTTTGGATGAGGCTAAAAAGAAGAAGATTTTCTTACACCTTGATATGCTGGAACAGCGCCTGGGTGTCCCGGTTGCCGGAACGGCCGCCAGGAGCAATAAGGGGCTGGATCAGATTTATACCGGCATAAAACGCTGCCTGGAACGAGAAGTGGAGGAGGTAGGGGAAAAACCTGCCCTTATCCAATATCCCCAATATATTGAAGATGCCATTGCCAGGCTCCTTCCCGTAGTGGAACCTAAGGTCAATGGAAAGACAGAGGCCCGCTGGCTGTGTGCCAGACTGTTGGATGCCAATGAGAACTTAATGGAAGCCGTAAAGAAATACCGAAAGCCTGTGGCTGAATCCGAGGAAGTGACTGCCAGCCTTTCTGAAATTTGGGAGGAGTGGAAGGCCGCCGGGATCAGCCAGGAGCAGGTAAGTGATGATATGGCTGCTGTTTTTATAAAAAAGGCGGAATTTTTATGTAACGGTGTAGTGGAATACGAAAACCAGACCTATGACAGGAAGGACCGGAAGCTGGATCAGCTTTTTACCAGTAAGGCTACGGGTTTTCCAATCATGTTCCTGGTTTTGCTTGGGATCTTCTGGATCACCATAACAGGAGCCAATTACCCGTCAGAGTTAATAAGCACTGAGTTGTTTAAAATAGAAGGGTGGCTGAGCAGACTGGCTGACACTGTTGGCGTGCCGTTCATTATATCAGATCTGCTGATTCATGGCGTGTACCGGGTTCTGGCCTGGGTGGTAGCGGTTATGCTGCCTCCTATGGCAATCTTTTTCCCGCTGTTTACTCTCTTGGAAGATTTTGGATACCTTCCCAGAGTGGCATTTAATTTAGACCGCTGCTTTAAAAAGTGTTCTGCCTGCGGTAAGCAGGCGCTGACCATGTGACAGAAGAAATCTATGCTTTTTTGTTGGTTTTACAATGATAGTCTTGACACTTTTTCTAAGAAATGATATAGTTACAGCTGTAAACTGTAACTAAAAATAGTACAGAATCTTTGTTAAAAAGATGCCAAAAGTAAGTAAAAAACGACACAAACTTATAAGGAGGTACAGTATTTGGGATTTTCTATTGACGTAAGTATTCCAGTTTTAACCGTGTTTCTTCAGGGGATTATCAGCTTCTTTTCTCCCTGTGTGCTACCCCTCATCCCGCTATACATAGGCTATCTGTCGGGAGGAACGGGAGTCCGTGGGGAGGACGGGCGGATTTACTATAAACGCAGCAAGGTCATGATTCACACCGTTTGCTTTGTGATTGGAGTCAGCTTTGCATTCTTCCTGCTGGGGCTGGGTTTTTCTGCTCTTGGAAGCTTTTTTAAATCAAACCAGCTTCTTTTTGCAAGAATGGGAGGAATCCTGGTAGTTTTATTCGGTTTGTACCAGCTGGGAGTCTTTGGAACCTCTTCAGTATTGGGAAGGGAACGCAGACTGCCGTTTTCCCTTAATACCCTGGCCATGTCTCCCTTAACCGCGTTAATCATGGGATTCACCTTCAGCTTTGCCTGGACGCCCTGTGTGGGACCGGCCCTTGCAAGTGTACTTCTTATGGCCGCCTCAGCTTCTACAAAGGCTATGGGTTTTGTCCTGATCGGTGTGTATACCCTGGGGTTTGTCCTTCCGTTTCTGGCAGTGGGATTCTTCACCACCACTGTGCTTGAATTTTTTAAGGCTCACGGCAATATTGCAAAGAATGGGGTAAAAGTCGGAGGAGTTCTCATGGTATTTATGGGAATTTTAATGTTCACCGGAAAAATGAATGCGGTGACAGGATACCTTTCCTCTATACCTTCTCCTGCGGTCACAGAATCAAGAGAGGTGCCGGAGCCGGAAACGTCTACAGAAGCGCAGGAAGAAGAATCCACATCTGAGCCGGAGAAAACCGGGGAGTCAGATGAAACGGATCAGCCTCTTCCGGCAGTTGATTTCACCTTGACCGACCAATACGGCAACACTCATTCTCTTTCTGATTATAAAGGAAAGACGATATTTTTAAATTTCTGGGCGACCTGGTGTCCTCCATGCAGAGCGGAGATGCCGGACATCCAGAAAATATATGAAACCGCCGATACAGAGGGGGATAATGCGCTGATTGTTCTGGGAGTGGCAGCCCCAAATTATGGAAGTGAAAAGGACGAAGAGGGAATTAAACAATTCCTGGATGAAAACGGATACACATATCCGGTTCTGATGGACACGAATGCGGATCTTTTTGACGCTTACGGAGTATTCTCTTATCCGACCACATTTATGATTGATAAGGATGGAAACGTATTTGGTTATGCAAGCGGCCAGCTTTCCGAAGATACGATGCGCAGCATCATTGAGCAGACCATGAAGGGGCAGCGGAAATAATCCTCCTTACCGTAAATAAAAAACAAAATGATTTAAGGCATTCCAAGGTAAAAAAAGACTTTGGAATGCCTTTTCTATTGGGAGGAATGATCAGGTAGAGCTTTTTTCCTGGACCTTGCGCAAATGGTCCCGGTTGTAAATGAGATGAAGAGTCATGGCATCCTGTGCGGCAATGGCATCATTATTCCGTATGGCATTTACAATTGCCATATGTGTTTTTATGGTTTCTTCTTTTAACTCGGAATGGGTAATGTCAATAAACATATCAATGGCATGCATGATAAGGGGCTCAAGCTGCGGTACGATAACATTTTCGCTGATTTCTGCGATCTTGGCATGGAAGAGGGCATCGGCTTCCGAATGGGGTTCCCCTGCATCGAAGCATTCCACTACCCGGTCTGCCAGGTGGAGAAGCTCCTCGGCCTGTGCCGGGGTGGCGTTTGAGGCAGCCAGGGCAGCTACCCTTGGCTCGATCATCATTCGGAATTCCAAAAGATCGGCTACCAGTTTTTCCTTATTTTCTATAAATGTGAAACCCAGGGGATCGTCAGCCACGCCTGTATTGTGGCAGACGTAAATTCCGGATCCCTGCTGAACCGTTAGAATATTGCGTGAAACAAGAGCCCGAACAGCTTCCCGCAGGGTGCTTCGCCCCACGCCCATAAGAGAGGAAAGTGTGGTTTCGTTGGGAAGCTGTGCGCCTTCTTTTAATTTATTATCAATAATGTATTTGATGATTCCTTCGGCTGTTGTATCGGCAAGAGATTTATGTGATGAGGTCATGGCGAATTCCTTTCTGCTGCAAAATAGTATTCTCTGATTATAAAGGTTATTTATTATTCCTTCAAGTGTAAATGAATCAGGAGAGCAATGAGCTCATTAAAATATTGGTCTGATGAATTTGCTGAAATCAATTTATACAATTAGGTAGTATGCGCGGAAATGTTAGTAAAATACAGGAAAAGAGGGGACTGATCATAAAGAACAGTTGACAATCATGTGATGAATTATTATAATTAAGATAAAAAATACAAGATAGACATGAAAGGAGCATTGTTATGGTTAGTCAGGAGATTCGGAAACTGGCTCCGGAAATAGACCCGCTTCGGATGGGTATGGGCTGGAAGGTAGAGGACCTTTCGAAAATGCAGATCATGGTGGAAAGCACCTTTGGAGACAGTCATCCGGGAAGCGCTCATCTGCTGGAGCTGGTGAACAGGACGGTAGATGGGGTAAGAGATAAAGGAGGAAAGGCGGCAAGATATTTTACAACGGATATCTGCGATGGAATGGCCCAGGGTCATGACGGTATTAACTATTCTCTGGTTTCCCGCGATACGATCTGCAATATGATTGAAATTCATGCGGGTGCAACTCCCTTTGACGGCGGAGTATATATTTCAAGCTGTGATAAGGCGGTGCCCGCTCATCTTATGGCAATCGGCCGGGTAAATATGCCTTCCATTCTGGTAACCGGGGGTGTTATGGATGCAGGGCCGGATCTTCTTACCCTGGAACAGATTGGAAAGTACAGTGCCATGTGCCAGAGAGGAGAGCTGGAGCCGGAAAAGCTGGAATACTATAAGCAGCATGCCTGTCCATCCTGCGGTGCCTGTTCTTTTATGGGAACGGCATCAACCATGCAGGTCATGGGAGAGGCCCTTGGCCTGATGCTTCCAGGATCAGCTCTTATGCCGGCAACCTGCCCGGATTTAAAGGCTGTGGCTGAAAGAGCCGGACATCAGATCATGGAGCTTGCGGCAAAGGGAATAAAGCCAAGAGATATTGTTACCATGGAATCCTTTGAAAATGCGATCATGGTGCATGCTGCCATTTCAGGTTCAACCAATTCCCTGATCCATCTTCCGGCTATTGCCCATGAATTTGGTTTGGAAATAGACTCTGAGATGTTTGACCGCCTGCACAGGGGTGCCCATTATCTTCTTGATATCCGGCCCGCCGGAAAGTGGCCGGCCCAGTACTTCTACTATGCAGGCGGAGTGCCGAGGATCATGGAAGAGATCAAATCAGTGCTACACCTGGATGCAATGACAGTGACTGGAAAGACCCTGGGTGAAAATCTCGATATGCTGAAGCAAAATGGTTTTTATGACAAATGCGATGAATATTGTGCAAACGCCGGGGTGAAAAGGGAAGAAATAATCCGGCCGTTTGATGATGCCATCGGAACAGATGGGGCAATTGCCATTTTAAAAGGAAATCTGGCGCCGGAAGGTGCAGTGATCAAGCATACCGCTTGTCCAAAGGAAATGTTTCATGCAGTGCTGAATGCACGCCCCTTTGACAGCGAGGAAGAGGCGATCGATGCGGTCCTGAAACATCGTGTAAAACCTGGAGATGCTGTATTCATCCGGTATGAAGGTCCAAAGGGAAGCGGAATGCCCGAAATGTTCTACACCTCTGAGGCGATCTCATCGGATAAGGAGCTTGGACGCACCATTGCTCTGATCACAGACGGACGTTTTTCCGGAGCTTCCACCGGTCCTTCCATCGGACATGTTTCACCGGAAGCGGCGGAAGGCGGACCGATTGCACTTGTGGAGGAAGGGGATTTGATTCAAATCGATATTCCTGACCGGATCCTTGCAATTGTAGGCGTAAATGGCCAGCGAAAGACAGAAGAAGAGATGGATAAGATACTTAAGGAGCGGCGGGAACAATGGCAGCCAAGGCCGTCAAAATACCAGTCGGGAGTATTGAAAATATTCAGTGAACGAGCAGTGTCGCCAATGAAGGGCGGATATATGGACTGATGAAATGAACAGGAAAAGGGTATGGCAGAGCGGCTGCCATGCCCTTTTTCCATTCATGAGTCTTTCCTTAGGGCTTAAACAGTGCCTGCATGTGCCGCGGTATATGGTACAAACCCATTTGAATAAGATTTCTCAGGAGGTGCATGAAATGGATTCATCAGTTCAGGTAACCTATGAGGAAAAAAAAGTGACCGTAAAGGTGGAACGGGTTTTCATTGGTGAAAAGACTGAAAAGGAGCTGGTTTTGGAATTATTGAGAAAACGCAGGGAGGCCGGGGAGTTTCGGCCATGACCGGGGCCAGGTATGATCGCTCCCGAACCTGGCTCAGGATGCTTTGCACCTATGTCCGGGATAGCGGCTTTGAAACTTACTGGAAGTATGTACCATATTTGTATCCGGATTATGAGTATTTTAGGAAAATTTATTGTAAATACAGGGGAAAGAATCCGTCAGGGTAAAATAAGAGATATAGGGATGGATCATGTAATTATTGATGCGGTAAAGCTGGCAGAGGATTAGCAGTGGATTTAGAATTTAAAGCTTTTGAAATAAAAACATGATGCAAAAGGGCCGGAATCCATAGTGATGATGGTCCTTTTGTTTTTAATGGGAATGCGGACGGTCCACTTCTGGATTTTCTTATAAAAACAACCGTGCAGCGTAAGAATTATTTTTATATAAAATTAAATGGTGCAAAATAGGAGGACAAGCAGTCAGATTTCGGATATATTAGAAATAGAAAAGGAGGCAAATCTTATGAAACATACAGCATATATTAAAACCGTCTTAGGGCCGATTGAAATATCCGAAGTGGATGGTTTTATTACGGAGTTGTTTTTTGTAAAAGATCCCTATGAAATCCCCGGAGAGCAGAAGACACCTTTGTTGGAGAAAGCAGAAAAGCAGATTAAGGAATATCTGGACGGGACGAGCAGGGGATTTGACTTGCCGCTTGCTGCAAAAGGGACAGAGTTTCAGAAGGCCGTATGGGAAACCCTGTGCAAAATTCCATATGGGGAAACACGAAGCTATAAACAGGTTGCAGAACTGATCGGGAGACCGGACGCATCCCGGGCTGTGGGTATGGCAAATAGCAAAAATCCCATACTGATTTTGATGCCCTGTCACCGGGTAGTGGGTTCGGATGGCAAATTGACAGGCTATGCGGCAGGCCTCGGAATCAAGGAGCAGCTACTGGAATTGGAAATGACATATGCCGGCCGTTGAGACGAAGTTCTTTGATTACAGCAAAGAGGAAGTAGAATACCTCTCCCATTCGGACCCGGTGCTCGGTGATGCGATGGCACGGCTCGGACGGGTGGAGCGGGAGGTAATTCCGGATCCGTTTGCAGCTCTGGTCAATGCGATTATAGGCCAGCTGATATCTGTTAGTTCTGCCAAAACCGTATGGAACCGCATGCAGGAAAATCTAGGAGATATAACCCCGGAAAATCTGTCAGCCGTTTCAGAGGATGATATTCAGCGCTGCGGCATGATCATGAAAAAGGCCGCTGCCATCTCTGAGCTGTCAAAGGATATTCTACAGGGCAAGGTATGTCTGGATGATTTAGGGAAACTGACGGACCAGGAGGTCATCCGGTACCTGACGACGATAAAAGGGGTTGGGCTTTGGACGGCCGAAATGCTTCTTATTAATTGCCTGGAACGCCCCAATGTGGTTAGCTGGGGTGACATCGCCATTCGCCGGGGAATGGAAAAACTGTATGGTCTTCCGAAGCTGACAAAGAACCAATTTGAAGTGTGCAAGAGCCGGTATTCTCCTTATGGCTCGGTAGCTTCCATTTATTTGTGGAAGATTTCTTTTTTATAGGGTAGGATAACCGTATGGAAACATGAAATTAAAAAGCTTAATATTTTAATCGATGCCTCTGGAGAATGAGTTACGGTTAACGGCATCAGAAATCTTAAGGTTAAACAAAAACAAAGGAAGAGAGAGCATACCATTGAGAAAGCAGGCTCCGGTTGAAAAAATACATGAATCTTACAGCAGGATTACAGTTGATTCCGTAATGATAGGGGATAATATTAAACAACAATTAATAGCACTAGCGGAGGAAGACTACCGAGTGTTCACCTCCGGTCTGCTCCCTGATACTGACAATGTATTAGGCGTCCGGCTTCCCATGCTGCGTAAAATAGCAAAGCAGCTTGTAAGGTCGGATTGGCAGGGATATCTGCAGACAGCGGGGGAAGATTCTTTTGAAGAGATCATGCTTCAGGGAATGGTGATCGGCTATGCGGCATGTCCGGCTGAAGAACGGTTATTCTATATGAAAGAGTTTGTTCCGAAAATCCACAACTGGTCAGTGTGCGACAGCTTTTGTGCCGGACTCAAATTCACCAGGAATAATTCAGAGCTGGTGTGGGATTTTCTCAAACCCTATTTTCAATCAGAACGGGCATTTGACCTCCGGTTCGCGGTTGTTATGCTTATCTTCTACTATATCCAGGAGGGAACGATCCGTGAAGTGCTGAATGTCCTGGATAGCGTGCGCCACGATGGTTATTATGTAAAGATGGCAGTAGCGTGGGCGATATCCATGTGTTATGTTCAGTTTCCGGAGCAAACCTTGTTTTATCTGAAAAATAATAGTCTGGATGATTTCACTTATAACAAAGCATTGCAGAAGATCACCGAGTCTTTAAAAGTAGATAAAGAAACAAAAAAGCAAATCCGGGTAATGAAACGGAAGTGATCCATACAAAAAATGAAAGGAGGTGTGTCACCATGCTGACAGAGGAGGAAAAATGGAAGGCAGCGCTGGAATGCGATGTGTCTTATGACGGCAGATTTTATTACGGAGTAAAAACTACAGGAATTTTCTGCCGTCCTTCCTGTAAATCAAAAAGCCCTAAACGTGAAAATGTTGAATTCTTTGATACGGCGGAGCAGGCACGTGAAAGCGGACTTCGCCCCTGTAAGCGCTGCCGGCCTGATTTGCTGGAGTTCCACCCGCAGAAAGAGAACGCGGAAAAAATCAAAGCAGTTTATGATCTTTATTTTTCAGACCATGATCACTTAAGGGAGGAATTGAAAAAGCTCGGTCTCAGCAGAAACAGAATCATTCAGGTGTTTCAGAATCAATATGAAAAGACCCCTACGGAGTATTTAAACGGCTTACGTGTAGCCAGCGCAAGAAAGCTTTTAACCAATACACCGGATAATATTTTACAGATTGCTTTACAGAGTGGTTTTGAGAGCCTTTCAGTTTTTTACACACAGTTTAAGCGGATAACTGGAGTTTCCCCCAATGAATACCGGGAAAGCTTCTCAGGAACGAAGGCTGATTAAAATAAAGCCGCACGGAAATAGGAGGACCCGGTTGCCTTCCCATAGTATATGGTACAAACCTGCTGGAATAAGATTTCCCAGGAGGTGTAAGAGATGGATCTATTCGCTCAGGGAACCTATGAGGAAAAAAACGTTATTGCAAAGGCAGAGTGTTTTTGTACAGGAGAAAAAGACGTAAGAGAGCTGATTCCGGAATTGGAGAAAATGCGGTATGAGACAGAAGAGCTTCCGTCATGACCGCGTCAAAGTGGGGCAATCCGGAGGCCTGCTACAGCGCTGCTCTTTACATGCGCCTGTCAAAAGACGACGATGGCACTGGAGAAAGCTCAAGCATCAGCACCCAGCGGAAAATGCTTCGTTCCTATGCCATAGAAAATGACTTTGAAATATACGGGGAGTATGTGGATGACGGCTACAGTGGAACCAATTTTGACCGCCCGGCATGGAATCGCCTGTTGAAAGATATAGAAGCAAAGAAGGTAAATCTGGTTATCACCAAGGATCTGTCCCGTCTTGGACGGGATTATATCATGACAGGACAGCTTACCGAAATTTATTTTCCTTCCAGAGGAATCCGATACATAGCGGTCAACGACGGGTATGATTCCGATAGCCCGTGGAGCGATATCGCACCCTTTAAGAACATTGTAAATGAGATGTATGCCAGAGATACTTCAAAAAAGATCCGCAGTGCATTCAAGACCAAAATAGAAGAAGGAGCATTTATCGGGAATTTCGCTCCATATGGCTACCAGAAGGACCCGGAAGATAAAAACCACTTACTCGTGGATCCCGTGGCAGCTGCCATTGTCCGTGAGATATTTGAGCAGGCAGAACAGGGAGCGGCCCCGTCCCGGATCGCTGGGATTTTAAATGAGAGAAAGGTGCTGACTCCGGCCATGTACCGCTGCGCCGGGCGTCCTTATTTGAATCCGGACACCTATTCTGCGCGGAAGGAATGGACATCAGGCACAGTATGCAAGCTGCTAAGCAATTCCGTATATTTAGGCCACATCGTCCAGGGAAAGACCGTGAAGGTTTCCTTTAAAAGCAGTGTGACTCTTCGAAAGCCAAGGAAAGAGTGGGTGGTGGTTGAGGATAAGCATGAGCCCATTATTTCCCGGGAGACTTTTGAACGGGTAAGAAGTAGGAGCGTTTCCCGTAAAAATACGGCGGAAACCGGTTTTGCCAATATTTTTTCCGGACTTGCCAGGTGTGGGGACTGCGGCAGAAATATGTCGTCCACAGGAGCCGGAGGAAAGACGGGGTCCCGCAAGCTGGTATGCGGACGGTATAAGCTGTACGGAAAGAGGGAGTGTACGAATCACTATATGGATTACGAACTTCTTTATAAGGTGGTGCTTCAGGAAATCCGCAGTCTGCTTACCTTTACGGAGGGGGAAAAGGAAGAACTGGAAGAAGCCCTTAAGGTACCCTTTTGCCCGAAAGAAATACCGGGTAAAGAAAAAACGGTGGATGCACTTAAAAAAAGGGGAAAAGAGCTTGAAAGCATCATTAAAAAGCTCTATGAAGACCGGGTAAACGGAAGGATCGGTGAGGATCGGTTTTATAAAATGCTGGATTCCTGTGAAAAGGAGGAAAAAAAAATTGAAGAAAGCCTGGCCCTGTTGGAACGGAACTCTTCCTTGGCGCAGGAAGGAGAGTCTGATTTTTCCGGTCTGTTTTCCAGCTTGTTAGAGGAAATAAGCCAGGAAAAAGAGATTTCTACCGATTTGCTGGGGAAATTTATAGACAAAATCGAGGTTTTCCAGAGCAGAGAAGGATTCCAAACGATCCGGATCTATTACAAGGTGCTGGCTCCTACAGAAGAAGGGAATGGTCTGGCATAAATTTCCGCTGTCATGTGCATGGGGTTTGGATGCAATGCAGCAGGAATCATTGGCTGCCGGATCATTGATTCACCAAGAGAACGGCTGATTGCCATGATTACCAATAATTTTGTGCCGTGCAACGGACGCTTCCCCACCATGATCGCCATTATTACCATGTTCTTTGTGGGAGGAGCTTCTGGCGCGTTTTCTTCCGTATTATCGGCGGCTATCCTGTCAGGCGTAATCATCCTTGGGATTTTTATGACGCTTCTCATATCAAAGCTGTTATCAGCCACCATATTAAAGGGGGTCCCCTCCTCCTTTACCTTGGAGCTGCCGCCTTACCGGAGGCCTCAGATCGGCAAAGTCATTGTGCGTTCCATATTTGACCGCACCTTGTTTGTATTAGGCCGCGCTATTTCTGTAGCGGCTCCGGCTGGTATGGTCATCTGGCTTTTAGCCAATATATCGGTTGGAAATGCGACCCTGCTGGCCCACTGCTCCGGTTTTCTGGATCCGTTTGCCAGGCTCATAGGTTTAGACGGAGTCATCCTTCTGGCATTTATCCTGGGGTTTCCGGCTAATGAAATTGTGGTACCCATCATTATCATGGCGTATATGGCGGAAGGCAGCATCCGGGATATCAGCGATTTATCCGTCTTAAAAGAGCTTTTGGTAGCAAATGGCTGGACCTGGATCACTGCGGTCAGCACCATGCTGTTTTCTTTAATGCACTGGCCCTGCTCCACCACCTGCCTTACCATCAGGAAAGAGACACAGAGCATAAAATGGACGGCTGTTTCCTGGCTGGTACCCACTGTAACCGGATTTGTCGTATGCTTTTTATTCACCACCGTTGCAAGGGTTTTCCTCTGATGTTTAAATTTCCCTGTGATTGTCTACAATAGGAGTAGAATACCGAATGGGAAAGGAGGGTGAAGCGTGAGCAGGATCTACCACGTTTACGCCCTGTCAGACCGGTTGAAAGCCAGAAAAATCGAGGGCGAGATTGCCAAGGTTGACGGGGTGAAAGATATCAGAATCTCGGAAGACTTACAAGAAATGAATATTGAAATGGACACAGGAAAAATATCCGCTGTCATGGAGCGGGTGGTAAACATCTGCAGCCGGATATCCTACGGATGTGAAGTGCATTATAAGTTTATTTAAACCGGACATTGAAAAAGGCGGCCAATGGGGCCGCCCTTTTCATCTGAAACGTTTCTCTGATATTCCTTTACGCCCGGTAAAAAGGGACGGGCTCTGCCCCAAAAGCATGGGCAGATAAGCAGCAGGCATCAGTGTGCATTTTTTGCATACTCGCCTATTTTTTTGTCCATGTTGGATATATGTTTTGTAAGCCAATCCACTACCATTTGGTTGGCGTTTAAAATCACCAGCAGATTTCCGCCGGAAGATTTATATTCGCTGCGTAATTTATCCAGTTGTGCAATGAAAGCGGTATGAGCCTGCTTTTGTTCCGCATAACCGGGATAGTGAATGCTCATCATATATTTTTCTTCATCTGCAAAATGTTTTTTTGTGTAATCATCCAAAAAATCAAGAAGCTCTCCAACGTATTCCTTTGCGCGGTTGTTTTTCCCCGCCTCAAACAGCATTTCTGCTTTCTTAAACCACATTTTATGCTGATCGTCAATCATTGATATCCCTACAGATAAGTTCTGTGTCCACGGCATAGCAATTCCTCCTAAGTTTTTAAAATATTTATACATCTTCTTCCATTTTATAATAAATTTTCCAAAAGTTCAACTATAGTTATGAGACAGAATGGGTATTTCAGATAAAGTGATGTATTTTTCATGCAAAATGCGGATCAATGGGCGCCCAGGGGAAAAGCGCAGTCAAAATAAGCAGATGAATTGACGTACCTTCCCGGTAATGCTATAATTTTTATTTAGTATATAGTAAGGGAGAATGACCCTCTACGGGAATACCATTATGCCCAAAAGCATGGGCAGGAAAGAGGAAACATGGATACAGAAGGAATCCGTCTGAACAAATTTTTAAGTGAAGCAGGGATATGTTCCCGAAGGGAGGCGGATCGCTTCATTGAGGCTGGAAAAGTATGTATAAACGGACAGGCAGCCACGCCCGGCCAGAGAGTTTTTCCCGGCCAGTCAGTAACTGTGAACGGGCGCACCATTCACGCTGGTAAAGGAGATAATAGCCATAAGGAAGAATCAGTTCTTCTGGCAGTCCATAAACCCAAAGGCATCGTATGCACCACATCGGACAAGGACCGTGCTCCCAACATTGTGGATATGTTGGATTATCCCGTAAGAATTTACCCTATCGGCCGCCTGGACAAGGATTCCGAGGGGCTGATCCTCATGACCAACCAGGGTTCTCTGGTGAATAAAATGATGCGCAGTGGAAATGCTCATGAAAAAGAATATCTGGTGAAGGTCAACCGCCCGGTAACCGATGATTTTATCCGGAAAATGAAAAAGGGAGTATTCCTGCCGGAGTTAAATGTGACCACCAGGCCCTGCGTTGTAAAGAAGGCCGGTGAAAAAACGTTCCATATCATTCTGACCCAGGGGCTAAACCGCCAGATCCGGCGGATGTGCGGACAGCTGGGCTTTGAAGTACGGATGCTAAAACGATTGCGGATTATGAATGTTGAACTGGGAGATTTAAAGCCCGGAGCTTACCGGGAGCTTTCGAAAAGAGAGTACCACCAGATGAAAGAGGCCTTAAAAGGCTCGACGAATCGTTCCTATAAAGAGCAGAAAAAGGAGAAATCTGATGGACGTTAACATAAGCAGAATGAAAGAACTGATTGCCGTTCTGACAGCAGCAGGAAAGGCTTACTATCTGGAAAGCCAGGAAATCATTAGCAATTTTGAATATGACAGGCTTTATGATGAGCTAAAGGAGCTGGAAGAGGGGACCGGTATTATACTTTCCCAAAGCCCCACGCAGTATGTAGGGTACCAGGTTTTAAGCGAGCTTCCTAAAGAGGCCCACGAAACCCCCATGCTTTCCCTTGATAAGACCAAGAGCGCGGAAAGTCTGCAGGAGTGGCTCGGCGGCCAGACCGGAGTGCTGTCCTGGAAACTTGACGGGCTGACCGTAGTTCTTTCTTATAACCACGGAACCCTTCAAAAGGCCGTGACCCGGGGAAACGGAGAGATCGGTGAGGTTATCACAAATAACGCAAAAGTATTTTCCAACATTCCTTTAAATATATCCCATCAGGGAGAACTGGTTTTACGGGGAGAGGCAGTGATCAAGTATTCGGATTTTAACCGGATTAACGAAGAGATCGAAGAGGTAGCCGCCAAATACAAGAATCCCAGGAACTTATGCAGCGGATCCGTAAGGCAGTTAAATAACCAGATTACAGCCAAGAGAAATGTAAATTTTAAAGCATTCGGCCTTGTAACGGCTGAGGGCGTTGACTTTAAAAACTCCAGAAAAGAGCAGTTTGAATGGTTAAAGAGGCAGGGCTTTGATGTGGTGGATTATAAAATGGTGACCAGAGATACCCTGCCAGAGGCGGTAGAAGAGTTTTCCAAAGCCATTTCCAGTTATGATATCCCTTCAGACGGCCTGGTGCTTCTGTTTGATGATATCGCTTACGGAGAAGCTCTTGGCCGAACGTCCAAATTCCCCCGTAATGCTATTGCTTTTAAATGGGCTGATGAAATCAAAGAAACAAAGCTTGACCATATCGAATGGAGCCCCTCCAGAACCGGGCTCATCAACCCGGTGGCAATCTTTGACCCGGTGGAACTGGAAGGAACCACGGTGAGCCGGGCCAGCGTCCACAATCTAAGCATTATGGAGGCATTGGAGCTGGGGGAGGGAGATGAAATCACGGTTTATAAGGCCAACATGATCATTCCCCAGATCGCCGATAACCTGACAAGAAGCAAAAAAATACGGATTCCCGGACAATGTCCTGTCTGCGGAGGAAAGACGGAAATCCGCAAGGTGAATGATGTCAAGAGCTTATACTGCACTAACCCGGACTGCCAGGCGAAACGGCTGAAAGGTTTTACCCTTTTTACGAGCAGGGATGCGTTAAACATTGACGGCTTATCAGAGGCGACCCTGGAAAAATTCATTGGAGCCGGGTTTATACGGGAATTTGCAGATGTTTTCCATTTGGAGCAGCATGAGGAAACCATCACCCAGATGGAAGGTTTTGGAAAAAAGTCCTACGATAACCTGATAAAAGCAATAGATAAAGCTTCCCATACTACCCTTCCAAGGCTGATATATGGCCTGGGGATCGCGGGTATCGGCTTGGCAAATGCCAAGATGCTGTGCCAGGAATTTAAGTTTGATTTTGAGAAGATGCGCACCGCAGGGGAAGAGGAACTGACCGCAGTCCCAGGCATAGGCAAGGTACTGGCGGATGCATGGATCACTTATTTTAAGGAAGAGAAGAATAATGAGATGGTGGACCGCCTGTTGACTGAGGTAAGCATCGAGGGCGTTATGGAGGCCAGGGGGGGCGGAATCTTTGAAGGCATGGTATTTGTCATTACCGGTTCCGTGAACCACTATGAAAACCGCAAGGCCCTTCAGGAGGCCATTGAAGCCCATGGAGGCAAGGCAACCGGTTCGGTGACCTCCAAGACCACTTATTTGATCAACAACGATACTACGTCCAATTCTTCCAAAAATAAAAAGGCAAAGGAACTTGGAGTGCCCATTATTTCAGAAGAGGATTTCATAAAAATGCTGGAGGAATAAATTATGCCGATTAAAGTACAAAAGGATATACCTGCTAAAGCAATACTGGAAAAAGAGAACATTTTTATGATGGATGAGGACCGTGCTTTAAGCCAGGACATCCGTCCTCTTCAGATTTTGATCATTAATCTCATGCCGGTAAAGGAAGAGACAGAGACCCAGCTTCTCCGGGCATTATCCAACACTCCGCTGCAGGTGGACTGTACCTTTTTGATGCTGGAGAGCCATACTTCCAAGAATACATCAGCCAGCCACTTAAATAAATTTTATGTTTATTTTAACGAGGTAAAGAAAAGAAAATTCGACGGCATGATCATCACCGGAGCACCGGTGGAGAACATGGAATTCGAAGAGGTTAATTACTGGGAAGAGTTAAAAAAGATCATGGAATGGAGCAAAACCCATGTGACCAGCACCCTCCACATCTGTTGGGGGGCCCAGGCAGGGCTTTATTACCATTATGGCATACAAAAATACAAGAGAGAGAGCAAACTGTCAGGCATCTACCGGCATAAGGTTCTGGACCGGAAGGTCCCCCTTGTCCGTAGCCTGGATGATTATGTGATGGCTCCTCATTCCCGTTATACGGAGGTGAGGAGAGAAGACATTGTAAAGCATTCGGAGCTGGTGATCCTGGCGGAATCAAAAGAAGCCGGGATCCTTCTGGTGATGAGCCGGGACGGAAAGCAGGTATTTGTCCAGGGACATCCGGAATACGACCGTATGACTTTAGACGGGGAATATCACCGGGACTTGGGGAAGGGATTGGAACCTGAGATTCCATGTAATTATTATGAAGATGATGACCCAAGTACGGTACCGGTGCTGAATTGGAGAAATGTGGCAAATACACTGTATGGAAACTGGCTGAACTTTTATGTTTATCAGATCACGCCTTATTTGCTGGATGCGGAGGAATGATAGTCCTTTATTTTACAAGGATTTCCGCATTTTAAATTAATTACTTGTAAATGGAAAAGTATCGTAGACTATCGCAATAAAGGTATATTCCTTTTAGGTTGTCACAGATGGCAGGATTATAATGAATAAGAAAGAAAAAAAATTATTGTACAGTGGAACTTCTTTAGAGTCATTTTTGTTTATAAAAAATAAATTAGACTCCAATGGAATAAAATACTTAGGATCCACAAAAAAGAATGACAGTTGGTTTCGTTTTTTTCTTCAACTTTTTTTTATAGGAACGGGCAGTTATGGTATGAATGGAGAACATGTTATGCACTATTACATTTATGTTGAAACGGAAGACTATAGTGCAGCCTCTCAATTAATTAAAGGTGTAGATTAAAGGATAGTTGTGGAATCTAAGGTATTTGCTATCATGTAGTGATAAGCCGGTATTTTAACCGGCTTATCAGAGTGTAGACAAAGACAATTTTAGAGAACAGTATTGAATATGTACTTATAAATATTCAATACTGTTTTTTCACATCTATTCGTGGTATCTATGGTAAATCAAAATTTATCATAGATTAGTTCATAATATAGTTATGAATTTTGGAGGAAATTACCGTTTACATTTTATCTATAATTATGCTATAATAAAGATATTAAACGTGTGGTTCGCTTTGCGGGACGTAAGTCCAGTTTCAGTGGCCGCACATTTTTTATTTTATCAGAAAGAGGTGAGATATTATGAACATAGGTGATGTTATCATATACGGCAGTCATGGTATTTGTAAGGTTACCGGATTACAGGATATGTGCATGGATGAAAAAGTCCGCTCATATTATGTTCTCAAACCTGTTTTTCATACTGCCTCAACAGTATACATCTCAGTTATAAGCGACAGAAGAAAAACAGAAATCCGCCACATTCTCTCTGCCGATGAAATTTTCTCTCTGGTTCAGAAAATGTCGGGCAAAGATTTAATTTGGATTAAGGATAATCATAAGCGAAAAGAAATATACAGGCAGATTCTTTCAGATGGCAACCGTTCCGAACTTGTAAAATTGATAAAAACATTGCATTTGCGCCAACAAGAGCTGAAAAATACAAATAAAAACAAAAAACTAAATATTTCTGACGAATGCTTTCTCAAAGATGCTGAAAAAACGCTTTGTGAAGAGTTTGCTTATGTGCTGAATATCAAGCGTGAAGAAGTTATGCCGTTTATCTGTGAGCAGATGGAAATAACCTTGAATAAAAACAGAGAGTAGTGGCGTGACAATAACCCATTTTACATTTAACCGCTCAATTTAAATTTTATCAGCTCATTTCATCATCATTCCTTATCAGTATATCAAGACCACTTACTCTTATTATTCCTGCAATATGTTTTAATCTTAAATCCTCCATTATTCTCCTTTCCGGTTATTTCGTCAAACTTTGGTTTTAATAACATTTAAATAACAATTCATTACATTTACCATTCTTCTACTTAGATATTAGATATTATTATTTTAAGGAAAAGCTTGTATTCCATAATATTTAAAGAGCGAGGTAAAAGTATGGAAAATGAAGGCAGTTTAAAATTTGGATTAGGCATTAAAATTTGGTGCATAATCAGCATTTTAGGAAGTACTTTAAGTGCATTAGTAAATTTTAATTTAGGATTTTATAGTGTAACAGCTATCTGCATAGGGACTGTCATACTATATGTTTGGCTATTCTTTAAGAAAAAACGCATCGTCTTCTATCTGATGTTAATCGTGGCCATAGTGCGCCTTATAATAGGCCTTGTCGCATTTAAAGATCCATCATTAATCTTAGGATTAGGCAATCCTTTAATCACATACGCATTTCTCCATAAATATTGGAAGCAAATGGTATAATCCTTTCAACACGTATCCTTCTATCTCATCTGAATGGTACGTGTTTTTTCAGCCATAGGTTCGATTTTGAATTGACCTATGGCTGTTGTAACTACATACTGATAAGCCGGTCTTTCGACCGGCTTATTTGTATACTGAATATGAGGAGAAATAATTTGAATAACACCCTTGATTTTGAAATTGCACTATCTGATTGGTTGGCCTGGATGAGCAACTATGATCCAGAGCATGAACTTAACGACGATATCTATAGAAGCCAAAAGGGCGGGAATATCAATCCTAAAGAGTATTACCGAAAGATATGCCTGCTTAGAGAAGAAGAACATTGAGTCTGGAAAACAGAGAATGTCGTTTATATGTGATAAGTAATGTGGTAAAATGGAGGTAGGACATGTATTTGGCGAGGTGATAGGAATGTCGAAGCAAAACTTTGGATTGGTCATACAATTAAATTAAAAAGGAGAATGAAATGGAACGTCAAAAAAATTATGAGAAAACTCAGATGTTTATTTTTCTAGGTGTGGCTTTTGCATTACCTTATATGCTAGGGATTTTAATGGGCATTGGCTATACGAAGGGGCTTGATGTATCGGTTTTCCCCTCAGCCCAAATGTTCTACCCGGCTTCGGGGGCGATACTGGCCGCTTTAATTACACACAGAGAAGATCATCTGCTTCCTAAGAGATTTTTTATTGGTTTTTTAATACTTACTTTACTGTTATTGGTTTGTACAGTGGCAAGCATTATAGTGCCTGGATTGGGTTGGAACGTTATTTCTCAATATCTAATGATACTTGGTTCTGTTATAGCATGGATTTTATTGCTTACCGAGAAGAAAGATAAGCGTATTGCCTATGGATTGAGAGGCGGGCGTTGGAAAACAGCTGCTCACATCATTCTGCTATATTTAATTCTTTACTTTGGTAGAACCGTTATCATGTATATCTTAAGTGGTCAAATACAAACCATGACTGAAATTATGCAAAAGCCTGTTACTTGGCTGATGTTATTAACATTGCCCATAAACTATTTTTTAATATTTATTGCATTTTTGGGAGAGGAGTACGGTTGGAGGTACTTTCTTCAGCCTATATTGCAAAAAAAATTTGGAATGGTTCGCGGTGTGTTAGTTCTTGGAATCGCTTGGGGAGTGTGGCATTTACCCATTAACTTCTTTTATTATTCATCTCCATCCGTTGGTATTATTAGTTTGACTGGACAATTAATTACATGTGTTACATTGGGAATATTTTATGGTTGGGCTTATTTAAAAACCGATAACATATGGACGGTTGTTATTTTACATTTTGTCAATAATAATTTGGTCCCGATTATTACCGGAAATTATACGGAGGAAGTTCTTCAAAATCAAGACGTAACATGGAATAGTGTAATTATATTACTAGTGGTCAATACACTGTTGTTTGCAAGTGTTATTTTTACAAGTTATTATAGAGACGATAGTCGGAGACTTCCAACAATGGATGAACGAGTTGATCGTCAAATGAGGAAATTGGAAGAGCAGGCACAATGGCAGGATGCGAAAGAATGAGAAAAAATAATTAATGCTTATTGAACTGGGATGATTTGAATGACTGCTTAGCAAAAGGTAAAAAGCACTAATGGACTTTGCTATTGAACACAGCATTAAGTCACAAGATAAACAATTAGGCTGAATGTATATGATATATACTTGCCATAAGGTTGTATGAAAATGTGGTTTTAGATATAAATAATTGAGATACATATAATTTTATACTATAATGTTATGAACAAGCAAGAGTCGCATATAATAGAATTAATAAGATCATTTGAGGAAAGCCATGATCATACATATTGTTCAACCAGGTGAAACCATCTATTCAATATCAGAGTATTACAGCATCCCTGTTGACAGATTGATTTTGGAAAACGGAATTACAAACCCTGCCAATTTAGCAATAGGCCAAACTATAGTGATTGTTCAGCCTGAAACGCTCTACACCCTCCAGGCCGGCGATACTTTGGAGAGTATTGCGTTGCAGCATGGTACTACGCCAATGGAATTATTAAGAAACAATCCCTATCTTTCCGATAGAGATATTATTTACGCCGGTGAAACTATAGTCATAAGATATCAAACGAATAAAATAAGAACAATTGCTACGATTGGTTATGCCTTTTCTTATATAGATAAATCTGTTTTAATAAAAACACTTCCTTTTTTAACTTATCTGACTATATTTAATTATAGGGTTACTAGTGAAGGAGAAATTATCTTCAGAGCTGACGACACTGAACTTGTCAATCTGGCAAAAATTTATGGTGTTTCACCCATGATGTTTGTTTCCACTATGGCGGAAGATGGAATAGTCAGCCGTGAAGTGAGCTATGATATTTTAATTAATCCTGCGGTACAGGACCGCCTGATTGATAATGCTCTTAACATAATGAAAACGAAAGGTTTTTATGGTATAAATATATATGTCGAAAACATCACCTATGACAACATAAATGTCATTGCAGAATATTTGAAAAGAGCCTCTGAGATATTTCATTCTCAAGGTTATAAGATACTGATTACCATAACACCGGCTACGAATATTGATACTCCTAACGTTAGTTTTGAAAAAATAGACTATTCAAAATTATATGGTTTTGTTGATGGAATCATATTTTCATCTTATGATTGGGCAAGGTCTTACAGCTATCCAAACGCAATTTTTCCGGTTAATATCTTAAGTGGGTTTTTAGATTACATAGTTAGTATTATTCCGCCTGAAAAAATTTTTCTAGGAGTTACTGCTTTAGGTTATGATTGGACACTTCCCTATGTTCCCGGTGCCACAGAAGCTACTATAATATCTTATAACAGTGCAGTACAAATTGCAGCGGAAAATGGTATACCAATACAATTTAATGAAGCAGCACAGTCACCCTTTTTCTACTATATGAATAGTGATGGGAATCTGCATGTAGTATGGACTAAAGATGCAAGAAGTTTTGACGCAAGAGCTGGGCTGGTGGAAGAATATAATCTCCAAGGTCTATCTTTTTGGACGATTATGAGATTTGATGCCCAAATGTGGTTTGTTATTAATACTCAATATTACATAGAGAAGCTTATGGTTAATGGCTAAGCAATCATGTATTTTTAATATTCGATGTAGTTGTGGCATTTTAACTGAAATCTAAATTGCAAGCCAAGGGTCGGGCCAAAGATGTGAATGGTCTATTCAATGGGGAGTGGGGTGCGGACAACTGCCAGATAAATATCCTATGCAAAATGATGTAAACAATATCCCCACTTCTTTTGTTATTTTGGTTCACTTTAAGTAATCATACCATACATAAAAGAATGTTCCAATCGACTAAGAGCAGACTATATTTTTTGGAATTTCAGATCCTAAATAAAGTTCGAATGCCTGTAATAATTCCGGCATGCGGGCTTTTTTCTGCATGACAGGTAATGCGTCTGGAAATAACAGGAACGCAAATATTGAGGATAAATCTATCCATAAATATACATTTGATCCATTTTTTGCGCATTGTTCAAAGAATAACCAACATGTTATACTTGTAAAAACCAAAGAGAGAAAAGGATCATGTGATGAATAAAAGTAATATGAAGAAAATATTTCTGTCTGCTTCCGTTTTTGTGCTGATCATTTTTGGGTGGTTCTTAAGCTGGGTAGTATTTGCTGAAAAGCCTGACAGAATTTCTCTGGAATCGTCCCAAAGCCCCACAACGGTCACTCTTGCAGACACACCGGTTCCCCTTTCCCCGGAAACCATTGCAGATAATCTTGAAACGGCTGCCGTCTTTGCCGCAGCGGAATCATCTGCCCCACCCGCAGCAGAACCGTCTGCTCCGACTGCAGCGGAATCATCTGCTCTGCCCGCTACGGAACCCTCCCCTTTGCAGTCTGGTAAATTAGTTGGGTATTATGCGGCATGGGCGGCCTATTATAATTACTATCCAAACCAGATCGATGCCGGTAAGCTGACCCATATTAATTATTCTTTTGCCAACATTGGTTCTGACTTAAAGATTGCCCTGGGATATCCTGACGTGGATACTTCTAACATAAAGCTTTTAAATTCCTTAAAACAGACCAATCCGGATTTAAAAACCTTAATTTCCGTTGGAGGCTGGAACTGGTCGGGGAGATTCTCGGATGTGGCCCTGACAGAGGAGACCAGAACTGCATTTGCAGTCAGCTGCGTTGATTTCATTAAAAAATACGGCTTTGACGGAGTTGACTTAGACTGGGAGTATCCGGTCAGCGGAGGTCTTGCGGCAAATGCCAGGCGTGGGGAAGATAAACATAATTTTACGCTGCTTCTTAAAAAGATTCGAGAAAAACTGGATGCTCAGGGTACTGCTGACAATAAGCATTACTTACTGACCATTGCAGGAGGAGCGGATACTTCTTACATAAACAATGTGGAGCTGTCAAAGCTGGCTCAGTATCTGGATTATGCAAATGTCATGACCTATGATCTGCATGGATATTGGGATTCTAATACAGATCTCCTTGCTCCTTTATATGACAACAGTGATTCTTCTCCCCAGTATAAAGCGAGTGTGGATAAGGCTGTTACTGCCTGGCTGGGTGCATCTTTTCCAGCGGAAAAGATGGTATTGGGTATCCCGTTTTACGGGTATTTATATTCTTCTGTAAATAATTCAAACAATGGATTGTATCAGACCTTTAGCGGTTCCAATTCCATTGGTTATCAGGATATTATAGAAAATTATTTAAATAAACCAGGCTATTCCAGTCATTTCCATTCCCAGTCAAAGGTTCCCTGGTTATTTAACGGTACGATCTTCATAAGCTATGAAGATCCGAAATCCATAGGGTATAAAACAGATTATATCAAATCTAAGAAATTAGGAGGCGCTATGATTTGGGAGTTGAGCCAGGATCCAAAGGGGGAACTTCTCAGTGCACTGTATCATGGATTGAAGCAATAGAAGAAAGGCGCCAGTCCCATATCCCAGTCAGGGAATATGGGACTGGCGCCTGTTTTGTCTCCGGCCGGTCAATATGAGGATTTTCTCACTTTTTCAGAGTGCTGAGTCCAGCCACTTCATCTACGGGAAGAGAGAAAGCGATGGCATGTTCTCCAGTTTCCTTTAATACCGTTTCGCAGATGGATTTAAGAACCGCCTGCTTATCCGTAAAGGGAACCAGGATGAGGAGAATTTCCTTCTCACTGGAAAGAGTCAGACCAAAAAGCTTTTTTGAATCATCCGCAAGAGCTTCTCTGGCTTTAACCAGGGTTCCTCCCTTGCAACCGGCATTTCTGGCAGCTTCCATAATGGGAGCGGAAAGGTCGGTATTGATGACAGCAGCAATTAGTTCGTATCTGATCGTATCTGGCATAGAGCGATCCTCCTTGTGATAATCTGTGGATGTGGGCATATCCCCGCCTGACGGGGCATTTTCTAATATACAGGAAGCTGCGGCGCTGATCCCTGACAGGGGGATGGTAAATACGATGCCATAGCCTGGTTTTTCAAGCTCCAATGTTTCATGCAGAGCGGATAATAAGCGCCCGGTAGACGCTTCTTCCACAATTCCGATAACCAGATCCTTTTCCGGCTCATCAAACCCCAGGCAGTCCCTGATCGCAGAGCTTGCAGTTCCATGTCCTCTGGTAATGAGAAGCAGTTCCTGATGATGTTCTTTAAAAACGGAAGCTGCTTTTTCGCCCTTTCCCCTGGCTACGATAACCGTGATCCAGTTTATTTTACGATTGGAAGTCATCAGCCTCCTCCTTTCCTAAGTCAATAAATTCTAATTCCATATTAAGCAGCGGCTCACTCACCGGAACATTTGCTTTTTTAGTCTTGTAATTATAGGATACACCAATGAGCTGTATTATGATCAGTGGCGTCATGGCGACCATGGCCACGATGCCAAAGGCGTCGGTCACTATATTTCCTCCCAGGGCTTCACAGGCCCCCATAGCAAAGGGAAGCAGGAAGGTGGCCGTCATAGGGCCGGAAGCGACACCGCCCGAGTCAAAGGCAATGGATGTAAAAATCGGCGGAACCACAAAAGAAAGGCCAAGGGCCAGGGCGTAGCCGGGAAGCAGCAGAGCCAGTAAGGGAAGACCTGTCATGACCCTTAGGATTGACAATCCAAGGGAGATAGACATGCCGATGGATAATCCGGTCATCATGGTTTTTTCCGAGATGGAGCCTCCTGTAATTTCCTCTACCTGCCTATTTAAAACCTGTACGGCAGGTTCGGCTTTCACGATATAGTACCCGATAAGCATACCGATGGGAATCATGACCCAGTTGTAGGGAAGAGAGGCCAGCTGCTGTCCAAGATAATTGCCGGCAGGCATAAAGCCTACATTGACGCCGGTAAGGAAAAGCGTCAGTCCGATGTAGGAGTAAATAAGCCCCACCAGGATTTTGATCAGCTGTCTTTTCCTCAGCTTCAAAAAGAAGATTTGGAATACGATAAAGAACAGCAAAATGGGTAAAAGAGCCAAAAAGACCTCCCAGGCATAGTCAGGAAGCTCATGCTGAAAGGCCAGCCAGAGATCCTGGGAATTGTTTATGGAAGGAATTATCATGGGTTCATAATCAGTTGCAGAGGATTTATAAGCCAGCCCCAGGATCATAACGGAAAGAATCGGTCCAACGGAACATAAGGCGACTAACCCAAAACTGTCGCTGTCAGAATTCTTACCCCGGCCGATCGTTGAGAGGCCAACACCAAGAGCCATGATAAAAGGTACTGTAATAGGGCCTGTTGTAACGCCGCCGGAGTCAAAGGCCACAGCCAGAAATTCTTTGGGAACAAAAGCGGACGTAACAAAGAGTACGGCATAGCAGATCATAAGGATACGGGATAAGCTCCAGCCAAGCAAGGTTCTTAAAAATGCAATTGCCAGGAACAAGCCCACTCCTGCGGCCACAGAAAGGATCAGGATCATGTCAGGAACTGCCGGGGTCTGACCGGCCAGGACCTGAAGATCCGGTTCTGCTATGGTAATAATAAAACCAATGATAAAACAGGCAAAAACAATGATCGGCAGCTTTTTGGATTTTGCCAGTTGGGCGCCCGCTTTTTCCCCGATGATCATCATGGACATATCAACACCAAGTGTGAAAAAGCCCATTCCAACGGTTAAAAGGGTCGCACCTACCAGAAACAGCATCAGTGGGTCAAGAGGCATGGGAGTGATGGTTATGCACAAGATCAACACGATACATGTAACGGGCAGGACAGATGATAAGGATTCTACAATTTTTTCTTTTAACTTTTGATTCAAAGAGATACCTCCTGTTGTCCGTTTTTTATGATAGGGATTCTTAAGAATGATAATTTGCACAGAATTGTGCGTGAGCCTGCAGACTCTTTTTAGATCATTAACTAGTTTAACACATAAATAGTTGCGAGTGCAACTAAAATTTTTATGAATAATTGTCATCCCTGGAAAAAACTGCCTTTAGCAGTTCACAAACGTACATTTACCGGTCTTACCAATTTCATATCCTTTAAAAGGAAGAAGGCTGTTTTTAAATTCCTGGGAGTTTACCGTGTCAGCAATGCTTTGAAAGGCCCGATGGTTCAAAACCTCCTTAGAAAAGACCAGATCCATGGAGACGGCGGACAGAGGGATAAAGTCAAGCTGGGGATAAGCAGCCAGGTGGGAGATATCGCCGATGCCTGCATCAGCAGTTCCCGATGCGACCGCATTTGCGGCTGACATATGGGAGAGACATTCCGTCTGGTAACCGGGAATCCCGGCCTTTTCAATGTTATGGGATGAAAGGATGGAATCCATATAGATCCGGTACCCATTTCCCTTCTCCCGGTTTATGAACCGGATATCCGGGCGGCATAAGTCCTTTACGGTGTGTAAGCCCTTTGGATTGCCTTTTCTGATGTAAAAGCCTGCTAAAAGGCTGCAGATATGGAGGACTGCAGCTTCCTTTCCGGGCAGCAGGCTCTCAATCTGCCGGATTTCCTGCCCTTCCCGGCTGGTGCAGAAGGAGGTTAGGGCCATATGGGTCTTTTCATAGTATAGGGAATAAAGACTGTTATAATCATTCATATAGGAATGCAGGATGGGAAGGCTTTCCGGGCGCTGGCTCAGCTGGCTTCCAAGCAGCTCCACAACTCTGGATTCCTGGCTGCTTATAATCAGGCCGCTGGCGTTAAGAAGGTAATCCATCTGCCGGATTGCGGAATCAGCGGTAAACAGAGGGATATCCATGATCCTGGGAAGAGGCTCCTCTGCCTTGGAAGCACTGCTGGTGTCTGGAGCTTTTAAATATTCATCCAGTTGTTCCTGACTGACCCGTATCTGCTTGCCTACCTTGGTTGCCTTTAATTCTCCCCGCTTTATCAGTTCATAAACTGTGGATTTTTTAATTTTAAGCTGGTCAGCCACTTCCTGGGTGGTGTATACTTTTTCCATACGGTTTCCTCCTTGCTTCCTGTGGTTTCGATCATTTATAAATAGTTATAGCATATTTCATTTCATTGTCAATGAAAGGCTGTGAGAGCGGTCTTAATTCCCGATGTAATTATATAAATAGATTGGCATTGACTTTCCGAAAGATATCATCTAAAATGAATTGGTAATTACCAAACGGGGCAAAACCCAACAAAACTTAATTAAAATGAACAATATTGTTCGAAAAACCAGGAGGAAGTATTATGAAACAAGGAAAAAAATTACTTGCAGTAATGTTGGCGGCAATGTTTACTGCCGGTACGGTAGTGGGGTGCGGTTCAACCGGTACAAAGGCTACCCAGGCGGATCAGACAACTGCAAAAGAGGAAGCCACTAAGGCCGAAGAAACTACGAAGGCTGAAGTAACAACAGCTGCAAAAGCAGAGAAGGAAGACCTTTATGTTTTTATTGCAGCCAGCTTGAAAAACACAATGGAAAAGATCAAGGAAACTTATGAAAAAGATCATCCCAATGTAAACATCATTTATAATGCGGACAGCTCAGGAACCCTTCAGACCCAGATCGAAGAAGGCGCCCAGTGTGACATTTTCTTTTCTGCGGCAACCAAGCAGATGGACGCGTTAAAGGATGGCGGATTCGTAGTAGACGGTTCTATCTCCAACTTACTTGAGAATAAAATTGTCTTAATCAAGCCAAATGGCGGAAAAACTGAGGTAACGGGTTTTGACAACATCACAAAGGCATCAAGCCTTGCCCTTGCGGGAGAGGATGTACCTGTAGGCCAGTATGCAAGAAAGCTGTTCACCAACTTAGGAATCCTTGATCAGGTAATGAAAATGGAAATTAACGAAGGCGCCAATGTTACCGCTGTTTTAACAGCCGTTGCAGAGGGAAGCAATGAAGTGGGCGTTGTCTATGCAACCGATGCGGCTTCCATGGCGGACAAGGTTGAAATCATAGCAGAAGCAGATAAGAGCATGATCGATCCTGCTGTTTATCCGGTGGGCCTGATCATCGACAAGGAGGCATCAGAGGAGCAGGCAAAGGCAGCTGCTGAATTTAAAGAATATCTGGTTAGCGATGAGGGCGTTATGAAGCTGTTTACTGATGCCGGATTTGCAAACTCTTCAAAATAAATAATACATAAAAAAGGGGGTGAAAATCTATGTTGGATCTGATGAAAACGATAGATTGGAGTCCCCTTTTTATTTCTCTTAAAACGGGGATTCTGGCAACGGTGCTGACCTTTTTCCTGGGGATAGGCGCCGCGAGGCTGATCATGAAACTGAATAATACGGCAAAATCCATCGTAGATGGAATCTTGACATTGCCGCTGGTACTTCCGCCTACTGTGGCCGGGTTCTTTCTTCTTTTGATCTTCAGCCTTCGCAGGCCCTTCGGCAAATTTCTTTTTGAGGAATTTAATATAAAAATGGTGCAGACATGGCCCGGCTGTGTCATAGCCGCTTTTGTTATCGCATTTCCTTTGATGTACCGGAATGCAAGAGCAGCCTTTGAACAGGTGGATGTTGACATGATCCATGCGGGAAGAACCCTGGGGCTGTCGGAGAGGAAGATCTTCTGGAAGATCATCGTTCCCATTGCGGCTCCTGGACTGGCTTCCGGGACAGTGCTGGCCTTTGCCAGAGCCATCGGAGAATACGGGGCAACTGCCATGCTGGCAGGAAATATTCTGGGAAAGACCAGAACGGTTTCTGTTGCTATTGCTTCCGAGGTGGCGGCAGGAAACTGGGATACGGCTGCATTCTGGGTATGCGTGATTGTTATCTTGTCTTTTTTTATTGTTGCTGTTATAAATTATATATCCGGAAAAAATATGAAACATGTGAACAGGTGGATTTAGTATGGCACTGCAGGTAAACATCCGAAAAAAATTTACAGGATTTGAATTAAATGTGGAATTTGAGACTGACGGCGGCTGCATGGGGATCCTGGGTGCCTCAGGCTGCGGGAAAAGCATGACCTTAAAATGCGTGGCAGGAATTGAAAAGCCGGATCACGGCCGGATCGTTTTAAACGGGAAGGTGTTGTTCGATTCGGAGAAAGGGATCAATTTACCCGCCAGAGAACGTCGTGTCGGCTACCTGTTTCAGAATTATGCCCTGTTTCCTACCATGACAGTAGAGGAGAACTTAGCAATTGTGCTTCCGGGAAAGAAAAAGGACAAGCTTTCCCTTGTTGCAGAACAGCTGGGGCGATTTCAGCTGGAAGGGCTGGAAAAGAGGTATCCCTCCCAGTTGTCGGGAGGGCAGCAGCAAAGAGTGGCCCTTGCCCGCATGCTTTTATACAGTCCGGATATCATTATGTTGGATGAACCCTTTTCCGCATTGGATGGATTTTTAAAGGATACGCTTCAGATGGAAATGCTGGAGCTGATCAGGGACTATGCCGGAGACGTGCTCATGGTATCCCATTCCAGAGATGAAATCTACAAATTTTGTGACCGCATGATACTCCTTTCAGATGGAAAGACCATATTAAAAGGCAGCACAAAAGACATTTTCCGGAGGCCGGAAAGAATGGAGGCAGCAAAGCTGACCGGCTGCAAGAATATTTCATCCATAGAGAAAATAAGCGATTATGAGCTTTATGCCTGTGACTGGAAGATAAAGCTTAAGACAGAGGAGAAAATCGGAGATTCCATCCGGTACGTAGGAATAAGGGGCCATAACCTGATTCCGGTCCTGGGGATGGAGGAGGAAAACGTCATGGGAATTGAACTGGCCGGGTTCGCCGATACGCCTTTCCAAAGGCAGTATCTGTTCCAGAACACAGACGATAAAACTTCCTCAAAGATCTGGTGGATCCAGGATAAAACAGATTTTGAGGACGGAATGCTAAAAAACATTCCGTCATTTATCCGGTTCCCAAAGGAAGACCTCCTGCTTTTACTTTAGTGCTTCTGATAACCGGTTGACATTGAAGGCTAAAATGCTTACAATCAATTTATTAAAAGCAGTATAATCTTTTGGTAAACAATCCATAATTACTGCTATATATTTCCTGCTTTCAGCCCATGCTTTCTGGGGTGGAGCCCACTCCGTTTTATCGGGCATAAAAGGAATACCCTGAGGGTTTCCATGGATCAGGATTGGATGAGAGGAGGCATATGAGATGAAGCTCAGTGCAAGAAATCAGTTTAAGGGAAAAGTTATAGGAATTGAACCAGGTGCGGTAAATGCCATTGTTACCATTGATATCGGCGGCGGCAATATCGTATCTGCCACAGTTTCCATGGCAGCGGTAAAGGACTTAGGACTGGAAGTCGGAAAGGATGCCTATGCCATCATTAAAGCGACTTCTGTAATGGTCGGGATTGATTAAAAGCAGAAATTCCAAAAAAACGGACTTTTGAGGGTCCGTTTTTTATTTATGTAACTATGGATGTTCATCTAAGACAAAAACTTAAAGGTCCCTGGGTTTCTCCCCTTTCATAATATGGGCGCCAAGGAGGAGCACCAGATAGAATATGCTTAAAACGGTAATATGGAATGCCGTTTTTATAAATAAAGACATCCCCTGAAACGGATCTGCCACGGAAAACAACGCAAAGTAGATTCCAATGGCGAGCACCATCAGTGCCGCCGGCTTTGCGATCATATCCCATGCGCTCCATATAAAATCCACCTTTTTCCGCAGGGCAAGCACATGCATCATAGCCAGAAGCAGTTCGCTGGCCAGCATTCCAACCAGATAGGCTAAGATCCCATATTTGGGAATCCCAAAGAGAACAAACCCCAAACGCATTAGCAGCGCAATGGCATTCTGGACAAAGGTGACAGAGGTTTTCCCCAGGCCGTTTAAAATGCTTCCCATGGTTGTCACCAGATAGAGGAAGGGACAAAGCCAGGCTAAGATGGTCATATAGGTTCCGGCGGTATTATCTTTAAATACGCTGACGCCTAAGTCGTCTCCAAACAGAGTGAATATGCCGATGCACAGGATTCCCACGTACAGGCAGTAGCGAAGTGACATGGAAATGGCATCACCGATCCTCCGGTTATTTCCCTCTGACTGGGCTTCGGCTACCGTTGGCAGCAAAAGGACGGCAAGGGAATTAAATATGGTGGAAGGGAACAGAATAAAGGGCAAAGCCATTCCGGTAAGAACTCCGTATACGGAAAATGCCGCCGAATCGTAAAGCCCTGACATCTGCAGCCTGCTGGGAATCAGGATGGCTTCTGCGCTTGCAAGGATATTTAGGACCAGACGGTTTCCCATAAGAGGCAGTGCCAGCTGCATAAGCCCGGGAGCAGTTTCATGAAAGGAAGAGGCAACTGCCGTAACGCCTGCAGGCATCTTGGGTGAAAAAAAGCGATAGGCCACAACCGTATAAAGTGAGGAAACGATTTCTCCTATCAGATGGCCCAGGACTGCCAGCTGTACAGTGATTTTGATCCCGGATTCCATCATGATATCCGCAATAAGGAACACGGCCCCGATTCTTATGGTTTGTTCGATCACCTGTGCAAATGCCGGGACATGGGGGCGCTGCATACCATAATAATATCCATTGATGCAGGCGTGAACGGCCGAACAGGGGACGGATACCGCAATAAAGAGAAGAAGAGGGGCACAGCGGGGTTCCATCAGGATATTGGTGGCCAGGAAGTCCTTAAAACGGATGATGGCGTATGACAGGACTATGGAAATAGCCACTGAAATAATAAGGCCGGTTCGGAAAATGGAACGGCCTTTTCTCACATTAGCGGCTACGGACTGGGATATGGCAGTCTGGATGGAACCTGCGCATAAGGCAAAGCAGACGCCAAACACCGGATGGACCAGGTTAAAGATTCCAAGTCCTTCTGCGCCAATGGTCCGTGAGAGAAAAATCCGGTAAAAAAAGCCTAACAACCGGGTGATCAGCCCGGCAGAAGTCAAAAGAAGGGTGCCGGTGAGAAGCGCATATTTCCTTGGCGAAAGTTTTTGAGGAAATTTTAGAGAATCATTCATGCAATCTCCTGAAAAAGAGAATTATTATAAATATATGGAAGGGGTTTCTTCTTCATGACATCAGTTACAGTTCAGCCATGCCATTCATGATTTGGAGGATAGAACATACCTCTATTGCACAAATTTATATGCATAGCGGAACTATGATTATAATGAGAATCATTCCTATTGAAATTCTAGGAAATGTGTGTATAATAGAATTTGTAGATGAAGCTTTTAACTTTAGGACTACAGAAAGGCGGAACTAACAATATGAAACAACTGATTTATCTTGACAATGCAGCGACTACCCAAACACGGCCCGAGGTCGTGGAAGCCATGCTGCCTTATTTTACGGAGTATTATGGAAATCCATCCTCCGTATACGAGTTTTCCGGCATCTCAAAAAAAGCTGTCTCAGGAGCCAGAGAAACCATTGCAAATACTCTGGGTGCCAAGACCAACGAGATCTATTTTACAGCAGGCGGTTCAGAATCTGACAACTGGGCGCTGATTGCAACGGCACAAGCCTATGCTTCAAAAGGAAAACACATCATCACCAGTAAAATCGAACACCATGCCGTGCTTCACACCTGTGAGTATTTGGAGAAGCAGGGCTTTGAGGTAACCTATTTAAATGTAGATGAAAATGGGGTTATAAAGCTGGAGGAGCTTAAAAAAGCCATCCGCCCTGACACCATCCTCATTTCCATCATGTTTGCTAATAATGAGATAGGAACCATAGAACCGATCAAAGAAATCGGAGAGATTGCAAAAGAACGGGGAATATTATTCCACACAGATGCGGTCCAGTCATTTGGCCATGTGCCCATTAACGTGGATGAATACCATATCGATATGCTCAGTGCCAGCGCCCATAAGATCAACGGGCCCAAAGGCATTGGCTTTCTCTATATCAGAAGCGGCATCAAATCCCGTTCCTTCATTCATGGAGGCGCACAGGAAAGAAAACGCCGGGCCGGAACGGAGAATGTGCCGGGAATCGTAGGCTTTGGCAAGGCTGTGGAGCTTGCGGTTGCAGGCATGGACGATAGAGCAAATAAGGAATACGAGCTACGGAATTATCTGATGGACCGGGTTATGGCAGAGGTTCCTTTTACAAGAATTAACGGACACAGGAAAAACAGGCTGTCCAACAACGTAAATTTTGCTTTCCAGTTTATTGAAGGAGAGTCCCTGCTGATCATGCTGGATATGAAAGGTATATGCGGCTCCAGCGGTTCTGCCTGTACTTCAGGCTCCTTGGACCCATCCCATGTACTGCTCGCCATTGGCCTTCCTCACGAAATCGCCCATGGTTCCCTTCGTCTGACCTTAGATGAGCGCAACACAAAGGAAGAGATGGACTATGTTGTGGAATCCATTAAGGAGATTGTGGAAAAACTGCGCAGTATGTCCCCGCTTTATGAGGATTATATTAAGCATCAGGCGAAATAATTCATAGCACCGCCTTTTGGCGGCCGGAAACAAAGCAGATTGATTACCTGGAAATGGAGAAAATAAATTATGTATACAGAAAAAGTAATGGATCATTTTGAGCATCCAAGAAATGTAGGGGAAATTGATAACCCCAGCGGTATGGGTACCGTAGGAAATGCCAAATGCGGCGATATTATGAGAATTTATCTGGATATTGATGGAGATCAGATCATCCGTGATGTAAAATTTAAAACCTTTGGCTGCGGAGCCGCGGTTGCTACAAGCAGCATGGCTACGGAGATGGTAAAGGGAAAATCCGTTCAGGAGGCCATGGCTGTGACGAATATGGCCGTGTGCGAAGCTCTTGATGGGTTACCTCCGGTAAAGGTTCACTGTTCCCTGCTGGCAGAGGAAGCGATTCACGCTGCCTTATGGGACTATGCAAAGAAAAACGGACTTGAGATTGAGGGCTTAAAGAAACCCAAGTCTGATATCGGTGAGGAAGAAGTGGAAGAAGAATATTAAGATGCCGGGCTTTTGCTTATCCGGCTAGAAAGTGGAAACATAAAGCTATGAGCAAAGGGAAAGTAGTAGTAGGAATGTCTGGAGGTGTAGATTCTTCTGTGGCGGCATGGCTCCTGAAAGAACAGGGGTATGAAGTCATAGGTGTTACCATGCAGATATGGCAGGATGAGGATACCAGGACCCAGGAGGAAAACGGAGGCTGCTGCGGCTTAAGCGCCGTGGACGATGCCAGGCGGGTGGCCTGGGACCTGGGGATCCCCTATTATGTCATGAATTTTAAAGAAGAGTTCAAATCCCAGGTCATTGATTATTTTGTAGGAGAATACCAGAAGGGGCGTACTCCCAATCCGTGCATTGCCTGCAACCGATATGTCAAGTGGGAGTCTCTTTTAAAGCGCAGCCTTGATATAGGAGCAGATTATATTGCCACAGGCCATTATGCCCAGATCGATCAGCTCCCCGGCGGTAGATATGCATTAAAGAAGTCCGTGACAGCGGCAAAGGACCAGACGTATGCCCTTTACAATCTGACACAGCATCAGCTGTCCCATACCCTGATGCCTGTGGGGGCTTATTCTAAGGACCAGATCCGTGAGATCGCGGACAGGATCAACCTGATGGTTGCCCATAAACCGGACAGTCAGGAGATCTGCTTTATTCCTGATAATGATTATGCAGGATTCATTGAAGAAAATGCAGGGGAAAAAGCGCCGGAAGGGAACTTTGTGGATCTTTCCGGCCAGGTGATCGGCAGGCACAAGGGAATTACCCATTACACCGTAGGCCAGAGAAAGGGACTTAACTTATCCATGGGCCACCCGGTTTTTGTGGTGGAGATACGGCCTGAAACCAATGAAGTAGTAATCGGAACGGGCGATGACGTTTATGACCATACCTTGCAGGCCAACCATATTAACTGGATGGCAATTTCCGGGCTTCATGGTGAAAGCATGCGGGTGTCGGCAAAGATCCGCTACAGCCATAAGGGTGCCATGTGTACCATACAGGAAGTGGAGGATGGTGTGGTGGAATGCAAGTTTGACGAACCTCAGCGTGCCATCACTCCGGGACAGGCCGTTGTATTCTATGATGGAGACTATGTTGTCGGAGGAGGAACTATAATTTGAGTAATTTAAGAAAAGGCCGTGGGTGGTTGTTATTGGCCTCTGTCCTTCTTTGCACATTTATGCTTGCAGGCTGCGCCAGGAAATATGAAGCCGTAAAAGCACCTGCTCTGGAAGAAGCTCAGGGCGGTTTGGGCCAGGAGGAGGGAGAGGAGACGGCTCCCGTGTCCATTGCGGAGGATAAAACCGGAGAAACTGAAAGCGGAAAAGCAGCGGAGACAAGCTCCCATGAAGCCGCAGTGACCATGGAGACGGCTCCCGCCTTTGAGGCGGCCGACGAAACAGTTTATGTTACCGGCTCCCAGGTGAATATAAGAAAATTTCCTTCTGCCGGCGGAGAAGTCTTAGATAAGCTGGATAAGGGAGTTGCCCTTAAACGGACCGGATACAGCGATAGCTGGAGCCGGGTGGTCTACAAGGACAAGGAATGCTATATTTCCTCCCAGTACGTGTCAAAGGATAAGCCGGTACAGGAGACGGCGGGTGCTGTTCCTTCTGTTTCCGGAAATGGGACAGGTAAGATGATTGCCATAGACCCAGGCCATCAGGCAAAGGGTAATTCCGAAAAGGAACCCATCGGACCAGGTGCTTCTGAGATGAAGGCAAAGGTGGCTTCCGGAACACAGGGAACGGCAACCGGTATCCCGGAATACCAGCTCACTCTTGCGGTTTCTTTAAAATTAAAGCAGGAGCTTATCACCAGGGGCTATCAGGTCTATATGATCCGGGAAACCAATGATGTGAACATCAGCAATGCAGAACGTGCCCAGATGGCGGATAAAAGCGGAGCGGACATCTTTGTCCGGGTCCATGCCAATTCCTTAAATGACAGCAGCATTCAGGGTGCCCTTACCATGTGCCAGACAGCTAAGAATCCTTACAATGGAACCCTGTATAGCAAAAGCCAGTCTCTTTCCAAGGCCGTTGTGGATGGAATCTGCAATCAGACCGGATTTAAGAACCGGGGAGTACAGGAGACGGATTCCATGAGCGGCATCAACTGGTGTAATATACCGGTGACCATTGTGGAGATGGGATTCATGAGCAACGCGGACGAGGATAAGAAGATGGCTACCGAGGAATACCGTGATAAGATCGTAAAAGGGATTGCCGACGGAATTGATGCATATTATAAATAAAATCAAAGAAGAACAGTGGTTTTGAGTCTGACTCAAACCCTGTTCTTTTTTGAATTGCCGGGCCAGGCATAAATGAATAAGAAATGGCATACATTTTCCTGAAATGCGGCTGAGTAGCAAGGAGAATGGAATCATGGCAGATTATGGACTGGCGATGGCAGGCGGCGGAACCAGGGGGGCAGCTCATGTGGGAGTATTATCGGCGCTGGAAGAAGCAGGACTTCTTCCTGACAGGGTAGCGGGGGCCAGTGCCGGAAGTATTGTCGCCGGACTTTATGCAGCAGGCATGACAATAGGGGATATGCGGGAAACGGTGCGGTGGCTGTCAAGACACGGAAGAAGCCTGATTGATCCGGATATTTTAGGGATTGCCTTATTTTTGCCCCAGTTCCTGCTGGGCAGGGAGACAACGCTTCAAGGGCTTATAAAAGGGAACCGGCTTCAGCGTTTTCTCTGCGATTTAACAGATGGGATGGAGATACAGGGAAATTGCAATGGCCTGTTGGTTCCTGCGGTGGATGTTAACAGCGGGGATACGGTTGCGTTTACCAACCTGTTTCAGGCTGAAATTCCCCTTTCCGCATTAAGGCAGGAGCATGTGAAATGGGAGCGGAGCGGACTTCTTTGTGACATCATGATGGCAAGTTCCTCAGTTCCTGCTGTATTCCGTCCCAGGCAGATGAACGGCTTTTTGCTGGTGGATGGGGGAGTGACGAACAACCTTCCTGTGGACCTTTTAATCGCGGCAGGAGAAGTAAAAGTTATTGCAGTTGACATTGGAGAAGAATATGAAATGCCTCACGATCATTCCATCATTGAGACCGCATTCCATTCCTTTTCCATTATGAGCAGAGAGCTTAAGGATTGCCGTTCCAGTGGTGAGATCTTTCTGCTGAAACCGCCCATGCCCAGAGGAGCGGGACTTTTGACCTTTGATTGCATGGAAAAATGTATGGAAAACGGTTACCTTTACACAAAAAGAATGATGCCCCGGATTAAACGGGCACTGGATAAAAAATAGGATTCATAGTATTCTTTAAATAACAAATTACGGTCAGGAGGAAAAGAAATGGAATTGACATTCCGATATGCTGAAAGAAAAGATACGGCTCTTATATTAAAGTTTATTAAAGAACTGGCAGAATACGAAAGAATGCTTGATGAGGTGGTGGCTACGGAAGAACTGCTGGAAGACTGGATTTTTAACAGGCAAAAGGCTGAGGTGATCTTTGCCCTGGCTGATGGGAAAGAGGCCGGATTCGCGCTTTTCTTCCATAATTTTTCAACATTCTTAGGGAGAGCGGGAATTTATCTGGAAGATTTGTATGTAAATCCGGAGTACAGAGGTTGTGGGATTGGAAAGGCGTTATTAAAGAAGCTTGGAGCGGTCGCGGTAGAACGAGGCTGCGGAAGGCTGGAGTGGTGGTGTCTGGATTGGAACAAACCCAGTATCGATTTCTACCTTTCCATGGGAGCGGAACCTATGGAGGACTGGACGGTTTACCGGATAGCCGGTAAGGAGTTAAAGGATCTGGCGGATTAATTTAAGATGTTTGCTTTATGGTAATAAAAAAAGGACGTACCCGGAAAATGTATCTGTGTACGTCCTTTTGCTCACTTATTTATTAGCTTTTTCAATTTCCTGCATCTTCATAGCCCGCACCTTTAAGGGAAGTCCAAACAGAGTGATAAAACCATCTGCGTCATGGTGGTCATATAAATCACCTGTTGTAAAGGAAGCAAGGGACTCACTGTACAAGGAGTAAGGGGAGGTCGTTCCTGCCTTAATGATATTTCCCTTATAAAGCTTTAATTTCACTTCACCGGTCACATACTTTTGTGTGGATTCTACAAATGCCTGAACTGCTTCACGGAGAGGGGTAAACCATTTGCCTTCATAAACGATCTGTGCAAACTTATTGCCCATATCTTTCTTCACTTCCATGGTAGCACGGTCTAATACAAGTTCTTCTAACTGCTGATGAGCCTCAAGGAGGATGGTTCCGCCGGGAGTTTCATAAACGCCGCGGGATTTCATTCCCACAACCCGGTTTTCCACGATATCCACGATACCGATGCCGTGCTTGCCGCCCAGTTCATTTAACTTGGTGATGATATCAGAAACCTTCATCTTTTCCCCATTTACGCTGGTAGGAATGCCTTTTTCAAAGGTCATGGTTACATATTCCCCTTCATTCGGAGCATTTTCAGGAGATACGCCCAATACTAATAAATGATCATAATTTGGCTCATTTGCCGGGTCTTCCAGCTCCAGGCCTTCATGGCTGATGTGCCATAAGTTACGGTCACGGCTATAGCTGTTATCAGCGGAGAAGGGAAGGTCGATTCCGTGCTGCTTGCAGTATTCGATCTCATCTTCCCTGGACTGCATCGTCCATACATCGGTCATACGCCATGGCGCAATGATCTTTAAATCAGGGGCAAGAGCCTTGATTCCCAGCTCAAAACGGATCTGGTCGTTTCCTTTGCCCGTAGCGCCGTGGCAGATGGCGGTAGCGCCTTCTTTCCTTGCGATCTCCACCAGTCTCTTTGCAATGGCCGGACGGGCCATGGATGTGCCTAATAAGTACTTGTTTTCATAAACCGCATTTGCCAGTACGCATGGAATGATGTAATTGTCGCAGAAGTCATCTACCAGATTTTCAATATATAATTTGGAAGCACCGGATAATTTGGCTCTTTCCTCCAAACCGTCTAATTCATTACCCTGACCGCAGTCGATGCAGCAGCAGATTACCTCATAATCAAAATTTTCCTTTAACCACGGGATAATGGCTGTGGTATCAAGGCCGCCGGAATAAGCTAAAATAACTCTCTCTTTCATTTATAGATCCTCCTCGATTTTTATTGGATTTTTTTCGTTGAACTTTCATAAATATACACCAAAACCATGAATAATGCAAGGGAAAAATAAAAAATATAAAAAAAACTTGCATAATATACGTTATCAATGTATAATTATGAACTATCAGTAATTGAAAAACCTGGAAGGGCCTTTCTTTTGGAGGAAGAGCCTGTATAAATAAGGTATAAAGTGCCGGAATCCGGCAGAAATGAAAAACAGATCACACATGAAAGAATATAAGGAGAGATGATTATGATTAAGGCGGGAATAATAGGGTCTACCGGATATGCAGGCGGCGAGCTTGTAAAGCTTTTGCTCCAGAGAGACGATGTGGAGATCATATGGTACGGATCCAAAAGCTATGTGGATCAGAAATACGCTTCTGTTTATCAAAACATGTTTCAGATTGTGGATGATTCCTGCCGGGATGACAATGTGGAGGCCTTGGCAGAAATCGCAGATGTGATTTTTACTGCAACACCCCAGGGCTATTGTGCTTCTCTCATGAATGAGAATATATTAAAGAAAACAAAGGTCATTGACTTAAGCGCTGATTATAGGATCAAGGACGTGGCTGTCTATGAAGAATGGTATAAGATGGAGCACAAGACGCCTCAGTTTATAAAGGAAGCGGTCTACGGGCTTCCGGAAATCAACCGGGTGGATATTAAAAATGCCAGGCTTATCGCCAATCCCGGCTGTTATCCCACTTGCTCCACCTTATCCATTTATCCATTGGTAAAGGAAGGGCTTATAGATCCCGATACTATCATCATTGACGCCAAGTCAGGAACCTCAGGCGCCGGAAGAGGAGCCAAGGTGGATAATTTATACTGTGAGGTCAATGAAAACATCAAGGCTTATGGCGTAGGCGTCCACAGGCACACGCCGGAAATCGAGGAACAGCTGTCCTATGGAGCCGGCCGTCCGCTCACCGTAAGCTTTACCCCGCATCTGGTGCCCATGAACCGTGGTATTCTCATAACTGCCTATGCAACTCTCATCAAGTCTGTTTCCTATGAGGAAGTAAAGGCAGCCTATGATAAATATTATGCAGACGAATACTTTGTCCGGGTATTGGAAAAGGATGTTGCCCCCCAGACCAAATGGGTGGAAGGGAGCAATTTTGTGGATGTGAATTTCAAAATTGATCCAAGGACCAACCGTGTGGTCATGATGGGCGCTATGGATAACCTGGTAAAGGGGGCCGCGGGACAGGCGGTGCAAAATATGAATATCCTGTTTGGATTGCCGGAGAATAAGGGACTTAAGCTCATTCCCATGTTTCCGTAAGGTCTGTAAATGAATACTTAAATAAGGGAAAATACTATGATGATTCGTGGAATGACATTAGAGGATTATGACCAGGTTTATGTACTGTGGTCAGGTATTAAAGGTTTTGGAATCCGAACTGCAGACGATTCCAGGGAAGGTGTGGAAAGGTTTATCGGGAGAAATCCCGGAACCTGCGTGGTGGCGGTAGAGGGGGGAAGGATCATTGGTTCTGTTCTCTGCGGCCATGACGGGCGGCGGGGCTGCATGTACCATGTGTGCGTGGCAGAGGAATACCGGCAGCAAGGCGTTGGGCACAAGTTAGTCCTGGAAGCCATGGAAAGGCTAAGGAAAGAAGGGATCAATCAGGTGAACTTAGTTGCCTTCCGGTCCAATGCTGTAGGCAATGAATTCTGGAAAAAGAACGGTTGGGTCTTTCGGGAAGACATCAATTACTACGAATTCAGCTTAAATGAGAATAATATCGTAAGGTTTATTGGATAAACAGGGGGTATGAAAATGAATCTAAAAAGAATATCTGCAGAATTTTCCGTCTGCAAGCTGTCCGGTCCGGCGGATCTTGGAACACTTGACATGACCTCCGGATTCTGGTTTCTGGGAAAAACAGACGAGGAGATGTCTCTGGTATGCGAGACTTCCTCAGTGCCCGAAGATACCATGGAACGGGAGGACGGTTTTTCAGCATTCCGGATAGAAGGAATCCTGGATTTTTCCCTCATCGGAATTTTATCGAAAATATCGACGGTACTGGCAGATCACGGAATCGGAATATTTGCAGTATCCACATTTAATACGGACTACATTCTTGTGAAAAAGGAAAATTACGAAAAGGCGTTAAAGCATCTGGAGGCCGCAGGGTATACGGTCACCGGAACTAAGGAGGAAATTTGACATGAAGCATATAGACGGCGGTATAACAGCGGCAAAAGGATTTAAGGCGGCATCTGCGGCGGCGGGAATTAAATATAAAGACAGAAAAGACATGGCAATGATTTACAGTGAAGTGCCCTGTAAGGCAGCGGCAACCTTTACCACCAATATTGTAAAAGCAGCCCCTGTAAAATGGGATAAAGTGATTGTGGAAAATTCTCCTTACGCCCAGGCAGTCATTATCAATGCGGGAATCGCCAATGCCTGCACCGGAGAGGAAGGGCTTCGTTATTGTATGGAAACGGCAGAAGCAGCGGCGGAGTGCCTTTCCATCTCTGTTAGTTCCGTTCTGGTGGCCTCCACCGGAGTGATCGGCAAACAGCTTCCCATGGACCACATTGTGGCAGGCGTGAAGGACATGGCCCCGGTTCTTGACGGCAGCCAGGAAAGCGGGACGGACGCAGCCATTGCCATTATGACCACGGATACCGTAAAAAAGGAAGTTGCAGTTCAGTTTGAAGCAGGGGGAAAGACCATTACCATGGGCGGCATGTGCAAGGGCTCCGGCATGATCCATCCCAACATGTGCACCATGTTAAGCTTTGTTACCACAGATGCGGCTATTTCCAAAGAGCTTTTGCAGGAAGCCTTGAGAGAGGACATCAAAGACACCTACAATATGATTTCCGTAGATGGGGACACATCCACCAATGACACTGTGCTCCTCCTTGCAAACGGCATGGCAGGGAATGAGGAAATCCAGTCGAAGAACGAAGATTATGAGGCATTTTGCAAGGCGCTCAATTTCATTAATGAAACCCTCGCAAAGAAGATGGCAGGTGATGGGGAAGGCTGTACTGCATTGTTTGAGGTAAAAATCGTCGGAGCGGAAACAAAGGAACAGGCTGTGACCCTTTCAAAATCCGTCATCACTTCCAGTCTTACGAAAGCCGCCATTTTCGGCCATGACGCCAATTGGGGACGGATCCTTTGTGCCATGGGTTATTCCGGAGCCATGTTTGACCCGGAAAAGGTGGATTTGTATTTTGAAAGCACAGCAGGAAAGTTGAAAATCATTGAAAACGGTGTCGCCCTTCCCTATAGCGAAGAGGAGGCCACAAAGATCTTATCAGAACCGGAAGTGACCGCAACTGCGGATATTAAAATGGGAGAAGCAACTGCTACGGCCTGGGGCTGCGACCTGACATTTGACTATGTGAAGATCAATGCGGATTACCGCTCATAAGACCAATGGGGTTAACTGCCGTGAGTAGGAAACACCTTACAGGTATCCCTTTATGCCAGAAAGCAGGCAAGAAAGAGGAAAGGAGAAATTCATATGGAACTGGATCACAGCATTATGGAAAAAGCGGAGGTACTGATTGAAGCCCTTCCATATATACAACGTTTCAACCGCAAAACCATTGTGGTGAAATACGGCGGAAGCGCCATGGTGGATGAGGAATTGAAAAAGCAGGTCATACAGGATGTGGTGCTTTTAAAGCTGGTCGGCTTTAAGCCAATCATCGTCCATGGCGGCGGAAAGGAAATCAGCAAGTGGGTGGAAAAATCGGGCATGGAGCCACATTTTGTCAATGGCCTCCGGGTAACTGATGAACCAACCTTGGAGATCGCAGAAATGGTGCTTAACCGGGTCAACAAAAGTTTGGTGCAGTTGGTCAATGAGCTGGGAGTAAAAGCCGTTGGAATCAGCGGAAAGGATGGCATGATGTTAAAATGCCAAAAGCGCTATTCTAACGGAGAGGACATTGGATATGTGGGAGATATTACGGAGGTGGATCCTCAAATCATATATGATTTACTGGAAAAGGATTTTCTTCCTATCATCTGTCCTGTGGGCTTTGACGGGGATTTTGAGACCTACAATATCAACGCCGATGATGCGGCCTGTGCCATTGCCACGGCAATGGAAGCAGAGAAGCTGGCTTTTTTGACGGATGTTGAGGGAGTTTATAAGGATTTTCAGGATAAGGACTCCCTTATTTCAGAAATGTCCATGGAAGAAGCGCAGGAATTTGTGGAAAGCGGGATGCTTGGAGGGGGTATGCTCCCCAAGCTTCAGAATTGCATTGATGCCATGAAGCAGGGAGTATCCAGGGTACATATCATGGATGGACGGATTCCCCATTGCCTGCTTTTGGAGATATTCACGAACAAGGGAATCGGAACAGCCATTATAAGTGCGGGAGAGGAGCGATTTTATCATGCGAAGTAAGCAGGAATACATTGAGAAAGTGGAATCAGAGATTTATAAGATTTATAACCGTTTTCCTATTGTTTTTGACCATGGGGACGGTGTCCGTCTTTATGACACGGATGGAGAGGAATATCTGGATTTTGGAGCCGGGATCGCGGTGATAGGCCTGGGTTATAATGATCCGGAATTTAATAAAGCGTTAAAGGAACAGGTGGATAAACTTCTTCATACTTCCAATTTATTTTATAATGTTCCGGCTATGGAAGCGGGAGAGCTGATCTTAAAGGCATCCGACATGGATAAGGTATTTTTTACCAACAGCGGGACCGAAGCGGTGGAAGGTGCTTTAAAGATAGCCAGAAGATTTGCTTACAATAAGGACGGCAGCCACGACCACGAAATAATCGCCATGAAACACTCCTTCCACGGCAGGAGCTTTGGAGCTCTTTCCGTAACAGGAAACGACCATTACCAGGAACCTTTTAAGCCATTGCTTCCGGGAATCAAATTCGCTGAATTTAATGATCTGGACAGTGTAAAGAAGCTGGTAAATGATAAGACCTGCGCCATAATCATGGAAACAGTCCAGGGTGAAGGGGGCATCTATCCGGCCAGCGAGGAATTTTTAAAGGGTGTAAGAGCACTTTGTGATGAGCATGACATGCTGCTGATCCTGGATGAAATCCAGTGCGGAATGGGGCGGACCGGTACCATGTTCGCCTGGCAGAAATACGGAGTAAAGCCGGATGTGATGACTGTGGCAAAGGCTTTGGGAAACGGCGTGCCAGTGGGAGCGTTCCTGGCAGCAGGTAAGGCCGCGACAGCCATGTCCCCCGGTGACCATGGAACTACCTACGGCGGAAATCCTTTTGTTACAGCTGCAGCGTTCAAGGTACTGGAATTGTTTGAAAAGCGGAAGATCGTGGACCACGTAAAAGAGATGGGAGAGTATCTTGCAAAGAAGCTTAATTCCCTGTCGGAGCGGTATGATATCATAACCGGTCAGAGAGGCGTGGGGCTGATCCGGGGCCTGGAGTTTTCTGTGCCGGTTGCCCCCATTGTGAGTCAGGCCTTGTTAGAGCAAAAGCTGGTGCTCATCAGCGCCGGGACGAATGTGATCCGCTTTGTTCCTCCCCTGGTGATCGAAAAGGAACATGTGGATGAGATGGTGGAGAAGCTGGAGGCGGTACTGAAGGGTCAACTATAACGATTCTGCCGGAGTTTTAAAGACTCCGGCTTCATGCGTGATGATATCACAGAGATTAATCATGTGATCGTTGATAAGAAACGTGATATGAAACTGTGCTATGTGCACAAAAAAATAGTATATAATAAAATAATATGATAATTATGCCTTAAAAATCTTGACGAATTATTTTTGGTTTAGTATAATAAACAAAAAGAATGAAATATAATTTTACTGGAAGTGTTACTGTTTGGCAGGCCTGACCAGGATGATGTAATGTTGCAGATAATAATGTTTAACTGCGATTTTACATGATCTTGGTCTTTTTTATTTGGGAAGGTGAACTTTTTGCATGTAGAAAAGCGTATCAATAATAATGTACTATTGGCGTCAGAGGATGGACAGCAGATGGTTCTGGTGGGGAAAGGTATTGGTTTTCAGGTTTACCCTGGCAATGAGGTTGATAAAAGCAAGATTGAGAAAACCTTTTATCCTACGAACAACATGTCCTTTACTCAAATGGCAGCCCTTATGACCGGTTGTGGACCAAATGAACTAAAGGCAGTGTTCAAAATTGTAAATATGGCCAAGGAGATTTTTAAAGAATTAAATGACAATATGTTCTTTTCCTTACTTGACCATTTATCCTTTGCCCTGAAACGCCGCGAAAATCAGATGGATATTGTAAATCCATTGGAATGGGAGATAAAGAAGTTCTATTCCAGAGAATACCAGATGGGTATTAAGGCATTAGAAATCATAAAGGTTGATTTAGGAACACAGCTTCCTGACAGCGAAGCAGCATTTTTTGCACTTCACATTGTAAATGCACAGATAGATAGTGTAACGGGTGATGAGATTTTTGGAATCACTGAAATGACAAATTCCATTTTAAAACTGGTCAAGTATTTCTATCAGTGCGAGTTTGATGAGGACAGTGTGTTCTTTAACCGTTTTATAACTCATGTAAGGTATTATCTGATGAGACGGTTAAAAGGAGAGAAAGTCGCCCCTACAGAGAGGGGGATTATTGACTCGGTCCGTAAGGCGGATTCTCAGGCTTACGAATGTGTAAACAGGATTGCACAGTATATTTATGAGAAGCAGAGATGGGAAACTTCAGAAACAGAGAAGATGTTTTTAATGCTGCATATTATTAATTTAGTTAAAAAGGTGAATAAATAAGGGATTCGTTACAGTTCGGCTGGCAAGACCCAAAACTGTCTGACGGCAATCCATTCGTCAGGTAGGTTTGGGTCTTTTGTTTTATAGGCACATTTCAGTGCCCGTAGATATATCATGTTCTGTATCTTCCTGCACTCTGCGCAGAGGAAGTTCGGCCACATAAGGCATCTGGCATTTATAAACAGCAAGATGTGGCCATGCTCCGGCGGGGATTTGACGGAACTGAGAATCTGCTGTTTTAGCTGTATAAGCGCGCGGCAGCCTGGCAGATAGAAAGAAGCAATTTCATGATGCATAAGGAGGAAAAAGATGGAACGAGATGAATTATCGAGAAAAATTATAGAGCATGTAGGTGGGATAGGAAATATCAAGTCTCTGTCTCATTGTATGACACGGCTACGCTTTTTCTTAGTGGATGACAATAAAACCAATAAATTGGAATTAAAAAAACTTTCTATACTTGGCGTACAGAAGCAGGGCGGTCAGTACCAGGTGATTGTCGGGAATGACGTATCCAGGGTTTATAAGGAAATCATAAAGCAGTATCCAAGGATTGCAGGGGGAGAAAATATCTCAGTTGATACCGGAGAGAAAAAGGGGAGTATTTTTAACCGTATGCTTGCAACCTTGACTGCAATTCTGGTTGCGCCGCTTTCCGCTATTATCGGTGGTGGCTTAATCTTGGGTATCCGGTATATGTTTACTACCCTGCACATTTTTCCGGGTGACAGCCCGCTGGTTTTCCTGCTTACGGTAATCGGTAACTCATCCCTTTATTTCTTTCCATTCCTGCTTGCGGTTTCGGCTGCCAAGCGATTCAATACCAATATTTATATGGCCATGGGGATAGCGGCTGCCATGCTTGATCCCAATATCATTGCTAAGGTTGGAGAAGATCCGGTAAGGCTTTTGGGGGCAATACCCATTCCTATGATTAATTATGGAAGCAGTGTTATCCCCATTATCCTGGCGATATGGTTTATGAGTAAAGTATATGGCTGGCTGGATGACCATTTACCATCTATGATCACTGTTATATTTGTTCCTCTGCTGACTTTTTTGATTGTTATTCCTATAAACTTAATTTTAATCGCTCCTATGGCTACTTACCTGACAACGTATGTATCCAATGGACTTGAGTGGCTGATAAACTTAAACCTTGGAATTGCAGGCTTTGTGATCGGTTCGACCCGTCCGCTCCTGGTACTGGTTGGTATGCATCATGCCATCCGGCCCCTTCAGTATATGCAGTTAGAGACCCTTGGCTATACCACAATTGCTCCGGCAACCTTTATATCCACCATGTCCCAGGCAACCGCAGCATTTGCAGTCGCGATACTTGCGAAAGACCGGAAGAATAAGCAGATTGCAACCTCTTCCACCATTTCGGGCTATTTAGGCATTACCGAGCCTGCTCTGTATGGAATTATCTTTAAGTACCGGGCAGCTCTGTTTGGTTGTATCATAGGCGGTGGTCTTGGGGGGATGGTTAGTACCATGATGGGGGCGAAGGCCTTTTCGTCGGGAATGCCAAGTGTATTAACAACTCCGGTATTCATGGGAGACAAGCCTCTATCCATTGTTTATGGCCTTATTGTGATGTTTGTGTCTACATTTGGAATCACATGGTTTCTTTCGAAAACCGTATTTCAGCTGGATGATAACATAGTCTTTACCGATGGAATCTCAGAAGTCGGGGCAGTAAAGGGGGAAACTGCCCCAGGGCATCTGGTGTTCAGCCCTGTCGGCGGGCAGATATGCAAACTAGAGGATATTAAAGACGAAACATTCTCCAGTAAAATATTGGGCGAAGGAATCGGAATCATTCCAAGTGAAAACCTGATTGCCGCCCCTGCGGATGGTACGGTCAATACTGTTTTCCATACCAACCATGCACTTGGGTTAATTACGGAGGATGGTGCGGAAATACTTATTCATATCGGTTTAGATACTGTTAAACTGGAAGGGCAGTTCTTTACTGCCAGATGTAAAGCAGGGGACAAAGTGAAAAAGGGGGATGCTCTTATTGAGTTTGACCGGGAACAGATTGCAGCAGCCGGGTATGATACTACAGTCGTTGTAGTGATTTCCAATACCATGGCGTATGGGAGAATCCAGCCTGAATTTGAAGAGGGAGCTATTTTTGCTGGCGAAAAGATTATAACTGCCAGATAGAAACACCCTACGGGTATACCTCTATGTCCCAAAAGCGTGGACAGTAATAATGAAAGGAGAATGGATATGATAAAACATGCACCTAACGGCTTTCCAAAAGGATTTCTCTGGGGAAGTGCGACCGCGGCTTGCCAGATAGAGGGCGGCTGCAGAGAAGGAGGGAAGGGCTTGAGTGTAGCAGACGTGGCCATGAAACAGGGAAAGGGAGTTCCACGAAAAGAGTATAAAAACGTTACAAAAGAGCAGATGAAAGCAGCAGAATGCTGCGTTGGGGAGGAGTTCTATCCTAAGAGGCATGGTGTGGATTTCTATCATCGTTTCAAGGAGGATATTGATTTGTGTGCCCAAATGGGATTTACCGCCTTTCGGATGTCGATTGCCTGGAGCCGGATTTTTCCAAATGGTGATGAATTAGAGCCTAATCCTGAGGGAGTAGGATTCTACCATGAGGTATTTAAAGAACTGAAGAAATATAAGATAGAGCCCATTGTGACTCTTTCCCACTTTGAGATGCCTCTCCATCTGGTCACTCAATATGGAGGCTGGGCCAACCGTAAACTGATTGACATGTTTGTGCGTTACTGTAAAGTGTGTTTTGACGAATATGGGAGCTATGTCACATATTGGATTAATTTTAATGAAATGAACGGTACCCGCTTTAATACTTTTTATTCGACTGGCATCGTCCGGGAGGATTGGGGGGATAAGTATGAGCAGGCAACCTATCAGGCCGCCCATAACCAGTTCGTCGCTTCTGCAAAAGCTGTCAGATATTTAAGGGAGACAAGACCTGATGCCAGAATGGGCTGCATGGTGGTACCTTTTACCCGTTATCCCGGTACATGCAAGCCTGAGGATGTGATGAAGTCGCTGCATGACATGCATCTGGACTGCTATTTTTATACAGATATTTACATGAGGGGAGAGTATCCGGGATATGCGTCTCGCTACTTTGATGACCATCAGATCCAGATTGAGACGGAGGATAAGGACTTTGAACTGATCAATACGTATAAAGTCGATTACCTGACTTTCAGCTATTATTCCACCGGCATATCCAGCGTAGAGCAGGAGGGTTGGGAAACAACAGACGGGAATTTAGGCCAGCAGCTTAAAAATCCCTACTTGAAAGCCTCAGAATGGGGCTGGCAGATTGATCCCATGGGACTGCGCTATCAGCTTAGTTGTTTTGCTGACCGGTATCCTGGCGTAGAAATGATGGTAGTTGAAAATGGCCTTGGCGCCCAGGATATTGTAGAAGCAGACGGTAGCATCCAGGATGATTACCGCATTGATTACCTGCATCGCCACATTGAGCAGATAAAGGAAGCTATTCGTGATGGGGTGAATGTAATTGGATACACATCCTGGTCTTCTATGGATTGTGTCTCTTCCGGAACGTCTGAAATGGCAAAACGTTATGGGTTCATTTATGTTGATTTGGATGATAACAATGAAGGGAGTCTTGTAAGAAAACCCAAGAAATCGTTTTACTGGTATAAAAAGGTGATCCAGACTAACGGAGAGGAATTATAAAAAAGAGAGGAGTATTTTATATGCAATTAATCATCGCGAAAGACTATGAAGCTATGAGCCTTATTGCTCTTACCCATATGCAAGCTCATATGTACACAGGGGATAACCGGAGGGTTAATCTTTCCATTACGGCAGGAAAGACCCCGGAACGGCTGTATCAGTTGCTTACAGAGGAGTATAAGGGGAATCCCTGTTTTAAACATATCCATTTTTATAACTTTGATGAGATACCGAGAGAGGGGGAGAAAACCGGTGTTACTATGAATGATTTAAATCGTATGTTCTTTAGCCCGGCAGAGGTACCCGGGGAGCTGATCCATGTTTTGGATACAAAAAACTGGAATAATTATGACAAGAAGCTTAAAGAGGATGGCGGATTAGATATGCTCATTATGGGGCTTGGCACGGATGGACATTTCTGTGGAAATCTTGCAGGTACGGTAGAACATTTCGGCATGGAGACCCGGATGGTAACAAAAGGGAAATATCCGATCCCATATTTTGAAAAAGAGACCAGTCCGGACCATTATGTGACGTTTGGTCCGAAAACTGTGATGAATGCCCGGCATCTCATCATGATTATTAATGGCAGCCACAAAGCAGAAATCGCAGAAAAAGCCTTATTCGGCCCGGTTACGCCAGAGGTTCCTGCCAGTATTTTCCAACTGCATCCCAATTATACGGTCATCATGGACGCGGAAGCAGCATCCTTGTTGGATAGATAAAGCAGAGGGAGTATAATGAAACCTATTGGTGTTGTTTTACGATTTAAAGCTTTAAAGTATCAAATTGAGCTTGTTCCGGAGTCTCATCATGAGCAGCCGGAATAGGCTCTCTTTTTATGGTACCTTTTTGTGTTTTTAGAAGAGACCGAAAGTTTTTGCCTGTTTTTGGTATACTCTGATCTGTGTAGATAATAAGTCCTGGCTTAGAATGTTTTTTTTATAACAAAGAATATAACAAATAATGAGTAATATTAAGTTGATAATGTGGAAGATATGTGTATTTGTCAATAAGTGATAGGTAGGATGTTAACAAAACAATATAAGAAAACAGTTTAATAAAATATTTTTCTGTGCAAAAGTACTTGACATCTTATTCTGAGGATGGTAGCATTGGCATTAAAGAAATGCAGATATTGAAGCTGTTTTATTTTTAGGCAAAAAGGAAAAACGTTTTACCAAAAGAAAATAGTAAAATGATATCCTTTTACACTATATTATTAAAGGAGGTATTTCAATGAAAAAAAGAGTTTGGAGCATTCTGATGACGGCAGCACTGGCGGTATCGCTGACCGGCTGTTCCGGTGGGGCAGGAGCGGCAAAGGAGGCCGGGAAGACGGTTGAGACAACCGCTGAGACAACGGCAAAGGCCGCATCAGAGAATGGGGCAGGAAAGGAAAAGGCAGGGGCCGGAAAAAGGGTTTGCATTGTGTATTCCGGAAATTTAGGGGACAAGTCCTATAATGATTCCTGCAATGAGGGGGCAAAAGAGGCTGCCGCGGATTATGGAGTGGAAATTAAAAATCTGGAAGGTACATCTGCGGAGGAATGGGAGGCAAACTTTTTATCTGCCTGCGAGGACGGTTATGATCTTGTTATCTGCTCTTCCTCTAACTTTGAAGAGTACATGAAAGAGCATTGTGCCAGCTATCCCAATGTGAAATTTGCCATTATTGACACCACGGTGGAAGGCGATAATATCGTATCCATCAGCTTCGCACAGAATCAGGGTTCTTTTCTGGCAGGTGCGGCAGCAGCCATGTTTACCCAGAAAACAGACATTGAAGGGGTAAACCCGGACAAGATCATTGGCTGGGTAGGAGGAATGGATATTCCGGTTCTTCATGATTTCTTCACCGGATTTGAGCAGGGAGCAAAATACATAGACCCGGATATTAAGGTACTTCAGTCTTTTGCAGGAACATGGAACGATCCGTTAAAGGGCAAGGAGTTGACTCTGGCGCAGTTTGATCAGGGAGCGGATATCGTTATGAACGTAGCCTCCGGCACAGGCCCTGGAATTCTGGAAGGAGCAAAGGAAGCAGGAAAATATGCCATAGGCGTAGATTTAAACCAGGATAATGACCAGCCGGGAAGCGTGCTGACCTCTATGGTAAAGCGTGTGGACACAGCCTGCTATCTGGCAATCCAGTCAGTGGTTGAAGACACATTTAAGGGAAATTCCACTTCTTATCTGACCATAAAGGAAGAAGGCGTCGGCCTGACCGATTTCAGTGTGATGAAAGAGCATCTGGGAGATAAATTCCCCGAAGATATTGTGGAAAAAGTAAAAGAACTGGAAGAGAAGATCGTTTCAGGAGAAATTGTCGTAGAGAATTATACCGGTTTCGGTGCAAATAAATAGCAGGAACTGAAAAAATGCAGAATGGTTTGGATTTCCTGATTCCCCTCGGGTTTCCAAACCATTTTACAATCATAAGGTACGGGAGAAGGCTACTAACATAAAGAAGAGGGTGAAAGTTTGAGCGAATATGTAATTGAAATGAAGGATATTGTAAAGTCATTCGGAAATGTCCATGCAGTAAGGAACGGGCAGTTCACCTTAAAAAAGGGTGAGATCCATTCTCTGATCGGAGAAAACGGAGCTGGAAAATCCACCATGATGAAGCTGCTTTACGGTATGTATCCCATTGATGACGGAAGCATACGGATCCATGGAGATCATATCCCATCCATCTCTCCTAAAATTGCCATTGAAAAAGGCATCGGAATGGTGCATCAGGAATTTATGCTGGTCAATGAACTGACGGTATTGGAAAACATTATTTTGGGATTTGAGCCCCGGCATGGAATCACCATTGATTTTGATAAGGCAAGAAAAACGGTGGAACAGTATGTCAGCCAGTATGGAATGGATATCCAGCTTGGGAAAAAGATCAATCAGATATCAGTGGGTGAGGCACAAAGGGTTGAGATCATCAAAACCTTAACCAGAGGAGCCAATGTGATCATTCTGGATGAGCCTACGGCAGTTCTGACACCTCAGGAAACCAGACAGCTTTTTGTAATTCTTCAAAATTTAAGAAAAGATGGAAAATCCCTGGTATTTATCTCTCATAAATTGAATGAGGTCATGGAGATTTCTGACCGAATCAGCGTAATGCGTCAGGGTAATTATATTGGAAGCGTAAATAAGGAAGAGACTTCCCCTGTAGAGCTTGCAAAAATGATGATCGGAAGGGAAGTATTTTTAAATATTGAAAAAACCCAGACAAAGCCGGGGGAAAAGGTTCTGGAAGTGAAAGATGTATGGGTCTCCGGAGAAAAGGAGATCTCAAAGATCCGGGGGGTATCACTGGATGTCCGGGAGGGAGAGATCGTTGGTATAGCGGGAATCGACGGAAACGGGCAAAGTGAGCTGATTGAAGCAATTGCAGGACTCCGGCAGGTTGAGAAAGGAAGCGTGCTCTTGGACGGAAAAGAGATAGCGGGCCTTAGTCCAAAACAGATCCGGAAGGCCGGCCTGTCTCATATTCCGGAAGACCGCAATACAAGAGGCTTAAACCGGTCCATGAGCATCAAGGAAAACCTCATAGCCGTACAGGTAGGGGAAGCTCCCTTTTGCCAAGGGGTCGTACGCAATGATAAGGAAACGCTGGAATATGCAAAAAAGCTGTCTGAGGTTTTCGACATCCGTCCCAGAGACCCGGAGATATCCACCCAGTCACTGTCAGGCGGAAATGCGCAGAAGGTAGTGGTTGCAAGGGAAGTTTCTATTGGGGGGAAGCTGCTGGTTGCATCCCAGCCCACCAGAGGTGTTGATATCGGAGCTATTGAATCCATCCGGAAAATTCTGCAGGAGGTCAAATCCAAAGGAATGGGGGTTTTGCTGGTTTCCGCTGACTTGGAGGAGATCTTGTCCCTTTCAGACCGGATCGTTGTCATGCACGAAGGCAGGATAACAGGAAGGCTGAAAGCAGAGGAAGCCAACGAGGATAACTTGGGATTACTGATGATGGGCGGAACTGCATCGGCTGAGGAAAGGGGAAGTACAACATGAAGGTAGCGGTAAAGAGCATACAGAAAATTTTACTTACCATGCTGCTCGCATTGGCAATCGGAGCCCTATTTATCCTATTCATCGGGGAAAATCCCCTGGAAGCCTATGGGGCACTGCTGCGTGGAGCATTTAACGGGAAGCTTAAGATAGGTACCACCCTGGCCAGCTTTACTCCCCTTCTCCTCACCTCCTGTGCTTTTGCGGTCGCTGCAAAAGCGGGAGCATTCAACGTAGGAGTGGAAGGTGAGGTGTTTCTAGGAGGTATTACTGCCGCATATATCGGAATCAACTGGACATTTCTTCCGGCCCCTATCCTCTTAATCGTCTGCTTTCTGGGAGCTATGACAGTGGCGGCATTATGGGCCTTTATCCCGGCAGCGCTGAAGGCTTATTACCGAGTGAGTGAGGTTTGTGTGACCATTCTCATGAACAGCGTAGCCCTGTACATAACCTCTTATCTGGTCAGCGGTCCCATGAGTGCGGGCGTGGCCAATGCCCAGTCTCTGCCGGTGACGGTGAACCTGCCTCAGTTTATGAAACCAAGCAGTGTCAATGCAGGACTTTTCATAGCCATTATCACAGTGGTTCTTATGATCTGGATCTTAAACAAGACCACCTTTGGATATAAGGTAAAAACAGTGGGAACCAACCCGTCTCATGCGGAGTATGTGGGCATCAGTCCCAAAAAGGTTTTCATTCAGTCCATGATGCTAAGCGGAGCATTGGGCGGTATGGCAGGCTGCATTGAGGTTTTGGGAGTTCACGGATATTTCCTGAATAATTTTGCGGCAGGGCTTGGTTCCAACGGCATGCTGGCTTCTCTGATCGTTAAGAACAATATGGTTTTTGCGCCCTTTATGTCCTTCTTCCTGGCGGTATTAAAATCAGGAGCCATGGGGATGCAGCAGAGTACCGGTGTACCAAAATCGATTGTTGACACCATAACAGCAGTTTTCATCATTGTGGCAACCATGGAACTTTTGTTTCAGTTTAAGGATAAGAAAAATAAAAAGGAAAAGAGCAAATAGATGGAGGCAGGACTATGGATTTAGGAAAAATTTTCAGTGTATCCTTGATATATGCAACCTTTCGTTCTGCCACGCCTATTATTTATGCGGCATTGTGTGCAGCCATTACCCAGCAGGCAGATATTCTGAATATCGGAACGGAAGGAATCATGCTGACCGGTGCATTTGCGGCAGTAGCGGTCAGCTATTTAACCGGAAGCTGGCTTCTGGGAGTCGTAGTTGCCATGATCGCAGGGCTTATCATGGCCATGATCATGGCAGTAGGCCATATCCGTTATAAAGCGGAGATCTGTGCTATCGGCATGGGAATCAATTTATTTGCACTGGCGATCACCAAGTTTCTTTTAAACAGCGTTTTGGGAAAAAGCGGTACGTTTTCAGAACCGGGAATCATTGCAATCCCCAGAGTCAGCCTTCCTTTTCTGGCGAAAGTCCCATTTTTAAAAGAAATCTTTGACAACTGGTGCATTACCGAATGGTTTGTTATTGTACTGATCATTCTGATCTGGTTTGTATTTTATAAAACAGTCTGGGGCCTTCGCTTAAGGGCAGTAGGCCAGTTCCCAATGGCAGCACAGACAGCAGGGATCAATGTAAATTCCATGAAATACCGGGCCATTGCCATATCGGGCCTGATCGGAGGACTGGCAGGTGCCCATTTATCCTTGGGATACAGTAAAATGTTTACGGAGAATATGACCAATGCCAGGGGGTTTATGGGAGTGGCTGCTATGTATTTCGGAGGCGCCCACCCAATCCTGACTGCAGCCGGATGTCTGGTGTTCGGATTAACAGATTCCATAGGAGCCAGGCTGCAGGCTTACGGAGTGCCGTCTCAGCTGGTACTATTGATGCCTTATGTGGTGACCATAGCCACCCTGGCAGTATCCATGGCATCTAAAATGGCAAGGGAAAAGAAAAAAAAGAGTGCATTGGCAAAAGCTTAAAAAGGAGAATAATCAATGGAAAAACAGAAAGTTATCCTGGACTGCGATCCGGGACACGATGATGCGGTGAACATATTACTTGCAGGAAAAAACAGCGGGATAGAGGTGCTGGGCATCACAGTGGTGGCAGGAAACCAGTCCCTTGAAAAAACTACAAGAAATGCCCTGAATATCTGTCAGTACTTAGGGTTGGATATCCCAGTCTATGCCGGCTGCGGGCAGCCCATGATCCGGGATAAGCAACTCCTTGCAGGAGATATCCATGGAGAAAGCGGGCTTGACGGTCCGGTTTTTGAACCGTTACAGAGTGAGGAAGAGGCGGAGCACGGGGTACTGTTTCTCGTCCGCACACTGATGGAATCGGAAGGTGACATTATTCTGGTGCCAACGGGTCCTCTGACCAATATTGCCATGGCCATGAGAATGGAACCTCGCATTATACCGAAGATAAAAAGAATTGTACTCATGGGAGGCTGCTATCAGTTGGGGAATGTGACTCCGGCTGCTGAATTTAATATTATAGCCGATGCAGATGCAGCCCATGTGGTATTTACCAGCGGCCGCCCCATTACCATGGTAGGGCTTGATGTGACCAGGAAGGTGCTCTGTTATCCCCAGGTGGTAAAACGAATGGAAGAGATCGGCACCCCGGCCGCCCGCCTGTTTACAGAGCTTATGGGACATTTCAACAAGAGCCAGAAAGAAGTTTTCGGCTGGGAAGGCGGGCCTCTCCATGACCCGGTGACCATTGCCTCCATCATTGATCCGGAGCTCCTGGTGACAAAACCTATGTATACGGAAGTGGATATCAGAAGTGTACAGAGCTACGGCAGGACCAATTGTGACTTCTTTGGCTACAGTCACAGAGAAGCCAATGTGGATGTGGCCGTGGATGTTGATGTGGATCGTTTCTGGGATCTGATCGAGACGGGAATCCGGGCTTACGGTTCGTGAGGTGGATGATGGAAAGGTTAAAAGAAGTACTGGAAAGAAACAGGGAAGAATATGTTAAGTATTTATCAGAACTGATTGCCATAGATACCCAGGATCTTGGACATGGGATCGCCGGAGGAAGAGAAAAAGAGGGACAGGAATATTTAATCCGGCTGCTGGAGGAGATGGGGGCGGATAAAGTAGAAAGAGATCCCATGACAGAAGAGACGATCACAGCCTCCATAGAAACATATGGGGAAGGCAATCATGGCCATGATTATAAGGACCGCTATAATGTTTATGCCGTTTTTAAAGGTCAGGGAAGCAAGAGCCTGATGTTTAACGGACATATGGATACCATGCCTCCGGGGGATGAATCCTTGTGGAATGTGCCTCCTCATGTTCCTGCAATAGTTGACGGCAAGCTGTTCGGCCTGGGAGCTGCGGATATGAAAGGGGGGCTCATGGCTTCCGTCATGGCAGTAAAGCTTTTAAAGGATGCCGGTATCCCTCTTCCTCTTCACGTTCACATCTGCTCAGTGTGTGATGAAGAGGGCGGCGGCAACGGCTCCATTCAGGCGGTCATGAGAGGAAAACGGGCAGATGGAGTGGTGGTCTGTGAACCAACATCCGGAGAGCTGATTCTGGCTCATATGGGATTTGTATTTATGAAAGTCCGGGTCACCGGGAAATCCAACCATTCCGGCGCAAAATGGCTGGGCGTGAGCGCCATTGAAAAGGCAATAAAGATCATAGAAAGACTGAACGAACTGGAGCATGGCTGGCTCCTTGGCCTTAAACACCCCCTTCTTCCTGCCCCTAATTTAAATGTAGGGACCATTCATGGAGGAAGTGCGGGATCCACGGTTGCCGGGGATTGTGAATTTGAAATGTGCATCCACTACCTTCCTGGTCTGATGAGCCATGAGCAAGTGGTAGCTGAGGTCACAGACGAGATCAGGCGCCTGGCAGAAAGCGATTTATGGCTGCGGGAGCATATGCCGGAAATCAGTATTTATCAGGCCGGAGGTCCTTTTGAGATGGAAAAGGGGCCGTTTGTAGACAGCTTTGAAAGAGCGTTTGAAAAAGCGGAAGGAAAACCAGTGGCCATAAAGGGCTCACCGGCTGGCTGTGACTCCAGGCTGTGGAGGAACATATCCGGTTGTCCGACCATTCAGTTTGGACCCGGAAATCTGGAACAATGCCATTCCGTAAATGAATATATTCAGATAGAGGAATATCTTAAGGCAATTCATATCTATGCACAATTGATTTTAGAATGGGGAAAGGAAGACAGGACAGATGAATAAGAAAATACTATTGGCAGGAGAATCCTGGATGAGTTATACTACACATGTAAAGGGGTTTGATTCTTTTTATACCTCTTCCTATGAGACAGGAGAAAAGTGGCTGAAAAAGGCACTGGAGAATGCTGGTTATGAGGTGACATTCCTTCCGAATCACCTGGCATCGGACGAATTTCCATTTACCATGGAAGAATTAAAGCAGTATGATGGGGTCATTCTGTCCGATATCGGAGCAAATACCCTGCTGCTTCCCGTGGCGACCTTTACTCACAGCCGGAAGATGCCGGACCGCTGTAAGCTGATCCGGGATTATGTTCTGGATGGAGGCGCACTTTTGATGATCGGGGGTTATATGACATTTTCCGGCGTGGATGCAAAGGGTAAGTGGCATGATACCGCTGTCCAGGAAGTTCTTCCTGTGGAGGTTTTGACTGTGGATGACAGAATGGAACACTGCGACGGGGCAAAGCCTGTTGTAGGGGAAGCCCATGAAGCCATATCCGGGCTTCCGTCAGACTGGCCGGAGGTATTGGGATACAATAAAACAGTGGCAAAGCCGGAAGCAATTGTACCCGTTACCATAGAAAATGATCCGTTCCTGGCACTGGGAACCTACGGAAAAGGAAGAAGTGCGGCATTTACCACGGATTGCGCCCCTCACTGGGCTCCTCCGGAATTTTGTGAGTGGGAATATTACGATCAGCTTTGGAAGGGGATCTTTGACTGGCTGACGGAGAAATAGAGGGCTTGGAATGAAGAATGAAGGCTGGGAAAAGGAAGCGGTACAGCTTTTAAAGGATTTGATGGGAATCAGGACAGTCAACGGAAAAGACGGAGAGAAGCCGGCTGCGGAATATATCTGTCAATACTTAAACAACCGTGGGGTGAAGGCCTTTGTTCAGGATATTGGAGATGAAAGGGGAAACGTAATTGCCCTGCTCCCGGGAGAGGATACGGACAATGGAATGATCTGGAACGGGCATCTGGACACGGTGGATTACGGACAGCTTGAGAGCTGGGACCGGTCACCATGGACCCCGGTGATACATAACGGGTTCCTCTTTGGACGGGGAGCCAGTGACATGAAGAGCGGACTGGCGGCCATGGTATATGTTCTCGGAATGCTGGGGGAGGCCGGAAAGAAGCCGAAAACCTCCATCCAGTTTCTGGGAACATGTGACGAAGAGCGGGGTGGGACCGGAGCAAAGGCCATTATTTCCGGCGGACATATGATGGAAGCATCGACTTTGCTGATCGGAGAACCTACGGGCTGTACCGTGGGGATCGGACAAAAAGGCTGTATCTGGCTGGAACTAGAGGTAAGAGGTAAGACCAGCCATGGAGCATATCCGGAAGAAGGCTGCAATGCAGTCACCTGTGCATATGAAACGGCCGAGCGTCTGGGAGGCTGGATCCGTGGGCATGACCATCCGTTACTTGGAAGCGCTACCGCCCAGATTACAGAAATCCGGGGAGGGATTCAGCCAAACATGACACCGGATTTATGCACTGTTTTAATGGACATCCGGACCGTGCCGGGACTTACTTATGAAAAGATTCTCTGCCGGCTGGAGACGGTATTTCAGGACATCAGCCAGAGATCAGGAGGAATCCCCAGTCTGGCTATCACAATTAAGAATCACAGAATAAGCATTGAGGCGGACAAGGCTTCCTGGGGAGTTTCCCAGCTGGTAAAGAGCATGGAGGCTGCCGGAATTAAGGAAGCCTATTCAGGAATCTCCTACTTTACGGATGCCTCCATACTGGCGGAAGGAAAAGAAGGGATGACGACCGTCTTATTTGGACCAGGTTCGGCGGATATGGCACACAAGCCCAATGAATGTGTACGCATTGCGGATTACCTTAAAGCAGTACGGGCATTGACAAATATGGCAGCAGTGAGGATAGAGGATGAGAGCGACAATTAAGGACATTGCGAATGAAACGGGACTATCTGTGACGACTGTATCTCTGGTATTAAATGGGAAAGCCCATAAGATACCGGAGGATACAAAAAAACGGATTATGGAATCGGCGCGTAAGCTTAACTATCGGCCGAATCAGCTGGCAGTCAGTCTGGTTAAAAAAAGAAGCAAAACCGTAGGCCTTATTATTCCTGACATCGGAAATGTCTTTTACGCCCATATGGTAAAGGGGATAGAGGAGTGCTGCAGGGAGTATGGCAGAACGCTGATCTTGTGCAACACCAACGATCACCATGAGAGGGATATGGAATATATCCATCTTCTGGCTGACCAGGGCGTAGACGGAATCATCTATGTCATGTCCAGAGAAAGCGATGAGACAGCCGGTAAAGAATCGGTTCGCTTATTAGAACAGCTGCAGCTGCCGTTTGTGCTTCTGGACCGCTTTCTTACGGATGCGGACTGCGCTGAAATAATCCTGGATCATGAACTTGGAGGGTATCTGGCAGCTAGACATTTAGCAGAGCTTGGCCATAAGAGGATCGCCTGTGTAACAGGTCCTGCAAATCTGGCGGATTCAGAAAGAAGATTAAAAGGATATGCCCGCGCTCTGCAGGAATTTCATATTCCTTTTGATGAAAAGCTGGTCTATGAAGGCGATTATACCATGGAATGCGGGGAGCGCGCCGTAGCAGCGCTGATGCAGTATGGATTTACGGCGATATTTGCATGCAACGACCTATCTGCTTTTGGAGTGTGCAGGCAGCTGTCCCAATATCATAAGAAAGTACCAGAAGATATATCGGTGGTAGGATATGATGATGTTTTGTATGCGGAGATGATGGCAGTTCCTCTAACAACGGTCAGACAACCTGTATACGAGATGGGAGTGGAGTCAGTCAAACGGCTGATTTCCCAGATCAAGAAGAAAAAAGTAGAAAATAAGATTGCGGTATTTGAACCGAAATTGATGATAAGAAGCAGTACCGTGGGAATTGAACAGGAGTGCAGTATATGAAAATATTGAATTTTGGTTCTTTAAATATTGATTATGTTTACCAGGTGGATCATTTTGTCAGAGAGGGAGAAACCATATCCTCTGATTCTTTGGAGATATTTTGCGGTGGAAAAGGCTTGAATCAGTCTCTGGCGCTGAGCAAAAGCGGCGTCAAAGTCTGGCATGCAGGAGCGGTTGGGGAGCAGGACGGTGAAATATTGACCCAGCAGCTGGAGCAGTTCGGCATAGATACTAGGAATATTAAGCGGGTAAAAAATAAGACAGGTCATGCCATTATACAAAAGAATCAGGAAGGACAAAATGGCATTCTTTTGTATGGCGGAGCGAATCAGGAAATAACAAAGGATCAGGTGGACCATGTTTTAAATGAGTTTGGGGAAGGGGATTTTCTCATTCTTCAAAACGAAATCAACGAAGTTGGATATATCATGGAGCAGGCATACGGGAAAGGAATGAGAATCGTTTTGAATCCTTCCCCCATGAACCGCAAAATATGGAGTTACCCTCTTCATTGTGTGGAGTTTTTTATATTGAATGAGATTGAAGCCGGGGATATCTGTCAAAAGTCCGGGAGTGGAAGAGAACTCCTGGGTCAGCTGGCTGAAAAATTCCCCAGTGCAAAGATTCTTTTGACTCTGGGACAGGATGGTTCTTTATACAAAGACGGGGATCAGGTGTTTGAGCAAGAAATCTATCGGGTACAGGTGGTTGATACAACCGGGGCCGGAGATACCTTTACCGGCTATTTTATAGGCGGACTTGCTCTGGGAGAAACACCCGGACAGGCTTTGGATCATGCGGCAAAGGCCGCCTCCATTGCAGTATCCAGAGCCGGTGCTGCACCTTCAATTCCCACGAGGGATGAAGTTTTAAATGGATATTAAAGTTAAATGCAAAAAGAGGAAGCACCCGGGAGATCGGATCCCAGGGCTTCCTTTTTATTATGAAGCCGTCTCTCGATCCAGTTCCCGGATCTCACGAACACGCAGCAGAACAGGAAGCAGGACTCCGGCTGCAATCAAACTGAACAGATTCTGCACCAGATTGAACGGAACATTAGAAATAGCAGCCGGCCAGCTGTATACTGCAAGTTCAAATATGAAATAGCCGCCTGTGACGACAGCGCTGCATACGATTCCGGCGGCCAGAAAAGGCAGTACCCGAAAGCCGCCCGCCCGTCCCTTGGAAGGTAGATGTCTGTACAAATATCCTCCTGAAAATGCTGCCAATGCCTTAATGATCAGGGTAGCCGGTGCATAAAAGGCGTAACCGGACAGCAGATCCGCCATCATAGAGCCGATCCCTCCTGCCGCCGCGCCGGCCATTGGTCCTAAGAGCATTCCGCTTAGCAATACCATCCCGTCTCCCAGATGAATATAACCGCTGAATGCAGATGGTATATGTATTACCATAGTAGCTGCAGTGGTAAGGGCTGCCATCAAAGCGCTGAAAACGATTTTTTTCGTTCTGTTGTTGTTCATGTTTTCTCCTCTCGCAGATCATCTTATAATTTTATTAAACTTATCATATAGAAAAACTGGCATTTTATAAATATCCAATTTGAATAAAATTATACATACCAGTTTTGCTTCGGCAGTTTTAGATGCTTAATGAAGAAGGTGCACACACAGCCATACCCGTTTGAGAAGCGGAATGGCTGCGTGTTTTTCCATGTGAGGTTGACAGCAGGAAATGTCCCTGTTAAAATCAAAAAAATCATTTTATCTTTCAAAGGAACCAATGGACGGTACAATAAGCGGTATTTATTATAAGAAAGGAGCGTTTAAAAATGAAGATTGGCGCCATAACGGTGGGGCAGAGTCCGAGAACAGATGTTACAGCAGATATCATGGATATTTTTAACGGCAAGGCAGAAATCCTGGAAAAGGGAGGACTGGATGGTCTGACAAGAGAGCAGATAGAGGAATTTAGCCCAAAGGAGGGAGATTATGTGCTTGTCTCCAGATTAAATGACGGAACCTCCGTTACCTTTGGGGAACGCCATATCATCCCAAGGCTTCAACATGCAATTGAAGAACTGGAAGAGCAGGGAGCGGCCTTTATTATGATGTTTTGTACGGGAAAATTTCCGGATACTTTAAAAGCAAAGGTTCCCCTGATTTATCCCTGTGAAATTTTAGATAGAACCGTTCCTCTCCTGACAGCAGCCTCCTCGATTCTTGTAGTGACGCCATCTCCTTTGCAAATAGCCCAAAGCGAGAAAAAATGGTCCCGGATCGTGAATAAGGTTAAAGTTGTCTCCGGCTCCCCTTATGGAGAATGGAAGAAGCTGGAAGAAACAGCCAGGCTTGTGAAGGATACGGAGGCGGATCTGGTGATTTTAGACTGCATTGGCTTCAGTCGGGAAATGAAACGGCTGTTTACGGAAGAGACTGGAAAGCCGGTGATTCTTCCCAGAACCTTATTGGCCCGCCTTGTTTCTGAATTGACAGATGTTTAAAGTAAGGGAAAAACCGGCAGATATTTATATCTGGCTTCATTACTGTGCATGATGTTTAAATTGTGTATAAAAAACCGTGCAATCTGTTATTTACAAAAAAAATTCTGCTTGATAAAATACTTATCAAATATTCGACAACAGGAACAGAGAGGATTGATAGGATGAGTGACCTGTTATCCAGGGCAAAAGAACTTGAGGATTATGGAATTGATATCAGGCGACGGATACATAAAAAACCGGAAATCGGCTTTGACCTCCCGGAAACCGTAAAGCTTGTAAGGGAAGAGCTTAAGGCCATTGGTTATGAGCCCGCTGCCTGCGGAACTGCAGGGATCACGGCGCTTGCCGGAAAGCCTGGAAAAACTTTTTTATTAAGAGCTGACATGGATGCCCTGCCCATGAAAGAGGAAACAGGGCTGCCTTTTGCATCGGAGAATGGCTTCATGCATGCCTGCGGCCATGATATGCACACCAGTGCATTGCTGCTGGCTGCACGGATATTGAAAGAGAGAGAAGGGGAATTGAAAGGGACGGTGAAACTCATGTTCCAGCCCTGTGAGGAAGGGGTAGGAGGCGCTTTGGACATGGTAAAGGCAGGAGTTCTTGAAAATCCTTCCGTAGATGGGGCAATGGCTCTCCACGTGCTCCACGAGAAGTCCGGAATCGTTGGATATTCCCGGGATACAGCATGCGCTTCCAGTGATATCTTTACCATTACGGTAAAGGGAAAGGGCGGTCATGGAGCCGCACCCCATCTCTGCATTGATCCTATTCATATAGCAGTCCATATTCATTTGGCACTGCAGGCCTTAAACAGCCGCGAAGTAAATCCTGATGAGATGCTGGTATGCAGCATCTGCCAGATAAACGGGGGAACAGCCTCCAACGTTTTTCCGGAAACGGCGGTATTAAAAGGAACCATACGCACCATGAATGAGAAGGTGAGAAGCTTTGCCAGAGAACGTCTGGTTCAGATTGCAGAACAGACTGCCGGCACATTCCGGGGAGAAGCAGAGGTAGAATTTCTCCATGAGGGCGTTCCGCCCATGGAAAATAACGGGGATCTTCTGGAGGCTTCCATCGGTTATATCGAAGGTCTACTGGGAGAAGGAACTTCTAAGGAACTGCCCAGAATGACTGGTTCGGAAGATTTCTCCATTATCTCCCAGATAGTTCCCTCTGTTCTGTATTGGGTGGGAACCGGTTCAGAGGAAGAGGGATACCTTTACGGCGTTCACGATCCAAGAGTCACCTTTAACGAGGAAAGCCTTCACAAGATGGCTGCCATTTATGCCAATACAGCCATCTGCTGGCTGAGAGATCACTCCTGATAACCAGGAAAAGAAAATATCATATGTTACGGATATAACGATAGTTAAAGGCGACTATGCTTTCTTTGACTGTCGTTTTATTAATATACAAGGAAAAGAGGAATCATTATGAAAAAAAGAATTTTAGCAGCAATCCTTACGGCAGCTGTCTCAGCCGGATTAAGCGCATGCGGTTCCGGTTCTTCGGTCACAACGGCGGAAACGACAGCGTCAGCTCAGGTAACAACGGAAGAAGCGAAAGCTCCAGCGGGGGAGCCGGTTTCCGGCGGTGTTATGACTATTTCCCTTTCTTCCTCACCCAAAAACTTAGATCCTGTAAAGTATACGGGAACCTATGAATCTCAGATCATCGGCACAGTATGCGATACGCTAGTGGAATACAATACGGATCTTACGGAAATCCAGCCTGCTCTGGCAAAATCCTGGACCGTAAGCGACGATGGGCTTGCTTATACTTTCACGCTGCGTGACGATGTATCCTTCCAGCCCGGTAAGTATCAGGAAGGAAGAAAATTGACAGCAGAGGATGTGAAATATTCCCTGGAGCGTTCCCTGGAGCTTTCTGCCTTGAAGAGACTGGACATGCTGGATCACTGTGAAGTTACCAGTGATACGGAGGTGGTCTGCTATTTGTCCGAGCCTAATGCTGTATTCCTGACCGCACTGACTGATGCAGGCAATGTGATTGTACCAAAGGAAGAGGTAGAAGGCTGGGGAGAAGATTTTGGTTCCCACCTTGTAGGCACTGGCGCCTTTACTCTTCAGTCCTTTGAGCTGGATCAGCAGGCTGTCCTGGTACGCAATGATAAATACTGGGCTGCAGTCCCTTATCTGGATGGAGTTACCTTTAAGCCGGTCAGTGACGGAAACCAGGCGGTAAATGCCCTTCGCACCGGAGAGGTCAATCTGGCCACCAGCTTAAGCGGCGAAGCTGTTAAAATAGCAAGAGAGGATCCGGCCGTAGAACTTATGGAGATGCCTGGCCTTCACGTTGCTTACATTTATTTTAATCAGGTAAATGGCCCAACTGCAGATATCAAGGTCAGAGAAGCGATCATCAAGGCGGTTAATATCAAAGAGCTTACGGCAGGTGTGTACCAGTATCAGGAAGCACAGCCGGCCAGTCTGCCTCTGCCTCCTGGCTCCTGGGGATATGATTCCAGCCTGGAATCAGAAGTACCCGCTTATGATCCGGAAGGGGCAAAAAAGCTTCTTGCAGAAGCCGGATATCCTGATGGGTTTGATATGAATATTTATATTTCCAACACAGAAGCCAGGATTAAGATGGCAACCTTATTCCAGGCGTACTTAAAAGAAAACTTAAATATCAATGTGAACATTAATACCAGCGAATGGGGCACCTTCAGCGAAATCGCAGCATCGGGGAAAGCAGATGTATTTGCAATGTCATGGACCTGGTATCCTGATCCATATTTCTTTTTAAATAAAATATTCCATACAAGCTCCATCGGCTCCCTTGGAAACGGACAGGGCTTCAGCAACAAGGAAGTGGACCAATATCTGGATGATGCGCTGCTGACCACAGACCAGGAAAAAAGAGCGGAAATTTATAAGAAGGCGCTTGCGGCAATCGTAAAGCAGTGTCCGGGCATCTTCTATGCAAATGAGAATGTAAACTGGGGCGTAAGTCCCAAGGTCCAGGGGCTGGAACTGCGCGCCGACGGCAAAGTTAAGATCTGTACCCCGGATATAAATGTCTGGTTATCCAGGTAACGTTACAGTATAGCCATGCCATTCATCATTTGGCGGATAGGGATATTGCTTAGCAATATCCCTGATTTAAAAGACACAGGAGGAGATATATGTTAAAGACAATTTTAATCAGATGCTTACAGATTATTCCGTCTCTTTTTGTGGTCGTCACGCTGACTTTTGTACTGACCAGAATGATACCGGGTGATCCTGCCAGAGCGGTACTTGGACCTCAGGCATCCGTAGAAGATGTGGAGAAGATGCGGGAAACCATGGGACTTAACCAGCCTTTGGCAGCTCAATACAAGGATTATATGATAAACATTGTAAAAGGGGATTTCGGGACATCTTATTCCTACAATCAGCCTGTGTTTTCATTAATCGCAAGGCGTATCCCAAGTACGCTGCTGATCGCTCTGCCTGCGGTCTTGATCGCTTTAATCGCGGGGCTGTTCATAGGGGTTACCTCTGCCGTGCACCAGGGAACGCTCTTTGATTATGTATTCATGATACTCGCTCTGGTAGGCGTCTCCATGCCGATTTTCTGGCTGGGGCTTATGCTTGTTTTAGTATTCAGCGTAAATTTGGGCTGGCTGCCGGTTCTTGGCATGGGAGATATCTCCAAAGGGCTGGGTGATGTGATCCGCCATATGGTACTTCCCTGCTTTTGCCTTGCAACCATCCCGATGGCCACCTTTTCCAGAATTACCCGTTCCAGCATTTTGGAATCTATTCACGGAGACTCTATCCGTGCGCTGCGGGCCAGGGGAATCAAAGAGTCTGTGGTGATCTGGAAGTATGCCTTGAAAAGCGCTCTGCCTCCCTTAATAACGGTGCTGGGATTGCAGCTCGCCGGCTGCTTTGCCGGTGCAATCCTTACGGAAACCATATTTTCCTGGCCGGGCATGGGAACGCTGATCGTAGGAGCCATTGACAACAGAGACTATGTTTTGATCCAGGGGGCAGTTTTAGTCATTGCCCTGGCCTTTGTAATGATCAATATGTTTGTAGATGTGATTTACATGATCATCAATCCAAATGTAAATTATGAAGGAGGATACTAAATGGCGAAATCACTTGGATTGGATCAACGGTCCCACGAAGAGATATTAAAAAAAGAAAGAAAGTCCAACAGTGCCTGGAGCAAGCTAAAGAGAAATAAGACAGCGATTCTTGGATTGTTTGCCGTCAGCGTAATGATCGCCCTTGCCATTCTGGCTCCGGTAATTACAAACGGAAAGCCAAATGAGATTCATCCCATCGATGCTTATTTGAAATTTTTTGAAAAAGGCCATCTGTTGGGGACCGATGAGTTTGGGAGGGATTTATTTACCAGGGTCTGCTACGGAGCCAGGGTATCCTTACTGGTTGCTGCCGGAGCCACCATTGTCGGCGGAGTGACCGGAGTGATTCTGGGCCTTATTGCAGGCTATATGGGAGGAATTGTGGATGCTGTCCTGATGAGAATCATGGATGGAGTACTTGCCTTTCCCTTTATTTTATTGTCCATTGTTCTAATGACGGTCCTGGGTTCCGGTATTATCAATGTGATCCTTGCCATAGGCATAGCGGAGATCCCACGGTTTGCCAGAGTCGTAAGGGGACAGGTGCTGATTGTAAAAAAGGAAGAATACTGCAATGCCGGAAGGGTGATCGGAATATCCCATTTCCGTATGCTGTTACACCATATTCTGCCAAATACTGTTTCAGAGGTAATCGTGTACGGGACTCTTAATATAGCCAGCGCCATTATTTCGGAAGCGGCCTTAAGCTTTTTGGGGCTTGGCATTGAACTGCCTACCGCCTCCTGGGGCAGCATCCTGCGTTCCGGAAGAAACTGCTTAAATACGGCTCCTCATATTGCAGCCGTATCAGGTACGTTCATATTGATCACTGTGATCGGTTTTAATCTGCTGGGAGACGGAATCCGGGATGTGCTGGATCCTAAAATGAAAAAGTAGGTAATGCATATGGATATTAACAGGATAAAAAAAGATGTGGAACAGTGCATTGAGGAAAAAGGGGAAGAATTATGGGGACTTGCCAGATACCTATGGGAAAATCCTGAGTATAATTTTAACGAATTTAAATCCAGCAGAGCTGTCAGTGAACTTTTGGAAAGCGATGGATTTAAGGTGGTAAAAGGGATCTGCGGCCTGGATACAGCCTTTTGCGGAGAGTATGACAGCAAAAAGCCAGGACCTCATATCGGCTTCCTGGCAGAATACGATGCGGTTCCCGGAATGGGGCATTCCTGCGGCCACAACCTGATGGCAGCAATGGCTGTGGGAGCCGGCATTGGCGTAAAGTCTGTTATCCACCGGCTGGGGGGAAAGATCTCTGTGTTTGGGACCCCGGCGGAAGAAGGGGGAGGGGGGAAGGTTATCATGCTTGAAAAAGGAGCATTTAAGGGCCTTGACGCGGCAATGATTCTCCATTCTGCCAATGAGACGGTAGTCAACGACATTTCCTATTCAAAGACAGATTTAATCATTGAATATCACGGCAAAGGCGCTCATGGCGCCACCTGGCCGGAGGAAGGAAACAGTGCCCTGGACCCTTTGCTCCATTTATTCCAATACATGAATGAACAGCGCCTGCGCTGGAACGGCAGGGGAACAATTCTTGGGGTTATTACAAACGGAGGGAAGGACCCCATCCATATTCCTGATTTTTGCCAGGCAAAATTCACGGTCAGGTCCTTTGATAAGAAGTTTAAAGAAAAGATATTGCAGGAGTTTCTGGAGGCGGGTCAGCTCATTGGGGCCATGACAGGAACCAGATTCCGGTATGAATGGGATGGATATACCTATGAAGACATCCGCAACAACAGCCAGCTTGAAAGGCTCCTTTTAAAGAATCTGGAAGATCTTGGAGAAAAGGTTATGCCAAGGAGAAAAGAACTTGGAATTGGCTGTACGGATGTAGGAAATCTCACTCATGTCATTCCCGCACTCCAATCCTATATTCAAATAGTTCCCGGCTTAAGGGGCCATACAAAGGAATTTGAGGAAGCCTGCGGCAGTATGGCCGGCAAAAGAGCTATGCTGGTGGGTGCCAAGGCCTTGGCATTTACTGCGGCAGATTTACTGTTCTCTCCCAGAACCATGGAAAATGTAAATCAAAGTTTTTCGGAAATGAGGAAAAAATATGAGTAAAGGAGGTGCTGCTGTGGGTGATGTATTATTGACTGTGAATGACTTAAAAACATATTTTTATACGGCAAGCGGCGTAAGCAAAGCAGTCGATGGAGTAAACTTTCGCATAAACCGGGGAGAGATCATGGGAATTGTGGGAGAGTCCGGGTCAGGAAAAAGTGTTGCCTCCTCTTCAATCATCCGGCTTTTGCCGGCCAGAACCGGAAAAATAGTAAGCGGCAGCATAGACTTTGACGGTACGGACGTATTGAAGCTGGGAGATAAGGACCTTCTGGCCTTTCGTGGGCGGGATGTTTCCATGATATTTCAAAATCCCATGACCTCCCTGTCACCGGTATTTAAAGTGGGCCATCAGATGGTGGAAATGATCTGTGCCCATCATAAGGTCAGCAGACAGGAGGCTTACCGCATGGGAGAAGAAGCCTTAAGAAAGGTGGGAATACCGGATGCCGGACGCCGGATGGATTCTTATCCCTATGAACTGTCAGGCGGTATGTGCCAGCGGGTAATCATAGCAATGTCCCTGTGCAGCAATCCCAAGCTGATCATTGCGGACGAGCCAACGACAGCTCTGGATGTGACCGTTCAGGCCCAGGTGCTGGAGCTTTTAAAGGACATGCGGGAGAAAAACGGGATGGCAATCCTGCTGATTACCCATAATCTGGGCGTGGTATGGCAGATGTGCGACAGCGTTATGGTGATGTATGCGGGAAAGACCGTTGAGTATACATCCTGCAGGGAATTGCATCATAATCCCCTTCACCCTTACACCTGGGGACTGCTGGATTCCATGCCAAAGCTGAGCAGCAATTCCGGGGAAGAGCTGGCAACCATACAGGGGACCCCGCCGGATTTAAGATTGACGGGGACCTGCTGTAATTTTTCCAACCGATGTCCTTATGCAGAGGAGCTGTGCAGAAACCAGGTTCCGGACTTAAAGGAACTTGAGCCGGGACATTTCGTTGCCTGTCACAGGCAAAGGGAGGGAAGCCGTCTTTTGCGGGGAGGTGTGAAGCAACATGAGTGAGAAAAGGGTAATTTTACAAGTGAAAGGGCTGTCTAAAGATTTTCAGATAAATGGAAAGAGGCTGGGAAGCAAAAAAGCGGTTCTTCATGCGCTGCAGGAAATCGATTTAGAAATTCATGAGGGTGAGGTGCTTGGCGTTATAGGAGAATCCGGATGCGGGAAATCCACCCTGGGAAGATGCCTTGTAGGCTTACATAAACCAACAGAAGGGGAAATTCTGTTTGAAGGAAAAAGCATACTTGGAGTCAGGGCAAAGGAAAAGCTAAAATTGTGTAAAAACATACAGATGATTTTCCAGGATCCTTATTCCTCCCTGGATCCCAGGCATACTGCGGCTGATTCTGTTTCCGAGCCTATGGTGGTTCACAAAACCGTTAAGGGAAGGGCGGCGATGGAGCAGAGGGTTTTGGAGCTTTTAAAACAGGTGGGGCTGGATGTGCAGCACATGAACCGGTATCCCCATGAGTTTTCAGGCGGGCAAAGGCAGCGTCTGAATGTGGCCCGTGCCATATCCATAAATCCCAGGATGATCATATGTGATGAGCCGGTATCGGCCCTTGATGTGTCCATACAGGCCCAGGTGATCAATCTTTTAAAGAAGCTTCAAAAGGAATATAATCTTACCTATGTGTTCATATCCCATGACTTAAGCGTTGTAAAATATGTCAGCGACAGAATTGTAATCATGTACCTGGGGCGGATCGTAGAAATCTGCAGCGGAGGAGATATCTATAAGAATCCCCTTCATCCCTATACCCAGGCGCTTTTGTCGGCCATTCCTCCGGAAAGCCCTGATGAGGGAAAGGAGAGGATCGTGCTTCAGGGAGAGGTTCCAAGTCCCATTGGGGAGCTAAAAGGCTGCCCAATGGCTGGACGGTGCCCTCAGTGCATGGAACGGTGCAAAAACGAAATGCCGAAGCTGAAACAGCAGGATGAAGAAGGACACCAGGTAGCCTGCTTCTTATACGAAAAAAAGTAAACCGGAAACGGAGGATTATGGGATGACGAAAAAGGAACTTCTGCAATATGTGGATGAGCATAGCGAAGAATTGATAAGGCTTGTATCGGAACTGATTCAGATAAAAAGCGAAAATCCTACGGGCACCCAGAGGGATGTGATTGATTATGTGGAAGCATTTCTTGGGGAAGCAGGGATCGGGTTTAAAGAGACCGGGTGTAATCCGGATTATCCCTGCATAGTAGCAGGGATCGGCAGTGAGGCAGGTTTTTCCATGATTATAAACGGTCATGTGGATGTAGTGCCTGCGGGTGACTTAAGCCAGTGGGATTTTGATCCCTTTTCCGGTGAGATCACAGAGACCCAGATATTAGGAAGAGGGACCTCTGATATGAAAGCAGGGGTGGCCGGTGTACTTTTTGCCCTTTCCCTTTTGGCAAGGGAGCGTGTTCCGCTAAAAGGGAACATCAGGCTCCACATTGTTTCCGATGAGGAAAGCGGAGGGCAGTTCGGAACCCAGTGGCTGTGTACCAACGGGTATGCGGATCATGCCGATGCCTGTCTGGTGGCGGAGCCAACATCCATGAATACCATTGAGATCGGACAAAAGGGAGGGCTTCTTTTGACCTTGAAGGCCTATGGAAAATCGGCTCATGGAAGCCTGGGGAATTATAAGGGAGAGAATGCCATTTTAAAATTATCAAATGTCCTTCCCCATGTTTCCCTGTTAACGGAAATAGAGGGACATTTTACAGAAAGGCAGCAAAAGCCTTTAAGGGACTCCCAGATGCTGGCAGAGAAAGAAAACAGCATTCCCGGATTAGGGAGGGTCATCGATCATGTGACCACAAATGTAGGCCTTATAAAAGGAGGAACCAGGCACAATATGGTTCCTGATTATTGTGAGGCAACTGTGGATGTGCGGCTGCCAATCGGAGTCCGCAAAGAAGAAATCGAAGAGGCTTTAGAACGGATTATGGAGGCCAGCGGAGCGGAGGGGGTGGAGTACGAGCTTCATTATAAGAGCGAAGCCAATTACACCGACCATGAAGCTCCCATTGTTCTGGCATTTAAGAAGAATGCAGAAGAATTATTGGGAAAAGAGGTCATACCTGCCTACCAGTGGGCATCAAGCGATGCAAGAGATTACCGGTTGATTGGAATTCCCACCATCCAGTTCGGCCCTTCCAATACGTTAGGGATTCATTCCTATAATGAAACGGTCCAGATTCAGGACGTGATTACGGCAGCCAAAACTTATATAGGGGCCATTTGTGATCTTATGGAGGTTCGGTAAAACACCCCGCGGGCAGCCGCCAGGGTTAGGCTCACCTGACCTTTGCCCGCTGCTTTCGCGAGAATAAATTTTTGGAGGATTCGCAATGTTGATGAAGCAATTGATAGAGGTACATGACTTACTTGACAGCAGCTATGCCAACGGAAAGGCGGCCATGGAGTATTTAAAAACCATCAGGCCGGATGCTGACGTGGAAGTGTATACCTTGGAGGGACAAAAGGGAAAAACCGATATGATTAAGGTAAGGATTCCAGGAGTGAGAGGAAAGGGAAAGGGATTAGATGCCCCGACCATCGGCTTGCTGGGAAGGCTGGGAGGCTTAGGAGCCAGACCGGAGAGGATCGGTTTTGTTTCCGACGGCGACGGGGCCCTTATCGCCTTATCCTTAGCGGCGAAGCTGCTGGACATGCAGAACAAGGGAGACTATCTGGATGGCGATGTTTTTATATCCACCCATATTTGTCCGGATGCACCCACCAGAGAGCACAAGCCGGTTCCGTTTATGGATTCCCCGGTCAATATGGCACAGGTGAATCAGGAAGAGGTAACGGAGGAGCTGGATGCCATTTTATCTGTTGATACCACAAAGGGAAACAGGATCATCAACAACAGAGGCTTTGCCGTCTCCCCTACCGTAAAGGGAGGATACATATTGCGGGTTTCCGAGAGCATTTTGGATCTGATGCAGACAACAACAGGAAAATTGCCTTATGTATACGCCCTTTCCCAACAGGATATTACGCCTTATGGAAACGGGCTGTATCATTTAAACAGCATTCTCCAGCCTGCAACCGCCACAAAAGCGCCTGTGATCGGAGTTGCAATAACCACAGAGACTCCGGTCGCAGGCTGTGCAACCGGTGCGACCCATATCACGGATTGTGAAGAGGCAGCAAGATTTATGCTGGAGGTTGCAAAGGCCTACGGCCGGAGAGAATGCAGTTTCTACGATGAGAGGGAATTTGAGAGGATCCAGTATTTGTATGGAACTATGGAACACTTTCAAACGTTGGGCACAGGAAACGAATGCGACGATGATGCCTAGGATTTAAGTGTTTTTCAGCAGCTCCCAGGCGCAGATTCCCAAATACAGACGGAAGATATCTTCAATGGAAGTGATATCGCTGCACAGAAGCTTTCTGATGGAGGATAACCGGGCAGTTAAGGTATTCCTGTGGATGAAAAGCTTTTGGGCAGTTTCAGTCAGGCTTAGGGAATTTTCCAAATACGCCTTAAGGGTTGCAAGAAGCTCGCTTTTATTATCCAAATCATAGATAGCAAGGGTGCTGACGGTATCCTCGTATATTTTTTCCCTTTCATAAGAGGTCAGCTGGTTTAAAAGATGAAATGCAAACTGCCTGGTATAAGAATGAATGAGGGCGGTTTGATCGGAGGCGGTCTGCAGGTGCAATGTCTGCAGGCTTTCTTCATATGCCTTTGCAATGGCAGCGCAGGAGGTATGGCAGCGGCTGATGCCCAGTCTGAAAAAGGTTTGATAATCCTTTAAATAATCCGATAGCTGAAGGGCAGCCTGATCGGACAGCGAGAGCGCTTCCACATTTGGCGTCTGCTTCGGATACAGGAGAAAAATAACAATACGGTTTTCGTTGTGGCATAAGAAATATTTATGGCCCAGATGGATCAGCCCCTGGTTTACTGCATGGTAGAGGCCGCGGAAAAGCTTGCTTTCCTTTGACTGGCATTCCAGGGTGATACAAACCTTTTTTAAGTCACTGGGAAAGGAATAAGCATCGCAAACCACCCGTATTTCATCAATGGACTTATTTTTAATGTCTGTAAGCATATAGAAAAAAGAATCATAATAATTTTTTTGGGAAAAGGCTCTGCTCTGAATCTGCATGGAGGTGAGCTCCAGCGCGAGAACGGAGAATATCTGCTTAAGGATTTCCATGGTGGTGGTGTCGATTTCTTTTTTGGTGACATCAATACATAAGTAATGCTTGTTGTCGGGTAGCAGAAAGGTATGAAAGGTAAGGAGCGTGTCATTGCAGTAAAAATTGCATTTTCTGGAGTGCTCTTTTGGTGTTTTCTCCGGCAGAGAATTTAAGGGCTGAACCTGCAATTTGTGAATTTGGGAAAAATCCCCGTATTCCTTGGGTGGAATGCAGTAATATATGGGAAAATCAGAAGTTGTGGTTATCATTGTCATGGAATTGGTATAATTGGATATCCGCTCAAGCATTTTCATAATTCCTTCTTTATTAAAGAAGGATTCGTGAAATTTTTCCGCCTCCTTAAGGATGAATTGCTGCCTTAAAATTTTCTGCTCAATAAGATTTTCGTTTACTATATTTATAATGTTGGAATAACCATGATAAAAAGGCACCGAAACAAGCGCAAGTCCATACTTGGCGGCCTCTTCGATCAGGGAGTCGGGAATCCTGTCAAAAAAACGTTTGACTTTAATGCAGAAAGCAGTACAGTCAATGGCATGGAGATCCGCAATTATTTTTTTCTGGATTTCAAAATCATTATAAAAGATGTAACCCGTTGTAAGAACGATTTCATTCTTTTTGATCCACTTTACACCGTCAGGATTATCAAGCACGCTGATACCGGTGATGGTTTTATGAAGAGCTTCATCTTCTCCAATGAATTCCAGATTATCTATGGGGGTTTCATATAAAAACCATCCAAGGGTCAAGGGAGGATATTTCATTTCATGCTCCTTTTCATTCGAAACAAAAATTAACCGGGTATATTAACTATTTTTGACAATCATAGCATTGACTGTTTTACTTGACAAGTTAATCTTGTTTTTTTATAGAAAGCCTTATATAATAATGGAAAATAAAATGCGGTTGGAAAGGCGGATCAATAGTTATGATACAAGACTTTACAATTCACACATTCCTTGAAAAATTATCTTCAAAAAGCCCAACGCCGGGCGGCGGCGGAGCGGCGGGCCTTGGCGGCGCCATAGGGGCGGCTTTGGGGGAAATGGTGGTGAACTTAACCCTTGGTAAAAAGCGGTATGCCGATGTGGAAGAAGAAATGCAGTCATTCCTTGAAAAGCTGGAAACTTTAAAAAGCGAATTTTTAAGGCTTGCAGATGAAGACGAAGTTGTATTTGTCCCCTTGGCGGCGGCATACGGCCTTCCAGCCGTCACGGTGGAAGAAAAAAAACATAAGGAGGAAGTCCTGGAAACTCATTTACTTGCTGCTACCCTGGTTCCTCTCATGGTCATGGAGCGGGCCCTTGAAACTCTTGATATCATGGAGATTCTGGCAGAAAAGGGAAGCCGCCTGGCTGTCAGTGACGTAGGTGTTGGTGTGCAGTTCGTACGTTCTGCCCTGCTGGGAGCCAAGATGAATGTTTCCATCAATACAAAATCCATGAAGCAGCGGGAAAAAGCCGGGCAGCTTCAGGATCGGGCGGATAAACTGGCAGAGGATGGGATCGGAAAGGCAGATACCATTTATGCAAGAGTAGAAGCAGCATTAAAGGCAGAATAAAGAGGAGGAAAACTGACGTGATAACCTTAAAGGGTGCAGCCGTGTCTGCAAAAATCAAGGAACAGGTGGAAGAGCTTTTGACCGGCTTAAAAGGAAGGACTCCAAAGCTTGCCATTGTGCGTGTGGGAGAACGTCCCGACGACTTATCCTATGAGCGGGGAGCTTTAAAAAAGATGGAAAGCTTCGGCCTGGAGGGAGAAAGCTATCCATTCTCCCAGGACATAACCGATGAAGCGTTTAAGGAAGAGTTTGCAAAAATCAATGATGATCAGGACATTGACGGCATACTTCTCCTGCGCCCTCTGCCAAAGCAGATAAAAGAAAAAGACATTGAGCATATGATTCATCCGGAAAAGGATTTAGATGGCATATCTCCTGAAAATATCGCAAAAGTATTTGCCGGAGATGATACGGGATTTGCACCATGTACGGCAGAGGCAGTTGTGGAGGTCTTAAAGGCCAATGATATCCCTCTGACCGGAAAGCGGGTGGCCATCGTGGGCAGAAGCATGGTAGTAGGGCGTCCCTTATCCATGCTGATGCTAAAAGAAAATGCAACGGTCACCATCTGCCACACCCGCACGGAAAACCTAAAGGAAACCTGTAAAAATGCACAGATCCTTGTGGCTGCTGCAGGGCGGGCCAGGATGGTGGATGCCTCATTTGTAGGAGCGGATGCCGTAGTGGTGGATGTGGGGATCAATGTGGATGAAAATGGGAAGCTTTGCGGTGATGTGGATTTTGATTCCTTGGAAGGGACCGCCTCCATGGCAACTCCTGTACCAGGAGGTGTAGGAGCGGTGACAACGGCTGTGCTTGCCAGGCATCTGGTGTTGGCGGCCCTTAAAAAATAAAATATGAAATAATGGGAGCCATTGCAAAATAGATCGACCATCTATGGAGCAATGGCTCCTTTAAAGGAAAATTAAAGAGACACCTGAAAGATAGTAAGACTGTATGGTAAAAATGAAACAAGCGGCATGGGAGTTTCCGACACCTTTCATGCCGCTTGTTTTTATGGAAGCATACTTACCCATTTACGGCCTGGCGCTTCACCTGTCCAATGGCTCCCAACACGGGAGGGAAATACAGAATTACAACGGTCAGGATCAGTTCCGGCAGGATATAGGTAGCATTATAGCCCAGAGTATAAACCATAGGGTTCATGCCTTCCGGTGCATAGGAAGCAAAAAAGATATAGCCTGAAACCACATGGCATAAGTAACGGCCCACGACACCCGCCACATACCCGGTCACAAGACCGTGTTTTTTGTTTCTGAACAGCCCGGAAAGCCCCAAAGCTCCAAAAGCTAAGGGATAGTCAAGAAGAACCTGGAGGGGAGCAAATATATAGGGCTCTGTTATAAACTGTAAAATCCCGTAGGCCACACCGGTCATGATCCCGGCCCTTACGCCGTAAACATAGCCGATCAGGCAGATGAACAGCATGGAAAACAAGGTGACGGAACCGCCGAAAGGAAGGGAGGCAATTTTAATAAAGGAAGTTACCATTGCCAGCGCCATGGCGCCTGCGCAGTAAACCAGCTGGCGGGTCTGCAGCTTTTGAGATTTGGAAGACGATCTGCCCAGAAGATGCAGGATGAAAATCATTGCAGCAAGCAGAATGATCACCAGCAAGTATCCGGCCGGCTTTAATAGGTACTCTTCGTTTTCCGCAGAGTAAGTTAGAAAAAATGACATAAAAAATCCTCCTTTGTGTGCGCAGGAGGGGACTACTGTTGCTTCCTTACGCCGGCATTATCCGGTTCAAGTAGTGAGGGTTCGGTTTCTCCGATCTCAGCCAAAGGCTCCCCTAGCGTGTGTAATTTATATAATTTTGTTGTGAGTATAGCGCAAAACAGAAGGCTTGTCAAGCCATATCAAGTGATGCTGCAGTTCGGATATGGCATTCAGCATTTGCATAATTTGTGCTTAGTGACCAGGCTAAAAGGCGCAAATCATACAACTGTTTCTGCATCGCTGATTGGTAACCAAATTGTAAATTCAGTATAAAAATGCAAATAAAGCACATTCTAGTGAAAGACGGACATATCCGTTTGATTCATTCTATACAAATTGGAGATACGGAGGTTGTTTTAATGACAGGCTTTATTATAGCTCTTATATCCGGGGCGCTTATGAGCATACAGGGAGTTTTTAATACGGGAGTGACAAAGCAGACCAGTATGTGGGTATCTACAGGCTGGGTACAGCTTACCGCATTTTTGACCTGCATTATTCTGTGGTATTTCTCCGGCAAGGAAAACATTTCCGGCCTATTTGATGTACAGCCCAAGTACCTGTTGATTGGCGGCGTTATGGGTGCATTTATTACCTATACGGTAGTAAGGAGTATGGGGACCCTGGGTCCGGCCAAGGCAGCTTTGATAATTGTAATTTCCCAGATCATTGTGGCTTACGCCATAGAGCTGTTTGGCTTATTCGGCGTTGAAAAGGTAGGATTTGAATGGAAAAAGCTGATCGGTGCAGTTGTTGCCATCATCGGAATCATGATATTTAATTAATTTGGAAATAGTGCTTGTATTTACCTATTTCTTTAGGTAGAATAATAACATAGGCTGAAGATGGTATCCTTTTTTGAGAAATTTTGTAAAAGGAGGGATATCATGAAGTACCAGAAAGTTAAAATCATCCTTATAGCCCTGTGTGTTTTAGGGGCGGGTGTATGTTACGGCTTGAGCAAAAGCCAGGAGGCCCGCAGGCCAGGAATTTCCTTGTCAGAGGAATCGGCTTTTCATTCCGGAGAAAATATTACCGGAATTGGGGCAGCAGGTGATGGCAGGTCAGGGGATGGCGGGTCGACAGGAACCGGCGCTTTGGAAGCAGACGGTGTTAAGTCAGTTACCGGCGGGACCGGTCCGGCTGCTTTAGAGGCGGCAGAGGGCAGCTTAGGAAGTGCAGGAGAGGAAACGGTCCTGCCTTTCTATGTACATATCTGTGGAGAAGTTGTTTCTCCCGGTGTTTATGAGCTTAAAGAAGGAAGCCGGGTTTTTCAGGCAATCGAGAAAGCAGGCGGAGTCACAGACCAGGCTGCGGCAGAATATTTAAATATGGCGGAGCAGGTCAAGGACGGCATGAAGATCGTGGTCCCTGGCAAGGAAGAGGTGGAAGCGGCGAAAGCCCGGGGAGAATTTTCCTTACAGGCAGAAGCTTCATCCAACGTACAAAAAACCAAGGTGAATTTAAATACAGCCACAAAAGAGGAGCTGATGACCCTTCGGGGAGTCGGAGAAGCCAAGGCAAACGATATCCTTAAGTATCGGGAGAGCCACGGCGGATTTCAGAAGATCGAGGATATCATGAAGATATCCGGCATCAAAGATGCGGCGTTCCAAAAAATAAAAGAAGATATCACAGTTTGAAATAGAGGACAGAGGTGTAGTATGGCAAGCGTTTTAGTAGTTGATGATGAAAAACTCATCGTAAAAGGAATGAGATTCAGTCTGGAACAGGACGGTATGGAAGTGGACTGTGCCTATGATGGAGAGGAAGCCATTAATTTCGCAAAGCAGAAAGAGTATGATGTGGTCCTTTTGGATGTCATGCTTCCCAAATATGACGGATATGAGGTGTGTCAGGCCATTCGGGAATTTTCCGAGATGCCCATTATTATGCTGACGGCAAAGGGCAATGATATGGATAAAATCCTGGGTCTGGAATACGGCGCCGACGATTATATTACAAAGCCCTTTAACATTCTTGAGGTAAAGGCCAGGATCAAAGCAATCTTGCGCCGGAATTCAAAGAAGAACAAGCGGGATAACCAGGAAGACAGCCAGGTGATAAAAGAAGGCGATTTAAAGCTGGACCGGGACAGCAGGAGAGTGTTTATTGCTGAGAAAGAGATCAATTTAACGGCAAAGGAGTTTGACCTTTTAGAACTTCTTACCTGCAATCCGGGCAAGGTTTACAGCAGGGAACAGCTGCTTACTTACGTATGGGGAAATAAGGCTATGGATACGGGGGATGTCCGCACGGTAGACGTTCATGTAAGGCGTCTTCGGGAGAAGATCGAACCAAGTCCAAGTGATCCTAAATATGTGCATACCAAGTGGGGCGTAGGATATTATTTCTGCAAGCAATGAGCAAGGCGCGGGAATGCAAGCATTCCTGCATCAGTAATGCTGCGGGGTATTTGATCTCTGCGTTCAGAAAAAGAAAGAGGAGGATTTCCAACGGGAGACCGGGGAAGTCCGCCTTTTCTTTAAATTTTGGGAAAGAAAAAACCATGGATCAGGATTAAATTTGGAAGTGGGGATACAACAGGATGGATTACAGCATCAGAAAAGTGAGAAATGAAGATTTGGACCGGGTGGTGGAAGTGGAGGCTCTCTGTTTTCCTCCGGAAGAGGCGGCAGGACGGGAAGCCCTTGAGCAGAGGATCAATCTTTTTCCTGAAAGTTTCCTAGTGGCAGAGCGTTCCGACGGGAAGATCATCGGTTTTATTAATGGCTGCGCTACAGATGGGAATACTATCTGTGATGAAATGTTTGAGAAAGTGGATTTTCATGATCCGGATGGCGCTTACCAAAGCGTGTTTGGACTTGATGTTATAAAAGAGTGGAGGGGACAAGGAGTTGCCGCCGCTCTTATGAACCGTTTTATAGAAGAAGCAGCCAAAAGAGGCAGGAAAGGAATGATCCTGACCTGCAAGGACAGGCTGATTCATTATTACGAAAAATTCGGATACCGGAACATGGGAGTATCCGGGTCTGTGCACGGAGGAGCTATCTGGTATGATATGCGGCTCGATTTTATGGATACAGGGAAGTGAGGCACCTTCAGTATGAAAAAAAGCCCCCAGGGAGAGCGGTGGAGACGGCTTGACAATACGGCAAAGATATTTCCGGTCATAGCCAGTGAGAATTTAAGCAATGTATTCCGGATTTCAGCAATTTTAAAGGAAGAGGTGGATCCGGGAACCCTGCAGCGGGCACTGGAAGAAATTCTTCCTCAGTTTGAGGGATTTTCAGTGAGGCTGCGGAGGGGATTTTTCTGGTATTATTTTGAAAACAACAAGAGGATGCCAGTCATTGAACGGGAAACGACGTATCCTTGCAAATATATTGATCCTCACAGCAACCAGCTTTTTTTGTTCAGGGTCACTTATTTTAACAGGCGGATCAATCTGGAGGTATTCCATGCAGTCACAGACGGTCTGGGAGCGGTGAATTTTTTAAAGGCCCTGGTTTACCGGTATCTGGATATTAACCAAGATTCCAGGACCGGCCACCATTCACCTCAGAAAATATCGTCGGATGTTTCCATGAATGTAGAGGACAGCTACGTCCGCCATTATAAAAAGACCGAAAAGCGCAAATACAGCTCCAGAAAGGCCTATCATCTGACAGGGGAAGCCCTTACTCTTGATGAGGAAAATGTTCTCCATGGTTACGTAGACTTAAAGATGCTGAAAACGGCTGCCAAAAGCTATGGGGTCAGCATCACCAGATTTTTAACGGCCGCCCTGATCTGGGCTATTTATCAGGAATATCTTGGGGGAAAACCCTGTGAGAAATCCATCGGTATCAGCATACCCATTAATTTGAGGACTTTTTTCGGTTCCGAGACAACCGCTAATTTTTTTGCTGTGACGCTCATTGACTTTTTATCCACCAGTGAGGAACACACCTTTTCAGAGGTACTGGAAGCGGTGAGCAGGCAGATGGATATAAAGATCACAAAGGAAAAGATGGAGCAGATCATTTCCTACAATGTTTCCAATGAAAAGAAATGGTATTTGCGGGCTGCCCCCCTTTTTGTAAAATGGTGTGTTTTAAATCTGATCTTCCGGAAAAATGATAAAGCCTACACCATGACTCTTTCCAATATCGGTCCCATAGAAATAGAAGAGGATTATAGAAAAGAGATTGAGAGATTTTCTTTAATGATCGGCGTTTCAAGGAGACAGCCTATGAAGTGTGCGGTCTGTTCCTATGGGGAAGAGGTGATTGTGACTTTTACTTCTGTGTTTCAGGACACCAGACTTCAGGACCGTTTTTTTAGTTTTCTAAAAGAAATGGAAATCCCGGTGAGCCTTGAGAGCAACGGCGTTCCGGATAGCCGGGACAATCTAGGCACGTATCCCCAGATCCGGTATGACCGGGAACGGCTTAAGAAGCTGTCAGTCGTTTTCTATGGATTGATAATTTTTGTGGGGGCGGTTCTTGGGCTTATTAATTATGCTACCTATTCCGGCTCCTTGTGGTCCATCATTGCCATCGGTCTTATGGCTTATACGGCTCTAACGGTTGAATACTCCATTTTACGCCATGCGAATCTGGCATCAAAGATCCTTTTGCAGACGGTGGCGGCGCAGGTGCTTTTAGTGGCCCTGGACCATTCCAGGGGCTATAATGGCTGGTCCGTGAATTACGGGATTCCAAGCACCATTCTGTTCGCGGATCTGTCGGTGGTCTTTCTGATACTGGTGAACCGTATGAACTGGCAGAGCTATTTTATGTATCAGATTGCTGTTACGGTGTTCAGCTTTATTCCTTTGATTTTATGGGCGACCGGTCTTCTAACCAGACCGCTTCTGGCCCTGATTACTGTGACGGTAACAGTGATCATTCTGGCCGTTACCATAGTGCTTGGAGATAGAAGTGTGAAAACAGAACTGAAAAGACGGTTTCATGTGTAGAAAGGTGCTGGAAAAGGAGGGGGTCGTTGATGAGTCGAAGAAAAGTAAGCGTACGAGGAAATCTGGTGAGGGATATGATGCAGAATGTAATGGAAACTTCGCTGAAACAGCCTATCCGGACCGGAGAGCTGAGGAAAAATCCGGTGGAGCCAGCCTGGGTCCGACCGGCGGGATATGAATACGAAATCATAGAGCTTGGGCATTTGAAAATGGAGTATCTGCGCCCCGTGGGAGTGGTGACGGAGCGGGTGATCCTACAGCTTCACGGCGGCGGTTACATCGGGCCGATGAAGAACATCTACCGGAGATTTGCCGTCCGTTATTCCAAGCTAAGCTACGGCGGGGACGTTTTGACCCTTGATTACCGGGTGGCTCCGGAACATCCCTTTCCGGCTGCTTTGGAGGATGCAGTGGCGGCTTATCAATGGCTTCTTGAGGAAAAGGGGTACCGGCCGGAGCATATTGTGGTGGCCGGGGATTCTGCCGGAGGCGGATTAAGTCTGGCGTTAGGGCTGTATTTGAAAGATCATGGAATTGCCCTTCCCGGAGGGTTTATCACCATGTCTGCCTGGACGGATTTAACCAACAGCGGGGAGAGCCATAAGTCTAATTATGAGATTGATCCTCTGTTTGGAAATTCTACGGATAACATGCTTTACAACTCGGATTATATCGGTGAAGAGGACCCGGGCCTTCCTTATATTTCTCCGGTGTTCGGGGAATATGAAGGATTTCCTCCTGTTCTCATGCAGGTGGGAAGCTATGAGGTGCTTTTGAGTGATACATTGACTGTGGCGGATAAGTTAAAAAATGCGGGAGTGAAGAGACGGGTTTCCGTTTATGAGGGGATGTTTCATGTATTTCAGATGGGACTGGACCTAATCCCCGAGAGCCGGGATGCCTGGGACGAGGTGGAATCGTTTATACGTATTATTTTTAATATCAATGTCAAGCCCGATGGGAAAGTGGTGCGGAAGGTGAAAACAGAGCACACAAAGCCGGCAAGAGATATCGTTAAGCTTCTCATTGCCATGATGAAGAAAGAACTGGATGCATAAGGAGATACCAATGAAAATTACTCTGGTAACTGTGGGTAAAATAAAGGAGAAGTTTTATACAGATGCCATCGGGGAATACAGTAAAAGATTGAGCCGCTACTGCAAGCTGGATATCGTGCAGGTGGCCGATGAAAAGACGCCGGACTCTGCCAGTGAGGCAGCCATGAGACAGATAAAGGAGAAGGAAGGGGACAGAATCCTTTCATCCATTAAGGACGGTGCCTATGTGATTGCGCTGGCTATTGACGGGGTAATGCTGGATTCGGCCCAGCTGTCAGAGAAAATCAACGGGCTTGGAATCGGAGGAGTGAGTCAGATTGTTTTTGTGATTGGAGGATCTTTGGGGCTTTCTGATGCTGTTTTAAAGAGGGCGGATTACAGGCTTAGCTTTTCTAAGATGACGTTTCCCCATCAGCTTATGAGAGTTGTTTTGCTGGAGCAGATTTATCGGAGTTATCGGATTATTAGTGGGGAACCGTATCATAAGTAAGGGTAAAAAATGTGGGGAGGACAGGAAGGGTAAACAGTGTAAATGTTGGATTGAAGAATCCCATGGAGGGCTATTTAGCCGTGTGTTGGCAAGGGGATGAGGCAGCGTGATCTGTATTATCCATTAATACTCTGCACAGCTTTTTCATTATTATTTATTAAATAGGTTGTATTTGTCCTAGAATTAGCATATAATTAAAGTAGAGGTGATAATTATGATGATAAATACAGATACACTAGTAGCTATGACAGATGCGAATCAAAATTTTTCCAAAGTGACCCATGTTGTTGACGAGAATGGTATGGCAGTGATACTGAAAAACAATAAGCCGAGATATGTGGTGGTGGATTTTGATGAATACGAAATAATTAATAAAATCAGAGCTGCCAGAACGCTTAAAGTAGAGCAAGTAGCAGACCAGTTAATCGAAGAAAATATGGAAGCATTTATGGAGCTGGCAAAATGATAATACTTACGATTGATGAAATCATCCAGATACATTCAAAGCTGATATTAAAAACTGGTGGTTTGGATGGAATCCGTGATAAAGGATTACTGGAATCAGCAGTTTTTAGTATTTCTAATGGGTTTGACGATATAGAAATTTATCCGACAATTGAAGAAAAAGCTGCTAGGATGGCTTTTGGAATTGTCAACAACCATGCTTTTTTGGATGGGAATAAGCGTATAGGTATATTAGTCATGCTAATGACATTAAAGTTAAATAAGGTAGTTATTAATTATTCGCAATATGAGTTGATTCAGTTGGGGCTGGGAGTTGCCAGCGGAAAGCTTGGCTACAATGAAATACTGAACTGGATTAACGGTCATAAATCATAGCACTTGACACTTTGCCCTTCCCCTTTAATGGAGAACCGTATCATAAATAAGGACGAATCATCTGGGCAGTGCAGGTAAGGTATATAATATAAGAGTTGGATTAAAATATCCCATCGGGGCTTGTAATGGCTTCGATGGGATTATTTTTTACTCCTATTTGTGTCAGGATTGATATTCTTGTCTTGTTTCTGTTATTGATCGCACGATATTAGTGAAATCAAATGTGCTGGAACCTCGCAACTGTTATATTATTACAAAAACAGGTGTAGGATTATGGCTGTCTTATAATCAAGAAGAGAGGCATTTTTTAAACCAGATACTAAATGAAGTGAATTGCAGTTCACCTATGAACCCTGAAATGCGTAAGTTTTATGTCGCATATGAGGACATATGGTAACTGACCCAGTATTTAATGGCATTTTAGTGCAGAAATCATAAATATGGTTGTCAAACCGTGGCCTTTTTTATATAATTAACAGTAGAACTATGTTAATTTTTAAACAAGATATTCAGGGGGTTTTACATGAATTTACCACAGTTATATTATTTCCTGAAACTGGCGGAACTTCAGCATTACACCAAGGCCGCAAAGGAACTGTATATATCCCAGCCCTCCTTAAGTGATTCCATTGCTTCTATGGAACAGGAGTTGGGGATTTCCTTGTTCCAGAAGAAAGGGCGTAATGTGAAGCTAACAAAATACGGACAGGAATTTTACGTTCATGTGTCTCAGGCTTTGAACGAATTGGAGCGTGGGATTGCCTCTATGAAGCGTCACTCCGGACAGATCGGCGGTGTCATTGATGTGGGCTGTATTCCCACACTTGTAGGGGATTTTCTGCCTACTGCAATCCAGAATTATATGAGGAAAGGCGTCCAGACAAAATTTAATGTATTCCATGGGATGTCGATTGAAGTGGCACAAGGGGTGGCAACCGGTAAATATGATCTGGGATTCTGCTCCATGGTGGCTGATGAACCTGATCTGGTGTTTGTACCGATTATGGCGCAGGAGCTGGTTTTGATCGTCAATGATACCCATCCTCTTGCAGACAGGCAGGAGATATGCCTCAGCGATTTGAAGGACTATAAACTTACTACATACCGGGACTCCATCCCCATAGGAAAATTAGTTCGGGGGCTCCTGAGTAAACATGGAGTGGAAGCCACCTTTTCCTACGATGATGAAATCTCCATCGGCGGTGTCATCTCCGAGAATCAGCTGGCTGCCATCGTTGCCCGGACTCCGTTTTTAAAACAGTTTGACAACTTGGTACTCATTAAACTGACCGATGTTCCTCCAGATACGCGCCTGATTTATATGACCTACAGTAAAAAGAATTTTATATCCTCTGCCGTTGAGGCATTTGCAGATTTTATTGTGGCCCATGAAATGAATCTGCCATAAGCTTCCGTCAGGATGCAAAAGATGGCGCCGTCTTTTAGATGGCGCCATCTTTTGCATGGAAACACGTTCTATTTGGCAATACATTTAGAATACAACCCCTGCAGTAGCCAAAAGGGCAATGATGAATCCTGCTGCAAACGCCGGAATGATGGTACCCAGGATGATATGCTTATAGCTTTCTTTCAGGCTGCAGCCGCAGATAGACATGGTCAGGATCGCAACGGAAGAGTTGGGCAGCTTATTTAAGATTAAAGCTGACTCTGTAACGATACGGTGCAAAGCCTGGATATTGACACCCATGTCTACAAATGCCTGGCCAAAACTTTCCATGAAGATCGTCTCACCGGAGATAGCGGAGCCGGTCAGACCGGTCAGGACCGTTGTGCCAAAGAAAGCTTTTAAATATGCCGGCATATTCATAGCGAGTACTGCCTGCTGGAGATTCTGAAAGGCAGGAGAAGCACTCAGGACCTTGGAAAGTCCCATGACTGCCGCTACCGTAAGCATGGAATTCAAGCCTGAGCTGCTTCCGGTCTTAATCGATGACTTCATATTTTTGATATGCTTAGATTGTGTGCAGATAATCAAAAGGATACCAAGTACCAGAGAAAACATAATACTGGGTGATGTGCCCCAGCCGGAGGTGATAACCACTGATCCTAAAACCAGGACAAAAGGCAGAACAGAGATAAAAATCCCCGGCAGTTCTTCATTATTTATGGTGCTGCTGTTATCCTTATACATGGCCAGAAGTTCCTCCTGGGTATGGTTCTTATGGCTCTGTTTTTGGGCATAATTAAAATATATGAAATAGCATACCGCCAGAATTCCGGTAAAAATAAATGATAATAAGGGCGCAGAACCAAGGGAAGTGCCTAAGTAATTGCTTGGTAATACATTACAGATATCCAGGGAATATGCAAAACCGTTGGCAGAGGCGCCGCCGCCCAGAAGAAGGAAGGGCAGCACGCGGCGGTCCATATTATTCTGACGCAGCAGGTTATCTGCAATGGGATACAGGACAAACACCATGATATATCCGTTAATGCCAAGCAGGGTAATAAAAAAGGTACAGATCAGGATTACCAATCCCACCATTTTCGTTCCAAGTTTTTCTGTCAGGGTTTTGGCAATTTTTGTAGCAAGCCCAGTCTCCAATACCAGCTGCCCAAAGACTCCCCCAAGTCCAAGAATCAAAAACCATGACGCGACGAAGGCACCTGCCCCGCCGGAGAAGGTAGTGAGAAGCCCTTCTTTAAAGTTCAATCCGCTGGTCACCAGAATAATAGACGCTGTGATCACCGTTGCAGTAATCATATCTATGCCTTTGATAATCATAATGACCAGAAGCGTGATGGCAATTATCAAACCGATCGTAGCTAACATAAGCTTACCTCCAATTTTATATAGTTTTTTAGTGGTTAGAAAGGCGCTGTTTTATGCTTTATCTTTTGCTCCTGACTGCCAATGCGCCGTCATTTTATCAAGCGGAAGATAAACCAGCCCGGTTCCCTTGGTATAGATATAGATCACAAATCCCCGCTTGCATCGGAAAACACATTCCAGGCATGGGTCCTCATCGCAGTATGCGAATGCATCGGTGTCAGCCAGCGCAAATACCACAGGCGGACGTTTTGTTTCAGCTACATATTTTAAATATCCGCCGGTGAATGTCTTTAAATAGATCCACTCCGGCGCGGATTCAGGCTTTTCTGCCTTCCAGAAAACCTGTACGGCATTGTCATTGTAACCGCCGGTGATCTGGTAACTGACCTTTATTTTATTTTCTGCCTGTTCCGGGGGGTATGGGACCAGGTGTTCTGCTTTATGCTGGCAGCAAAGAATCTCTTTTTCCTCCAAAGCCTTCTCTCCGGTGACCGGGAACAGGGTCTTGCATTCCGCACAACGATAAAATACAACCTCCGGGCATTGGCCTGCCAGTGGTTTTCTTGTATCACGGCATCTTCTTGGTCCGAATTTCTGTTCTGTCATAGCCAGTCACCCCCTCATTCTCTTAATAAGTTCTTCCCTAAGCAGGTATTTCTTCACCTTACCGCTGCCTGTATGGGGGATTCTGTCAATTAGCTCTAGCCTTTCCGGCCAGAATCGTTTTGGCACGTTTTTTTTCTTTAAAAAAGCGATCACGTCATGAAGCTTTAAATCTTTATGGTCTGAAAGGGGAACCACGAATGCACAGATCCGTTCTCCCAGTCGTTCATCCGGCATACCGATTACCGTATGCTCCGCTACCCCGGGACAACCCTCTAAATTGTCATTGATCTCATTGGAATTTAAATTTTCTCCGCCCCGGACAATGATATCTTTTTTCCGGCCGATGATTCGGATATTACCGGCGTCATCAATCAAGCAGATATCACCGCTGTGGAACCAACCATCATCATCAAGAGCTTCATTTGTGATTTTCCGGTTTTTTAAATATCCAACAAAGACATTGGGGCCTCTGGAAAGCTCCTCACCAGGAGTGCCGGGAGGAACATCTTTTCCATCGTCATCAATTACCCTGATTTCTATGCCTTCCATGGCTCTTCCCGAAGACGTCCCGTTTAAGGCGAGGACCTCGTCAGGCCTTACATATACATGGGGAACACTTTCCGTGGAACCATACACCTCACAGAGAAGAATTCCGAAATTCCATGCTTTTTGCACCATATAGCCAGGGACCGGAGCGCCGCCGCAGAGATAGAACCGAAGATAGGGCAGTGCACCTCCGTTGATCTCTAAGTCCCGCAGAATATCGTAGATAAAGGGGGTGGCTCCCATGGAGTATGTACATTTTTCCTGATTCATCAGATTGATGGCTTCCCGGCAGCAGTATTTCTGCTGCAGCACCAGCTTTGCACCAATGAGCATGGTTGCAATGATACCATGATGGAAGCCGGTGGCATGGTTTAACGGTGCCGGCATAAACATGATGTCCTCCTTTGTCAGCCCCAGTTCTTTATTAAACGTTTCCTCACTGTATCTGACATTGTCATGGGTCAGCAGTACCCCCTTTGTTCCGCAGGTAGTTCCGGAGGTACCAAGAATTACGGCAATATCCTGACCTGTTAATGGAAGGCTTTGATCCGGTTTAAGCGGCTCATACTGCTTAAGGATTTCATTCATGGTGATATTGTCATTTGCCTTTTCCTTTGCATAGTCCAGCAAAATAATGGTTTCCAAACCGGGAATCTGATCCTTTACAGACAAAATTTGTTTCTCATAATCAGTTTTATAGAAGAACGTAGGCCCAAAGTATACTTTGGATTCCGTCAGATTTATGCTGTGCACCAGTTCTTTCTCTTCATAGGACATTGCAATGGGGTGTGCTGCTGCGCCGACTTTGAAACAGGCAATGGTAATCATAACAAATTCGCTCCAGATAGGGATCTGATAAGAGACTGTCTCCCGTGGCTTTATCCCTTTGCTAAGGAGAAAAGCTGCCACTTTTGAAGCCCCTTCGTCCATTTGCCTGTATGTATATCGAAAACCTCTGTCATCCACCACATATTCACGGTCCGGATGACATTTAACCGACTCCTCCCAGCAGTCCAATAAAGTTCTGTCTGTCCAGAAGCCTTTTTCCAGATACTGACGTTTCAGTTGGGGATTGATTTTAATTTCTTCAGACATAACCCGTCTCCTTTGGATAAAAGAGAAGCTGCATTCAGCATTACCCCTGTTTTTTCGCTTTTAATTCTTTTACCAGAGCGGGAATGATTTCGAATACATCTCCAACGATACAATAATCTGCAACTTCAAAAATCGGAGCTGTTTCATCTTTGTTAATTGCAATAATTGTCCCTGATTCGCTCATACCGGCCACATGCTGTACTGCTCCGGAGATTCCGCAGGCGAAGTAAATTTTTGGTGCCACGGTGGAACCGGTCTGGCCCACCTGCCTGGACTGGGGCATCCAGCCTGCGTCTACGGCTGCCCGGGAACAACCAACGGTTCCGCACAATGCATCAGCCAGTTCTCTTAAGATCGTAAAGTTTTCCGCTGATTTCATGCCTCGTCCGCCGGATACGATGACCTCTGCATCATCAAGCCGTAAATCATTGTCTTCACAGGCGCTTAGAAAATCAATGACTTTTGTACGGATTTCATGCTCCGGTATTTTTATTTCTTCCTGAATGATGGCCGGCCGGTTATCCGGTGTCTTTTCCGGTTTCTTAAATGCGCCGGGCCTGCAGGTTCCCATCTGCGGCCTGGTTTCACTGCATAGGATCTGGGCGTATAGGTTGCCGCCAAAGGCAGGACGCTCCCATACTACGTTTCCGGTTGCCTCGTCTACGCTTAATGCGGTACAGTCGGCGGTTAGTCCGGTCCGAAGGCTTACTGCGATTTTGGAACCTAAATCCCTTCCGTTTACGGTTGCGCCTACCAGAATAGTGTTTGGATCATATTTTTTACACAATTGCAGGAACACATGGCCGTAGGCATCCGCAGAATAATGCTCATACTCATCACCCTGCACCACATAGATCTTATCAGCCCCATACTCACCGGCAGCTTTCACCGCATCCTCTGTCTCATTTCCAATGACAACGGCACATAATTCCTGTTTTAGGCCAAGGGCAAGCTTTCTGCCCTGTCCCAGGAGTTCAAGTCCAACACTTTTTGGCTGACCGTTAAAGCACTCAATAAATACCCATACGTCTTTACATGTTTCAAAACTCATCACTTGAAACCTCCTTCTACAGTATTTTTGCATCGGCCAGTCTGCTGATCAATGCACATGCGATTTCTCCGGGATTGTTCCCTGTTATGGTCACGCCGCCGGCAGATCGTTTAGGAGTAAAGGTTGCTTTTACTTTGGTTGGAGAGCCCTTTAATCCCATCTTGGTGGTATCGGAGCCAGGAAGGTCCGCCAGTGTGATTTCCGGAATCTCAGCTTTTAAAGAGGCAATCTTTTTCCTGATGGTTGCGTATCTGGGCTTGTTGCTTTCTTTGGTTGCCGTGCAGAGAACCGGGAGCCTGGCCTCAATTACTTCGATTCCTTCCTCCACCTGACGGCGTGCTATGACTTTACCGCCTTCCACTTTTAAATCCAGGATATAGGTAAGCCTGGCAGCTCCAAGGTGTTCTGCAATGCTGGGAGCCGTCTGGCCGGTATCTCCGTCAATGGCCTGTTTGCCTCCCAGGATCACATCAAAGGTTCCCAGCTTCTGAATTGCCTGGGAAAGAATATAGCTGGTGGCATAAGTATCGGAGCCGCCGAAGGCGCGGTCAGTGATGAGATACGCCTCATCGGCGCCCATGGAAAGAGCTTCCCTTAACACCGCCTTTGCCTGGGGAGGGCCCATGGAAATCACCGTTACCTTACCGCCGTACTGATCCTTTAACTGAAGTCCTGTCTCTAATGCATTTTTATCAAAAGGATTCATGATACTGGGGACTCCGGTACGGATCAAAGTATTTTTTACCGGGTCGATCTTGATTTCTGTGGTATCAGGAACCTGTTTTATACAAACAACGATATTCATTTTCATTCCCCCTTATTTATATTCTTTATCCAGTACGCCTGCGATGGTCATTCTCTGAATCTGGTTTGCGCCTTCAAAGATCTGGAATACTTTGCAGTCCCTCATCAGTTTTTCAACCGGGTATTCCTTGCTGAATCCATATCCCCCGAAAATCTGTACAGCGTTGGAGGTCACTTCCTGCGCGCAATCGGATACAAAGGTTTTACAAATGGAGCCTTCCTTTTGTACCATGATTCCCTGATCCATCATCCTCATGGTGTTATTGACCAGACATCTGGAGGCTTCCACCTTGATTGCCATATCCGCCAGCATGGCCTGAACCATTTGGAATTTAATAAGCGGAGAGCCGAACTGTTTCCGTTCCTTTGCGTATTTTACAGATTCATCAAGAGCTCTCTGCATGATGCCTACGGCCAGGGTGGCAACAAAGGCACGGGATAAATTCAGCGCATTTAATGCAAGCTTAAAGCCGGAGCCTTCCGGTCCTACCATAGCAGAGGCTTTTACACGGACATTTTCAAAGATTAAGTCCGTTGTGTTGGAAAGTCTGAGACCCATCTTATTTTCGTGAGCACCTACCGTTACGCCGGGGGTAGCCGCATCAATGATAAATGCGGAGATTCCTTTGTGTCCTGCCGCAGGTGTTGTCTTAAAGAAGCCGACAAATACATCAGACAGGGCGCCATTGGTAATAAAAGTCTTTGTACCATTTAAAATGTATTCATCCCCCTCCAGCACAGCGGTCGCCCGCATAGCAGCCGGATCGGAGCCTGCGTTTGGCTCTGTTAAGGCAAAGCCTGCAAATCCGCCGGGGGCAATTTTGTCGGCAAAATACTGTCCCTGTTCTCTGGTTCCTGCCAGGATTACATTTCTTAAGGCAACAAAGGTAGTTACAAAGGTAATGGCATAACCGGCATCCACTTTTGCCAGCTCTTCAAAAATCATGGCTGTGGTTTCATAGCTTAAACCGGTGCCGCCGTATTCTTCCGGAATCTCCAGCATATGTAGTCCCATGTCAAATCCCCATTTGAATAATTCTTTGGGACATTCACCCTTTTCGTCTGCTTCCTGGACATGGGGTTTGATTTCGTTTTCCGCCATATCCCTTACAAGAGCCAGCAGTTCCTTTTGTTCTTCGGTATATAATAAACTCATGTCATCTCACCTTTCCATTCAATTTATCAAAGCTTTTTCAGTTTTGTTTCACCGGTGGCCGCACCGGAAGCCAGAATTTCTTCGATCTCCCCGTGGGCATAATCCAGGTGCTTCAGGATTTCAACCGTATGTGCGCCCTGAGAGCCGCCAATGTGATATTCCGGTGCGCCCAGGGAACTGAAATTCACAGGGTTTGTTGGCATGTAACGTTCTCCGGAAGGATAGGGTATCTTTGCAATGATGTTATTGGCCCAAACCTGTTCGTCGTCATACATATCAAGGGGCTCGTATGCTGCTTCACAAGCCAGATCGTTTTCTTTGAACATGGAAAGGAGTTCTTTTCTTGTGAATGTGCTGGTGGCTTCATCCAGGATGTCGATGACTTCATGGTTTAAGTTGTTGGCATTTACCTGGGCACATTTCATATAACGTTCATTTCCCACCATGTCCGGTCTGCCAAGGAGGGTCATGATTTTTTCATAATCCCGGTCATACTCCGGACAGCAGATTACCACCCACTTCTGGTCGCTAGTGCGGTATACGTTATTGAATGGATTGGGGACTTCCTTCCGGCTCTTGGGATACTGGTTTCCGTATTGGGCGGAGATGACTCCCGTGCTCAGTGCATATACCGCAGCATGGTGAAGGCCTACCGTGACCTTGTCGCCTTCACCTGATTTTTCCCGGGCGTAGAGAGCTGCACAGATTCCGGATGCAAGTCCTAAGGCTACCTGAAAATCACCAAAACCGTTGGTGGGGATCATGGGCGCATCGCCCCTGTTTACGGTAGTACCGAATACACCCCCTCTTGCCATGTAGCAAGTGACATCAAAGCCTGCGGTGTCTTTTTCCGGCCCGTTTTCTCCATAGCCCAGAACCTGTGCAAAGATCAGTCTTGGAAACTTCTCTTTTAAGGTGTCGTAGTCAAGCCCCAGCTTTTTTAAGGACTTTGTTCTGGTATTGGTAACAAAAACGTCCGCTTCTCCAAAAAGTTTATATGCAATTTCAATTCCCTTTTCTGACCTTAAGTCCAGGGTAATGAACCGTTTGTTCATATTCGCTACATCAAATGCCAGATTTTCATCGTCTTCATAGGGCATGTTGAACACAGCCCCCTGTGTTCTGGCCGGATCTCCTTTGGCAGACTCGATCTTGATGCAGTCGGCTCCCCATTCTCCAAGTACACGTGCTGTGGTGGGGGCTGCTAAATAGGTGGTTAAGTCAACTACTTTTACTCCTTCTAATGGTTTCATCATTCTCCTCCTTTACATAAACAGGGTCATTAGGTCCAGACCGAACCTGATGACCCCAAGTCAAACCAATATTAAATGATATATTCCATCTTAGCCCCATGCTTGATGGTGTTTTTTGAGATGGTAATACGCTGTACGGTAGGAGCCCCTTCTTCTAACCACATAGCGCGGCAGTCACGGTAAAGACGTTCCACCGGACCATATTTGCAATCCTCAAAGTAGCCAACACCGCCGAAGATCTCAAGCATTTCATCACTGACTTTTCTGGTGGTGTCAATGCTGAAAAGCTTACACATGGCTGCTTTTTCTTCGATGTACTCGCCGGTCGGGTTTTCTTCGTAAGATTTTGCAAAGTCATAAACCATACAGCGAAGTGCGTGTACCATCATGGACATATCAGCAATCTTGCAGCGGATGGCCTGACGGGTTCCGATTGGTTTGCCAAAGGTTACACGGTCAGCTGCATACTGGAGAGACAGTTCCAGCATTCTCTGTGCCATGCCCAGATTACTTGCTGCAATGTGTGCACGGGAAACGGATAAGGAATGCATTGCAATTTCAAGACCCTGGCCCTCTTTGCCTAATAAGTATTTCTTGTCAATTCTGCAATCAGTGAATTTAAGCTCTCCATGTCCGGCTCCCCGGCAGCCCATCATATGAGGCATGTTGATAACTTCAAATCCCGGTGCATCCATTGGTACGAAGAATGCGGACAGCCTGTCATCTTTCTTAGAATCCGGGTTGGTGACTGCGATGACATAAGCAAATTCACAGCAGTCCGTGTGGGAGATGAGTGTTTTTTCTCCGTTTAATACATAGGAGTCACCGTCTTTTACGGCCATGGTATGTAAATCAGCGCCTGTTCCTCCGGTTGCTTCTGTCAGCGCGAAGCAGGTAAATACGGATTTATCCTGAAATTTGTCCATATATTCTGCTTTCAGTTCCTCATTGCCGTAGTCATCTAAGATTCTCCAGTTTAAATCCATTGCATAGTGGAGATGCATTCTCATGCCCCCTGGCCCTCTGGAAAATTCCTCCTGTACTTTAAGGATATCCAGTTCGGATAAACCGTAGCCGCCGAATTCTACCGGCAGCGAACAGCGGTATAAATCATTCTTAATAGCCAGATCATAAAATTCCTGGGGGAATTTGTTGGTGACTTCCACTTCCTTCTGGATCTCCTCCAGCGGACCTTCTGCCAGCTCGCGGATCTGCATTAAGTACGCCTGAAATTCTTCTTTGGATAATTTACTCATGTTCATTCCTCCTAAAGGTTTTGATTAGTATTTTTTTAACAATCTTGATGCTTTTATTATAAACACCGGGTCTTTAAAAATCCAATCGGCTGTATTCGGCTTTTTGGGCATAATTGATAGTTGCTGTCTATGTATTTATTTTTTATAAGCAGGCATGATCCGCGATACGGGAGAAGCCGGAGATGAGCAAAAAGAGAGAGCATCGGCTTTTGCTTTGACAAAAGCCGATGCTCTTTTACTTTTTATATATTTTACAGCGCTTCCAGCAGATACATGGTAAAGTCTCCTGCCGCAATGATTTTCCCATCCTCTGATTTTACCTCCACCCGGTTCACGACCGACCGGCTTCCTTTGTGTATGGAATTGGCCTCTACATAGATCAGACCTGCTTTTATACCCCGCATAAAGTCAAGGGACCCGTGCTGGGTCACATTGGAATATTCATATGCATAGGTGGCCATGCCTGCGGTAATGTCGCATAGGGAAAATAAAAAACCTCCGTGGAGATTACCATACAGGTTTAAGGCACTCTCCGGAATCTCAATGGATATCTTTGAGTGGCCTGGCCATACTTCCAAAAGCTTCGCCTTTTCCAAACCGCTTAAAGGAAGAATATGGCGCCGGATCCCTTCCATAATTTCTTCTCTCATTTCCATTACCTCCCGTATGACAATATTCTTATTCTGCACTATAACATAGTTGAAATGGATGATACAAGCTATAAATAAATATATAGGAAAAAAACTATGGATCAGGTGGGAAAGCATAGAATTGGCCGATTGGATATTCTATCAGCCATAAACTATAATTAATCCATATCTTAAAGAAACGGTAAAAGCAGCTGGCGGAGAAGAGTAGAGAAATTTTATTTTTCATCTATTTGTTAAAAAAATAACAAATAAGTATACGAGGAGGATCTTACCATGGAAAACGGGAGAAATGGAAATAAAGCTGGAGATAAGGAGATTGAGTGGAAGACGGTTGTCGTATTTGTATCCATAGCGTTTAGCTCTCAATGCGGTGGCGGTTTTGCGGCCGGGTCAACACCCTGGTCATATTTCTTTGCAAACACAGGGTTTTACGGGATATTGCCCAAAGTAACGCAGCCTTATTTCTGCCTGTTCATGCCGCTGGTAGTTGCGGCCATCAACTGTTTTATGATCTATTTTTTTATGAAATTTGCCATGGATTTCAGAACCTTTGATTATGGAAGCTTCCTTGGAGCGTATGGGGCACGTTTTTTAGGAGGAAAGCTGGCAAAGCCAATGCAGATCGTATATGAATTCAATTTTAACTGGCTGCTCATTGTATGTATGGCTCTGGCCTATTCCTCCTCAGGTTCAGCCCTTGCGGAGATTTCCGGCATGCCTTATCTTGTAACCACGTTTGTTGTGGGCATTATCATGTTTATGCTCTGTATGAAAGGAAGCGACCTGGTACGCAAAAATGCAGTGTTCATGAGCGCAGTCATTTTTATCACTCTGGTTGTGATTCATGTACCAAACATGATCTACAATCTGGCAAACGGAAATTTAAGAAATGAGATGCAGGTGATGAGCGATTCACTGAACCAGGGAATTTCCTCCGGAGCCGGCAGCTTTCTAAAATACCTTTTGACCGCATTCTGCTGGGCCTATATTTTTTCCGGTCAGAATTTAGGAGGATTTGGGGCTTATGTAAACCATGCCCAGCTCTTTACCAATAAGAGGACCCTCCGTTTGGCGGTGGTTCTTTCTGTAATATTAAATTGGGTGTTCCTGGAAATGACGGTGGTGAATCTGGCGGCAAATTATTCCGGAGTATTTGAAGGCTGGAAGGCCGGCAAAGCTGTTTATACCATCCTGGTAGTAGAAAATGGGGTAGGAGCTTCCGCATTTAAGGCCGTACTTCTGACTCTGATAACTGTTTCCATCTTTTTTGCAACGATTTCAACAGCCATCAATTATGCTCAGGGTTTCAATGACCGGGTTTTAAACTGGTATCAGGAGAAAAAAAGTGAAAATCCTGAAGTTTCCGCTGTAAAACGGAACAAAAGAGGAGCAATGCTTACATTGTTTTATATCATACTTACCTGGGGAGTCTCCCAGGTGGGACTTACAAGCCTGGTGTCCAAGGGGCTGACTCTTGTGTCTTATATTAACCTGTTCACATTGATCCTGCCGACCATAGTAAATGTAATCATTGGCTGGCAGGATAGGGCAGATTCTATTTAAATCGCTGAAAAGTAAATAGCCTAAATGTCTATACATATATTGAAGGTCTTCTGCTTTCTTTCTTCGCCAGGAGCTAAGTCCATATTGGAGTGTCTGCACCGGTTTGAAGTACAGGAGGGGGATATCCCCCCTTTCCCATATTGAGTACCAGAGTGTTCGCTTTTCTACTAGTCGTAGAGGCGGACGCTTTTTTTTGCCTTTTTGTAAACCTCCCAACATAAATACGCACTTGCTGAAAATTATCTGAATGTACCCGTTGCGGAAGTTAATTAAAGAATGTTTTAACACCCGCAATGGAAGGATTCATAACCAACTGCTAGGCTGCATTTTAACAACAATCCCTTTTGCCGAAATAGAAAACCATAACAGCCTGGGTACCAGCGCTGAAAAAGCACATAGAAGATGCTGAATATAAAAATTACGGCATCATATTGCTTAAATCCGCCAAGTCTTCCGTCCATTTCCGATAAACAACCAAAAGCCTTTCATACAATTCATTGGCTTCCTTATCCGGCAGCAGGATATCTTCCGTCTGATGGATTTCCGTAATGAGGTCATATCCTTCCCACAGTCCGCACCCATTAGCCGCCAGTGCAGCAGCACCCAGAGAAGCGGCATTCTGGTCAATGTTGGTCTTTAAAACAGGCAGATTATAAACATCAGCAAAAATCTGCCGCCATACCGCGCTTTTGCTTCCGCCCCCGCAGATCAGCATTTCTCCGTTTATGGAGGTCTGTGTCAGCAGGATATCAAGAGTACAGCGAAGGGCCATGGCAATGCCTTCCATAGATGCCCGCACCAGATCTTCCCGGGTGTTGTGCAGGGCCAATCCCATAAATCCGCCGCGAAGACCGGAGGACGGCTCCTGTGCACTTCCGCCTGCTAAAGAAGGATTAAACAGCACCCCGTTGCTTCCGGCAGGGACACGTTCCGCCATCCGGTTCATGGCATCGTATGTATCCGTATCATCCGTAAAATCACGGCAAAGGTTATCCCGGATCCAGCGGAATGAGTTCCCGGCGGAGAAAATGGATACCGCGGAAGTATAATATCCTTTCTTAGCATGGGCAAATACAAAAGGTCTTGTTGCCGGATCCACAACAGGTTTGGAAGAAGTGACGGCAATCCAGCTGGAAGACCCCAGGGACGTATACGCCACCCCTTCCGCCAGTCCTCTGGCGCCAAGGGCCATGCAGGTGTTGTCCACCGCCCCGCAGGCAACGGGGGTTCCCTCTGCCAGACCGGTCATTTGTGCAGCAGCCTGTGTAACCCTCCCGATGATAGAATCGCTTGGTCGGATTTCCGGGAATATCTCCGGATTGATACCTGCGGCATTCATAAATCCAGGTTCATAATCCCATGCAGTAAGATTGAATACGCCGAATCCCGACGCATAAGACGGGTCCGTACACATGGTTCCGGTCAGCATATAGTTGATAAAGTCCTTAGAGCCCAGAATTTTATAAATCCTTGAGTACAGCTTTGGCTGGTGCTTTTTCATCCACATCAATTTGGTAACAGTGTAGCATTCCGCCGGATCTCCATTTCCGGTGGTGAGATACCACTGGTTATAGTCCAGATCCTTAAATAATTCTTCTGCTTCTTCCACTGCCCGCATGTCGCACCAGATGGGCACCTGGTCCGCCAGCAGGGTTCCCTCCCTGTCAAGGGGCACTGCCACCAGACTGTGGCCGGACAGGGCGACACAGGCGATATCCGCTGCATCAGATTTTGATTTGTCCAGAAGCTGCCTTGTTGCCTGACAGACATGGTTCCACCAATCCATAGGGCGCTGTTCTACAAAGCGCTCTTTGGGAAATAAGGTGTCATACTGAATAAATACATCTGCCAGAGATGTCCCGTTTTCAGAGAACAGCGAGGCTTTGATGCCTCCGGTACCCAAATCATAAGCAATTAATTTTTTCATATAATTATACCTTCTCCTGTTATGTAGAAAGTGAAGCGGATATTCGCAATCCGCTTCACTACTTGCTCATAACCGAGTAGCAGTTATCGCTGCTTGTCAGGAGGAGCTTGTACTCCACCTGACACAAGCAAGTCCCCACCCCCCACTTAATGCTTTTCGCATTTGAAGTGGGGGACTTACTTGATTCGGTTAAAATGACAATTCCATTACAAAATGGAATATAGAAAATCGCTGGTTATGGTATCGGCAGGGTATAACCCCACCTGTTCCCCCGCTTTTAACAGCAAAATCCGGTCGCACATGCCGATGAGCTCCGAGAAATCGGAGGAAATCAGTATGATGGAAGCGTTCCGGGACAGCAGGGCATTGTAAATATTATAAAGCTCGCTTCTGGACATTAAGTCTAAGTTACTGGACGGCTCATCAAAAATATAAAGTCTGGCTTCCTGGTGGAGGGAGCGGGCGATGAGCACCTTCTGCAGTTCTCCCCGGCTTAGCTGTTCCACAGGAACGTGGCAGGAGGTTTTCCGTATATTCAGGCGGTCCATGAAATCCCGGGCGTATAAATCCAGCTTCTGGCCGGAGACCATATGAAAGCGTGCGGCTTTCCGGACATTGGAGGCTGTGATGTTGAAACTTAAATCCTTTCCCGAAAACAAGGTCTGGCTCCCGCAATCCTCCGGCAGGAAGCTGACCGCACCGGAGCGTTCCAGCACAGGTGCATAATACATATGGCCGGAGGTGATTTCCCGTTCTTTGGAAATGGCCTGAATCAAGGTAGTGCGGCCGGAGCCTACGACTCCTGCGATTCCCAGAATCTCCCCTTCCTGCAGGGAAAAGGAAATGTCATGGAGATTTCCGCTGGAAATATGGTTCGCAGCCAGCAGCAGCTTTCCGGGTGTATGGGGCAGCTTTGGATAGGAAAAGTCCTTTTTAAATGACAGTACCCGTTTCACAAATGCCTCATCTCCAAGTTCCTCTCTGGAATAGGATTCCGTGATCTTTCCCTGCTCCATAACGGAGACGCAGTCACAGTGCCGGATCACGGCAGGGTATTCATGGGAAACAAGTATGATACAGATATTTTTCTTTTTTAACTCTGTCAGAAGATTCATGACCCTTTTGGTCTCGTGGTTGGTCAGGGAAGCGGAGAACTCGTCCATAATCAGGATTTTCGGGCGGCATAAAAGAATCCTGCCGATCTGAAGCAGGCATTTCTCTCCCTGGGATAAGCGGTCCACAGGCTGATTCAATTCCAGGTCCAGCCCCAGCTCTTTAAGGATGGAGCGGCAGACGGCTTCCTTTTTTTCTTTTGCCGGGTAAAACAAACGCTTATGGAAAATAAGCTCTTCGATACCCAGCAGCAGGTTGTCCATAATGCTTTTGCCTGAAAAAAGCTGAAGGGATTCTAAAAGCATGTAGATCCCGTTTCTTTGGGCGCTTGTGATGCTGTGGATATCCAGCTGCCTGCCGTCCAACCGGATTTCACCGCCCATTCTGGGAACGATGCCCGCAAGAATCCTGGCAAGAGTGGTTTTTCCCTCGCCGTTGCTTCCCACAATCGCAGTGATATCTCCGGAAGCGGCCTGAAAGTTGATACGGCTTTCCGGAAATGGCTTTGCACAGACATTTTCCATACGAATTACAAACTTATCCATAAACGTACCTCATGAAATTTTATTAGCTTAAAGGTTTTAAATTATAGGAGGTATATGCCCGTATTCCGTGCTCAATATAGTATTGATGATAATCCTGGGGAATCTTGTTGTTGGTAACTACGGTGGAAATGCAGGTTAAATCCCCAAGACGGATGAAAGAACGCTGTTCAAACTTCTTGCTGTCCAGGCAGATGATCGCCTCATGGCAGCGGTCGGACACAGCCCTTATGATATCTACCACATTCACGTCCGTAAGAGTATAGCCTCCTTCCATGCTGGCTCCATCCACGGAAAAGAAAAACTTGCTTAAATAAATATGCTCCAGCTCCCGGTTTAAATCCTCTGGTACTGTATACATTCCGGAATTCTGCATCCGTCCGCCCAGAAACAGAAGCTGCACAGAAGCATTGCTTCCGAAAACATTGGCAACATAAAAATTGTTGGTCATTATATTTAAATTCTGCCGTTTGGATAAGGCCTTTGCAATATAGTAGCTGGTGGTGCCGGGCCCCAGGAAGATCCATTCCCGTTCCCGGACCAGTTGGGAAGCCACAAGTCCCAGCTCTTCCTTTTCTTTATCGTAAGGAATATCGGGGCCGTCCATCCGATCCGTATGAAGCTGTTCTTCCGGAAATGCGGAGGCATTCAACGTGGCTCCTCCGTGGTTGCGGGTCAGGAAGCCACTTTTTTCCAACTGCTCCAAATCATTTCGGATTGTTACCTCTGTTACATTTAAAAGAGAGCTGAGAGTGGCAACATCTATCTGTTTGCGTTCAAATATAATCTCTTTGATCCGCTGTATTCTTTCTGCTTTAAACAATTTATGCCTCCTCTCGATAATAATTGTTTTCATTATTAAGATAACATAAAAAACGAAAAATATCAACAAAAAAAGAAAAAGAAAAACGAAAATAATAAAAAAATAAAAAAAGAAAACAAAAGAAAATAGTTGAAAAACGAAAAATCATATGTTATAATGACGAAAACGGGGGAGAAAAAGCGCATTTCTTTCCACTGTTTGGCCAAATCAGTATCGTTTTTGTTAAAAAATTGTCATGTCTGATCAGAATTTATGCAGAGCAGTACAAAAGCACCGGGGCGTTATTACAAGATTATTGGAGGTATTTAAGAAAGAGAGGGTTATTATGAGGAAAGCATTAGCAGTATTCATGGCGTTGACAATGGCAGTTTCCATGAGCGGCTGCCAGGCGGCGAATAAGGCGCCGGCAGAAAGTTCAGAAGGAACGGGTGTGACCACTGCGGAAGCAGCGAAAGAAGCAGGAGCAAAAGCAGAGACGGAAGCCGGAAAGAAATACAGGATCGGATTTGCCAACGCATCCATATCCAATAGCTGGCGTGTAAAGATGAGGGACATGCTGGTGGAAGAATGCAACAGGCTGGGAGTGGAGCTGGTGGAAACAGATGCCCACGATGACGCCAACACCCAGAACAGCAACATTGAAGCCATGCTCCAGCAAAACCTGGATGCAATCCTGATCACACCATGCGTGGAGGACGCAGCAAATCCCGGGATTGAGGCGGCATTTGAGACGGGAATCCCGGTCATCATATTCGACCGTACCTGCACCACAGAGGATTACACCCATTTCGTAGGATATTCTGATAAGCAAAACGGTGCGGAATGCGCCAGGATGCTGGTGGAAGCACTGACAGAGCGCTACGGCGAGCCAAAGGGGAACATCATAGCTTTAGATACCATGGCAGGCTCCAGTACGGATAACTTCCAGAAAGAAGGACAGGATTCCGTATTTTCCAAATATCCTAACATCAAAATCATCGCGAGACAGTATACGGATTTTGAGGTCAGCAAAGGAAAGAGCTTTATGGAAGACTGTCTGGCGAAGTTCGGTCCGGGAGAAATTGACGGATTCATTTCACAGGATGGCGGCGTGACTCTGGGGGCAATGGATGCCATCCGGGAGGCAGGAAGGGACAAAGAAGGCATTGTCTTTACAAATGCGGATGGAATCAACGGCGTGGTGAAGATGATCAAGGATGGCAGCTGCGTGGGGCTGACCCAGTTCCCCTGTGCGGCAAGCGTGGATGCTCTTCATGTTGCCATTGACTGCATCGATGGCCAGGGGCCAAAGGAGAAGGATGTCATGATGGACTCCATTGTTGTTACAAAAGACAATATGGGCCAGTTCCTGATTCCGGATGGGGATGATTATGACTGGACCTATTAATAAAGCAGGGGCAGTCACAGGAAGACCAGTATAGCAAAAACAGGCAGTATAACCAGGAGGGAAACACAGATGAAAATCGGATTTTGCGTAGTAAACTACTCGGAAAAGCCACTGGAAGAGGTGGTAAAGCTTGCGGCAGACAATGGATACGACTGCGTGGAACTGCCCACCTATGTGGGCAACGGCCAGGTTGATGTGGAGGAAATCCTAAAAAACAAGAAGGCAGGGGAAATCAAAAAGATGGTGGAAAGCCATGGCCTGACCATCGCCTCCTTAAGCAACCATGCGGATTCCCCTTTGATCATGGGGCCTTACAGTGATGGGACCGTATCCTCCTGCAAGGGGACAAGGGAGGAGAAGATACTCTTTGGAACGGAAAGCATGATCCGCAGCGCACAGCTTGCGGCAGAGCTTTCTGTACCTGCTGTAGTGGCCTTCTCTGGCATGGAAAATTACGGACACATCAACGATTGGCCGGAGCCAAACGGCTGGAAATACGAAGAAGAGCAGTTTGCATTAAAATGGGGCAGGGTGCTTGATAAATACAAGGAATACGGCGTGAAGGTGGCATTTGAACCTCATCCCAATAATGTGGTGTATGATACCCAGTCCGCATTAAGGCTTTTGGAGGTGGTGGATCACCATCCGGCTTTTGCCATTAATTTAGATCCGGCAAATATCTTATTCTCCGGTGTGAACATCCAGACCTTTGTGGATGAACTGAGGGGAAGGATCGCGCTGGTTCATGCCAAGGACTGTGAAATTGTCCATCACAACATGGCAAAGGGCGGGTTAAATATGTATATGCAGGATGGATGGGGCCGTCTGGACCGCTCCTTCCGTTTCCGGATTCCCGGCTGGGGCGACGTGGATTGGAAGCGCCTGATCAGCGAGCTGTTCCTCACCGGATATGACGGCGTATTCAATTACGAACATGAGGATGTAATCATGAGCAGGGCAGACGGAGTGAAAAAGACCATAGAATTCCTGCGCCCCCTGATGATCGACGCTCCCTATGAAGGACGCAGTGATGCGCTGTTTACAAAATAGAATCAGACAATTACATAGCGAAGGAGAAAAAACATGAGAAAAATGAGAGCACAAGTGCTGACCCAGCCGTATCACTATGAACTTTCAGAAGTTCCGGTACCGGAGATTTCCGAAGATGAAGTTCTGATCAAGATCAAATATTGTGGAATCTGCGGTTCTGACTGGGGTTCCTATACGGGGAAATATGCGGATGAGGTGGCTTGCCTGCCGTTAATTACTGGCCACGAGTTCTATGGAATCATTGAAGAGCTGGGAGCCAATGCGCAGGGATTAAAGATAGGAGACCGTGTTACCTGCGATATCTGCAAGCCCTGCGGAACCTGCTATCATTGCCGCATCGGAGAGCCGCTTCTGTGTACGGAATTCAAACAGATAGGGATCCATGTAAACGGCGGGTTTGCAGAGTATGTAAAGGTACCGTGGAAAAATGTATATGTGGTGCCGGATGAAGTATCCGATGAGAAAGCGGCCTTTGTGGAGCCTTTGACCGCCTGTATCAATGCCTCCAGGAAAATGGACTGTGTCATGGGAAGAAGCGTGGTAGTCATCGGTGCCGGGCTTGGTATCCTCCATGCCTGTCTTGCAAAGCTTAGAGGCGCAGCGCCGGTGATCATCATAGACGGCAATGAGGACAGACTTGCCATGGCTAAGGACATGGTGGCAGACTATGTTATCAACTTCAAGGAGACCCCTGACGTAATAGCTGAGGTCATGAAGCTGACAAACGGCATAGGTGCCGATTTTGTTCTGGAAGCCGTAGGCAGTTCAAAAACCTATGAACAGGCATTCCAGATGGTGAGAAAAGGCGGAAAGGTAGAGGCTTTCGGAATCTGCGCAGATGACGATTATGCCAGTCTTCCTCCGGTGAAGTTCGTACTGGAGGAGAAAAAAGTCAGCGGAAGCTGCGCCGGCATCGGTTACGACTGGGGCGACGTACTGACTCTTCTCAAATATGACCGGGTAGATCCTACCCCTCTGATCTCCATGATTGTTCCTCTTGAGGAACTGGAAGACGCTGTCAATGAAATTCGCAGAAATCCGAAGTTGGTCAAGGTTTTAGTAAGCCCAGAGGCCAAAGAGCGGGTTGTACTGTATCAGTAAACCGATAAGGGGGACATTTCAGTCATGAAACAAAAAAGTGCTTCGGGAATGGTGAAAAAAATATTAAACAATCCCATCAGCGGCCCCTATATTGCGCTGATCATCCTGCTGCTGATTGCCAGCATGATTTCACCGATTTTTCCCACATTTAAAAATATTACTAACATCCTACGGCAGGCATCCATTGTGGGCGTGGTCAGCATCGGCATGACAATGGTTCTGCTCATAGGAGGAATTGACCTTTCCGTCACCAGCATTATGGCAATTGCAGCCTGTGTGATGGCAAGAATGTCTGAGCCCTATGTGCAGGCCGGCGGTACCGGCATCTATTTAGGACCGGTGCTTCTGGTGATGTTAGTCGGCTTTATCATCGGCCTGATTAACGGCAGTATCATTGTGTGCAGGGGGGTAGAGGCTTTCATCATTACCCTTGGCACGGGGCAGGTGCTGCGGGGACTCAATTACATATATACCAACGGAGCTCCGGGAGGCTCGGTTTCCAAGTTCTGGTCCAATTTTGGTTCCAAGTCCCTGGGAGGGATCATCCCCTATGCTGTGGTGCTGTATGCGGTCCTTATGATTATTTTCATGGTGCTGCTTCACAAGACAGTATTCGGGCGCCATATCTATGCCATAGGCAGCAATTCGGAGGCAGCCAGGCTCTCCGGCGTAAAGGTGAAATTCCATAAAATTATGGCATACGGTCTTTGCGGCCTGACCGCATCCATTGCCGGCGTCATGCTGGCAGCCAGAGTCCGGGTAGGAGAGCCAAACGGCAGTACCGGCTATGATATGGATGCCATTGCGGCGGTGGTCATCGGCGGGACATCCATGGCAGGAGGACGGGGCTCCTTAATCTGTACCCTTGCAGGCGTGCTGATCATGGCTGTAATGAACAACATACTGAATCTTTTGGGAGTGAATCCTTACCTTCAAATCGTGATTAAAGGTCTGATTATACTGGTGGCGGTACTGATTCAGAAGAAAAATAAATAATGCAGGACTGCTATGAGAAAACAGAGGTGAGCATATGAGCGAATACGCATTGGAAATGCTTGACGTGACCAAGACATTTTCCAAAGTGACCGCTTTAAATCATGTGGACTTAAAGGTAAAGGAAGGAGAGATACACGCTCTCATTGGAGAAAATGGTGCAGGAAAATCTACCCTTATGAAGGTTCTGTCCGGGGTTTACCAGGCAGATTGTGGGACTGTGCGCATTTTTGGGGAAGAAACGCATTTTCATAACCCACAGGATGCCATTGATAAGGGAATTGCCATCATCTATCAGGAGTTAAGCCTTGTCCCTGATTTAAATGCGGTTGAGAATCTGATGCTGGGGCATGAGATTCATAAGAACCATTTTATAAAGAAAAAAGAGGAAGAAGAATTTGCGGAAAAATGGCTGGACTATGTGAGTGCCGGGACCATCCCGGATTATCACACTCCGGTCCGCTGCCTAAGCGTTGCACAGCAGCAGATGATCGATATCGCAAAAGCAGTATCCTATCATGCAAAAATCATTATTATGGATGAGCCTACGGACAGTCTGACCCAGAAAGAAATCAATGTGCTGTTTCAGATTGTGAGAAAGCTTAAGCAGGATGGAATCACGGTGATTTACATATCCCACAGGCTGGAAGAGTTGTTTGAAATCTGCGACCGGATCACGGTGCTTCGTGATGGAGCCTATGTGGACTGCGCTAATATTGCGGATGTGAATAAGGACTGGCTCATCGGTAAGATGATCGGCCGGGATCTAAAAGACACCTTTCCGCCCAGACGCCGGGTGCATTCAGAGGAAGTGGTACTTGAGACCATCAATTTATGCGGGGAGCGGTTTCAAAATGTATCCTTCCAGCTCCACAAAGGAGAGATCCTGGGATTTTCCGGTCTGGTGGGTGCAGGAAGAACGGAGGTTATGCGGGCCATATTCGGAGCGGACAAAATCTGCTCCGGAGAAATGAAGCTTTTTGGACAGCCGGTGCATATGACCCACCCCTGTCAGGCGGTGGAACTTGGCGTGGGATTTGCCACGGAGGACAGGAAAGCCCAGGGGCTTTTCTTGAACCAGACAATTAAGGACAATATCGCCATTGCTTCCCCCAAGCGGGTTTCCACCAAAGGCTTTGTAAGCGGGAAAGAAGAAGTAAAGCTTGCAAACCAGTATATGAAGGAATTAAAAATTGCAGCGCCAGATATCAATAAGGTCTGTAAATTCCTTTCCGGAGGAAACCAGCAGAAGGTGGTGCTGTCCAAATGGCTGGCATCGGAATGCAGGATATTGATCCTTGACGAACCCACCAGAGGAATTGATGTAGGGGCAAAGTATGAAATTTACTTACTGATGGACCAGCTGGCAAATGCGGGAGTCAGTATCATCATGATTTCTTCCGAAATGCCGGAGATCATGGCAGTATCAGACCGCATGATCGTAATGCACGAGGGGACTGTGACCGGGGAAATTACTCATGAAGATTATACGGAAGAAAATATTATGAAGCTTGCCAGCGGCGAAAAACGGAAAAAGGAGAGTTGACTTATGGGATACAAAGAGACATTATTTCAGCCGGTCATGATCGGCAGCAGAGAGTGTAAAAACCGGTTCTTCGCACAGCCCATGGAATGCGTGGATTCTGATGCAGAGGGAAATCCAACGGACTTAACCTATGAGCGGTATGAAAACCTGTATAAGGGCCAGTTCGGTCTGGTGGATCTAGAGGCGATCACGGTTACCAATGAAAGCCGCGCCAGAAAGACCCAGCTGGAGATCATGCCCCGCAATGAAAAAGCCTTGGAAAAATTCATCCGCAGACTGAAAGAAGTAAATCCCGACGCCCTGATCGTATTCCAGCTGACCCACTCAGGAGAGATCAGCGTGCCGGAGTTTTCCAGAAGGGTCTGTGTGAAACCGATGTACGGGCTGGGCGGCGATATCCTGACAGAGGAAGAAGTGGAAAATATCATGGACCAGTTTGCCCTGGCATCAAAGATCTGTCAGAATGTGGGCGCAGACGGCGTTGATATGAAGCTTTGTCATGGATACTTAGGTTCCCAGATCATCCGCCCTTATAATGACAGGGACTGGAAATACGGCGGCTCCTGGGAAAGGCGTTCTGCCTTTGCATACGATCTCATGGAGCGGATCCAGAAAGCGGTAAACTTTGATAAGAACTTCCTGATTGGTTCCAAAATGTCCATGTGGGAAGGCTTCCCCGGCGGCTTCGGCTCTGCCGGCCCGGACTCTCCGCTGATGGATATGACTGAGCCTATCGATTTAATTCAGGGTCTGGAGAAAATGGGAGCCTCTTATTTTGTGGAATCTCTGGGTAATGTACACTCCAGTATGAGCTTTATGGAAGCGGCTACCAATGATCCGTACTTTTCTTATCTGCACATTTATTTTGCAGATTTAATGAAGAAAGCCCTGAAGCCGGAAACAGTTGTAATCGGTTCCCATTTCTCATCCTTCCGGGGAGGAAAGAACAAGCTGCTGTCCATTGAGCCGGAGAAATCCTCCCTGTTTGCAATGGGAGCAAGATGCATTGAGGACGGCATGATGGATATGGTAGGCTTAGGCCGACAGTCCTTTGCAGACCCGTTAACTCCTTTAAAACTTAAGGAGGGCCGGGAACATGAGATCAAGTACTGTACCCAGTGCATGAACTGTGAGGAGCTGATGATACGTCAGCAGCCAGTCGGCTGTGTGGCATTTAATAAACCTTACACCCAGCGGTTTGTGGAAATTCGAAAGACCATGGGGAAACTGACGGAGCTGCATACCTGATGTCTGACAGTTATATAGGATCCCGGCATTCCCAAAGAATCCGGCTGATCCATGATTACGTTTATCAAATAAAATTTACATACAAAGAAAGGCAAAAAAATGAAAGAATTAAGAAAAGACGTATTGACAGTAAAGGATATTGCTTACATGATGGACCCAAGTGTACTGAAATTGGATACGTCGATCAAAGATGTAGAGGCTATGGTAGAAGCTTGTAAAAAGTATGATTTTGGCTCTTGCTTTTGCTGGCCATGCTATTATCCTGAGCTGGTGGAACTGTTAAAGGGAACAAACACCGCTTTCGGTACCTCCCTGGCATTCCCTTCCGGTCAGGAAACCACAGAAACAAAAGTATACCTGGCTCATGAGTTCATGAAGCTGAACCCTGTGGAAAATGATATGGTAATGAATGTGGGCTGGCTGAAGGCAGGGCTTTATGATCTGGTACTTGAAGATATCAAGGCAGTCCGTGAGGCTACCAAGGGAACCTCTTTAAAGGTTATCATTGAAGCGATGCTCTTAACTGATGAAGAAATCATAAAAGCCAGTGAGCTTTGTATCGAAGGTGGCGCAGATTATGTCAAGACAGGAACCGGATTCTCCCAGAATCCTACAACCCTTCATCACGTAGAACTGATTAAGGCAACCGTAGGCGACCGTGCGAAAATCAAGGTAGCAGGCGGAGTCAGGGATTTAGACACACTTCTTAGAATGTATAAGAGGGGAGCATGCAGATTCGGTATCGGCTTAAGCAATGCAATAAAGATCATCGAGGAAGTGATTGCAATGGGACACGATATTGATATGTCAACGATTGATTAAAAGCTGATGAGAGGCTGTTGCAAAATAAACTGAATATGCCTGATATTGTATATAGGAAGTAATACGATTGCAATACAGAGCATATATCATAGTTTTGCAGCAGCCTAAAGCTTTTTTAATCTCATCAAGTAGCGCAGCGGATAGCGAATATCCGATTGACAAGGAGGAACGAAAATAATGGGAAAACTTACAGGTAAGACCGCATTGATTACAGGTGCTTCAAGGGGCATTGGGGAAGGAATTGCAAAGGCGTTTGCAAAACATGGTGCAAAGCTGATCCTTCTGGATATTTCAAGTGATGTAGACAGGCTGACAGAGGAGCTAAAGGCGGAGGGAGCTTCCTGTGTGGCGGTACGGGCGGATGTCCGGGATCTAAAGGCAGTTGAGGCTGCGGTTGCAGAAGGTAAGCGTCAAATGGGAGATATTGACATCCTGGTGAATAATGCAGGAGTATGCAGACTGGGAAATTTTCTGGATATGAGCGAGGAAGACCGGGATTTCCATATTGATATCAATATTAAGGGTGTGTGGAACGTGACCCGGACCGTGCTCCCGGAAATGGTGGATCGAAAGGATGGCCGGATCGTCATCATGTCCTCGGTAACAGGGGATATGGTAGCTGACCCTGGCGAAACAGCGTATGCACTGTCAAAGGCAGCCCTGGTAGGGTTCACAAAATCCCTTGCAGTAGAATTTGCCGGATCGGGCATCCGTGTCAATGCCATATGCCCTGGATATGTGCGTACACCTATGGCAGAGAGCATCGCACGGCAGTCGGATCCCGCTGATCCTGAGTCTGTGCTGACGGAGATGGCAAAAGCTATCCCCATGAGACGGCTGGCGGCTCCCATAGAGGTGGGAGAGCTGGCGGCATTCTTAGCTTCGGATGAATCCAGCTATCTGACTGGTACCCAAACGGTTATTGATGGGGGAAGTACATTGCCGGAAAGCGTCAGTGTCGGGGTGTAGTTCATGATCATTTCAAAGGGAATTGTGCTTCTCATGGCCCTTTTTCTGCTTGCAGGCGGTCTGGATAAAATCGCAGGCAACCGTTTGGGCCTTGGGGAAGAGTTTGAAAACGGCTTCCATGCCCTGGGTCCTCTGGCCCTTACAATGGCTGGGCTTACCAGCCTGTCACCCTTACTGGCCCGGTGGCTGTCTGGGGGAGTGGGGGCACTGGCTGCAAAGGCAGGAATAAATCCTGCCATGGCCCCGGCTCTGCTGATACCGGTAGATACAGGCTGTTATCCCCTGGCCCATGCCATGACTTCTGATGGAGCGGCAGCCGATTTCGCTTCCCTTATCGTTGCCTCCATGCTGGGGGCTACCGTTACGTTCAGCGTGCCGGTGGCCTTATCTATTATAAGGAAAGAGGACTACGGCTGTATGGCTATGGGGACAATGGCAGGGCTCATTGCCATCCCGGCCGGCTGCCTTGTCGGTGGATTGATGATGGGGCTTTCTCCTGGGACCGTTTTATGGAATCTGCTTCCGGTATTTGCGTTTGCTTTGGTTCTGGCAGCAGGCTTATTTCTCTTCCCCCAGAAGACCATTCGGTTTTTTGTGTGGTTTGGCAGAGGGGTGGTGGCAGTCATTACCATGGCACTTATTACGGCATGTGTCCAGGAAGTGACCGGGTTCGTAGTGGTGGAAGGCATGGCCCCTTTAAAGGATTCCTTTATCATCCTTGGAAATATCGCGGTGATGCTGGCAGGAGCTTATCCCATGATGGCATGGATCCGCAAAAGACTGCAAAAGCCCCTAAGGAGAGCCGGCAGGTATCTGGGGGTGAATGAAACTGCTATGGCAGGCTTTCTGTCAACCCTGGCCAACAATGTCCCCATGATGGCAATGGTAAAGGATATGGATGACAGAGGAAAGGTATTAAATTTTGCCTTCGCCACCTGCGCAGCCTTTACCCTGGGGGATCATCTGGGTTTTTGCTCTGCCGTTGCACCGGAGCGGATCCTGGCCATGGTTTGCGGGAAGATGGCAGGCGGTATTCTGGCCGTGGCCATTGCTTCTATTCTGCCTGGGATGGGCCGGAAGAAGAGCTCTGTCAGACCTTCAACTTAAACTCATGGATTTTTTGGTATTTACTTTGTTTTAAGTGTATGCTATGATGAAAAAACTCGTCATAATTGATGGAGAGCATAATCCGCCAAACACATGAATGGCGTAGAGGAATGAGAACCCGATGATGACATCATGGAGTACAAAAATATGAAAAAAGCACTTATATTTGGTATTATCGGATCTTTCTTTTTTGCATTTTCATTTGTGCTGAATCGCAGCATGCATCTGGCCGGAGGAAGCTGGATTTGGAGTGCAAGCCTCCGCTACCTGTTTACCTTTCCGATCTTGGCTCTGATTGTGGGAAAACATCACGGGTTTTGGCAAGTCCATAAAGTCATAAGAAAGAATCTTTTAAATTGGCTTATTTGGAGTACCGTCGGATTTGGTCTTTTTTATGCACCCATATCTTATGCAGCCGATTATGGGGAATCCTGGTTGATTGCGGCATCCTGGCAGGTAACAATCGTAATGGGTATATTATTGTCTCCTGTATTCCACAAGCGTGTACCGATAAAAAATCTATGTATATCAGGATTTATTTTAATCGGAGTTTTTCTTTTGCAGGTACATAATATTGCAGATTTGGATATTAAGATAACCCTTATGACGCTGCTTCCCATCCTTATTGGGGCTGTCTCCTATCCTTTGGGAAATAGAAAAATCATGGAGGCAAGCGGAGATCAGCTATCTACAATCCAACGAACTTACGGTATGACGTTATGCAGCCTTCCTTTCTGGTTCGTTTTATCTGTATTCGGTCTGGTAAATGCCGGGGTTCCTTCTATAAATCAGACCGTACAATCCTTATGCGTCGCGGTTTTTTCCGGAGTGATCGCAACATTGCTGTTTTTTAAAGCCACCGATTTGGTTAAGTCAAACCATAAGCAGCTTGCTGTTATAGAATCTACACAGTCAGGCGAGGTCATATTTACCTTGCTGGGAGGCATTTGGCTCCTTGGGGATTCACCGCCTGATGATTTGGGAATTATCGGCATATCGTTTATTGTGTTCGGTATGATCTTCAACAGCATGATTGTGTCCTTTTTTAATAAGTCAGAGATTAACCCGTAACGAAATGGTCTTTACCTGCCAGCCTGTGGTAATTTTGCCGGCAGTTTTTGAATTCACAGCGGCGGCTTTGAAATGATAGAATTTCAGGGCCGCCGCTTTTGTGTTTTTATATTATTGCAAAAACAATAAGTCACCATTTGTTTTGATCCGTATGAACTTGAAAGTCCCTTGATAGTCTGGTAAAATTAGGAACAGATCATTTTGTTTGCAGCCGTCAAGTAATATAGGAGGCTGAAGTAAAAAAGGCAGCCGGCATGTGAAAGAAATAACAGAAGGGTATGCCGTCAGGATAAATAAAGATGAGAAAGGAAAGGGTATATGAGCCAGAAACTTCTTACCCCAATCCTTCCGGATACAATGGATTTTGTTCTGGAAGATATAGATGAATTATACCGCAGAAAAAACCAGGAGGAGGCGGTAACAGATGTTCTTCTAAGGAATCTTCATGTAACGGAAGAAGACCTTTCCCACATGCGCTTTTCCGCTGTTATATTTGAAAACTGCATATTCCAGGACTGCAGCTTTGAAAAGGGGGAATTTACTGACGTGGTGTTCCGGGCCTGCGACATATCCAACTGCAGTTTTGAGGACAGCTATTTTAACCGGGCGGAATTTTCCTCCTCTAAGGGTATGGGAACAAAATTCTGCGGGAATACCATGCTCCATACCGTAATTAAGGACTGCAATTTCAACTATGCTAATTTCGATTCATCCAGACTGGAACACATCCGCTTTTCCGATACCCAGGTCCGAGGAGGGTCCCTGACCCAGTGCCGCTGCAAGACGGTGGAATGGAACAGGGCAAATTTGGAAAATGCCAGTTTTTTTAAAACCGTGATGAAAGGAATGGATTTTACCAACAGCACCATACAGGGGTTGGTGATGTCTGACAGCTGTTCGGAGGTCAGGGGCGCTGTGGTAGACTTATACCAGGCGGCGGAACTGGCAAAGTATCTTGGCGTTGTCATAAAAAACTGACCGTATGAAGCTCTGACACGTTTCTGGATCAAATATGAGGTTTACAATGATCACTCATGTGATAGAATGGTTATAATTATGTTGCAAGATAAGCGTTTATTTAAGGAGGCGGGCTTTTTTATGATGGAACCCTCAAAAGCTGCATAGCACGGGTTATGCAGTGAAAATAGATAAGTAATTGTATAGCCTTTGCTATTCCTGACAGTAAAATTATGTTTGGGAGGCAGCGATGCGCTATCAGAAAGCGAATGAGATTTTACCGGAAGAGCTGGTGGAATTAATTCAGAATTATATAGACGGGGAATATGTTTATATCCCCAGAAAACAGGAAAATAAACGAACCTGGGGCCAGAGGACAGGTGCCAGAGAGGAAAGGAAGCTCCGGGACTTATCCATCTATGAGGAATACCTTTCCGGCGTATGCGTGAAGCTTTTGGCGGAGCGCTATTATCTGTCCGAGAAAAGCATCCAGAGGATCGTACTTCAGGAAAAGAAAAATATGAAATTGGAATAGGGCGGCGCATCAGTAAGAAAATGGTGCGCCGCCTTTTCTTTGTTCCATAAGAGAGTATGAGGTGGGATGAAGAAAGAGGGCGTGTTACAGTTGTCGAAAGAAACAATTGTAAAAATGGAGAAAGAACATGAAACGAAATTTACGAAAACTATGGATCGTCACGCCGGACCAGCTTCCAGCCATCATAAGAAGATGCCCGAAATGCGGGAAAAAGACGGAATTTATAAACAGCGGAAAATTCAGGGTCAATGCCAATGGCCGCCTCATAGATGTCTGGATGATTTACCAGTGCGGACAATGTAAGACCTCCTGGAATATGGCCATATGGGAGAGAAGGTCGGCCGGCCGCCTGGAGAAAGAAGAATATGAGGGATTTTTTAAAAATGATCCTGATCTGGCGGCAAAATACGGAAATGACAGAGATTTATTTGCGAGAAACAAAGCGGAAGCGGCGGCCTCAAAGGCGGAATATCACGTGACAACCGTTGATACTGCATTTCCCTGTGGGGAAGATCATGCCATGGAGATCGAGGTAAGGATTCCGCCTGGATTTGATTTGAGGGCAGATATTTTTTTAATGCAGCAGTTGTCCGTATCCAGAAGCAGGATAAAGAAATGGTGTGAGGACGGGTTGATTCTAAGCGGCGGACAGGTATTGTCTCCGAAAGGGAAAATCAAAGACGGGATGCTTTTACAGGTAAAAAAGGAAGCCTTCCGGCCGGAACGGGAAGAAGAGTTTAAAATGATTCAGTATCATATGGTTTAAATTCCTGCTTTTCCAGCTCTTTCCCGCCGGATCCGGTCCTTTTTTCCAGAAGAAACACAGTCATAAAAATGGTATATCCGATCAATACTGCCCCTGCAGTCAGCCATAACCCAGGTATGGCAATCCGGTCTACAAACAGACTGCAAAAAAGGGACGCACTCATGGAGCCTGCCTGTAGAAGAAAGGAACCCAAGGAAAGAACACTTGCTCTTAAATACCCCGGAGTATATTGGTTGATCAGAGTATTTTCAGCTACACTTCCGGTTCCAAGGAGCAGATAAATACTGCCATACCCCAGGATAAAGAGCCAAACATTTTTCTGTAGTGCCAGAACGAGCAGAGCGCAGCCAAGAAAAAAACGGCTGATGCTGTAAATTTGCCATTGACAGCCGGGAAATTTCTTCAGCAGCCTTTGGCAGAAGGAATTTCCCATCGCTGCCATTAAAAATCCGGCAAAGGACAGTATACCCAGAACCCAGGTTCCTTCTGTGAGTTTTGAAATCTTTAGATAAGCCGGCTGCCAGTAGGTCTCAATGGAGATGAGGAAAAAACCGGTAAACAGCATGCCTGCCAGAATAAATGGAAAGTCCTGTTTCGACAGGACTGCTTTTACGCCTCTCTTTACATGCTTGGTGAGGGGAATCCGCTCTCCCCGGCGGCCGCATATTTTATCCTCACGGATTCCAAACAGACAGAGCCCAAAGGTAACTGCTGTAAATACGCCGCGGGCCAATATATTTCCGGTGAAAGAATCTCCTATACAGGAAAGAAAGCCACCGAGGATACATCCGGCCGCAAGCCCGGTCTCTTCCAGAATGCCAAGGCGGGCAGACACTGCAGGGAGACATGTCTCTCCCTTTTCCTGCAGAGCCTGATCCACGATGAGGGCATCTAAGCTTCCGGAAGAAAAGGCTCTGCTGATCCCATTAAGAAGAATGCAAAACAACAGCCAAATCCAGTTGTCCGCAAACAGAAGCAGGCTTAAAGACAGCATCTGGCATGCGCCGGAAATAAGGAAAACTGTTTTGCGTCCGTACAAATCTGCACAGATTCCGCTGGGCAGCTCAAAGCAAAGAACCGCAGCGGAATAGGAAGCGATCAAAAGTGGCAGTGTCTTTAGATCGGCTCCCCGGTTCAAAAGAATTAAATTCAGCACCGGCAGAAGAATTCCCAGGGATACATAATTGAGAAAAACAGTCAGCTGCTTTTTGTTACTCATGAGAATTCTCCTCTGCATTGTAAAGAATGAATGCGTACTCCCAGGGGGATTTTTCTGCAGAAGGAATGGCATGCCGGTCCAAATAATCCGTGATCATCATCAAAAGCTCTTTGCCTTCTCCCTCGGAAAGATGTATGACACCGGTCAAGATATCCCCTAAATTCCACGTACTTTCCGGCTCGGCAGAATTGTACCGCTCCAGATACTTCTTTTTCTGAGACAGAAATCCCTCATAGGTACTGGCAATCTGCTCCTGGACGAGAACTTCCTTCTGCATATTATTCTCATCGGGATGATCCAGTCCAATCTGGACATTGACATAGGTGGGTTTGTAATATCTAGCGGTAATTCCATTGATCATTTCTGTATGATCCAATTCCACGACTCCCAGTGAGCCTAGTTTTTTTATATGATGCTGGACGCTGGAAGGGGATATCTCCAGTTTTTCCGACAGCTGCTTGGGTGTCATAGGGATTCTGGATCGCCCCAATAGTCTAAGCAGCTTCTGTCTTACAGGATTCATGTAGATTTCCAATTCCTTTTTTGTAGATAACGTAATCTTTTCCATATTCCTTTTTCTCCTTATTCCTGTGATATCATTACATAAATTGTAACATTACATAATATGTAACGTCAAGCGAAAAACGAAAAAGGTCTTATAAGTTTCGCAGATACATATCTTATGTATTGGTTAAATAGTTAAAAAGAATTGATATTTATGGAAAAGCCTCTTGACAATCAGGAAATAGTATTATATTATAAATGTAGTTGATAATAGTAATTGTTACTGATATTATATTATCAATAAGGTAAAGCGAATATTCTTATTTCGCTTTGCCGCAGTCAAAACCTACACACAGCGATACAGCTGTTTCCGAGGGGGCCTGGCCTCCACGGAAAAAGTACAGCTTCCGCCCATAGAAACAGCGGAAATTCCTGATAAGTTAACATTAAATAAAAATATAAAAATCATAGGAGGTATTTATTATGTCATTAATCGGAACCGAAGTAAAACCATTCAAAGCGCAGGCTTATCATAACGGAAAATTTGTAGAGGTCACAGAGTCAGATTTTAAGGGCAAGTGGAGCATCATCTGCTTTTATCCTGCGGATTTCACTTTTGTTTGCCCGACGGAACTGGAAGACTTACAGAACAATTATGAGACATTTAAGAATCTGGGTGCGGAAGTTTATTCCGTATCTACCGATACTCATTATACTCACAAGGCATGGCATGACAATTCAGAGGCTATACGCAAATTGACCTATGTCATGATTGGAGATCCCTCTCATACACTTTCCCGCAATTTTGACGTACTGATCGAAGCAGATGGACTTGCGGACCGCGGTACTTTTATCATTGACCCGGACGGCATCATTCAGTCGGTAGAGATCAATGCCGGAAACATTGGCCGTGATGCAAACATTCTTATTGATAAGATCAAGGCCGCCCAGTACGTAAGAACTAATCCTGGCGAAGTTTGCCCGGCGAAATGGAAAGAGGGCGGAGCCACACTGAAACCAAGCCTTGACCTGGTAGGAAAAATTTAAGGAGTAAAGATTATGATGCTGGATGCAGATATTAAGAAACAACTGGCTGAGTATCTCCAGCTTCTGGAAAATGATGTGCTGATTAAAATCAGCGCAGGATCTGACAGTGTATCAAAAGATATGGTTGCTTTAATGGATGAGCTGACCGCAATGTCACCGAGAATAAAGACAGAACAGGTAAAGCTGCCCAGAACGCCCAGCTTTCAAATTAACCGTATGGAAGAAGACTTTGGGGTCACTTTTGCAGGAATCCCTTTGGGCCATGAATTTACTTCCCTGGTACTGGCTCTTTTACAGGTAAGCGGAAGAGCCCCCAAGGTTGACGGTAAACTAATTGACCAGGTAAAGAGTATCAAGGGCGAATACCATTTTGAAACCTACATCAGCTTAAGCTGCCATAATTGCCCGGAGGTGGTGCAGGCCTTAAACCTAATGAGCATTTTAAACCCCGGTATTACTCATACGATGATTGACGGTGCAGCTTTTAAAGATGAGGCTGAGAGTAAAAACATTATGGCTGTGCCTACGGTTTTCTTGAATGGTGAGGTTTTTGGCAGCGGGCGCATGACACTGGAAGAGATTCTTGGAAAATTGGGCAGCGGGCCTGATATGTCAGAGTTTGAGAAGAAAGAACCATTTGATATACTTGTAATCGGAGGCGGTCCCGCGGGAGCCAGCGCAGCCATCTATGCGGCGCGCAAAGGCATACGCACAGGTATTGTTGCGGAACGCTTCGGCGGTCAGGTTAGAGAGACGCTGGGAATTGAGAATCTGATCAGCGTCGGATATACCGAAGGTCCAAGATTTGCAGAAATTCTGGAGCAGCATGTTAATAATTATGATGTGGATATTATGAGTGCACAGCGTGCCAGACGCCTGGAAAGAAAAGAATTCATCGAGGTGGAACTGGAAAACGGCGCTGTCTTAAAAAGCAAGGCGGTAATCCTTTCCACAGGAGCCCGATGGAGAAATGTCGGGATACCGGGAGAGATAGAATTTAAGAACAAGGGGGTTGCTTATTGTCCTCATTGTGACGGACCCCTATATAAAGGAAAGCAGGTGGCAGTAATTGGAGGCGGTAATTCCGGCATTGAAGCTGCAATTGACCTTGCAGGAATAGCCAGCCACGTAACGGTGTTTGAATTTATGCCTGAGCTGAAGGCGGATGCCATACTTCAAAAACGTCTCTACAGTCTGCCTAATGTGACAGTCTTAAAGAACGTTCAAACAAAAGAAATTACCGGCACTGAGAAGGTAAACGGCATTACCTATATGGAACGTGAATCCGGAGCAGTCCATCATATGGATCTGCAAGGGGTATTTGTTCAGATCGGTCTTATAGCCAATACGGACTGGCTGGGTGAGACCATTGAACGCAACCGCATTGGTGAGATTATTGTTGATAACCGCAATGCAACCAGTTTGCCTGGAGTTTTTGCAGCAGGAGACTGTACGGACAGTGCTTATAAACAGATTGTCATTGCAATGGGATCCGGGGCCGGTGCTGCATTAAGTGCTTTTGATTATTTAATAAGAAATTGATGTTAAGATGCTGTTTGCTGCCGGTTGACCGGCGGGAACAGCATCTTTGTTGTTTCACGAAACCTTGACATGTCCCATCTGTAACAGTATAATTTAAATGGACACTACTGGAAAATGACTGGAGTGATAAATATGCAATATAGTGCATTGGAGCAGATGCTCATTAATTCAATAAAAGAAGTGCAGATAAAATTAGGATATGAAAAAGAACCTATTCGCTTCTACTACCCTGAACGCGCATTGGTGAAGATACTGAAAATCCGCGAAGGCTCTCCCCAGGAAACAAGAGCCGCTATGGAAGGCTTTAAGGGATATGTTAAAGAGCGGCTGGGAGATGTCAGAATCACAAAAAGCCAGGAACGCTTTTGCTTTGAGATTCCGCCGGAAGGAATAGAATACGTATATTACCATAAAAAAGACAATGGTTTTTTAAAAGAATTCATTGAAACCGTAGAAAAACCCAATACGACCTTAGAAGATATCTTGAAAGTCTTTCATAAATTTGCTGAAAGTAAAGTTATCTGCGTAAAGTCTCAGGAAGAAGATTTCGATTACATCATATATTTTGAGGATTCCTCTATGGATAATTACCGGTATTATATTAAATTTCATGGAAATCACGCCACATACCACAGATTCTTATCCGAAGATGCAGCGGATATGGGCATATAACAATATCATATCAGGAGAAAAGAACAATGCAGAGAAAAAAGTGGATCGCGACCCTGTTTACAGGCCTGGTATTTATGGCCGCTAATAATTTTACTGCCAAAGCAGATATGGCCGCCAATGCGGTGATTCCCATTGTGGCTCCGCCGCCCTTTGAGCAGCAGATTGGCCCTGGAGCCGGCATGGGAAAAGAATTTTCCCAGACAGGACCGGATTTTTCTGCAGGAACCGGGGATCAGGTTGTGGCTTTTGCAAAGCAGTTTCTTGGAAACCCTTATGTATATGGCGGGACAAGCCTTACATCAGGCGCCGACTGTTCCGGCTTTGTGCTAAGCGTTTATAAGCAATTTGGTATCAACCTTCCAAGGACATCTGAGGACCAGGGAGAAGCAGGAGTTGACGTGGGCGGAATCGAAAACGCCCGGCCGGGCGATGTGGTATCTTACATAGGACATATCGGTATTTACATAGGGCAGAATCAGTTGATCCATGCAAGCGGCCCAAAGGATGGGATTAAAATATCCTCTGTGGATTTTATGCCAATTGTTTCAGTCAGAAGAGTATTAGGAAATTAAATAATAATAAGATTATCTTTGAGCTTATTCCAGTGTTCCGTCAGGATCATCGGGAATCAGCTCTTTTTTTATGCAGCAGCATACCCAAATGCCTCTCACGAAGCCAGAAGTTTTTCAGTCATAATTTGTCCCTCCCCACATATATTGAGGTAAGAGGAGGGATGAAGGTGGATAGGAAAGACGAGCTTATCAATATATTTTCCAGGAGCATAAGAGAAATTTTAAACCGGGTGACCGTTAACTTCGACGAGGTTCAGGAAATCAGACTCCGGGTAGCAGCTCCTCTTTTAATGGTATACCGGAATGAGGAATATTATGTGACTCCCAGGGGTTCCCTGAGTAAGGAAGGAAAGGACGCCTATATAGTCTCGAAAAATGAGCTTAAGGAGACCATGGAGTACATGAGCAACTATTCTCTGTATGCCTTTGAAGAAGAGATGAAACAGGGGTTCATTACCATTCAGGGAGGACACCGGATCGGAATTGCAGGCAAGACCATTTTAGACGAATCCGGGATTAAAGCCATGAAATACATATCCTTTATAAACGTCCGGCTGTCCCATCAGGTGAGGGGCTGCGCCTCTGGAGTTTTGCCCTATCTTTATGAGGAAGGGAGAGAAATCTATCACACTCTGATCATTTCCCCTCCCAGATGCGGAAAGACCACTTTGCTAAGAGATTTGATCCGCCAGGTTTCCAACGGTTCTGAGGAGCATGCAGGCCTTACCGTGGGCGTGGTTGATGAACGTTCTGAGATTGGGGCCTGTTATCAGGGGATCCCTCAGAATGAATTGGGAATCCGTACCGATATCTTGGATTGCTGCCCTAAGGCAAGAGGGATGATGATGCTGATACGGACCATGTCCCCAAGAGTGATCGCCGTGGATGAGATAGGAAGCCGGGAGGATCTGGAAGCAATGGAATACGTGATGAACTGCGGCTGCAAGCTGATTGCCACGGTTCACGGAACCTCTATAGATGATTTAAAGCAGAAGCCGATTTTAAGAAAGCTGGTGGAAGAGCGGATCTTTGAGAGATATGTGGTTTTAAACAACTTAGGAAGGATCGGAAACATCGACCAGATCTATGACTCCAGGGGAACACAGCTCTACAAAGCTCAGGTACATCAGATGGGAATACGGTGGGACAGGCAGGAGTGCATTGCTTATGGATAATACGTGGCTGCGGATATTAGGAGCTCTTCTGGTCATTATATCAAGCTCTGGCCTTGGATTTTTTATGGCGGCCCAATGGAACGAGCATTTAAGGACTGTGGAAAAGCTTCGAAAAATGATTTTTTTGTTAAAAGGTGAGATTGTTTATGCCAATTCCCCACTGACGGAGGCCTTTGAACGGACCGGCAGAAAAGCCGGGGGCGAGATCGGTGTTTTATTTGAGAGTGTATCGGAAAAACTTTCCGGACAACAGGGAGAAACCTTTTATACCGTTTGGCAGGAGGAAATTGACAAGCTTCCCAGGGAAGTCTGCTTATCCAAAGAGGACAAACAGAATTTAAAAGGCCTGGGAGAGCATTTGGGATACCTGGATATGGACATGCAGGAACGGAATATTCTTTTATACTTAGAACAGTTGGACTTAACAATCGATTATTTGAGAAAGCATAAGCAGGAAAAAAGCCGCCTTTATACCAGCTTAGGTATCATGGGCGGTTTATTCCTAACAATCGTTATGTATTAAGGAGGATAGCATGGGGGTCAATTTGATTTTTAAAATTGCAGCAGTTGGAATCCTGGTTTCCGTCATCTGCCAGGTATTAAAACACAGTGGGCGGGAAGAACAGGCATTCTTAACAAGCCTTGCGGGGCTGATCCTGGTGCTGTTCTGGCTGGTGCCTTATATTTATCAGTTGTTTGAATCCATTAAAAATCTGTTTGCATTGTAGGTGAGAGCATGACCGTAGTGACCATAGCCATAACAGGAATCGTTGCGGTGCTGTTAGCGGTTTCTTTAAAGGGTATGAAGGGAGAATATGGGACCTATCTGGTCATGGCGGCGGGCTTTTTTATCTTTTTTTACGGCATGGGAAAGCTCACCACCATTCTGGACACCATGAAGGAGATCCAGTCCTATATTAAGATTAACAGCATCTATTTATCCACTCTGGTGAAGATGATAGGGATCACCTATATCGCGGAATTTGCTGCCGGGATATGTAAGGATGCCGGATATGGAGCCGTTGGGACTCAGATCGAAATATTCGGAAAGCTGTCCGTTCTGGCGGTCAGCATGCCCATTCTTCTTGCGCTGATCGAGACGCTGCAGGTATTTTTATCATGACGGAAGGGAGAAAGACCATGAAAAAAACTGCCTTTTTCCTGATATGTTTTTTGACGGTGCTGCTTTTTTGTAAGGACAGCCTGGGAGCGGAAGTATCTCAAGGAGAGGAAGCAGCCGCCCCGGCGGGAAATTTAGACCTGGATCAGTATGATTTAACGGATATCCAGAAATTTCTGGACCAGACAAAGGGGAACCAGGGCATGAACCTTTCCTTTAAAAAACTTATGAAGGATCTGATGGATGGCAAATTAGACGAGGTCATGGGACAGGCCGGAAAAGCACTGAAAGATTTGCTGGTAGGGGAGATAAGAAACAGCGGGCATATGATGGGACAGATCATGGTGCTTGGAATCATTGGAGCGGTGTTTTCCAATTTTTCCAGCGTATTTACCGGAAGCCAGATTTCGGAGACCGGGTTTTTTGTCACCTATTTGCTTTTGTTTACCTATCTGGCGGCCAGCTTTTTCACCAGCGTTACCATTACAGGAAATGTGGTGGGACAGATCATGGATTTTACAAAGGTATTAATGCCTGCCTATTTCCTGGCGGCGGCGTTTGCGGGAAGCAGTGCATCGGCAGCGGCTTCCTATGAGTTCACATTATTTGTCATCGCCGTCGCCCAGTGGCTCTTGGGACAAGTGCTTTTGTCGCTCATAAGGGTTTATGCCCTTTTAGTCATGGCAGGCCACATTGCAAAGGAAGAAATGCTTTCAAAGCTTACGGAGCTGTTGGAACAGGTGGTTTCCTGGAGCTTAAAGACCCTGGTAGGGGTTGTGCTTGGGTTTCATCTCATACAGTCCATGGTTCTTCCTTATGTGGATTCCATGAAGACGGGAGCCATCCAGAAGCTGATAGGAGCCATTCCGGGAATCGGCCAGGGTGTCAACTCCGTTGCCCAGATGGTACTGGGGTCCGGGGTGCTTATAAAGAATACCATTGGCGCGGCCGGTATTATCATACTCCTTATCCTTTCTGTGATTCCTCTGCTTAAATTGGCTGTGCTGATGGTTTTATACCAGTGCGTAGCCGCCCTTTTGCAGCCTGTCTGCGATAAAAGGATTGTTTCCTGTATTTCCGAAATGGCAAAAGGCCACAAAATGCTTTTATCTGTAGCGGCCTCCGCAGTGATCCTCTTTGTTGTTACCATAGCGCTTGTATGCGCTTCTACCAATGTAACCTATTTTACCGGGTGAGTGGCATGGAAGAATTGTTTAACTGGATACGCAATATAACCTATTACCTGATTTTTATAACCGTGGTGGGAAACCTCCTGCCAAATAAAAAATATGAAAAGTACATAAAATTATTTGCCGGCATGGTGCTGATCCTTCTGGTGTTAAAACCCGTTACAGGGGGCTTAAGGCTTGATGATACGCTTGCTTACTATTTTGAGTCAATAACTCTTAAAAAGGAAGCCGGGGAGCTGACAGGGAAGCTCTCAGATATGGAAGGGAAAAGGCTGGAAAGCATGATTGCCAGATATGAAGAGGCGGTCGGAACGGATTTAAAATCCATGGCTGAGACCGATGGCTTTATCTGCAGGGAATCCAGGGCAGAGATTAACCAGGATCAGGGAAGCAGTACCTTTGGCCACGTAGTGCGGGTGACCATGGTTCTGGCACCGGGCGGAACCGGAGAAGGAAGGTCAGATATTGCTGTTTCCGGAAATGGGGAGACGCCGGTAAAAAAGGTACAGGAAGTGGAAGAAGTGAAAGTGGCCGGTAAAGAACCGGAAAAAGATGGCGACAGGGCACAGGAGGACGTGAGAAAACAGAAGCAGGAAGAAAATTCACGGCTTTCAGGTCTTAGAAGACGGATTGCGGAATATTATGATTTGGAGGAACAGGATATTGAAATTCAAATGGAAGATGGGAAAGGATAAATGGCTGATCCTGCTGGCGGTTGGAATGATTATCCTGATCCTTACATTTCCCTCCGGTTCGGGTATGGCTGCCAGGGTAGAAAAGACAGCAGAAGGCAAAAACCAGACGGCATTGCAAAAAGGGATTGTGACAGAACCTGCGGATGGAGAAGCGGCTGTTGCGGCAGGAGCAGACCGGACCTATGAGGAGCAGCTGGAGGCGAGGGTGAAGAGAATCTTAAAAACCGTGGATGGGGTCGGTCAGGTAGAAGTAATGATCGTGCTGAAATCCTCAGAGGAGAAGGTACTCCGTGTCGATAAGGACAGTTCGGATTCCTCTACTGAGGAAAAGGACAGCTCCGGGGGAACGAGAAAGATCACCAGCGCAGAGAGTAAAGAAAACACGATTTTAACCGGTTCAGGAGAAAATACATCTCCCATCGTGGAGAAGGAGATACGTCCGGAAATAGAAGGAATCATCATCAGTGCCCAGGGCGGAGGCAGTCCTACGGTAAAAGCTGAAATTTCCGGTGCCATGGAAGCATTATTTAACCTGCCCCCACATAAAATAAAAGTATTAAAGAGGGTGGAATAAAAAGGAGTGTCATGTATGAGAAGTTGGAAAACAAGCAATGAACCCAAAGTCCCTAAAACCCCAAAGAAAATGGATATGAAGAAACTGTTCCGAAGAAACCAGATTATTATCACCACCTTAGCCGTTATGATAGCTGCTGCTGGATATTTAAACTATGCAGGAAAGCAGGAGGCCGCTTCCGGGACAGACGTCTTTGAGGCTGGAATGACTGATATTTCTGAAGAAGATATTTTGGCAGAAAACCAGTCCCTTACCGGCAGTGACACAAGCCAGGAGATTGCAAGCCTTGACCAGGATGCGGAGGATATTGATAAACTGGCGGCAGGAAGTACCGATGCGGCTTTGGAAAGCGACGGATCTGTAGATCTGGCAGCAAATGAAACACAGGCAGCCCAAACCGGCCTTGACAATCCTGGAGAAGCGGTGCTCACCAGCGGAATGAACGTTTCAGAATACATATCCAGCGTACAGTTAAACCGGGAGCAGGTAAGGGCAAAGAACAAGGAAACTCTAATGAACCTGATCAACAATCCGAACATTGAGGAAGCAGCAAAACAGCAGGCAATTCAGGAAATGATTGATATGACGGCTGTTGCTGAAAAGGAAAATGCGGCGGAAACCCTGCTGCTTGCAAAAGGATTTGCAGATCCGGTGGTCAGCATTTCCAGCGGGAAAGTGGATGTTGTTGTCAACGCTTCCAGCATTACAGATCCTCAGCGGGCTCAGATTGAGGACATCGTTAAGAGGAAAACGGAAGTAGGGGCGGAAAATATCGTTATCACCCTTATGAAACTGGAAGAGTAAAAAGCCTTTGCAAACTGCGGACAGTTTTGTTATAATGATTCCAGAACCTAATTGGTTGAAAGAAAGTCATCTTTCAGCCTCTGCTTGTGAATCAGGCGGATATGCCTGCATATCCAGTTGATTCATTAGCATATAAAAATGAGTACAGGAGGGAATTGCTGTGGCAGAATTGGAAAGCAGAAATACTCACAAGGTATATGAAAAAGATAAAATTGGCGAAGTACAGATTGCAGACGATGTGGTGGCCATCATCGCAGGTCTTGCGGCAACCGAGGTAGAAGGTGTGGATTCCATGGCTGGCAACATCACCAATGAACTGGTGGCAAAGCTGGGCATGAAAAATTTATCCAAGGGCGTTAAGGTGGAGCTTACAGAAGAACATGTATCCGTGGATTTATCCTTGAACATTAAATACGGTTACAGCATACCTACCGTCAGTGAGAAAGTCCAGGAGAAGGTGCAAAACGCCATTGAGAACATGACAGGCTTAACAGTTCTGGATGTAAACATCCGGATTGCAGGTGTAGCATTGGAAGAGAATAAATAGATTTCAAAAAGTCTATCGCGGGGGCGGACCGGGAAAAGGTTCAGGCCCCCGCTTTTCTTTGTGTAAATTAGTAAAAAAATATTGTAATGAACTCCAAATAGATCAAAGGATACTTAAGGGACAGGTGTTTTCATATATGATGGCTGATAGGGAGAAAGACCGCTACTCGCTGAGGGTAATGATTTTGTTTGGTCTGGTGGTATCGGTAATTATGGGGATATTCACTTTAAACATTTATTATTTCAGAGAGGTGGAAAAAAGTCTGGTGGAACAGACTTACCAGGATTTAAAGAGGGAGAATGACGAAGCATCCGCCTATCTCCAGGGAATGATCCGGGAAAGGTTTGAAATGCTGGAGATGTTTTCTGCATACTGTGATCTGCCGGAGGGAACGGAAAAGGAGAAATGGACGGAAAAACCAGAGACCTTCGAAAGGAAGGGCCTGCGGTTTGGAGTTTCCGATGGCCAGGGGATTATGTATTACATAGACCGTGAATCCCAGGATATTTCTGCCCGCAGTGATTATCAGAGAGCCTTAAAGGGAGAAAACAGTGTTTCCAGACTGCCTTCGGAAGACTTTAACGGGCAGGGCGGGATTGTGCTCACTGTTCCGGTGATAAGGAGCGGCCAGGTTGTAGGAGCGGCCTGTTTGGAGTATACCTCTGAAGAACTGGGGAAATATTTAAACAGTACGGAGTTAAGCCCATATGGTTCCAGCCTGGTTTTCACAAAATCAGGAGAACAGGTGGTCTCGTTCCCTGGGTACGAAAATCATGCCAATGTTTATGATATACTGAAAACCATGGAATTTAGGGATGGACAATCTTTGGAGCAGATGGAAAAAGCGGTGGAAAGCGGGCTTTCGGGATATGCCTCCTATTATCAGGAGGGCAGCAGGAAGCTTCTTTATTATCAGCCTGCGGAAATTGAAGACTGGATGGTGGCTTCCCTGGTGGAAACGGAAGGCTATGAGAGCGCTTTTAACAGGATCAGAAGACTGTCGGATATCTTTCTTGCAAGCACAGCTGCCATGGTGGCCAGTACGGTCCTGCTTATTTTTTGTATTATTTATTTACGGAAAAAGGAATCGAAACGGGCGCAAAAGGATTATTTAACAGGTGTTTATACCAGGGAAACGGCGAGAAAACTGGTGGAACAGAGATTAAAAGGCGGCGGGAAGAAGCGGTTTTATGCCTGCATGTTTCTTGATATTGACGATTTCAAAAAAATTAATGACACCTTTGGCCATCATAAGGGGGATCTGGTTTTGACCCAGGCAGGGCGGATTTTGAGCGACTGTACAAGAGAAGAGGATGTGATTGTCCGCTTTGGAGGGGATGAGTTCTGCATCTGGCTGTACGGTTTAAGCGGAAGGAAACAGCCTGAGGCCATTGCGAGACGGATATTAAATGCGTTCCACGCCTCCGGAACCATACATGCAAGCATCGGGATCACCCTGGTAGGAGAAGATGAGACGGAATACGACGCCATATTAAGACGGGCTGATCAGGCATTGTACCAGGCAAAGAGAAAAGGAAAGAATCAGTTTGCATTCCAGCTTTAAGTCTCGCGGAAAAACCATGAGTCCGGCACTCCTTGAAAGTCCTTTTGATTTCAGGTATAATGAAGTTTAATGTTTTTAAAATTACAAAAAGGAGAAAAGCATGAAAAAGCTTAGACTTGGAATTATTGGAAACGGTTATCTTGGAGGAATCATTGCACAAGCATGGAGAGATGGCTTATTGCCGGAGTATGAGCTGGTTGGGATCGTTGGAAGGACAAAGGAAAAGACAGATGCCCTTGCAGAGAAAATTGGATGCAGCTCCTGTGCAGGGATCGACGAACTGCTGGAATTAAAACCGGATTACATCGCCGAGGCGGCCTCCGGGAATTCGGTTAAGGACATGGCGGAGAAGATCCTGGCAAATGGCTGCAATCTCATCGTGCTGTCCATTGGGGCTTTTGCGGACAAGGAATTCTATGAGAAAGTAAAGGCCACGGCCGTAAAACATAATACCAGGGTTTACATCGCGTCAGGAGCGGTGGGCGGTTTTGATGTACTCCGTACGGTTTCTCTTATGGGAGAAGCCGCAGCCGGGATTGAAACAAGAAAAGGACCGGAATCCTTATGGAATACCCCTCTTTTTGAGGAACATTTAATGACTGATGAAGAAAGCACTATGGTGTTTGACGGCAATGCAAAAGAGGCGATCGGGCTTCTTCCTACTAAGGTGAATGTTGCGGTAGCGTCTTCCCTTGCGACTGTCGGGCCGGATAAAACCAGGGTGAACATTCACAGCATTCCGGGAATGATTGGAGATGACCATAAGATCACTGCGGAAATTGAAGGCGTGAAGGCTGTTGTGGATATTTATTCAAGCACCAGCGCCATTGCCGGCTGGAGTGTAGTGGCTGTCCTGCAGAATATTGTGTCACCGATCGTTTTTTAACCGAATCAAGTAGGGTCGCGGATTTTGATTATCCGTTTGATGGGAGGATAAGAAGATGTTTGAGAAGTTGGTTGCCATAGAGCCGGTGAGTTTGGTGGAAGAAGCAGAGAAAGAGCTTTTCCGTTATGCGAAACAGGTAGTAATGTATGAGGATATTCCCCGTGATGACGAGGAGATTATAAGGAGAATCGGAGATGCGGATGGGGTGCTTTTAAGCTACACCTCAAGGATCAGCCAGTTTGTCTTTGAAAGATGTCCTGGTATAAAGTATGTTGGGATGTGCTGCAGCCTTTATTCAAAGGAAAGTGCAAACGTGGATATTGCTTATGCGGAACAGCATGGGATTACGGTCCTGGGAATCCGCGATTACGGCGATGTCGGAGTGGTGGAATACGCAATCTGTGAACTGGTGCGCTTTCTTCATGGATATGACAGGCCCATGTGGAAAGATATGCCGGTAGAGATCACCGGATTAAAGGTAGGAATTGTTGGAATGGGTGTCTCCGGAGGTATGGTAGCGAATGCTTTAAAGCTTCTGGGAGCAGATGTTTCCTATTACAGCAGAAGCAGAAAACCCCAGTACGAGGAAAAGGGAATCGGGTACCGGCCTTTTGAAGAACTTTTGGAGAGCAGCGAAGTGGTATTTACCTGTTTAAATAAGAATGTAATTCTGCTGCACGAAGAAGAATTCCGGAGACTGGGAAATGGAAAGATCCTGTTTAATACGTCCATTGGGCCTGCCTTTGAACCTGAGGACTTAAAAAACTGGCTGGATGCCGGGGACAACCGGTTTGCCTGCGATACAGCGGGAGCTGCCGGGGCTGGGGAGCTTTTAGAGCATCCCAAGGTATTTTGTGTCAATGCTTCGGCCGGGAGAACCAAGCAGGCCTTTGGACTTTTAAGCGAAAAAGTGCTTGATAATATCCGGAGGTTTTTGGAGAATGGCAAAGTTTCTATTGTATAAAAAACCCTGGTAAGGTATAATAATTCCAAATGTCCAGAAAATCACCAATAGGAGGACCATGGGAAATGACCAGAAGTAAATTGCGCGAACACTGCTTTAAAATGCTCTTTTGTACGGATTTTTATCCGGCAGAGGAGAAGACAGGGCAGCTTATTCAATATTTTGAGGAACCGAAAGAGGATGATCTAAACGCAGAGGGTGTGGAAGAGATCATCCATGATGTCGACATGAGTGAAGAAAATGCTGCTTATTTAAGAGAAAGGGCAGAGTCCGTTATGGTCAGAATCCCGGAACTGGATTCAAAGATCAACGAAGTAGCCGAAGGATGGAAGACAAAACGTATGGGTAAGGCTGAACTTACCATTCTCCGTTTGGCCCTTTATGAGATTTTATTTGATCAGGATGTGCCGGAAAAGGTAGCCATCAATGAGGCTGTGGAACTGGCTAAAAAGTACGGCGGGAATGAAGCTCCGGCATTTATTAACGGAGTCCTGGCAAAGCTGGTGTAATATATGGCAAGTGTGTATTCCGTTACCCAGGTCAATGCCTATATTAAGAATATGTTTGCCCAGGATTTTGCCCTGAACCGGATCTCCGTTAAGGGTGAAGTGTCCAACTGTAAGTACCATACCTCCGGCCATATTTACTTTACCTTAAAGGACGGGAAATCGTCTATGGCGGCAGTGATGTTTGCCGGGCACAGGAAAGGTCTTGCTTTTAATCTGGAGGAAGGGCAGCAGGTGGTGGTAAAGGGCAGCGTGGAGGTCTATGAGCGGGACGGAAGATACCAGCTCTATGCCCAGGAGATTACAAAAGAAGGAATCGGTGATCTGTTCGAAAGGTTCCAGAAACTGCGTGATGAACTGGAAGAGATGGGGATGTTTTCCCCTGAATATAAGAAACCCATTCCAAAGTATGGGACAACCGTAGGAATCGTAACGGCTCCTACCGGTGCGGCTATCCGGGATATTATGAATATATCGGCCAGACGAAACCCTTATGTGCAGCTTTATCTCTACCCGGCCCTTGTCCAGGGGGAGAGCGCAAAGGAAAGCATTGTAAAGGGGATCGAGACCCTGGACCGGATGGGACTTGATGTCTTAATCGTAGGCAGGGGCGGCGGTTCCATTGAGGATTTGTGGGCATTTAATGAGGAAATTGTGGCAAGGGCTGTTTTTAACTGCAGCACTCCTGTGATCTCTGCTGTAGGCCATGAAACCGATGTGACCATCGCTGATTATGTGGCGGACATGCGCGCCCCCACACCTTCTGCAGCCGCTGAGCTGGCTGTATTTGATCACAGCCTGTTTGAGGAGCAGGTGGAGATGTACGGCCACACGCTTTTAAGGACCATGGAAAGGAAGCTGGAACGCTGTCGGTTCCATGGAAACCAGTATGCCTTAAAGCTGAAACTGCATGACCCCAAGCGCAGTATCCATGAAAGCAGGCAAAGGCTTGTGGACATGGAGGACAAGTTAAAAAGCCTTATTCTGTCCAAGGCGGCCTCAGACCGGTCAAGGGTGGAAGAAGGAAAACTTCGCATAAAACAGCTCATAGAAAAGCAGGCAGTCCGGGACAGACACAGGCTGGAGCTTTTCATCAGCCGCCTGGAAGCAGAATCCCCTTTAAAGAGGATGGGAGGCGGGTACGGTTTTGTAACCGATGAAAAAGACAAGCGGATCGATTCCGTGAAGCAGGTAAAAGCCGGTGACAGGATAGGACTTAGGCTTAGGGATGGAAGCATGGAGGCGGTGGTTTCCCGCGTTGCTCCGGCGGAATCCGGTTAATTTGGCAGCCGGCGTGACGAAGTTCATGGAGACAGGAAATAAGGAGAACCTGATTTATGGCGGCAAAAAAAGAAAAAACCATTGAAGAGACATTTGGAGATCTGGAAGAGCTCATTAAAAAACTGGAAAGCGGAGAATGCTCCCTGGAGGAATCCTTTCAGTATTATGAGACCGGCATGAAGCTGGTAAAGTTCTGCAATGAAAAAATAGATAAAGTTGAAAAAAAGATTATCGTGTTAGAGGAAAATGGTGAGGAACATGAACTTTAAAGAAATGTTTTCTGCCCGCACAGAGGAAGTTAAACAAGTTGTGGAGTCATATCTTCCTCCTGTGGAGGGTTATCAGAGTACGGTGCTTGCGGCAATGGACTACAGTGTCCGGGCTGGAGGAAAGAGGCTTCGTCCGATGCTGATGGAAGAAACCTACCGCTTATTTGGCGGCCGGGGAAAAGAGATCGAGCCTTTTATGGCGGCGATTGAGATGATTCACACTTCCTCCCTGATCCACGATGACCTTCCCTGCATGGATAATGATACCCTGCGCCGGGGACTTCCTACGGCATGGGTCAAGTACGGCTATGACATGGCGGTGCTGGCGGGAGACGGCCTGCTGATTTACTCCATGGAGACAGCTGCAAAAGCCCTTTCCATGACGGACAGACCGGATTTGGTCGCCAGATGCATGGGGATTTTAGCAGAAAAAACAGGAATCTTTGGAATGATAGGCGGGCAGACCGTTGATGTGGAGCTGGCAGGAAAGCCTGTTCCAAGGGAAAAGCTTGATTTCATTTACCGGTTGAAAACCGGGGCGCTTTTAGAGGCCGCCATGATGATCGGAGCTGTTCTTAGCGGAGGGAATGAAAAAGAGCTGAAGGTGGTAGAGAAAATGGCCTCCTGTCTGGGACTGGCATTTCAGATACAGGATGATATCCTGGATCTAACCAGCAGTGAAGAGGTTCTCGGAAAGCCTGTACTCAGCGATGAAAAGAACCATAAGACCACCTATGTAACCCTTGAAGGAATGAAAAAGGCGAAGCAGGATGTAGAGATGATTTCGGAAGAGGCAATTTCCTGTCTCCATGAGCTTCCCGGGAAGAATGAATTTCTGGAAGCACTGATCCGGATGCTGGTGAACCGGGAAAAGTAAGTTGCAGTTCAGCCCTGCAGAACCATAACGCAAATAAAGGATCTGATAAGAATATGATACTGGAATTAATTAACGGGCCAGAGGATATTAAAAATCTGACAAAGCAGGAGCTTGATATATTAAGCCAGGAAATCCGCGACTTTTTGGTAGGAAAAATAAGCATAACAGGGGGCCATCTGGCTTCCAACTTAGGTGTGGTGGAACTGACCATGGCCATTTACCTGGCTTTTGACCTTCCAAAGGATAAGGTTATCTGGGATGTAGGACATCAGTCCTACACCCATAAGATATTAAGCGGCAGGAGAGAAGAATTTGACGACCTGCGGCAATACGGCGGCATAAGCGGCTTCCCCAAGAGAAAGGAAAGCCCCTGTGATGCCTTTGACACCGGACACAGTTCCACCTCCATTTCGGCAGGGCTGGGACTGGCCCAGGCAAGGGATGTGCTGGGAGAGGATCATTTTGTGGTATCCGTCATCGGTGACGGCGCCTTAACAGGCGGCATGGCCTATGAGGCTTTAAACAATGCGGCCAGAATGAACAAGAATTTCATTATTATTCTCAACGATAACAATATGTCCATCTCAGAAAATGTAGGAGGTATGTCTACCTATTTAAACAGCATCCGTACCGGAGAAGGGTATCTGGATTTAAAGAGGCACGTGACCAACGTGCTGTCCCGGATTCCGGTTGTAGGAGAACAGATCATCGATAAGATCAGCAGGACAAAGAACGGCATCAAGCAGCTGCTCATACCTGGGATGCTGTTTGAGAATATGGGAATCACCTATCTTGGCCCGGTGGACGGTCATAATATAAAGGCTCTTTCCAGAGCCCTTCGGGAGGCAAAGAAGCTTCCACATACTGTGCTGGTCCATGTGATCACCCAGAAAGGTAAGGGGTATGCCCCGGCGGAGAAGAATCCTTCCAAGTTCCATGGGGTTGATCCTTTTGATATCATCACCGGAGATCCGATAAAGAAGAAGAAAAATCCCAGCTATACGGATGTGTTTTCCAAAACCATCTGCCGTCTGGCTGAGAAGGATAAAAGAATTGTGGCGGTAACGGCAGCCATGCCGGATGGCACAGGCTTAAAGCGGTTTTCCCGTCTGTACCCTGACCGCTTTTTTGACGTTGGAATTGCAGAAGAGCATGCGGTGACTTCGGCAGCCGGAATGGCGGCAGGCGGCTTAAAGCCGGTTGTGGCCGTTTATTCGTCTTTTTTGCAGCGCAGCTTTGACCAGATTCTCCATGATGTGTGCATCCAGAATCTGCCTGTGGTCTTTGCCATAGATAGGGCGGGACTTGTTGGCAGCGACGGGGAGACCCATCAGGGGATTTTTGACTTATCCTATTTAACTACGATTCCGAATATGAGTGTATTTGCGCCGAAAAATTTATGGGAGCTTATGGATGGGATGGAGTTCGCTCTGTCCTACAATGGTCCGTTTGCGGTGCGCTATCCGAGAGGAGAGGCTTACCAGGGCTTAAAGAACTTTCGTGCTCCCATTGAATACGGTAAGGGAGAGATGCTCTATGAGGAAGAGGACATTGCTCTTTTAGCAGTAGGCAGCATGGTGAGCACAGGGGAGCATGTAAGGCAAAAGCTGAAAGCAGAAGGCTGGAACTGCACTCTGGCCAACGGACGTTTTGTAAAACCCTTTGACCGGGAGCTGGTGGACCGTCTGGCAAAGAAGCACTGGCTCATAGCGGTTCTGGAAGAAAATGTCTTCCAGGGAGGATTTGGTCCCGGTGTCACCGCCTATATCCACGAGCATTATCCACATGTGAAGGTCATGAATATCGCCCTGCCGGATTCCTATGTGGAGCATGGCAACGTATCCCTGCTTCGGAAGGGGTTGGGAATTGACAGCGATTCTATCATATGGAGACTTAAAAAGGAATATCTTGATATGGAGCGCCAAAACGCGGAATGGAAAAGGCTGAAAGAAAATACCTTGCAGCCTTAAAGTTGTGAATTAACTGGATATGCAAGCATATCCGTTTGATGCATCTAGAACAAATTACAAAGATAAAACAAGGGAAATGAAAAAGGAATGAAAGAACGGTTGGATGTGCTTTTAGTAAAGCGGGGACTGGCTGAATCCAGGGAAAAGGCAAAAGCTGTCATTATGTCCGGGATCGTCTATGTAGGCGGCGAGAAGGAGGACAAAGCGGGTACCACATTTGATGAAAATGCAAACATCGAGGTAAGAGGAAGTACTCTGCGGTACGTGAGCCGTGGCGGCTTAAAGCTTGAAAAGGCCATGACTCATTTTGACGTGACCCTGGAAGGCAAGGTATGCATGGATGTAGGGGCCTCCACAGGCGGTTTCACGGACTGCATGCTTCAGAACGGGGCCATTAAGGTTTATGCGGTGGATGTTGGTCATGGCCAGCTTGCATGGAAGCTGAGGAACGATGAGCGGGTGGTGTGTATGGAAAAAACCAACATCCGTTATGTTACTCTTAAGGATATGGCTGACCCAATAGAATTTTCCTCCATTGATGTTTCCTTTATTTCTCTGACAAAGGTGTTGGGACCTGTGAAAGCCCTTCTAACGGATGATGGGGAGGTCGTGTGCCTTATAAAACCCCAGTTTGAAGCCGGCCGGGAGAAGGTAGGGAAAAAAGGTGTGGTAAGGGAGAAGTCCGTCCATCTGGAGGTGATCCGGATGGTTATTTCCCATGCGTTGAGCATTGGTTTTAAGGTGCTTCATCTGGAATATTCCCCCATTAAGGGGCCGGAAGGGAACATAGAGTATCTCCTTCACTTAAAAAATCATCAGTCAGGAGAAGTATGCCTGGAAGGTGACTTTGATCCGGAACGGATTGTGGAAGAGGCTCACGGCGATTTAATAAGCCGCTAAGGCGGCCTGTTACAAGCAAGCAACGAAGCGGATTGCTCGTATCTTTGCAGGTAAGGAGTTTTATTATGAAGTATTATTATGTAATCATGAACCCTGATAAAGAGGGGGCCAGAGAGACTGCAAAAGCCATTCGTGACTATCTTACCGGTCATGGGGCGGTTTGTCTGATCGGGGGAGAAGACCGGGAGAAGAGGCAGGGGAAAAGCCATTATACCGATGCTGCCATGGTTCCTGAAGAGACGGAGTGCATCATCACTTTAGGCGGCGACGGAACCCTTATACAGGCGGCCAGAGATTTAGCGGGCCGGAATATTCCCATGATTGGGATCAACCGGGGAACCCTTGGGTACTTAACACAGGTATCCCGTACAGAGGATATCAATGACGCTCTTTCCGCCCTTCTTGCCAGTGATTATAAGCTGGAAGAGCGGATGATGTTAGACGGCAGTATTTACCGGAAGGGAACGACTGTCTGCCAGGATATTGCCTTAAATGAAATCGTCATAACCAGAAGTGAGCAATTAAAGATGCTTCAATTTAAGGTTTATGTAAATCAGGAATTCTTAAATGAATACCGGGCGGATGGGCTCATTGCGGCAACGCCCACCGGCTCCACCGCCTACAATCTTTCCGCAGGAGGGCCGATCATTGTACCGGATTCTAAAATGGTGGTCCTGACTCCTATCTGTTCCCATGCCCTGGGGACAAGGAGTATCGTCCTTTCCGCCGATGATTGGATCCAGATTGAGATGACAGGGAAAAAGGGCGTAAGCCAGGCTGCGGTATTTGACGGAGATACGACCACGGAGCTCTATCCAGGCGATTGCATAGAGATACGCCGGTCGGATATTAAAACCATACTGATAAAGCTGAAAAACATATCATTTTTAGATAACCTGCGCAATAAGATGGCTGGTATATAGGGAGGGGCACTATGAAACTGGAACGACACAGCAAAATTGTGGAACTTATTGGAAAACACGAGATTGAGACCCAGGAGGAGCTGGCTGATTATTTGAATCAGGCTGGCTTTACAGTCACTCAGGCGACGGTTTCCAGAGACATCAGGGAGCTGAAGCTTACAAAGGTTCAGTCTGAGTCAGGAAAGCAGAGATATGTGGTGCTTCAAAACCAGGGTACCTTCAGCGACAAATACATCCGGATCCTGCGGGATGGCTTTTTAACTATGGACATGGCACAGAATATTCTGGTCATTAAGACCGTATCCGGCATGGCCATGGCAGTGGCGGCAGCCCTTGATGCCCTTCATTTCAGTGAAATGGTAGGTTGCATTGCAGGCGACGACACCATTATGTGCGCCATACGAAGCGCCGATGATACCATACTTATGATGGACAAACTAAAAAAACTCATTACGGGATAAAGGAGGCCGCCATGCTTTCAGAATTACACGTAAAGAACTTAGCCCTGATCGAAAAAGCCGATGTGGAATTTGGACAGGGCTTTAATGTCCTGACCGGCGAAACCGGAGCCGGCAAATCCATTATTATCGGTTCGGTTACCATTGCCCTGGGAGGCAAGACACCGAAGGATATCATTAGAAAGGGCTCGGAATACGCCTATATTGAACTGATCTTTACGGTCAGGGACCGGGAGAAAGTCCGCCTGTTAAAGGCGTTTGACGTTTATCCCGATGGGGATGGCACTGTGATCATTTCAAAGAAGATCATGCCATCCAGAAGTTTAAGCAAAATCAATGACGAAACCGTAACCGCAGGAAAACTGCGGGATATCACGGGCCTTCTCATCGATATTCATGGACAGCATGAACATCAGTCTTTACTCTACAAATCAAAACATCTTGAGATTCTGGACCGCTACCAGGAGAAAAAGTCCCATGAGCTAAAAGAGAATATTGCAGATACTTATCGGGAATATGTCCGGCTAAAAGACCGCCTTTCCTCCTTCCTGCTTGATGAGGAAGCCAGGCTCAGGGAAATGGACTTTATCCGCTACGAGATAGAAGAGATCGAGAATGCCGGATTAAAGGAAGGGGAAAAAGAAGAGCTGGCCTCCAGATACCGTCTTTTTTCGAATGCAAAAAAAATAACCGAAAGCCTTTCCAGCGCTTATTCTGCTGTGGATTCGGATGTTATCAGCCGTGCGTTAAAAGAGGTGGAAGGAGTCGCTTCCTATGATGACAGGCTCTCTGCCATAAGGGACCAGCTATTTGATGCCGATTCCATTTTAAGTGATATCAGCCGGGAAATAACCTCTTACATGGATGATATGTCCTTTGACGAAGATGAATACAGGCAAATGGAAGAGCGGCTTGACGTCCTGCAAAATCTGGAAGCAAAATATGGAGGAAGCTTAATACAGATTTTTAAGAATCTGGAAGAAAAGCAGAAACGCCTGGAAGAGTTGGAGGATTATGACGGGGCCAGAAAGAAGACGGCAGAAGAACTCCAAAAGGTTTCGGACCGTCTGGAGCTTCTTTCCGGACAATTATCCGAAATGAGAAAACATACGGCGAAGGAGCTGACAGAAAAGATAAGGGAAGGTCTTAAAGACTTAAATTTCATTGATGTGGAATTTTCCATGGAGTTTTCACGTATTGGGCACTATACGGCTAATGGCTTTGATGAGGCGGAATTTTTAATCTCCACCAACCCGGGAGAAGCTTTAAAGCCTTTGGGCATGGTAGCTTCCGGCGGCGAGCTGTCCAGGATCATGCTGGCGATTAAGACTGTGCTTGCGGATACCGATGACATACCTACTTTGATATTTGATGAGATCGACACCGGAATCAGCGGGCGCACGGCCCAGAAGGTATCGGAAAAGCTGGCTTACATTGCCGGGAACCATCAGGTGATCTGCATCACTCATCTGCCTCAGATCGCTGCCATGGCTGACTGCCATTACGAGATCGCAAAAGCGGTGGAAGAGGGCAGGACGGCCACTTCCATACACCCTTTGAGCGGGGAAGAGGTGGTAGAGGAGCTTGCAAGGCTTTTGGGAGGCGCGGAGATAACCGAGGCAGTGAGAGCCAATGCAAGGGAAATGAAGCGGCTGGCAAAAGAAGGCAGATAACTTTTTGACTTTTTGCAAATGATAATGACAACCGGGAGTATGAGAGCATGATTGGACTTGGAACACTGATTAATGTGGCGGGGATTGCGGCAGGAGGCTTGGGCGGCCTTCTCTTTGGGAAGAAGATGGAGGAGCGCTATCAGCGTACGCTGATGAGCGGGGCCGGGATATGTGTGCTGTTTCTTGGTATTGAGGGCGTTATGGAAGAAATGCTGGTCATCCGGCAGGGAGAGCTTGCCGGCAGGGGAACGATGATGCTCATCCTCTCTTTTTTCATAGGATCGCTCCTTGGAGAGTGGATGAACATTGAATCAGCCATGGAACGGTTTGGAGAATGGCTTAAAATAAAAACAAACAGCGGCGGCGATGCAAAATTTGTAGACGGATTTGTAACGGCCTCTCTTACGGTCTGCATCGGAGCCATGGCAGTGGTTGGCGCCATCAAGGATGGGATTTCCGGGGATTATACGGTTCTTGCTGCCAAAGCGCTCCTGGATTTGATCATCATTCTGGTCATGACGGTTTCTCTTGGAAAAGGGTGTATCTTTTCGGCCATTCCGGTTGCCCTGTTTCAGGGAACCATAACCCTTCTGGCAAGATTGATTGAACCCGTTATGACGCCCCAGGCCCTGTCAAATTTGTCCTTAACCGGTTCGGTCTTGATTTTTTGTGTGGGCATGAATCTTATCTGGGGAAAGATGATCAAGGTGGCTAATATGCTTCCGGCCATCTTTTTGGCTGTGGCTTTTGCTTTTTTTCCTTAAGCCACCTTTGGAAGATAAACCGATATCGTTGAATTGAAAGGAAATAATATTGAAGGGTTATATTGCTGAATGTGTAAACATTTTAGGTGGTTTTTGCGGGAAGAGGGATGTTCCTGCATTGACATCAGATGATCTGAGAAATAAATATGGAATAGAACAAGCAGATGTAATGGTCCTTTTCGGCGGCAGCATTAAGTGCGGCGGGGATATCCTGGCTCATGGGATGCAAAAGGGAATCGCAAAAAAATACATAATAGTAGGCGGGGCAGGTCATACAACAGAAACCCTGCGCCTAAGAATGCATGAAGAATTCCCGGATATAGAAACAGCCGGTTTGCCGGAAGCAAAAATATTTGATGCATATATAAAACACAGGTATGGGTTAAAGGCAGATTTTCTGGAATGCAATTCTACAAATTGCGGGAACAATATTACATATCTTCTGGAACTGCTGAAGGAAAATAACATTTCTTTTAAAAGTATCATTCTTGCACAGGATGCATCGATGCAGCACCGAATGGAAGCAGGACTTAGGAAGTATGCTGCTGACGATGTGATTATCATAAATTATGCCGTATACTGCGCTCATGTGATAGTAAAGAACTCGGAGCTGTTTTTTGAAGAAGAAATATGGGGAATGTGGGACATAGACAGTTATATAACGCTGTTAATGGGTGAGATTCCCCGATTGTCAGACAATGCAGACGGATATGGGCCGAGAGGCAAAGGGTTTATTGCCCATGTGAATATACCGGAAGAAGTTGAGAATGCTTTTGAGGGATTGAAAAAAGAGTACGCTGATATGGTTAGGGCAGCAAATCCCCTGTATGCGTCAGCAGAATAATTTTCTATTTGCCTGCTCATTTTCGCTTTCTCTTCCTCGTCCGACATGATTTTGAGCTGTACCCTGGGGGATAAAATGCCGCAAACCGCATAAACACTATGTTTTTGCAGGATTGCGGCATCTTTTTGTATTCTTTTATTTTTCAGAACGGCTGCATCTTTTACTATCTGGGTCTTTCCTAATTTATAATGATTACTTTTTATTGAGATTTTCTAAGATTTCATTATAACGTTTTGTTGCTAATGCGCTTGGTTCCCCCTTTTTACAGAAAGAGAGTTTTGCCAATTTAGGGACTACGCGCTCAACTATGATTTGACCGTGAACGGTTTTTGACTTTAAAATTTCAAATGCTTCCAGGAAACGGCTATCGTTTTTTGCACGGTCATAAAAAGATAAAATATAGACATATTCAAACAAATTGTAATTGCGAAATGGGTATTCAACCTGCATAAAGAGCGTTCCAATACCATAATGACAAGGACCGATGGGTTTACGTATGATCCAATGCTCAAGCAAAAAATCTACGGCTTTATCAAGTGCCTGTTCTTTATTTAGAAAATCGCTAAATCGAAAGGCATCAAGCACATTCAGTGTAGGTTTTGGATTGGAATACTCCGTTTCTTCTCCATGCCCATATGAAAACTTATTGCAGCGCCAGCCTCCGTCTTTATATTGTGTATCCAAAAAGTGCCGGAAGGTTTTTTGAATTCTGTTATCAGAGTCATATCCCAAATGACACAATACATTAGCAGCTATTGCCGTTTGACATGGATAAATACTACCTTTGGGATATATTTTAAAACGCCCGTCATCCTGCCATACACTGAAAATTAAATCAGCAGCAGCTTTTAAAACAGGATCTTCTGGCGGCATTCCAAGCTCCGATAAATAAAGCACGCTGTCAAATGTTGAAAACGGGGATCCTTTCAAAAGCCGTTTGTCTGGAGTTGCCCATAGGTCAGCCCCATTGTCATGTCTATGAGATAATATTGTTTCTACATCTGATAAGTATTGATTTTCCACCGCCATTATATCATCCTCCCCACCGGTTATGCCGCTTATTTGATTATCAATAACCCAAACTTTATGGTCTATATACTAATTCAAATTCCTCACATACTACCGGCATATCTTCATCAAATAGTCTTCCGGCTTCAGACATATTTTGACTAAAAAATTCAATGTGTACTTTTCTCCAATATTCCAATGAACCATCGCCTTCGCCTTCTTTCCCAGCGTGTTCCTCACGAACCTCCCTAAATGGAACGATATAAACTTTCGTTGTTTTAATAATACATACCGCTTCATCTTTTGAGTCGAGAATAATACTATAATCTCCTGCTTTTGGCAGTGCTTCGTTTTCCACTTCATATAAGGGATATGCAGAGGCTGTTCCGGTTTTAATGCCTCTTAGTACTAAATCTGCTAGCTCATCGGCATCAACACCAAACGCCCATGACTGATATTCTGTTTCCTTAATTTGATTTCCAGTCACAAATTCATTCCACATTTGTTCTGCATTCATTATATTATAATCCCCCTTTCTTTCCGGATTTTTAAAACAGCAAACGATAAATTCACTTCGTATCAGCTCCCCTTTTATTAGAGAATTATACAATATTTCCTGCTTTAATTCTACACTATTTTGTAATGTGCTCTAATTACAAAAAGGTAAAAGGGGTTAGGGATACCGGGACAGAAGGGAAAGAAAACGTATGAAATCAGTGGAAAAGCCTTTATTTAAGCCAATTTCAACAATTTGCTTTGTACACTTATTAATCATTTTTTATTGTTTAATCAATAAAAAAAAGGAGATCATAATAGTAAATAAAAAGAATGTGCATAACATCCTTTTTTGAAATTATTGAATTTGAAAAGTTCAGCCAGAAGGAACAAAAGGCTAAAATAGATTTTCATTCTATTGAAAAGCTGCCACCGAAAGAAAATAGTTACAACTAAAATATGACAGTGTGATTTAAATAATTTCTCACATACTAAGAGAGGAGCAAAAAAATTGTCTCCTTTCATTCACCTAAGGAGGTATGCGAGATGGGAAAAAATAAATTTCATAAATTTATAGTAAGAGCGTTCTGGATCAGCCTGATCTTTTGCATCGGATTTTCCTGGTTCTATATGAAGCGGGTAATTCCCGACAAGTTGAATATCGTTGCACAGGAAGAAGAGCAGTTTCATTTCTCCATGCCTTTTGATGTAACGCTGTCTTCCGACAGCGAGGAAGTGGTATTAAATAACGGAACAAATATTCCTTCCGATAAGATCCATCTTCAAATAAACCAGCCATTTTCCCTATATTCGGAAAACCAGGGAAGTTATAAGCTGGGGCTAAAGCTGTTTGGATGGATCCAATTAAAGGACATACAGGTGAATGTAGTAGATACCAAATATGCCATTCCTTGCGGCACTCCCATTGGGATCTACTTAAAATCTGACGGTATCATGGTGATTGGTACCGGTGATGTGACAAAAAAGGACGGAATGGTTGTGGAACCGGCTTTCGGGGTCCTGCAATCAGGGGATTACATTGAAGCCATCAATGGAACGCCTCTAAAAGATAAGGAAACTCTGATGAACGAGCTGAGTAAAATAGGCGCTGCTGAGGCAGTGCTAAAAGTCAGACGGAGCGGGGAAACCATTGATGTAAAGATGAATCCCACGGAAGCGGAAGACGGAACCTACAAGCTGGGAGTCTGGGTCAGGGATGACACTCAGGGAATTGGTACCATGACTTATGTGGACATGAACGGACAGTTTGGCGCACTGGGCCATGGAATCAGCGACAGTGACACCGGTAATGTAGTCCAGATTACCGATGGAGCCCTTTATGAAACAGCGATCCTGGGAATTGAAAAGGGAACCTTTGGAAAGCCGGGTGTGATGAGCGGTATCATCTATTATGGACCAGGCTCCACCCTGGGAACCATTACCGCCAATACAGAAGAAGGAATATTTGGAAATGTAAATGAGAGATTTAAGCAGAGCATGGGACAGGATGCCATTCCCATTGGCTATCGGCAGGATGTGAAGAAGGGAACGGCCTACATCCGAAGTGATGTATCCGGAAAAGTAAGAGATTATGAGATTGAAATACAGCGAGTGGATTATTCCACCACTCATAAAAGCAAAGGAATGGTGATTAAGGTCACGGATCCGGACCTCTTGGCTCTGACCGGCGGCATCGTACAGGGCATGTCAGGAAGCCCGATTATGCAGGATGGAAAGCTGATAGGGGCCGTAACCCACGTGTTTATCCAGGACTCAACAAGAGGGTATGGTATATTCATCGAAAACATGATCAATCACTGAGTTTAAAAGCCAGGAAAGAAAAGAACAGAATCGTAAGTACTTGCGGCGCCGTTCTTTTCTTTTTTCCTATTTTTGTTTAAATAATAATAATTACAACGGATTTTAGAGAAAGAATATTGTTTTAGGGAGTTTTTAACAATAAATATACAGATATATTTTACTTAATAGTCGAAATGTAGTAATTTAAGTTACAAAAAATGTGTAATTTTATAAATTATGCTTTTCAAGGTAATTATAATGTGATAATATAAGAACCGTGGGATGGAAAATTTCGGAATTTTTTTGACGACAAGGAGTTTCAATTTTCAACACTGTTGAAGTATAAGAAGCCCGGCAGTGCTTTAGACCGGGGGAGGGCTTTTCGACCTCTGACGCATCAAAGGTAAAAAAGTATTCCGGAATATCACTTAAAAAACAGTTCCTTTTGTCGAATAATGCGATAGAATCCCATTGCGGCATGAGCCAGGGCAAGACTATAATGGCTTTACACTAGTTTTAATCTATTTAAAAGAATCAGAAGGAGAGTACCAATATGTCAGAAATTAGTATTGCGATTGCGGATGATAACCTGCAGACATTGAATCTGCTGAATGATATACTGGAGGGAGAGGAGGATTTTCACGTAGTAGGAAGAGCGGATAATGGCGAAGACGCTTATAACATGATCCTCAAAACAAATCCTGATGTTGTCTTATTGGATGTAATTATGCCGAGAATGGACGGAATAACGGTAATGGAGCGGGTACGCGGAAATGGTGCAGTTACAAAGATTCCGTCGTTTATCATGGTAACAGCAGCAGGAAGCGAGAATATCACTGAAGATGCTTTCCGAATGGGAGCAAATTACTACATAATGAAGCCGTTTAATAAGGATATTATCGTCGATAAGGTACGAAGAGTAGGACAGAGGAAGTCGAAAGCTCCCAGCCTTCAGGGGATGAAAAAAGTAAAACCCTATGTCAATAAAACGGAATACATGGAACAGAACCTGGAAAATGATGTAACTCAAATGCTTCATGAAATTGGCATTCCTGCGCATATTAAGGGATACCAGTATTTGAGGGATGCCATTGTCATCTCCGTACAGGATCAGGAAATGCTAACCTCTGTGACAAAGATACTCTACCCATCTATTGCAAAGAAACATCAGACAACTCCCAGCAGAGTGGAGCGTGCCATTCGTCATGCTATAGAGGTGGCATGGAGCAGGGGAAAGATGGATACCATCAATGATTTGTTTGGATATACGGTAAGCACCGGCAAAGGAAAGCCTACGAATTCTGAATTTATTGCTTTAATTGCCGATAAGATAAGACTGGACTATAAAAAACTTTCCTAATTTGTAAATTTTGATACTTCCTTATTTCCTTAAAATGCAGTATACTAAATAAAAATCGGCAATACCCCAGAGGGAAAGGATAAGGGAGGTTTTTGGATGAAGAAGATATTATTCGTAGCATCAGAGGCAGTACCTTTTATTAAAACAGGAGGTCTCGCAGATGTTGTGGGATCCCTTCCCAAGTGCTTCGATAAAGAGTATTTCGATGTAAGAGTCATGATTCCCAAATACCTGTGTATCAAGGAAGAACTGAGAAACCAGATGACCTATATTGACCATTTTTATATGGATTATCTTGGACAGAACAGGTATGTGGGAATTCTACAGTATGTTTATGATGGCATTACCTTTTACTTTATTGATAACGAAGAATATTATAACGGTTCCAAACCCTATGGGGACTGGTACAATGATCTGGAAAAATTTTGTTTTTTCTCCAGAGCAGCCTTGTCAGCCCTCCCAGTCATCGGCTTCCAGCCTGATGTAGTTCACTGCCATGACTGGCAGACAGCCCTTATTCCTGTTTTATTAAAGGACCGTTTTCATGATGGAGAGTTTTTCCGGAAAATGAAATCCATAATCACGATTCACAATTTAAAGTTCCAGGGCGTATGGGATGTTAAGACCATACAAAAGCTTACCTGCCTTCCGGATTATTATTTTACGCCGGATAAGCTGGAGGCTTATAAGGATGGCAATCTGTTAAAGGGCGGCATTGTTTACGCCGATGCCATCACTACGGTCAGCGATACCTATGCGGAAGAAATCAAGATGCCGTTTTACGGAGAAGGGCTGGATGGCCTGATGCGTGCACGGGCAGGCAGCCTCCGGGGGATTGTCAACGGCATTGATTATGAGGAGTTTGATCCGGAAACCGATCAGTATATTGAAAAGAATTATAATTTGAAAAATTTCCGAAAGGAAAAGGTGAAGAATAAGCGGGAGTTGCAGCAGGAACTGGGACTGAATCAGGATGAGAAGAAGTTTATGATCGGTATCGTTTCCAGGCTGACAGACCAGAAGGGACTGGATCTGATCCAGTGCGTGATCGATGAGCTGTGCAGCGATGATATCCAGCTGGTAGTCCTTGGTACAGGGGAAGAACGGTATGAGAATATGTTCCGCCATTATGCGTGGAAATACCAGGATAAGGTTTCCGCCAATATTTATTATTCGGAGGCAATGTCCCATAAGATTTACGCCGCATGTGATGCGTTTCTTATGCCATCCCTGTTTGAACCATGCGGGCTGAGCCAGCTTATGGCTCTCCGGTATGGCACCGTGCCCATTGTACGGGAAACCGGCGGTTTAAAGGATACGGTAGAGTCGTTTAATGAGTTTGAGAACCGGGGAACCGGCTTTTCTTTCTCCAATTATAACGCTCACGAGATGTTAGGAATTATCCGGTACGCGGAGGGGGTTTACTACGATAAGAAGCGTGAGTGGAACAAAATCATTGACCGCGCCATGGCAAAGGATTACTCATGGAAAACTTCAGCCATGAAATATCAGGAACTTTATGATTGGCTGATTGGTTATTAAGCAGGCCATGGATCAGGAAAGAAGCGTTAGAATAAGGATGGAAAACATGTATTTAACCCGGGAAGAAAAAGAAGAAGCGATCCGATGGGCAGAAGATTCTACCTGGGTAGAACGGGAAGACTATTGTGAAGATACGGATTATATGGACTGTGTCAGGGACATCATAGATAGTCCGGTATTTCAGTCCATGGATAATTATATGCAGCATGGCGATACAACCTGCAAGGCCCACTGCATTAAGGTGTCCTATATGGGCTACCGCATCTGCAGGAAGATGGGCTGGGATTATGAAGCAGTCGCAAGAGCTGGTCTTCTACATGATTTGTTTTTGTATGACTGGCACACCCATGCAAAGGAAACCGGGGAGCACTTCCATGGTTTTACTCATCCCCGGGCTGCATTAAATAATGCGGTAAAATATTTTGAACTGACAGAAAAAGAGAAAGATATGATCTTACGCCATATGTGGCCGCTGACGCCAATCCCCCCAAAGAGCTGGGATGGGATGGTGATCATTTATTCAGACAAATTTTGCGGTCTCATTGAAACAATGGCCAGGATCAAGCGTTGGATCTTATTCGGTTTTGGAAAGAAGAGCGCTGCATAAGACGGAGGAAACCATGACATTTTGGGAAGATTTACTTGGGAATCAGGTTTTGATCACTGGAGTTGCCGGTTGGATGGTAGCACAGGTTTTAAAAACAATCATTGATCTGGCCCTAAACAAAAATTTTAATCCGGAGAGGCTTGTGGGATCTGGGGGTATGCCCAGTTCCCATTCCTCAACGGTATGTGCATTGACGACCGCCGCCATTTACCGCTATGGCGTCGGTTCTTTTGAGTTTGCGGTCAGTTTTGTCCTTTCCATGATTGTCATGTATGATGCCATGGGAGTACGCAGGGAAACTGGAAAGCAGGCCAAGCTGTTAAACAGCATTCTGCTGGAAAATCCATTTGAGCTTAGCGGAGAGATACTACAGGAAAGGCTTAAAGAATATGTGGGACATACTCCTCTCCAGGTAGCGGCAGGGGCAATTTTAGGAATCTTGCTTGCGCTTTTTATCGCGCAGTATTATTAGTCAAAAACTCGCAGAAAGTATCCTGGTATTTGGCCTCGTGGGCAGTCGCCAGGGTCAAGTGAGCTTGACTATGGCTCGTTGCATCCACGGGAATAAAGAAGAAAGTTTTCTGGGAATCGTAAGAAAATAGTCCTTGATTTCTTAAGATATCCATATTATACTTTAACAAGTTCAAAAATTGTTAAAATTGGAGGTAAAATGGATATGTCAATTTATCACGGGATAAACTGTTTTTTCCTGTTCAGTTTTCTTGGATACCTTCTTGAATGTACCGTACTCAGCTATGAGAATAAAAGGCCTGTGCTGAATCGTGGATTTGGGCATGGACCATTTTGTATCATCTATGGATTTGGCGCCGCTGGAGCAATGATCCTGCTTAAGCCTCTGGCAGGCAATCCGATTCATCTTTACTTTGCCTCTATGGTTATGGCAACCTTTATGGAGCTTGTGACAGCTCATATGATGATAAGGCTGTTTGGTTCTTTCTGGTGGGATTACAGCCGGAAGCTGTTTAATTACAAAGGGATCATCTGTATGGAAAGCAGCATTGCATGGGGATTTTTAGGAATTTTTTATTTCCGGTTCCTAAACGGATTTGTCAGTGCGATGGCAGGAATGATTCCGGAAAATTTTGAACGGTTGGTGGCATTGAGCCTTTTGATTTTTTACATGGCTGATTTCACATATACCATGAGAATGCGGCTTCGAAGTGACTGTGACGATGATGATGCGTCTATGATCGGGCGTTTGAAAGTATATTAATGAAGGCGGGATTCGATATGGGTCCCGCTTATTTGCTATTTTATACCATAAAAGCAATGAGCCAAGTGCCGCTTTCGCGGCATTTGGCGAATGCAGTACGATAATAGACGCTTGCGTCTATTATACCATAAAGTATGGAAGAGTAACATGGAGGTTAGAGATGAATAAGATAGACAAGCTTGTGCTGGCTTCAGCTTCGCCAAGAAGGAGAGAACTTCTGGCTCAAATCGGGATAGCGCCGGAGGTCGTGCCAAGCACCATAGAAGAGAAGATCACCACGGACGTTCCGGAGGAGGCGGTGATGGAGCTGTCCCGCCAAAAGGCGGAAGACGTTGCCAGCCGCCAGCAGGCAGGGACTTATGTCATCGGCGCGGATACCATAGTTGCAGCCGGCGGTGAGATTCTGGGAAAGCCGGTCAGTCATGAAGACGCTTACCGGATGATCTCCCTGATAGAAGGGAAGACCCATCAGGTATACACAGGGGTTACCCTGGTGTATTGTGGAGTTGGTGGGAATAAAGTTAAGTCATTTGTGGAAAAGACCGATGTCCATCTCTATCCCATGTCAGACGGGGAGATAAGAACTTATGCAGACAGTGGGGAGCCTATGGACAAAGCCGGGGCGTATGGGATACAGGGAAAATTCGCGGCTTTTATTAAAGGGATTGACGGCGATTATAATAATGTAGTAGGATTGCCTGTAGGACGTGTGTACCAGGAGATAAAGCAGATGTTTGAACAGGAGGGCAAGGAATGATTAAACTGATTGCATCGGATATTGACGGGACTCTTGTGACGGATGGAAGCCACGAGCTGAATCCTGAGCTGTATGATGTAATTTTAAAGCTGCGTGCAAAAGGGATTCAGTTCGCCGCGGCCAGCGGACGCCAGTGGCTCAGCATTGAATCAATATTTGAACCCATTAAGGAAAAAGTATTCTATCTTTCGGATAACGGTGCCTATGTAGGCTGCCATGGGAGGAGTCTGTACATCAACACCATTGAGCGAAAAACGGTCATGGATATGGTGTATGAGGTTAGGAATATGGAAGGGCTTGATATCCTGCTCAGCGGACCTGATGTGATATATGCGGAGACGGAAAACCGTGAATTCCTGGACTGGATCGTAAACGGCTACCGGTTCCATGTGAAGCAAGTGGAGGATTTGACCAGGGTGGAATCTGAATTCATCAAGGTCTCCGTGTACCGCAAGACAGATGTGGAGGCTCATACCAGAACCTTGAGGGAAAAGTATGCGGACCGCCTTAAGATGACCATAGCAGGTGACATGTGGCTGGACTGTATGAGACCGGGAATTAACAAAGGGCAGGCGGTGAAGCTTCTTCAGGAAAGCCTGGGAATCAAACCGGAAGAGACCATGACCTTTGGCGATCAGTTAAATGATATTGAAATGTTAAAGCAGGCTTATTACAGCTTTGCCGTAGGAAACGCCAGGGAAGAAGTAAAGGCCGCTGCCAGATTCCGGACGGACACTAACGTAAATGACGGGGTCCTGAAAATACTGAAGCTGCTTTAAGCAGCGTGAAAAGAGGTATGCTCATGAAAGGTCAACGTAAGAGTGTGGGAAAAGTCCTTCTGACTGCTGCGGCGGCAATCGCCCTGCTGTCCGGGTGCAGAGCTAATATCCCCCTTGTTTCTGAATCTTTTGAGACAAAGGCATATACGCTGCCCCAATCTATGGTAATTGTAGCTACAGAGAGGAACCGGTATCAGCAGATTTATACCAACCAGATCTGGGGAGTGGACTTACCAGGCGGACAGACCTTTGAAACCTATCTGGTGGATCAGGTGAAGGAATTTCTTCAGGAAATGAAGATGATGAATCTTCTGGCAAAGAATAAGGGAATCACCTTAACCAGTGCTGAAAAAGAAGAGGTCCGTAAGGCTTCAGAAGAATATTTTTCTTCTCTGACAAAGGAAGATATCTCCTACATGGGAGCCACAGAAACGGATGTGCGGACGATGTATGAAGAATATTATTTATCCAATAAGGTTGTGGATGAACTGACAAAGGACATGAATCTGGAGATCAGCGACAGCGAAGCCAAGGTGATCCAGGTGGATCAGATTGTTGTGTCCGATGGGGCCGTAGCTTCGGATGTGCTTTTAAAGGCAGAAGCCGAAGGGGCTGATTTTTCCTCGCTTGCCAGGGAATATTCGGAGAATCCGGCCACCACATGCAAGATCGGCAGAGGGGAGAACCCAGGCCCCTATGAGGATGCTGCCTTTTCTCTTACTGCAGGACAGATCAGTCAGGTGGTGGAGGATAAGGGCAAATATTATATCATCCATTGCGTAAACGATTATGATGAAGACGCCACCCAGGAAAGGAAAGCCGGGCTTTACCGGAAACGGAAGAGGGAAGCCTTTGATCAAATCTATTCCCAGTTTAAGAAAGAAAATCCGGTCACCTTCAGCACTGAGATTTGGAAGGATGTAAAATTCTCCAAAGATGACAGGACAACTGCCACGAATTTTTTTGAAATATATAAGAAGTATTTTTCTGACTAACCATAGGGGAAGGATGGGGAAAACTACAGATGAAACCGGAAGATTATGATAGGATGAGAGGGCGCAGCCGCAGACGCAGAAGAAACCGGGGACGGGAGATCCTTATAGGGTTTCTTCGTTTTCTGCTTGCCTTGTTTCTGCTGGTTTGCCTGACGGTTGGGGGCGTGTTTGGATACCGGTACTGGGAGGGAAGTAAGACCTCTGATTCTCCTTTGGAAACCAGCCGGGAAGTGGCGCCGGAAACTATGGGGGAATCGCATTAGAGGGAAGGGAAAATCCTACATTGTAAGAAAGAAATGGTGGAATTATGAAGCCATCAAGTAAAATTTTGTTAGATTATATAAATGAATTCGGCTTAATAGGTTGTAATAAAGACCCGTATATAAAATCATTAGAGGATATTGGCTGTACATGGCAGGATGCCATTCATTTAATCGACATCCATGAGATCTTTTATTGCAAGATTTATCGTCATAAAACGGTTTATTTATCTAAGGAGTTATATTTTTTATTAAAGACAATTCAAGAAAATACTTCTTTGAGTACTAATGCAGAAAGAATTTATAGGATCCTGGAAAATAACCCTCCGCAAAGCACCGAAATGCTTAAAGTGGTAAGCGGCTTGGGCAAAAAGGAAATGAATGCAGCCCAATCAGAGTTACTGGAAAAACTCCTCATTACTGCAATTTCCAGTTATAAAAGTATAAACGTAAATTGGTCCTCATTTCTATATGGAACTTCCTTTCAATGGGAAGAGAGCGGAGATTTTTTTCAAGTGGAAGATTCGAAAGATGACGCTAAAAATAAAGCCATTCATATTTTAGAAAAAACCTTAAGAAAATCGGACGTCACCAAAATATTAAAAATAATATCTTAAAAATAAGGGGCTGCCGCACGAAGTAATTCGTGCACAGCCTCTTTGATTTGAAAAAATCAGGAGCCGGGCTTTTCAAAGCCTGACTCCTTTTTCATTGGTTTAGTCCTGAAAAACAAGGTTTTATCTTCTGATATAACTGCCCCTGAACAAAATTCTCAAAGGAAACTTCATCTTGTGGAAGAATTATATCTGCATACTCCATTACTGCCTCTGCCGTAGGTTTTATACTGGAAGAAGCGTTGCTTTGAATCATGACAAAAAAGGCGGGTTCAGCTACCAGGCGCACACTGTTGGATTCACATAGAACAAGGGCGTTACTTGGGACCAGCTTCAGCGCTTCCTCTAACGCCTCTCTCAAATTTTCCTTATAGGCCCGGATGAGATAAACCTGATTTGCTCCGGCCTTTTTTAATAGCATGGTATCTTTTGTCCCGGTACCGGTCTCCAGCGTAATGTCAAAGGAGCCTTTCAGCCCGTGGCAGATCCCGCAGCCCTGGCCTCCTCTGGGGCATATATCCCCATGGTTCCTTATGGTTATCAGTTTGAATGCAATAACCGGTATTTCCTCCTTAAAGGCATGGATAATCTGAAGCGCCAGGGTTGTTTTTCCGCTGTTCCGTCCCGTTGCTCCGATTAATACCATATGTCTGGCTTGCAGAAGAGTTGTGTTTTCTGTACTCATATATACTCCGTTTTCGAAAATTTGCTGCACTTTTTTGGTAAACCCAATATAATTCTGTGCGAAATTATTTTAATTATAACACGTTCCTAACATGGGTTCAACATGGAAAACTTGCGGAAAACCGTCGAAAATGCGTGATATATTTAACAAAAAATCTTCTCTCTTTTAAGGACTGCATTGCTTCGGCTGTCGCGTGTGTACAATACTTTGTCTTAATTTTTATTACAGAAACAGTGAAAAGCCTGGCATCTGGTGTTTCAGTGACACAATTGTTTGTATTGCCTGAAAAAAGTCGGAAAAACAAGGAGAAGAAATTGAGAAAAACATAACGAGAAAAAAATAAAATAATTCAGAATTGTGTATTATGAACAAAATTGGATGGAACCGTTATACTCTTTTGTATATATTGACATATGCCAGTTGGAGTGTTAATATAAAAAAACATCCTAAAAATATTTTATTGCTAAAAAAAGTTTTTTAGTTAAAAAAGTTTTTTAGGGATTATTGTCCGGTGCGTTTCATAGAAAAACAAATACAGGAGGTGATTTCTTTCAAAAATGCAAATAAAAAAATAGAAAATGTAACAGCAGCCATATTATGCGGAGGAAAAAGCCGGAGAATGGGTTTTGACAAAGCATTTTTGATGGATGACGAGGAGTATTTGCTGCTGCAGACAGTGGGGAAGCTGCAAAGCCTGTTTGAACAGGTGGTTCTGGTCAGCAATACAAAAGCCAAGTTTGACGGCCGGACGGATTTTACAGAGCTTCGCGTTTTAGAGGATCACTATATGGAAAAGGGTCCCATGGGCGGGATAAGTACTGCTTTAGAGCAGGCTCAGACGGAATACATTTTTATTATGGCCTGCGATATGCCTTTACCGGATATTGGGCTGATCGGCCGGATGTACCGGAAACTGGAACAAGAACAGGTTTTGGTATGCAGTCATCAGGGGAAATTAGAGCCTTTGCTCGCTTTTTACCATAAGTCCTGCCTTCCTGTTTTGAAAAAACAAATGGATCAAGGAGAGCTGAAACCTCGCAGCGCTTTTCCTGCTCTGCATGTGGGACTGTATTGTTTGAGCAATACGGAAATGAACGCTATAGTAAATTTAAACACACCGGAAGATGTACAAAATTGGAACCAGAAAACAGTAAAAAATGAATGATGTTACATAGGAGGGGGAAATGGGATTCTTTAGTCCGGCAGAAGTTTTGGATATTTTGGGAGATAAGGCCCAAATAAAAAAAAGGTTGTCTTTTTTAAGATTATTTTTACTTTCTATTCTAGGCGGTTCATTTATCGCAGAAGGTTTTTTAGCCTGCATACGTGTTCAGGGAACAGTGCCTGCCCAGTGGGGGAGCTTTGCAACATTTCTTGGAGGCTGCCTTTTCCCCATGGGACTCATGGCGATTGTGCTGGTTGGAGGAGAATTAGCCACCGGAAATATGATGACCATGGCCATCGGCTTGTTCCAGAAAAAGATCTCCTTTTGGGATTTGACTTATAACTGGGTGGTGGTCATGGCAGGAAATATGGTTGGAAGCATTATCGTTGCCTACTCGTTCGGGCATTTTGTGGGGCTGACGGAAGGAGCTTTTTTGGCCAAAACCATGGCTGTTGCCAACGCTAAGATCAGTGATCCGCCTATGGTGGCCCTGGTTTCTGCTATCGGCTGCAACATCTTTGTCTGCATGGCTGTATGGTTTGCCACCAGCGCCAAGGATTTTACCGCAAAGATGGCAGGAATGTGGTTTCCTATCATGATTTTTGTGGTCTTGGGATTTCAGCATGTGGTGGCAAACGCTTTTGTCATTCCTGCAGCAATCTTTTCAGGCGAGTCTTCGATCACCTGGCTGAATTACCTGCAGAATACGGTGTTTGTCTTTATCGGAAACGCCATCGGCGGAGCACTGGCTTTTGCCCTGCCCTGCTTTTGTATGTATGGGCAGAAAGAGGACGCCAAAAAGGAATGAGAAGTAAAAATAAAATGAAAGAAAGGGTCATTGCAATGGATACAAGGGTAAGGGAAGAGAAGCTGAGGATCATCCGTCAGGATGGAGCAAAGCAGGAAAACATTTTGGAAATTTTAATTGATCTTCAATTTGCTTCGGAAGAAGGCTATATTGACAAAGAAACTGCGGCCATGGTGGCAGAAGAGCTGCATATGACCGAAACCAGGGTGTATGAGATTGTCAGCTATTACGCCATGTTAAAGGAGAAATCTCAGGCAAAATATGTCCTTAAGATCTGCAACAGCTCGCCCTGCCATTTCTCCCGCGCGGAAGAGGTGTGTTTATCCTTGGAGAAAAAGCTTGGCATACCCATGGGAAAGACGACTGATGACGGTCTTTTTGCCTACCACTATATTCCGTGTGTGGGCGCCTGCGACATTGGTCCTGTCATTAAAATCAAGGATACGGTATTTGGCAATCTCAGCGACGAAAAAATATCTGCTTTGATCGATGACCTGCGCAGAGGCAAAATAGCCGTATAGGCTGAAAGGGGGAAACAAAATGGCAATGAAAGAACCGGTCCTTTTAAAACGAGTGGGAAAAATGACGGATTCCACTTCCGTTGAGGAATATATAAAATACGGCGGTTTTGCAGCGCTGCAAAAAGCTGTAACAATGGACAGGGAGGATATTTTAGGTGAATTGGACACCGCTTCGCTTCGCGGAAGAGGCGGAGCAGCCTATCCCTTAGGCCGCAAATGGCGCCATTTATACGGCAGCACCGATACTCCCAAATATGTCATCTGCAACGCAGACGAAGGGGAACCCGGCACCTTTAAGGATAAGCTGCTGCTGGAAAAGGATCCTCTCAGCATTATTGAAGGCATGCTGATCGCAGGATATGTTTTCGGTTCCAACGACGGTTACATTTATATCAGGGGGGAATACCGCCACATCCAGGCAGTGTTCCATCAGGCGGTAAGCAACGCACTGGCTGCCGGTTATCTGGGAAATAAGATCATGGGGATTGACGGTTTTGACTTTCATCTCCACATTGTTTCCGGCGGCGGCGCTTATGTCTGCGGAGAGAACTCGGCGCTCCTTAATTCGGTGGAGGGCAAAACCGGGCGGCCAAGGGTGAAACCTCCCCACCTGGCTGATGTGGGACTTTACCGGAAGCCAACGCTGGTAAACAATGTGGAATCCTTTGCCTGCGTTCCGGCTGTCATCAATATGGGCGGAGAAGCGTTTTTACAGCTTGGCACAAAGGATGGGGGCGGCACCAAGCTCATCTGTTTATCCGGGCATATAAAAAACAGGGGTATTTATGAGATTCAGCTTGGCACGCCCCTTGATGAGATTCTATACAGCGAGGAATACGGAGGCGGCACCTCCACAGGGAGGCCCATTAAATTCTGCCATTTTGGAGGGCAATCCGGTCCCATCGGAACCAGCGGGCAGATCAAGGGCCGGCTGTATGATTACGGAGATTTCTGGTCCAATAAGCTGGCCGTGGGATCCGGTTCCATCGTGGTAATGGATGACAGCGTAAGCGTTGTGGACTATATCACAAGTGTCATGGAATTTTTTGTCCATGAGTCCTGCGGCAAATGCACTCCCTGCCGGCTGGGCACCACGCGGCTTTTAGAGCTGCTTCATAATTTTCAGCGTCATAAGGGCAGGCCGGGGGATATTGAAAGGCTTGAAAAAATGCTGGAACATATTACTTATTTGTCCGCGTGCGGACTTGGCCAATCGGTATCAGTTTCTGTGAATTCTGCCTTAGCCGGCTACAGAGATGAATTCGAAGCCTGTATCAGTTAATGGAGAAGGAGGAGAATACTGTGTTAGAAACAGAGAAAAACAACTCTATGATTGAACTGGAAATCGACGGACGCGCCATTGCCGTTCAAAAGGGAACCACCATTTTGGAGGCCTGTAAAACACTGGATATTGAGATTCCCACCCTTTGTCATATGAAAGAACTGGCACCGGACGGCTCTTGCCGGCTGTGCGTGGTGGAAATCGAGGGCGGACGAAAGGGAGGACTGGTTCCTTCCTGCTCCGAGCACTGTGCTCCTGGAATGATAGTATCCACCAGATCGGAACGGGTGGTGGAGTCCCGGCGGTTTATCCTGGACCTCCTTTTGAGCAATCATGTGCTCAGCTGCTTTGACTGCGCGTCCAACGGGGAATGCAGGCTTCAGGATTACTGTCTGGAATACGGCGTGGAAAAAACCAGCTTCACCTACGGAAAGAGAGTAGGGACGAATGAAACGGACAGCAGCAATCCTTTCTTTTCCTTCCATCCTGAAAAATGTATTATGTGCAGGCGTTGTACCAGAGTATGCCAACAGCTTCAGGGGCGTGATGTCATCAGCGTTTCCAACCGCGGTTTTGATACCCGCATGAGCCCCAGCTATCAGCTTCCGTGGAGAGAGTCCATTTGTGAATCCTGCGGAAATTGTGTGTCAAACTGTCCCACAGGGGCTCTTTCCTCTAAGGATCAGCAGAGGCATTACAGGGCCTTTGAGGTTAAAAAGGTACGGACCACCTGTCCCCATTGTGCCACAGGCTGCCAGATGGATCTTCTGGTGAAGAATAACCGGATCGTGGGGGTTGATCCGGCTGACGGACCGTCAAACAGAGGGCTTTTGTGCGTAAAGGGCAAATTCGGTTCCTATAAGTTCATTCATTCAGGAGACCGTCTCACCCATCCGCTTATCAAACGCGACGGGAAATTTGAGAAGGCAAGCTGGGATGAAGCTCTGGACTTAATCGCCAACCGGTTTACAGAGATTAGAAAGAAGTATGGAGCGGATGCCAATGCCGGCTTTTCCTGCTCCCGGGCTCCCAATGAGGACAATTACGTTTTCCAGAAAATGATGCGGGCTGCTTTTGGAACCAACAATGTGGATAACTGCGCAAGAGTCTGTCACTCCGCCTCTGTCCATGGCTTAGCCACGACCCTGGGTTCCGGAGCCATGACAAATCCCATCCGGGACATTACGGAAGACGTTGACCTTATTCTGCTCATAGGCTCCAATCCTACCGAAGCCCACCCTGTGGTCGGCACACAGATCCGGCAGGCAATTAAGAGGGGCACGCAGATTATTGTGGTGGATCCGCGTAAGATTGATCTGGTTAAGGATGCGGTCATCCATATGCCCATCAAAGCCGGAACCAATATCGCTTTTGTCAACGCAATGGTCCATGTCATCATTAAGGAAGGCCTTGCGGACATGGACTATATACGGGAGCGGACCGAAGGTTTTGAAGAGCTGGCTGAAATCGTGAAAGATTATACGCCGGAAAAGGTTGCGGAGATCTGCCACATTGATGCAGAGGATATCCGCAAAGCCGCAAGGATGTATGCCAAGGCGGAAAAGGCTCCTATCATTTACTGCCTGGGCGTCACAGAGCATTCCACAGGAACAGAGGGTGTTATGAGCCTTTCCAATCTGGCCATGGTGGTCGGGAAAATAGGAAAATCAGGCTGTGGCATCAACCCTCTCAGGGGGCAAAATAATGTACAGGGTGCCTGTGACATGGGATGTATGCCCTATGATTTTCCGGGATACCAAAAGGTGGCTAACAAAGAGGTTCGGGAAAAATTCGAAAGGGCATGGGATGTTCCTTTAAGTGAAACCACAGGACTCATGTCCACCCAGGTGCTGCCGGAAGCCATAGAAGGAAAGATCAAAGGGCTCTACATTTTCGGAGAAGACCCCATGGTCACGGACCCGGATACGGGCCACGTTGCCAAGTCCCTGGAAAGTCTGGATTTTCTCGTGGTGCAGGAGCTGTTTATGACAGAAACGGCCCAGTTCGCTGATGTGATTCTGCCCGGAACCAGCTATGGGGAAAAGGAGGGAACCTTCAGCAATACGGAACGCCGGGTGCAGAGGGTACGCAAAGCGGTGACTTTAGAAGGTGAAATGTGCCTGGATACGGACATCTTTTATGATGTGATGAACCGCATGGGCTATCCCTGTGAGAGAAAAACAGCGGCTGAGATCATGGATGAAATCGCCAGCGTAACTCCGGCCTTTGCAGGCATCAGCTTTGAGAGGCTGGACCGCGGGGAAACACTTCAGTGGCCCTGCCTGGACAAGGAGAGCAAAGGCACTTATATTATGCACGTTGGAAAATTTTCACGGGGCCTCGGATATTTTTATCCGGCAAAGTACCGGCCGTCCAAGGAGCTTCCTGACAACGATTATCCGTTTATGATGGTCACGGGCCGTATGCTCTACCATTACAATACCAGAGCCATGACAGGCAGAACCGAAGGTTTAAATGAAATCTGCAAAGACTCCTATATTGAGATCAACCAGGGAGATGCAGCCATGCTGGGAATTAAGGATGGAGACAAAGTCAAAGTATCCTCCCGCCGGGGTGAAATTGAATCCAGGGCGGTGGTAGGAGATAAGATGATGCCTTCCGAAGTATTCATGACCTTCCATTTCGCAGACGGAAATGTAAATAAAATCACGAATTTTGTGATCGATGATATCGCCCGTATTCCGGAATACAAGGTGTGTGCGGTGTCTGTAAAACGAGCTTAATCCTGTCATTTAAGAAAAGGGGCTGCAAAATCTGTGATTTTGCAGCAGCCCTTTAACCTTTATATCGTTATATTAGGAAGGAGGCGCCTGATTGATTGAATTAGAAGAAGCCGTTAACCTGCTGGTGAACAGCGTTAAAATAGAAACAAAGACAGAAAATCTGGACATTTTATCTGCCTATGGAAGAATTTGCGCAGAGGATGTGACAGCACCTTTCCCCGTCCCCCATTTCCCCAAATCAGGAATGGATGGGTATGCGGTCAGAAGTCAGGATACAAAAGGCGCTTCAAGGGAAACACCAATCCTTTTTCAAGTGGCTGGTGAAATATGTGCAGGGGATTATCTTTCCATCCAGGCAAAACCCTGTACAGCGGTTCGGGTGATGACCGGCGCCGTGGTGCCGGAGGGCTATGACTGTGTGATACGCCAGGAAGATACGGACTATGGCCAGAAGCAGGCAGAGATATATGTGGAGGGAAGACCCTGGCAGAACTATTGCAGGATCGGAGAGGACATCCAGGAAGGAACGTGCATGATCCCCCGGCAGGCCCGTTTGGGCGCGGGGCATATCGGCGTTTTAGCCAGTATGGGAATCTGGGAAATTACGGTGTTTAAAGAGCCGAAGGTAGGCATAATCTCAACGGGAAATGAGCTTGTACCGCTCACAAGTCCCTTGGGAAAGGTGGGGGTGTATCCAAGCAGTGCCTATGCCATCGCCTCCCAGTTGAAAGCCCAGGGAGTCCAGGTTTCTTTTATGGAAATCTGCCCTGACGATGCCAAAGGGTTTTCCCGTATGTTGGATGAGAGAATCGGCCAGGCGGATGTGATCATCACCACCGGCGCACTTTCCGTGGGAAAGAAGGATTTTCTTCCGGAGGCATTGGAAGAAATGGGGGCCGAACGGCTTTTTCATGGAGTGAATATGCGTCCGGGTACGCCTGTCATGGCCAACCGGTACAAGGAGAAGCTCATCCTCAGCTTATCCGGCTATCCCTTTGCAGCCATGATCAATTTCCGGCTGTTCTTCTGGCCTGTTATGGCCAGGATGACTGGTGATGATTCTCTTTCCTGGAAAAAAACAAGGCGTATGGTGGTAGAGGGAAACGCCAATGCAGCAAAAAGGAGGAGGTTCGTCCAGGCATTCAGCGATGAGATGGGCGTGCATATCTATGACAGAAACCACCATTCCTCCGTTTTATCCGAAATGCTCCGTTCAAACTGCATCATTGACCAGAAACAGGGATCGGTTATTTCACCGGGGGATATGGTGGAAATTCTCTATTGGAATCAGGATAGATAAAATTATGCCCGGAAAAACGCCTCTGCCAGATGAACAAGGGCTTCCTGGTCTTTCGTTCCCATGATCTCCCTTGCGGAGTGCATGGCCAGTATGGGCACGCCTGCATCTACCGTCCGCATGGTAAGAAGGGCGGAAGAAATGCTTCCCAAAGTGGAACCGCCTCTCACATCGGAGCGGTTGGAGAACTTTTTATAAGGAATATTATTTTTTCGGCAGATTCCTTCAATGACTCCGGTGCTGGAGGCGTCGGTGGCGTAGGCCTGGCTGGATGCCAGTTTAATGGCGACCCCGTCTCCCATGAGGATCTGGTTCTTAATATCGCATTTTTCCCCGTGGTTGGGGTGAATGGCATGAGCCACGTCCAGGGACAGTAAAAAGCCGCTTAACAGAACATTTAAGAACGTTTCCCTGGTATAGCCCAGAGATAAGCAAATCTTTTCAAGAATGCGTTCCATCAGGGCGGAGGCAGCTCCCTGCTTGGTATGGCTTCCGATTTCCTCGTTGTCGTACAGAGCGATGGCATGAATGCCGTTTTTGCATGGTCCGGCCATGATCCCGCTTAAACAGGCCTGTACGGATGTTAAGTTATCCAGACGGGGAGATGAGTAGAACTCATTCTGTAAGCCTAAGAGAGTCCCCTGTTCCCAGTTATAGATGCAGATTTCATAATCCAGAATATCTTCCTTTTTTACACCTGCCTCTTTTGCCAGAGCTTCTAAGAAAAAGTTTTCCTTACTTAACTCATCCGTGATCCGGGCTATGAGGGGAAGCATGTCTATCTGTGCATTGATGGCAACTCCATCGTTGGCATCCCGGTTCATGTGGATCGCCAGGTTGGGGACCGTAAGGAGGGGACGTGAAAAGTCCACAAAAATGGTTTCAGGCTTCATGGGAGATGCTCCGGCTACGCAGACCTTGCCCGCCATGGATAAGGGACGGTCAAACCAGGTTCCCAATAGAGGACCTCCGTATACCTCCACGTTAAGTTTTCCATATTCCAGAGAAGTGACCTCAGGGGAGGGTTTTACCTTCAGGCATGGCCAGTCTGTATGGGAGGCTGCCAGCTTAAGGGCCGGTATCTCACCCAGCTCTTCCCCCACGGTAAATGCGACCAGGGTGGAATCAAAGGCATTTATGTAGTATGACCCGCCCTGTTTTAACTTCCAGGGCTCAGCCAGGGACAGTTCCTTAAATCCTGCGGATAATAGCTGGTCCGCTGCCGCCATGATGCAGTGGTATGGAGAGACGGATGCGGCGATCAGTGCCTCTAACTGCTTGATATGATTCATATGATTTCCTCTTTTCTGCCTGTGTTCTTTGGCTTAGTCCGCAGTGCAGCCAGGGAATCCTGCGGATCCCCTGGCTCACGGGCATTCGCCCTATAAAACAGGGTACAAACAAATTTTCTTACGTGCGGGCACGACGAAAATTTGTTTGCACCCTGTTTTGCACTGCTCATTGCTTACGTGAAAATAGTATACCACAGAAAAAAACTGTTTGGAATAGCGAAGATCGTGGGAATTCCTGCGTTGACAGTCTGGGATGATCCGGTGTATAGTTAACGGATAGAGATTATAAAATGGGGAGAAATTGCCATGATCGCACTGAAAATCGAGGACCTCAAGCTTTTTACCTCCAAGCTGTTCGTAGGGGAAGTGTTTGACCAGTTCCTTGCAAAGGAAGCTGTTATTGTTACCTTTAATACATTTACTATCGATGGAAATATACGTTCCGCCTATTACTCCAAAGAGGAACTGGAGGAAATGAACGCCGGACAGCTTTCTACCTGGGCCATGATGAAGCCTTTTTGTTTTTCATTAATTAAAGGAAAAAGACTTCCCGTCAGTTTCCGGATCATCCTGCAGATGTCAAAGGAAGGGATAGAGCGCTTTCTTGCCTCCCGCCAGATTGCCTTTACGTCCGACCAGGTGAAGGGGCTGTACCTCAATATCCGTTATGAGGAAGATAAGCTTTCCTGTGTGACAGGAACCTCGGTTTCTGTCTTTACTTTGGATAAGACGTTAGATGAGGAATGGGATAAGGCATTTAAAGTGTTTTTAAAGCAAAATGAGATTCCGTTCATGGAAGAATAGAATTATTAGCACTCAGTTTAATTGAGTGCTGATTTTCTATTGACATTTCCATAACAGCGTATTAAAATATTCTTTGCAGGTAAAGGATGAGAGTAAAGTGTCTTTCAACCTTGAATGTGTGGATCAGCTGGATGTGTAAGTATATCTGCTTGATTCATAAGAATACAAATTTGTTAAAATTCCATGGAAACATGGGACTGAAATAGAATAAAGAGTAAGGAGTGTTCTGATATGGCAAAAACAGGTAGTTTAACAATTAACAGCGAAAATATTTTCCCGATTATTAAAAAATGGTTGTATTCCGACCATGACATTTTCTACCGCGAGCTTGTTTCCAATGGCTGCGATGCCATTACAAAGCTTAAGAAGCTGGATATCATGGGAGAATGGCAAAAGCCGGAGGATCTGGATTTTAAGATCGAGATCATTACAGATTCCAATGAAAAGTCCATTACCTTTAAGGACAACGGCCTTGGAATGACCATGGAGGAAGTAGATGAGTACATCAACCAGATTGCTTTCTCAGGCGCACAGGATTTCCTTGAAAAGTATAAGGACAAGGCCAATGAAGATCAGATCATCGGCCACTTTGGACTTGGTTTTTATTCCGCATTCATGGTAGCCGACAGGGTCACCATTGATACCTTATCCTATAAGGAGGGAGCTTCTGCGGTTCACTGGGAGTCTGACGGCGGTACGGAATATGAGATGGAAGAAGGGGACAAGGCAGAGTTTGGTACCACCATTAAGCTGTATCTCAATGAAGAAAGCCTGGAATTCTGCAACGAGTACCGCGCAAAAGAGGTTCTTGACAAATACTGTTCCTTTATGCCGGTGGCAATCTATTTGACCAGTGTATCTTCAGAGCCACAGTATGAGACCATTGAAAAGGATGAACTGACCGATAAGGACACTGTTATCGAAACCATTATCGAGGAAGCTAAGACCGAGGAAAATGAGAACGAAAACGGTGAAAAGGAAGTCGTAGAGGTATCTCCTGCCAGAGAAAAATATAAGATTAAAAAGCGTCCGGTGCCTGTCAATGATATCAATCCCCTGTGGAACAAGCATCCCAACGACTGCACAGAGGAGGAGTACAAGTCCTTCTACCGCAAGGTATTCAATGACTACAAGGAACCCTTATTCTGGATTCACTTAAATATGGATTATCCCTTTAACTTAAAGGGAATCCTTTACTTCCCCAAGCTGAATTTAAATTATGACAGCCTGGATGGAACCATTAAGCTGTATAACAGCCAGGTATTTATTGCAGACAATATTAAAGAAGTTATCCCGGAATTCCTGATGCTGTTAAAGGGCGTGATCGATTGTCCGGATCTTCCTCTTAACGTATCAAGAAGTGCCCTTCAGAATGATGGTTTTGTGAAGAAGATTTCAGACTACATCACAAAGAAGGTTGCAGATAAATTAACGGGCATGTTTAAAACAGACCGTGAAAATTATGAAAAGTACTGGGATGACATTAATCCGTTTATTAAATTTGGCTGCTTAAAAGACGAGAAATTCGCAGAAAAGATCAATGATTCCCTTATCTTTAAGAATCTGGAAGGCAAGTATTTAACCCTTTCCGACTGCCTGGAGGAGAATAAGGAAAAGCATGAGAACAGCGTATTCTATATCTCTGATGAAAAAGAGCAGAGCCAGTACATCAACATGTTTAAAGAAGCGGGTATGGATGCGGTTTATCTGACCCATAATATTGACAGTCCGTTTGTAGGCTATCTGGAACAGAAGAATGAGAATGTTAAATTCTTATGCATTAATTCTGATTTATCCGATATTTTTAAGGAAGAGGTAAAGGAAGAGGATAAGGAGGCCATGAAGGCAGACGCAGAGGCCCTGACCGAGCTGTTTCGCAAGGTATTAAACAAAGAGCATCTGGACGTAAAGGTGGAGAAGTTAAAGAACGAAAATGTATCCTCCATGATCACCGTATCCGAGGAATCCCGCCGTATGCAGGAAATGATGAAGATGTATACGATGCCGGGAATGGATCCTTCCATGTTTGGAGCTGGCGGCGAGACCCTGGTCCTTAACTACAACAATAAGCTGGTGCAGTATATATTGGGACACAAAGACGGAGCCCAGACAAACTCCATCTGCGAGCAGCTTTATGATCTGGCGGCTCTCAGCCATGGTTCCTTAACACCGGAGCGCATGACGAAATTTATTGCCAGAAGCAATGAACTGATGCTGGTAATGGCAGAGGTATAAAACACTGAATCCTTGGATTTTGGGATATCTTTTTTCAGCCGGTTGTGCTATATTAGATATAGTGATTTTGAATTGGCAGGAAAAAATACCTTAGGGGGGAAACTTTGATGAAGGAAAAGACAATGAAGATAAGGAAGGCAGTGCTGCGCCTTATGATAGCTCTCATGTTGGGCGTGTTTGCAGGAGCTGCGCCTGGAGCCGCACTGGTGTCTCACGCAGATACAGTTGCTGTTTCTGAGGCCGCTGTACCGGCAGAGGGATCTTCTGAAGGGATTGATATGACCTTTTTGATGAGCTTTTTCGGAGGAATTATGCTTCTGATCCTGTTTGTTGTCGTAGTGGTAGTATGTTCCAGCATAAGCGCAGTAGGAGTATTTGATGCGCAGGGAGAGGAATAATATCTGATGGTAAGATAAGGACTTGTACCTTGGAGGTCTCCTGGTATAAGTCCTTTTTTTGCAATCCGATGAACCATGAAAAAGGAATTGAGACTCATTCTCATGGCTGGCAGATAGTACCAAATTATTCTATTGACATCCGAGTCTGGTTTCTCTATAATATATGGTAATGAATACTACATGATAAGTTTCGTGCCAGGAGGAAGATAGAGATATGAGCTATAAAATCATTGGGGACAGCTGCCTGGATATTACGGCAGACCTAAAAAAGGATCCTCACTTTCAGATAATTCCCCTTATTTTGCAAGTGGGAAATACTCAGGTAATCGATGACGAGACCTTTGACCAGAAGAGCTTTTTGGAGCTGGTGAAGAGCAGCAGCGAGTGTCCCAAAACAGCTTGTCCGTCACCGGAGCTGTATAAAGAAGCCTTTGAATGCGACGCGGATCAGGTTTTTGTGATCACTCTGTCTGAGCATTTAAGCGGAAGTTATAACAGCGCGGTTCTGGGAAAAAAGCTTTATGAAGAAGAACATGGGAATGACGGGAAAAAGATCGCGGTTCTGGGTTCAGACTCAGCCTCTGCCGGACAGCTGAATATTGCTCTTTATGTCCAATCCCTTTGCCAGGCCTCCCTGGCCTTTGAAGAGATTGAAGAGAAGGCAAGGATCTTCATCAGGAATATGAAGACCTACTTTGTACTGGAAAGCCTGGATACATTGAGAAAGAATGGACGCCTTACCGGTCTTCAGGCCTTTTTTGCCACTGCCCTGAATATCAAGCCGGTTATGGGAGCAGATTCCGGCGTGATCATTAAGCTGGACCAGGCCAGAGGGATCAATAAGGCACTGGCGCGCATGGTAGAGCTTGCCCTTAAAGCGGGAGGAGATACCAGGGATAAGGTTCTGGTCATTTCTCATTGCAATAATGCGGAACGGGCGGAACACGTAAAACAGGAGATGCTTAAGAAGGCCGTATTCAAGGATGTGATCATTGCAGAAACAGCCGGAGTTGCTACGGTATATGCCAGTGACGGCGGAATCGTCATGACTCTTTAAAAAGTGTATGATAAATGCTTTACAAGATTGGAAAGATATGTTAAGATGCACACAAACAGAGAATTACTGGGTGCAACTGTAGCTAATCATGCAGGCATAACTGGTTATATTTATACTTTTGCTCAGGCAAGGTTTAAATATGACCAGTTTTTTATTTGACGGGCATTTGGCGTTAATAAAAGACAGTACGTTTTATGAGAGATTGGAAACACGGCCTCTCATAAGCTGTATTATAAAAAGAAAGGATGGGAACTATGAGAGAAAACTTTTTGTGGGGAGGAGCCACTGCTGCAAACCAGTGTGAAGGCGGCTGGAAGGAAGGAAACCGTGGACAGGGAACCGTGGATGTGATCCCATGGGGAGAAAAACGTTTTCCAATTATGCAGGGAGAGATGGATTACAGGCAGCTGCCTGAAGATTCCTATTATCCCTCCAGGGAAGCCATTGACATGTTCAACCATTATAAGGAAGACATCGCCTTATTTGCAGAAATGGGGTTTAAATGCTACCGCTTTTCCTTTTCCTGGTCCCGTATTTTCCCCACCGGGGAGGAAAAGGAACCGAATGAAGAAGGGCTGAAGTTTTATGAAGATTTCATTGATGAGCTTTTAAAGTATGGGATCGAACCGGTAGTGACTATCTGCCATTTTGATGTGCCCCTGGCTCTTGTTGAGAAATATGGTTCCTGGAAGAACCGGAAGGTCATTGATTGTTTTATAAAATACTGTGATGCCATTTTCCGCCGCTTCCGGGATAAGGTGACTTACTGGATTACATTTAATGAGATCAATATGCTTCTTCACCTGCCGTTTATGGGTGCCGGAATCCGGTTTACTGAGGGTGAGGATGAAACGCAGGTGAAATACCAGGCTGCCCATAACGAATTAGTGGCCTCTGCCATGGCAACTAGACTGGCTCACCAGATAAATCCGGATTTTAAAGTAGGTTGTATGCTTGCTGCAGGAAACTTCTATCCCTATAGCTGCAATCCGGAGGATGTCTGGGAAAGCATTAAAAAGGACCGGGATAATTATTTCTTTATTGATGTACAGGCCAGAGGAGAATACCCTGCCTATGCAAAGAAGATGTTTGAGAGGGAAGGAATAAAGCTTGAAAGAAGTCCGGAGGACGATGAAATTCTGAAAGAACATACGGTGGACTTTATTTCCTTCAGTTATTACGCATCCCGGTGTGCCAGCACATCGGAGGAAATCACTACAAAATCCACATCGGGCAATGTTATGAAAAGCATCAAGAATCCTTATTTAAAGGAATCGGAATGGGGCTGGCAGATCGATCCTCTTGGGCTTAGGATCACCTTGAATACCCTGTATGACCGGTACCAGAAACCTTTATTTATAGTGGAAAACGGTCTTGGTGCGGTGGACAGCTTAGAAGAGGATGGCAGCATCATTGACGACTACAGGATAAGTTATTTAGAAGAGCATATTAAGGCAATGATGGAGGCTGTGGATGAGGATGGAGTAGATTTATTAGGATATACCCCCTGGGGATGCATTGATCTGGTCAGTGCATCTACGGGAGAGATGAAAAAGCGGTATGGCTTTATCTACGTTGATAAGGATAACGAAGGAAATGGAACCTTAAAACGCAGCAGGAAAAAATCCTTTGAATGGTATAAAAATGTAATCGCGAGCAATGGAGCCGTTTTAAAGTAAATGCAAAGCCAATGGGAAAGCCGGCGGATCAAATAGTAATGTAACATAAGGGGAGAAAAGTAAGCACCTTTTTGGGAAGCAGCAGGGATTATCGCCGAATCCGCTGAACCCGAAAAGGTGTTTTTTTATCTTTTTAAAAAGAAAAACATATTTTTGTTGAAAAAAATGATAGTAAAAGATATAATATATGAAAACACTGAATTTTGAGGGACCAGATGGAAAAAGAACAGTTTTTATATAAAAAGATTTATCTGGATTTAAAAAATAAAATACTTTCAGGAGAGCTGGAAGAGGGTACATGCCTGCCCCAGACAGGAGAACTGGCGTCTGCATATGGAGTCAGTACCATAACCATTACAAACGCCTTAAATGCCCTGAAAGAGGAAGGCTATTTAAACCGGATCAAGGGTAAGGGAAGCTTTATAAAGCTTCCGGCCAAGGGTTCGGGGACTGTCACAGCCAGTTTTGATTTGCCTTCCGAACAAATGGAGGACCGGGACAGAGATAAAATGCTTGGACTGGTGCTGGAGCATGTATCCTCCTGCTTTGGACTTGATATGATGTATGCAATGGATGCCATGGCGGCTGAGGCCGGCTATAAGCTTTGCGTCCGCTTTTCCTACGGAGAGAGGGAGAAGGAAACGGAGGAAATTGAGTTTTTAAAGGAGCTTGGTGTCAGTGGGATCATCGTCATGCCCTGTCATGGACTTTATTATAATACGGAAATTTTAAAGCTTGTGGTTGAAGAGTTTCCCATGGTATTGATCGATAAGAAAATGGAGGGGATCCCCGTCCCATCTGTAAGGACAGACAATCATCTTGCCATGAAGGAGCTGGTGGATTATCTAATTCATAAGGGAAAGAAAAAGATCGGTTTTATTACATTTTCAGAAAACGGCACTTCTTCTATTAAGGACAGAAGAAAGGGTTTCCGTGAGGCCATAAGGGCTGCCGGACTTGAGATTATGGAGGAATGCTGTCTGGAAGGGGCCGAAAAAATAAATATCTATTCGGATGATTTTGATTCAGGCCACAGCGGGGACATTGAACGGTATCTCAATGTTAACAAGGACTTAGATGCGGTGATCTGCGCGGAATATGGAATTGCAAGATTGCTTGGGAAACGGAAGGGAATAGCCATATGCTGCATTGACGAAGATTATTTATCCCCCGGAGGCCCTCATTTCACCCACATAAAGCAGAATGAGAAAAAGATTGCATTTGAAGCCATCAGTATTTTGTTGAAGCAAGTAGAAAAAGATCCGTCTTACAGCCAAATGGACTGCCTGGTACCTGGAATATTTTGCGAGTATTAAAATATATATTTATTCCTTTAATTTCATTGGAGCACAGAACAACAATCATGATTGTTCTGTGCTCTTTTTTTGAATTTGTATATATTGCATAAAAAATATTGGTTAAATATGTATTTTAATAACAAAATACCGATATGCAGTTGAAAATAAAAGTATCATATGTTATTATAAATAAATAAAACATATATTTTAATTAAAATATATGTAAAAGTTACGTAAATATGATTTACAAAATCAAAAATATAATATAATATGATTTTGTAAGTCCCAGTGAGTGTCAGATTGAAAGGAGAAAAAATGAAAAAAAGAAGAGTCATGTCCCTGCTTGCGGCAGCACTTATGGTATGCTCCATAAGCGCCTGCGGAAAACAGGAGAGTACCAGCACAAATGCCAGCCAGCCAGAAAAAGGTCAGACAGAAGAAAGCAAAACAGAAGCAGCCAGCCAGGCGGATAAAGAAGCGGAGGGCACCGTAAAAATCATGTCAGCCAATACGGGAGGCAAGGATGAAGCGGAAATGAAGCTTTTCGCAGAGGCCCTTTCCCAGGCAACAGGCCTTACAGTGGAAATAGAAAAGCCGGCATCTGATTATGACAAGGTTCTGATGCAGAAATTAAGCGGCGGCGAAACCTATGATCTGATTTATGTCACTGCAAGCCAGTATTCCAATCTTGTCGATCAGGGAGCCTTGATGGATATTACGGACCGGGTAAATGGCTCGGAGATACTTACCGGCAATGTGGATCCGGCAGAGTGGAAGGACATCACCATTGACGGAAAAATCTACGCGGGATTCAACAAAAAGGAGATCCACAGGGTGGTAGCCCTTAACAACACGCTTCTTAAGAAGGCAGGAATCGATTATAAGAAGATCGAGCCTACCATGGATGGTTATTATGATGTGATGAAGAAGTTAAAAGACAACAGCCAGGATCCTGATTTCTATCCCTTTGATGCCATTTTATCAGAAACCTATGATTTACAGCCCTGGATGGCGGCAGAGGGCTTAAAAAACGGAGTGGTTCTGGATACTTCTGGGAAACGGTTTGCGCCATACGCAGAAGAGGAAGCTGCGCCTGTCTGGGAGTGGTTTAAAAAGCTGTATGACGAAGGCTTACTGGATCCAGCCTCCTTTGTTGATAAGACAAAAGATATGAGAGCCAAAATGGGTGCGTCCTCACAGAAGACGGCCGTAACGGCTGACTGGACGGCATGGGTTGGTTTACATAATGCAAATGCCAAGGCAGGGGGGATTTCTCCCGAGGATTATGAGGTCGTCTCCCTTCCAGGTCTTAAGACCCCGGATGGAAGCTATATGCTGGTTAAAGGAAGTGCCAGCTTGTTTGCGGTTCCTGCCAATGCAAAGAATCCTGATGGAGCCATGAAGGTTTTGGAGTATTTTGCAACCCAGGAAGGCGGAAATCTTCTTTCAACCGGAATTTCAGGCCATGATTATACCGGCACAGAAGGAAAGTTTGAATTGACGGAAACAGGCGCGCAGCATGCCAATGACCATGGCGCTCCATTCCCTATCTATAAGGACTTTAAACCGATTTTTGGATTTAACCCGGGTGTGGAAGAAGCGTTAAGCTACAGCAACTATGCAACCATAGACATGATCATTCCAAACGAAAAGGATTACAAGGAAATCGTGGGCAAGTGGGGGATTAAGATCATCAAAGGCGAAGTTTCCTCCTCAGACGGGCTTAGCGGCATGAGAAAAGAGCTTGTTGACCGGAAGGTGACTGACCGGTAATCACAATCCTTAAAATAGACAGGAGGTATCGGTTTGAAAGGACAGCTTAAGAAAAATATATTGCGGTATAAGGAAATCTACCTGCTGCTCATACCCGTTCTCATTTACTTTCTTGTATTCTCCTATTATCCGCTGATACTGGGAATCTTAAAAAGCTTTCAAAAGGTAAAGCTTTTAGGGGGCTATGAGATGGTAGGGTTTAACAACTACAAGGAGATTTTCGGGGATAGACAGTACAGGCAGGCGTTTATGAACAGCCTTGCAGTGGGAGGAGGAACCTTTCTCTTGCAGTTTGTCTGGGGACTTTTAATAGCCGTATTGCTGAATGAGATCAAAAATAAGGCGCCAAAATCCCTGTTCCAGACGGTTACTTACATACCGTACCTTCTGTCCTGGTCCGTGGTGGGAGGTCTGTGGATCTCCATATTATCGCCTGCCGGAATGGTAAACGGCATCATGAGGGCAGTATTGGGAAACAGTTATTCTCCCATGGTATTTATGTCAGAGGGACGTTTCGCCAGATCTATCATGATTTTTACAGGTGCATGGAAAGGGGCCGGCTATTTTGCGGCCCTGTTCCTGGCCGCCATGATAGGAATCGATTCGGCCCTGTATGAATCCGCAAGAATGGATGGAGCCACAAGGATCAAGCAGATCCGGTACATCACCCTGCCGGTCATCGTGCCAACCATGAAAGTGGTGGCAGTGCTGTCGGTAATGGGAATCTTACGGAATTTTGACCAGATTTTTGTTATGATGAATGCCTCCATCAGCGATAAGGTGAAAAACCTGCTGGTTTTGATCTACGAACAGGGCATTATCCAGTTTAATGTAGGGACTGCGACGGCGGCTGCGACCGTCGTGTTAATCGCTACTCTGCTGATCACCTCGGCGATCAGAAAAATACTGAAATATGATGAGATTTATTCCTGATGGAAAGGGCAGAGATATGAAAAATAATCTAGATAAAAACGGTTTAACAGGCATCTGGAAAGCACTATTTTTGTTTTTGACGGCCGCCATTTTTCTTGCCATGTTTCTTCCAATGTGGAATGTATTTGTGGTGTCCACCTCAACGGCCCTTGATTCCTCACAGAGCGGGATCAAACTGTGGTGGACAAAATTCAGTGTGGAAGGCTTTTTCTATGTATTCCGGGTGACAAAAATGGCACGGCCGTTTCTCAATTCTCTTTTTATTACCACCGCAGGTACTGTGATCCAGGTTCTTTTGTCAGCCCTTGCAGGCTATGTCCTGATACAAAAGAGCCTGCCATTTAAAAATGTTATTTCCTCATTTATCATGCTCACCATGATGGTGCCGGGTGACTTAACCCTGATATCCGTTTACCAGTTGAATAAGCAGCTGTCATTGTTAAATACTTATCAGGGATTGGTTCTAAACGGACTGGTGTCCGGCTTCAGCATTATGATGATGAGGAATTACTTTGAGACGGTTCCTTATTCCCTTGCAGAATCAGCCAGAATGGACGGGGCAGGAGAGCTGAAAATTTTCGGAAGTATTTATATGCCCATATCCCTTCCGGGATTTGCGACAGTTTTTTTCATGGAGTATGTAGCCAGGTGGAATTCGATCATGCTTCCGGCGACCTTGATTACGGATGAGAAAAATTATACCCTTCCTCTGATGTTAAAGCAGATGATCATGTCTGTGGATTCCACTTCGGGGACGGCGGCGACTCCGGATAACGCGATTATGGCGGCGATTGTGATCTCCACCATACCGCTTCTGATCATTTATATGTTTGCCCAGAGGTTTCTGTTGGAGGGAATAAATATGGGAGCCGTTAAGGGCTAAGGAGGACAGATATGAAGGAGAAGACAATCACATTTCAAAGGACGGTTGGGAAAGAGGAAGAAGGGCTGTATTTAGAAGTACCGTTTTTTGTACCGGATCAGGCAGCCTCCATGGAAATATCATATGAATACGACCGGAACGGGAACATCATAGATTTCGGCCTTTTGAACGAAAAGGGAGAATTGATCGGCTGGTCCGGCTCCAACCGGAGCCGGATCGTTATTTCGGATCATAGGAGCATGGCTGGTTTTGCGTCGGTTCCTGTAAAGCAGGGACAGTGGAGCATACTTCTGGGAGCTTATAAGGTAGAAGAACAGGGAGTGGTAATTACATACAGGGTTACGTTCTATTTAAAAGGCCTTAAGCTGTACAAGGGAGATACCCACATTCATTCCAGCGGCTCCGATGGAAATATGACTCCGGAAGAACTGTCCCTTGCCGCCGGAAGAGAAGGGCTTGATTTCTTGTTTGTTACGGATCACAACAATTATGCTCATAATTACCATCTCAGTTCCACGGATCTGGTAACCATGATTCCGGGAGTGGAGTGGACCCATTACAAAGGACATATGGGAATGCTGGGAAGAAAACGCCCGTTTAAAAACTTTATTTCCAATTCTCTGGAAAAGACCGTGGAAATCGTGGAGGAAGCTAGGGAAAACGGAGCGTTTACGGTGATAAACCATCCCTTCTGTTACTGGTGCGGCTGGGAATGGGGGATGGTGAAGGTTCCCTTTGATGGGGTGGAGGTTTGGAACGGAGGTCTGATGCCGGAGAGGAATCAGGCCTGCCTGGACTGGTGGGATGACAGGCTTAAGGAAGGGAAAAGGATTCCAATAACAGGAGGCAGTGATTTCCATAAATATGAGCCGGGAAGGATGCCGGCCTCCCCTTGTACCTGCGTGTACGCGCTGTCAAATTCCGCTGAGGATCTATTGGAAGGACTAAAAAAAGGGCATTCCTTTCTGACCATATCGTCGGAAGGCCCCATGATGGAAACCTGGGCAGGAGATAATTTAATGGGAGATGAGATTCTTATAGGAAGCGAAATCATGTTTACCTTCTGGAACTTAAAAAAGGGCGATGTCCTTATCCTGATTTCCCAGGACGGCAGGGAAGAAATTCCCTGTAAATCAGACCGGCTTTCCATTCAAAGAACCACTGGAAAGGCAGGATATCTCCGGGCAGAAATCAGGCGGAGCCTTATTAAGGATTATCCTTATATTCCGGTGTTCCTTTCAAATCCTTATTACATAACAGGTGAAAAAAATGATAAAGAATGAATTAATGACAAATGAAACGATAAAAAGGGTCCACGTGGTTTTCATGACCCATTTTGATATGGGATTTACGGATCTGGCGGACCGTGTTCTTTCCAACTATATCCATGATTATATTCCTGAAGCCATCGGGCTTGCCATGGACTTAAACCGGGATGGAAGGAAACGGTTTATCTGGACCCTGGGGGCATTTTTAATTGACCAGTATTTAAAAAAAGCCTCGCAGGAGGAAGTACAGAAGTTAAAAGATGCTGTGGCAAGAGGTGATATCTGTTGGCATGGACTGGCTTTTACCACTCATACGGAACTGATGGATGCTGACCTGATGAATTTTAATTTAAGCTATGGGGACAGACTGGACAGAGAGTTTGGAAGAGAGACCATCGCTGCAAAACTTACGGATGTACCCGGGCATACGAAGGCCATGGTGCCAATCATGGCCAGCCATGGGAAACAATACCTCCACATCGGAGTAAATGCCTCCTCCATGAATCCAATGGTTCCGGGAAGCTTTGTATGGCAGTTAGGAGACAGCGAGATACTTGTCCAGTATTCTCCGGCTTATGGCTCGACCTGTTACGAAGAGGGCATGGAGGATGTTCTGGAGTTCGTTTTCTTAGGAGATAATCTGGGCATTCCTACCAGGGAAGAGGTTTTAAGGCAATTAAAAGCATTGGAAAAGAAATATCCGGGCGCAGCAGTGGAGGCCTCTACTTTGGACGCTTATGCCGGGAAGCTTTGGGAAAGAAGAGAAAAGCTGCCTGTAATAAGGGAGGAAATCGGGGATACCTGGATTCACGGCATAGCCTCGGATCCGGTAAAGGTCAGCATCTTTAGACGGCTTCTGAGCCTTAAAGATCAATGGAAGAAACAAGGGAAGTTTGATTATGAAAAACAGGAATTTCATGGCTTTATGGAAAATCTTCTGATGGTATGCGAGCATACGTGGGCGCTGGATTATAAGAAGCACTTATTTGATTTTGAGAACTGGGAAAAAGAAGATTTTAAGAAAGCCAGAAAAGAAAATCTTGTAACGGAGGCCATGTTTACGGAAAGAAATACGGCTCTTTTACATGCAATATACAGGGAAAAGAAAGTGGATCACTTAGAAAGCACCTATGACCGGTACGAAAGTTCCTATGAGGAACAGCGGGCCTACTTACGCGAAGCAGTACGGCTGCTGCCGGAACAGTTTAGAGAGGAAGCCGGGCAGGTGTTTCCATTGGATCCGTTACCAAGGGAAGAGACATGGGAAGAAGGAGAGAGGGTCCATCCCTTTGAGATCATCTCCATATTGGACTGGAAAACGGCATTTGACGGAAACGGTTCTGTGGTTTACCTGGAAAAGGCGGGAAGGGTCTGGATCCAGTCAGGCTGCTTTGGCCGTTTTTCTTATGAGACCTATGGGGCCATGGATACGATATCGGAATTTTATGAGTACAACCATGCTTTTAAGGAGAATATGGCCTGGTCGGAAGCAGACTTTTCAAAGCCCGGACTGGAAACCGTGGAGGGGCTTTCTAACAGGAATTATTCCTTTGGAGTGCGGGATATGAGAAGATTTAATACTGGGGTGAGAATCCGTCTTGCAGGGAATCCGAGAGCTGTAAGTGAATACGGCTGCCCTGAACGGGCATGGCTCACCTATACCTTTGGAGAAGAGCTGTTGTGTGATCTTTTGTGGGAAAATAAAGATGCCAATAAAATGCCGGAAGCCCTTTGGTTTGATGTTAATATTGATGTGGAGAACCCCTTCCTATGGAAAATGAAGATCATGGATCAGGAAATCTCTCCCCTGGAAGTGGTAAAGGGAGGGAACCGGAGACAGCACTGCACAGAAAAGCTGGTTTATGACGGGGCGGATGGAACCATAGAAATACGAAATCAGGATTCCCCTCTGGTAAGTGTAGGGGGAAGGCGGCTATACGGCGGCTGTCTGGAGCTTCCTGATATGAAAAAAGGATTTTCCTACTGCCTGTTTAACAATAAATGGGGAACAAACTTTCCCATGTGGTGCCAGGATGACTGCAGGTTCCAGTATGTCTTAAGCATTCATAATAAGTAAAAGGGAATATTTGACAAATCCATGGAACCAGTGTAAGATAAAAAAATGGAATTTAATCCAGAGAAATATGAAAGAAAAGTTATGGATAACCCCATGGTTTTTGTGGAAAAAGTAATGGAAAACGAAAAATCATGTGGAAATTGTCAACAATCAGGAGGAGTAGATGAAGAAAAAGAATGGGTTGATGAAGATTCTGATTATCCTTCCCATATTGCTGTTTGTTTTGCTTGTTGGGTGGATCGGGGTAACTGAATGGAATGGTGCACAGGGGGAAAAGATGCCTGTGACAGAGGCCGTTCCGGGAGAAAGCCTGGCCCAATCAGATTCTGAGGCATCAGAAGAAACGGAAGTCCTGACGGTGGAGGAATCCCAGTCTCAGGAAGAAACCGCTTTAACTGAGGCAGAAACAGAGCCAAATCCAGCCGTTCATCTTCTTTTTGCTGGTGATATATTACTATCTAGTCATGTAACAACTGCTTATGATAAGGAGGGGAGCATAAATGGGGTCCTGGATGAAGGATATCGCGCTGAAATCGGCGGTGCAGACATCTTTATGGCCAACCAGGAATTTCCCTTCAGCGGCCGGGGCTCTGCAGCGCCGGATAAGCAGTTTACCTTCCGCCTGCCGCCCTCTAAGGTTTTTATGATGAATGAAATCGGAGTGGATATCGTTACCCTGGCTAATAACCATTCCCTTGATTACGGAACGGATGCTCTTGTGGATACCTGCACTGCCCTTGATGGAGCCGGCATTAAGTACGTGGGGGCAGGCCCTGATATGAACCGGGCCAAACAGCTTGAGAAGATAGACGTGAATGGGAAGGCCATAGGCTTTCTGGCGGCGTCAAGGGTCTATCCCGAAGCTAACTGGGTGGCGAACAGCAAGAAACCAGGCATGGTAAGCGGTTATGACCCCACCATCCTTTTGGAGGAAATTAAGAAGGCAAAAGAAAGCTGTGATTATCTGGTGGTCTACGTCCACTGGGGAGTGGAGCGGGATGAGAAACCACAGGAATACCAGAGGGTATTAGGTAAGCAGATCATCGATGCAGGGGCTGACCTTGTGATCGGAAGCCATCCTCATGTTCTTCAGGGAATTGAATACTACAACGGCAAGCCCATCTGCTACAGCCTCGGCAATTTTATCTTTGGAAGCAGCATCCCAAAGACAGCCCTGATACGGGCCCAGGTGGATTTTGCCCAGGGAAGCACCACCTTGTCCCTGGTCCCGGGGACCTCGAAGGCAGGCTATACCAGAACGCTGACCCAGGAAGACGAAATTCAGGGATTTTACCAGTATTTCCAAAGAATATCCTTTGGCGTGTCAGTTGATGAAAACGGCGTCATTCACAATAATGGCAATTAAACTCAGACGAGGTATCTGTCACCCTGGCAGATGCCTCGTTCTTTTAGCCGTTTAGCCAGAGTGCCTAGGACCAGCTTTTTATTACCGCTCCATAAAGGCGAAAGAAGAAGCTTTTTCGGCCCATCCCCGCTGATCCGGTGTATGACCACCTCGGTCGGAAGGAGGGCTATGCAATCAATCACTAAGTCCACGTATTCCTCTAAGGTATAGACAGGAACCAGGCCCTTTTCATATTCTGCGGCAAGGTCAGTTCCTTTTAACACATGAAGAAGCTGAAGCTTGATTCCGTCGATTCCATGTTCCCCCAGGTGGCCCAGATAGTTTACGGTTTCCAGAATCATGTCTCTGGTTTCCCCCGGCAGCCCTAAAATAACATGAGCGATGACCGTAAGCCCTGCTTCCTTTAAATTCTGATAGGCTTCAAAGAAAGTAGAAAGGGGATACCCCCTCCGGATGTGGTTTGCCGTGGATTCGTGAATGGTCTGAAGACCCAGCTCCACCCATACAGGCTTAATCCGGTTTAATCTTTCTAACAGCTTTAAGACATCAGGCGGAAGACAGTCGGGACGGGTGGCAATGGAAAGGACCGCCACATCCGGATGGCTGATGGCCTGGGTAAACAGCTCTTCTAAATAAGGTACAGGAGCGTAGGTGTTGGTGTATGACTGGAAATATGCGATAAACCTGGCTTCCCCCGGCTTTAGTTTTCCCTGGATCCGGTTGCGGGCAGATTCCATCTGAGTGGTGACAGAAGAATGGAGTGCCAGGGATTCGGCAAATTCTCCGGATCCGCCGCCGCTGCAGAAGATGCAGCCACCGGTTCCCAGGGTCCCATCCCGGTTTGGACAGGTCATGCCGCCGTCAAGAGCCAATTTATATACTTTTTGTCCGTATTGTTTCTTCATCTCATAGTCAAGAGAATGATAAGGTTTTTCATTCCAGAACATGTATTCCTCTTTTCTGCCCATGCTTTTTGGGCAGGGACCGCCCCGTTTTACCGGGGAGAAAGGTATGCCCGCAGGGTATTCTCACCGGGTTTATTTTTGATTGTTTCATTATACGGGAACCCCGGATGAGCTGTCAAATTATTTTATAGGTTTTCGTAAAATATTGTATTGTGAAAACTTTGGCATTTATGATATACTCGTAGCAATGGCCCAGCCCGAAAAGCGTGGGCAGTAAATCGGAAAAGGAGAGCAAATGACATGAAAATAAGCGATACGATTCAGCTGCTGGAATCTAGAGAGTCAGAAAAGCTTATGACTGCTTTATACGGAGAAGAGGCGGTCAAGGAAAATATTGAACGCTATCAGAGTCTTGTGAGAAACTTCCAGAAGAAATTTCCGGAGGATGATGTGATGTTGTTTTCCTCACCGGGGCGCACGGAGATCAGCGGAAACCATACTGACCATAACCACGGAAAAGTGCTTGCTGGAAGCATTAATCTGGATTGCGTGGGAGTAGCCGCAAAAAACAACAGCAGGAAAGTGAATATTATCAGTGAAACCTATGACCAGAGCTTTGAGATTGATTTAGACGACTTAGCTCCAAGCGATAAGAAGGCAGGGACCATTGATCTGGTAAAAGGGCTTTTAAAGGGCTTTTTAGAGGCAGGGTACGAGATCGGCGGCTTTGATGCCTGCATAACCAGCAATGTCATCAGTGCGGCAGGTGTCAGCTCCTCCGCTTCGTTTGAGATGCTGCTTTGCTCTGTTTTAAATACATTCTTTAACAATAGCGCCATGGATACCGTGGCCTATGCCCATATCGGCCGGTTCTCTGAAAACGTGTACTGGGACAAGGCTTCCGGCCTTTTAGACCAGATGGCATGTGCGGTAGGGGGACTTATTACCATTGATTTTAAGGACCCGGCAGCTCCGGTTGTAGAGAAGATTGATTTTGATTTCAGTTCTAAAAACCACAGCCTAATTATTGTCAATACAGGAAAGGGTCATGCGGATTTAAGCGCGGACTATTCCTCGGTTCCGGCAGAAATGAAAAAGGTTGCTGAATTCTTTGGAAAAGAAGTCTGCGCCGAAATCACGGAACAAGAGGTCATTGACAATTTACAGGAAATCAGGGACTTTGCCGGTGACCGTTCTGTTCTTCGCGCCCTTCATTTCTTTGAAGAGAATAAGCGGGTAGATGCAGAAGTGGCGGCTTTAAAGGAAAACCGGTTCGAGGACTTTTTAAAGAATATCACCGAATCTGGAAATTCTTCATGGAAATGGCTTCAGAACTGCTTCACCAATACCAGCTTCCAGGAACAGGGAATCACCGTTGCCCTGGCTCTTACGGAACTTTTCCTGGCAGAGAAAAAGAAAGGTGCATGCAGAATACATGGAGGCGGATTTGCCGGTGTCATCATGACCATGCTGCCTAACGAGCTGGTAGAAGAATATATTTCCTATATCGAGAAATCCATGGGAGAGGGCAATGCTTACCGGATGAGCATCAGGCCTTATGGTGCCATCTGTTTCAATGAGATAATCAATCAATAATAATTGTAAATTCTGCCGCAATAGAGTAAAATAGAAGTAAGAAACGTCAGAAGAGAACGTGTGGCAGAAGGAGGCATTATGAAAGAAAAGAAAAATCTGGTCATCACCATCGGGAGGCAGTACGGAAGCGGCGGCCGAATCGTGGGAAAAGCTCTTGCAGAGGAGCTGGGAATTCATTTTTATGATGAAGAGATTTTAACCATAACATCGGAGCAAAGCGCCGTTGGAGAGGTATTTTTCCGTCTGGCAGATGAAAAAGCGGGAAGCAATCTGCTTTATAAAATCGTTAGCGGCTTAAAGCCCCAGCTTGGGAAACCCTCTACGGATGCGGATATTGTGAAACCGGAGAATTTATTCCGTTTCCAGTCCCAGGTCATTAAAGAACTGGCTTCGGAAGAGTCCTGCATCATTGCCGGACGGTGTGGGGATTACATCTTAGGCCGTGAGAAGGAAGCGTTCCCGGGCCTGGTAAAAATCTTTGTTTATGCGGATACCGAAACCCTCATCAGTCGTACCATGGAGGTCGATAAGGTTGATGAGAAAGAAGCAACAAAGCGTGTAAAGAAGATTAACCGGGAGAGGAAGGAGTACTACCGTTACTATACCGGAGGCAACTGGGAGGATTGGGACAATTATGACCTGATCATCAATACCAGCTGCATTGACCTGGAACAGACAGCGAAACTGATTAAGGATTATATTAAGCTTAGAGGGATTGAGCTATAAAGAAACACTTAAAACGGCGGCTTTGATTAAAATTTCAAAGCCGCCGTTTTTATGTCCGGGCTGGTATTTCATTGAATTAATTTTACCGTTCCGTGGATTTTTCCGGTACCAGCACCGACAAGGCGCTATCTAAGTCATTCTTAAAATAAACCAGGTTTCCTTTGTTGCATTCATAGATAAAATCCTTTAAACTTTTGCTGGTATAGTGTGAAAAATCTCCTACGATTGCAAGTTTAAACTGGTAGTTTGAAAATTTCTGCAGGATTTCCCCAGCTAAACCCGTTTTAAGATCAAAGAAGCTTTCATCAAGGCTTTCTTTATACAGGATCATACCAATGCAATTAGAGTGGTATTGGGACGTAGCCATTATATCAAGGATATCTTGAGCGTTAGTTATTTTATCGTCCTTATCAACAATGGCAATATTCTGGTTTTTTATTGTTTTAATATTCATTGAAATCCTTCTTTCTTTAGAAATGGAGCTGCTATATCCAATATATTTGTCAGTATATGTCTTCAGCCTTGAAGAATGCGGGTTTCAGCCATTGGAGCCAGGGCAGCAAGCCTGCGTGCCGTTTTATGGGCATTAATGGTAACATCATTTTCTCCGGTAATTGATTTGAATCCCTTGTTTCGTATAGGCTTCCTTAAAAATCCTCCTGTCTAAAAGTTTCAACCATTTCCATAATTAACTGAATGATCGCCTGTGCAAATTGGATGTTCCCCCATATGGTGACACGCACTCTGCATTCTGATTCCAAAAACTGTGCATGCATGGTCGGATGACCATATTCCGGTAGATTGGTATTCAGAGCGGCAGTAACAGTATTCATAATTCGAATGGCATCATCCATTCCTTCGACATCGATATCAATTACGGAAGATACTTTTATTTCATAGCCGGATTTTTTTATGGAATGGATGTTTTCCTTTCCGGTTGGCAGTTTTGTGCTTTCCATAAAAACACTTAAGTCATGTCCGGTCACTCTCCAGCTTTTTCCGATCTTTCCTGCTCTCAGCTTGCCTTCCCTGATGTAGCGCTGGATGGTCTTTGGGTGGATATTGAGCATTTCTGATATTTGCTCCACTGAATAATATTTTTCTTTCATATCAATTACTCCTTATTATTCCTATAAATGACGTATATAAGTAATAATAAGGTATAAAAGGGAATGTGTCAAGTATTTGTTTCAAGCAGCTTTTATATTATTAAAACAAAATACAGTAAGATGTACTGTAACCTCCGATATCTTCAAAATAACAAACATAACAGATACGGCCTATTTCAATCGTTGGGAATCAAAAGGAGGGGGTGATTACCCCCCTCCTACTCGATTTCCGTATTTGTTTAAATGCTGAAGTATAGAATGCGTTTACCCCTTTATTGGGTATTTTTTAGCATTCAGTTCTGCTTTGTTTTCAACAGCTTTGGAAATGTCGATGTCAAAGTGTTCGCATATTCGGCAGAGATACCAAAATACATCGGCAAGCTCTTCCTGTAAATGTCCAAATGTCTCAGGATTTTGCATAATGCCGTCGTCAATAGTTTTCTATCCTAAATAAATAAGTTCACATTGGATTCTTCCGCATCTCCCAGATAAGCACCTACGCCTCCAAGTTCCACTCCGTCGATCAATTCCTCGGGCTGGATTCCCATGACATCCATGCTCATGGTGCAGGCCACAATCTTCACTCCGGATTTCATGGCCTTTTGAATCAGGGTTTCCAGTGAATCCACATTTTTATCATTCATGATTTTTTTCATCATGGCGGTTCCCATGCCGGCCATATTCATTTTTGAAAGCTTTAATTTTTTACTGCCCCTGGGAAGCATGAATCCAAACATGGATTCCATCAGTGATTTGCGGACCGGCTGCTTTTCGGCCTTTCTTAATGCAGTCAGCCCCCAGAAGGTAAAGAACATGGTAACAGGTCTGCCCATGGCAGCAGCACCATTGGCAATGATAAAGCTTGCCAGAACTTTGTCAAGATCACCGGAAAATACGATGATGGTCTTACCTTCGGCTGCTTCCTTTTTTTCGAGGGCAGCAGGACCTCCTTTCTTTACCAGGGCAACGTAGTCCTTTCCCCTGAGTTCACAGGCCATAAGCTCATTTCCGGTACGCCTGCACCAGGCACCGATGTCCTGGGTGAAACCTGGATCAGAGGCAGATACCTCCATGACAGCCCCATCCGGCATTTCCTTCATGGTTTCAAACACTTTCATGATGGGGCCTGGGCACTGCATGCCGCTGCAATCTAAGCGCATGGCAGAGGTGGGAATATTTTTAGTCTCCATCTGGCCGCTGTCGGAATAGATGGCTTCTTCGGAAGGCTGAATCCCATAGGTTGCATAATGGGTCGACTGATAGAACTTTGCGCCGCCGGGATAAAGCCTGACATTATGAAATCCGTGGTGCATCAGGATGCGGGCCGCATTGTAAGCCCGGACCCCAATGGCGCAGAAAACGATGGTTTTCCTGGAAGGGTCCAGCTCCTTTAAACGGCTTCTTAACTGACCCAGGGGTATGTGGGTTGCATTTGGAAGGGAAAAGGCCATCAGCTCCGCATCCTCTCTTACATCAAGGATCACCGCTTCCGGGCTTTGCTCCACCGCATCCCAGGAGGTAAATGCAACCTTTCCTGTAATCAGGTTTTCAGCAACAAATCCTGCCATGTTGACCGGATCCTTTGCAGAGGAGAAGGGTGGGGCATAGGCAAGCTCCAGGCTTTGTAAGTCAGGGATCCCTGCTCCAAGGCGGATGGCCACCGCTAAAGTGTCGATCCGTTTATCAACTCCATCCCGGCCCACGATCTGCGCTCCGAAAATCTTTTTTCCGTCGGTGGAGAAAAGAAGCTTTAAGGTTATGGGTACGGCTCCGGGATAATAGCCCGCATGGGAATTCTGGGTAATGATGATGCTTTCAAAGTCCCTTCCCTTTTGAAGGCCCCTCTTGATCAGTGCCTTTTCATTTGCGCCGGTAGAAGCCACAGCTAAATCAAATACCTTTGCAACGGACGTTCCCTGGGTTTTTTTATAGGTTTCCTGAGTCCCTGCAATATTATTGGCTGCTATGCGCCCCTGTTTGTTGGCAGGACCTGCAAGTGGGATCATTGCTGGTTCCCTAAATATGAGGTCATCAACCTGAATCACATCGCCTACGGCATAAATATCCGGATCCGAGGTCCTTAAATAATCATCAACCACAATGCCGCCCCGTTCATTGACGGCAATGCCGGCTGCCTTTGCCAGTTCACTGTTAGGCCGGACGCCGATGGAGAGGATGACAAGCTCTGCGGAGAGAGTTTTACCACTTTTTAAAGTAATGGCCACAGATCCATCCTGATCTTCAAACGCAGCAACACCATCACCCAGGTGAAGGTCCACACCGTTTTGCAGAATGTGTTCGTGGAGCAGCTGGGCCATTTCGTAGTCAACGGGAGTCATAACCTGGTCCAGCATTTCAATGAGAGAAACAGAAAGTCCTGCGTGGCGGAGGTTTTCAGCCATTTCAAGGCCAATAAAGCCTCCGCCGATGACGGCGGCAGTTTTGATTTTGTTCTCCTTAATCAGAGCACGGATGCGGTCGGTGTCAGGAACTGTCCAGAGAGTCTGGATGCGGGAAGACCCGATTCCAGGAATGGGCGGGCGGACTGGTGAGGAACCGGTGGAAATGACTAAGGTATCATAGGTTTCCTCATAGGTTTCCCCGGAATCCAGCCTGCGGACCGTAATTGTCTTATTCTCCCGGTCAATGGAGGAAACTTCGTTTTTTACCCTGACATCAATGCCATACTTTTTTTTCATGGCTTCCGGCGTCTGCAGCAGCAATGCATCCCTGGATTTTATTACATCACCCACATGATAAGGGAGGCCGCAGTTGGCGTAGGAAATGTATTCCCCCCGCTCCAGCATGATGATATTTGCCTCCTCATCAAGCCTGCGCAGCCTGGCTGCACAGCTGGCTCCTCCGGCTACTCCGCCGATAATTACAATTTTTTTCATAATATGCCTCCTGCTATATTTTTAAAATAATCAATGGTCCTATGTTGTTTCGTTCAGTATAAACAAAAATTTAGGATATGTCTGTGATTGAGTCACACAACAGCCATTGCCCAGTGACAAGGATCCTTATTATAAAATAATTGATTAATTTAATTTTGTACAATTAAATTTTATAAATCCATTGACAAATACCCAATAACGTTTTATGATAAATATAGTTTTAATAAATGTAATTTTGCATAATATAAAAAGGAGGTACATGAAATGTCTGTTTATGATTTTACAGTGAAAGAAATGAATGGCACAGAGAAACCCCTATCCGATTACACAGGCAAGGTGTTACTGATCGTCAATACGGCAACGGTTTGCGGGTTTACTCCACAGTATACGGATCTTCAGACTATGTATGACGAGTATGCTGTCAATGGGTTTGAGATTCTTGATTTTCCCTGCAACCAGTTTGGAAACCAGGCGCCTGGCGACAACGCAGAAATTCATTCCTTTTGTACCGGACGCTTTGGAGTTACCTTCCCCCAGTTTGCAAAGATTGATGTAAATGGGGAGGATGCCATTCCCCTGTACCGGTATCTGGTGAATGAAAAGGGCTTTGAAGGCTTTGACCCGGGACATGAGCTGACATCCCGTCTGGAACAGAAGTTTGAAGAGCTTAATCCAAATTATAAAAATGAACCGGATATTAAATGGAATTTCACCAAATTCCTTGTGGACCGCCAGGGAAATGTAGTCAGGCGTTTTGAGCCCACCGCAGATATGAACTATGTGAAAGAATGTGTAAAGAGCTTACTGTGAAAAGCAGGTAGAGGATAGCAGTGGGAGAGAGGAGATAAGTTATGGATTATGAGAAATTAAAACTGGAGAACCAGCTTTGCTTTCCGCTATATGCCTGCTCCCGCGAGATCATTAAACGGTATAAACCATTTCTTGATGAGATCGGGCTGACTTATACCCAGTATATTGCCATGATGGTATTATGGGAGAGGAAGCGGGTCACCATTAAGAAGATGGGAGAGCTTCTGTATTTGGACAGCGGCACCTTAACTCCCTTGTTAAAAAAGATGGAAGCTGCGGGCCTGCTTAAACGGAGCCGTGACAGAGCAGACGAGAGAAGTGTGATCGTTGAACTGACAGAAAAAGGGGACCAGCTAAAGGACCAGGCTGTAACCATCCCGGACCGGATGGCTCAATGTGTTCCCGTGAATGAAGAGGATTCCAAGGTCTTATACCGGCTTCTGTATCAGATTTTAGGCCAAACCGATCAAAATTCGGAAAAATAAATAGAAAACCCAACGAAAGCACCCCCGCGTGAATCCTGATTTTCGCGAGGGTGCTTTTGTATTCATGCCTTAGCTGTATAATCGGTTTACCAGGAGAGATTACAGCATCTAGGAACCGTAAAATCCATATTAAAAAATTCGCCGATCCCTTGAGGGAAGGTAAAAATGTTGAGCGGATCATATTTCTCTTTCACCTTTTTTAATCTGCATACATGGGTACCATAGTATTCTTCAAGATAGCAGGGAAGGCATGCATAGGGGAAATTCACATAAGAGCCGTTGGTGACCGATTCTAAATAGCTGAATTTTTCAGTTACCCAGGCGGCATTTTTGCATCGATGGTCTTCAAAAACGGTATCAAGCCAAACGATAAAGTTGGCATCGCGGTAGAAAAATGCGGTTTCATCCACATCCACCTCTGCCACCTTGCCTCCCAGGGCGTAAAAGGAAATGCTGGCATATACGGAACCTTCGGCCCGTTCTTTTATAAGCCCGGCAATATTATAGCTTTCGCAGCTGCTAAAGTCCCGCACAGCAAAACGGCTTGCTGACTTGAACTTTTCAAAGGGAGGATAAAAGTCCCCGATAATTGTAACAGCTTCCAGGAAGGTCACGTATTTTAAACTGTATTTTACACCTCCAAGCTCAAGGAGGGGAGCAATGATTCCCAGGGCTACCTCAGGAGGTCCGTAAAAAATACCCCTTGCGATGATTGCAAGCCCTTCCATAAGATCGTTATAGATCCTTGAAATCAAGGTTACCCTCTGATCGGCATCTTTCAGCCAGTCCTGCCAGGTCAGCAGAAACAAAGACTGCTTCTCCTGGTCTGCATGGGGATATCTTATGTCAATGAGTGTAACTTTATTTACCTTTTGAGGAAGGCGGAAGGTCATGGAAACGACTACACCAAAGTTCCCTCCCCCTGCTCCCCGGCATGCCCAAAATAAATCGGCGTTTTCCTGTGAATTGGCTTTTATGATGCGGCCTTCATAATTGACCATACGGATTTCTAAAAGATTGTCGCAGCCAAGGCCAAAATAGCGGCAGGAGAGTCCGAAGCCTCCGCCTAATGCATATCCACCGACCCCTACCGAGGGGCAGGTCCCGCCAGGGAAGGGGTAACCTTTTGATGAGACGAATTCGTATAGCTGCTTGTTTGTTACGCCTCCCTGAACGTGAAGTAAATGGGCGTCTTCATCTATGGCAAGCTGGTTCATTTCACTTAAATCAATGTCAAGCACATCATCGCCGGTGGAGTAGCCTTCATAGTTATGGCCTCCATTTCGGATCCGCAGGCAGACGTGGTTCATTCGGGACCACAAAACCGCATTGCTGACATCTTCCTGGTTCTGGCAGTAAACAATGGCCAGGGGGAATTTTTGAACCGCCCTGTTATATACTTGTCTTAGTTCATGATAACAAGGGTCATCTGGAGTAACAACGCGACCGGTAAGCCCGTTAAAATTACAGGTGTTCATGAGGATTGCCTCCTTTCCTAATAACATGTTATTAAAAAGGAAGACATTTGGTTCGGCGTGTATATACCTCGACCCTGACCTGTCTCAGAATATCAGTAAATCTTGTTAAGTTCCAGAAACAGTTCGGCAACCGATGGGTCGAACTGTGTTCCTGCACAGCGTCTGATTTCTTCCATTGCATTCTGACTGTCCATTGCCATGCGGTAAACCAGATTGCTTGTCATGGCATCATAGGCGTCGGCAACTGCCAGAATGCGGCAGAGCAATGGGATTTCATTTTCTTTTAAGCCTCTGGGATACCCGGTTCCATCCCATCTCTCATGGTGGGAGAGGATATACTCGGATACTGTGGAGAGTTCAGGCGTGTTCTGGGCGATGCGGTAACCGATTTCCGGATGTCGTTTCACTTCCTTCCACTCCTCGTCGCTTAAGGGGCCGGGTTTCTTCAGGATTTCCATGCTGATTCCGACTTTTCCGATATCGTGGAGCATGGACAGAAGGGCTAAATCGTTTTTTTCTTCAGGAGCCAGATCCAGCTTTTCAGCCATTGCAATGCAGTAGGTTTCAATCCTTAAAGCATGCTCTTCTGTTTCCATGCTCTTTTCATGAAGAGTGGCCAAAAGTGTGTTTATGATGCGGTTACGCCAGCTTTTTCCTTCTAAAAGCTTTTTGTGATACATTTGTTCTTCCGCTTTTTGCAGGATCTGATGAAGATTTTCATATACGCTGTGTTTTACGTCAAATCCCAGTGATACGCTGATCTGCAGAGGAAGGCGGTCGTTTTTCTTAAATTCTTCCTCCAGCTGCTGTATGATGTCCTGGGCCTTAATGGTATCGGTTTTCGGCAAAAGGATCAGGAATTCATCCCCTCCCCATCTGCCTGCGATCCCGTTTTTTTGTATGGTATGCTGAAATGTTTTGGCAACTTCCTTTAATAGGAGGTCTCCCGTTTTGTGACCAAAGACATCATTGGTTACCTTTAGACCATTAACATCGCCCATAATTACCGCAATGGGCAGCATGGAGGCCCTGTCGATCCGGATCATTTCCTCCTCTATGTACCTGCGGTTGAATATTTCAGTTAAAGAATCATGATAGCTTAAATACATAATTCTTCGCTGCTGCCTTTTTTCGTGGCTTACATCATGAAAGACCATGACAACTCCGTACATATGTCCGGTTTGGTCCTTAATGGGGGCGGCGCTGTCTGTAATGGGAATAAAATCCCCCTGTCTGTTTAAAAGAACGGTATGATTGGCAAGGCCTACGATCTTTCCCGTCTTAAGTACTGCACTGATTGGATTAGAAATGGATTCTCCTGTGGCTTCATTTCTTAAATCAAAGATTTCTTCGAATGGCCTTTCGGATGCAGTCTCATTATTCCAGCCCGTAATTTCCTGGGCGGCTTGATTTAAATAGGTAACTTTTCCTTCATTATCGGTGGTAACGACACCGTCTCCAATGGAGTTAAGGGTAACGCTTAACAATTCATTGTCCCAATAAAGGTCGTATCTGAATTTTTCACGGTCTGATACGTCAAAGATGATGGAGAAGAGCTGATTTTCCCCTTCATAGGTGATTGGACTGGAATATACGTCTACCATTTTAACTTCCCCGCTCTTTAATCGGTGGGTAAACAGAGAATAGGGCTTTTCATTGTTGTGGTTCTGAACACGCATCCGTTTGATGGCATCATTGGAAGTTTCACTGATGTCCTGTATGTGCATGGCTAAAATTTCTTCCCTGGTATAGCCGTAAAACCTGCAGGCCGATGGGTTGGCATTGAGTATTTTTCCGGTTTTCATATCAATGATCAGCATGACTGCTGAGTGCTCCGTAAACATGGAATTTAAGTTTTCAAGGAGCTGTTCTTTATCTTCCCGCAGTTTTTTTAATTCTGTAATATCTAGGCGTGATCCGATGATATAGGAAACTTTACCGTTTTCTTTGACAGGGGTAAGCCGAACCAGCCAGTCCCTGGGGCTTCCCTTAAACTCTACGGTTTCCTCGTACATTATGGTTACCCCGGTAGCGACGCATTTTTTGTATCCCTCCTGCAAAATACCACCCACATCATCACCCATTGCTTCTATGGGCGTTTTTCCTTCCATGAGAGGAATGGTCATTCCGGTCAGCTTCTGATGGACCGAATTGTTCCGGATATAGCGGAATTCTCCATTTTTATATTCCAGAAAAAATAATCCATCCTGGGTGCTGTTAAAAAAAATGTCAATTTCCCGGGTAAGTCTTTCATTAATCTCCCTTTGAGATTCTAATTCTCCATTGATTTCCGTAATTTCGTCAAAAATCGCCGCCAGGCCATCTGGCGCGGGAGTGTAAACAGTAACCTTAAAGCTGCGCTTCCCAATGATCACGGTGAAATGCTTTTCTTTTTCTGCATTGCCTAAGTGTTCATGAAACGTATGCCACGCGGAGGCTTTTGCTTCATCCTTCAGAAGCAGTGATACGTTATTATGAAATGCTTTTTCTTTGTCAAGGCTCCAGAGATCAAAAAAGGCGTCATTTGCTTCTGCAAGAACATATTCCCGAGCGCGTTCCGTACTTCCAATGATAATTTCATAATAGGCATAGCCTAACGGCATCTGCATGAAAAAAATTTCTCTTCCCTCTTTTGTCATAACAGGACCCCCTTTACGCGATTTTAGAATGTAAGGTGTCAAAACTTTGTTGTTTATAATAGAATAATATCAAAAGTTTTTTCATTAGGCAATTCAATATTTATGATTCTCTGTAAGTATTTTCCATATATGGACAAAATCACTCTCGTTTTCTGAATTTTCCAAACAGGACATATCAGGCAGGGTCTGGTTTGAGAAGGAGGGAAGATACCATGGACAAGTGGGAACCTATGATCCGTCGAATGCTATTTTTCGGTGTTTTGCTTTGTCAATATTTTACAAAAATATAATTTTTTAGGGCTGACAGGTACTATTCTGATTTCTAAATCATAAAATATGGAAAATTGCTTAATTGAAAGGCAGTAATCTTATGACTCCTTGCCCTGAAGGATTGTTCTCTTACACAATTCAATCCGGTGATACACTATGGCTTCTTTCTCAGCGCTTTCGTACTACCGTAGATGAAATTATGGCTGTTAATCCGGGAATAGCTCCAAGTAATTTGTTGGTTGGGCAGGTGATCTGCGTTCCCCGTGGAACCAGGAACCGCAATATGCCATCCCAGACCCAACCCCAGACTCAGCCTCAGACTCAACCGCAGCCGCAGCCTATGACCCGGCCGCAGACGCAGCCTATGACGCAGCCCACGACCCGGCCGCAGACGCAGCCTATGACGCAGCCGCAGACGCAGCCTATGAC
>NZ_BAAJYQ010000013.1:0-10378 GCF_057543815.1 Lacrimispora sp. YZC11 | reverse complement strand
CCGGTAAGTCCCGGCACCGATCCTATGGTGATCTTCCAGTACAGGAACGTCTCTCCTGATCCGTTGACCGCATCTGCGGTGATCACCACCCGGTCTCCCTTATGGGCCTCTTCATATCTGGCTGTATCAATCGCATCCTGATCAACACTCACCACCCGGCCTTCCAGAGTCTCCACGATGTAGTTCGGGATCTCCAGCGCTCCGCCCGGATCTGTGGTGATCACCGATCCGTCCGGCATCCGGCTTTCTGCCGTGATTCCGGACTCTCCCTTTGGCCTGGCTACCACGATATACTCCTCGTTGTAATTCAGCCCGGAAAAAGTCACGCTTCCCGGATTTCCTGTCACTGCCTGCCAGCCGTCACTTCTGGTTTCCGGGGTAACGATGACTGTTCCTTCCTTGCTTAAGACCGCATAATCCGACTTCTTATCGGCCGGCTTGATCACAAGTACTGTCTTTCCTTCGTGGTTCTCATCGAATAAGATCTGGTAGTTGGTCTCCACCACCGGGGTCAATACCTCCACCGGATCACTGATATTCCCTGCTGTTTCTCCGATCTGGTTCCCCACGATTGCATGTACATTTCCTGCTGCCTCATACACAAGGTATCTGGCTCCCGGATAGAGTCCGTCAAAATATACACGGCCTGCAATGGTTCCTGTCTGCACTCCCACGATGTTTCCTTCTAAGTCGGTAATGATGTACTGATAGCCTGCCGTGGTGTGGTACACGGTGATTTTTCCCTTTCCTTCCCCGTTAAGTCCGGTGGAGGCATCGGGAGCTGCCACATCCGTTCCGAATACTGCCGGATCCTGATAGAAACGTATGGTATAGGTATGTCCGTTCTTTAATACATCAGCTGCATCCACATCCAAGTCCCCGTCATACCAGCCATCCACCAGATAGTTGATCTCCGGCACATAGCCCGGTATCTGACCTGCGATATCTCCCCAGGTCCTGTCATACTGGATATGCAGGGAGGTAATGCTTCCGTCTGCCAGAGAGCCGTGTTCTCCTGCCGCAAACTGGATGTCAATCCATTTATCCGGATCCTCTTCAAACAGGGCCGTAACGGTCTCATCTCCGATAAAACGGTGATCTTCTGCAAGAAGCTGCTCTCCGTCATTCAATGCCCCGTTTCCATCCTGGTCTATAAACCAACCGGCAAACCGGTAATACTGGTCCGCCTGCGCTGCCGGAACCAGGCGTTTACCCTTTATCACACTCCAGGTGTAGCTGTCAGTCTGTCCTGCTGCAGAACCGTCATTTCCAAGAACGGAAGTACTATATACCCCGCTTCCCAAAGTTTGCTCTACTACGTCAGGGGACACACCGCTTCCATGGGAGATGGAACCGTGAGTTCCAGTCCGGTAGGTGATCTGATACCATTTTGACGGAACACGGTCATACCGATAGCTGACTGTTAAGTCATCGCTTGGCATGGTCCCCGTATAATCATGGCCGGTATCAAAGCTTCCGCTGAGATCCGGTACTGCTGCCGCACTTTCATAGCTAAAACCGTACAATTCCCGGTACTCCGCGCTGACCACCGTATCCGCTGTTTTCGGCTGGACCTCCGGAATAACGATATTCCTTAAGTTATTATCGGTCGTGTCGTTATCCAGATAGTTGACCGTAAACCGGTAGCCTTCTCCTGTTGCTTCATAAACATATGTAATCTCAACCGGCTGGTTCGGCATGACGCCCGTAAAACCGCCGCTGCTTCCAAAGCTTCCCTGGGCTGCACTGACCAGATTTCCATCCGTATCATCCGCAGTATCTCCGGCTGTTATGCTCCCTGATACGAACTGGTATCCGTATATATCCAGCGGACTTGCACTAATGGCATCCTCCGGATAATACGGCGTCTCAACCGGCGTATGGATCACGGTTCCGTTCTCCGTCACATAGCGCACCGTTAAATCCGATCTGGCCGCCGGATTATTCCGGTCTACCTTGTATGCGTATTTCACAGCCGCATCCTGTCCCGGCATCCTTCCGGTAAATTCCCCGGTCGAGCCGTTAAAGTTTCCTATAGGCACTGCTACCAGCCCGTCATAGTTATATTCAGCGGGGCTGGTCAGAGAATCTAAAAGACTCCACAGATATCCATGGATGTTCTTTTTCTGGGACTGGATCACCGATTCCACGGAATAGGTATTTGCCGTGGTCGCCGACTGGAATACGATGGAGCCGTTCTGATTGGTGTAATCCACCGTATAATCAAACTTTACTCCAGGATCCGCCTCCCATATGGCATAGTAAGTGACCGGGTTTTCCGGATACAAAGCCGGCAGGGAGGTAATGTATTCCGGACTGGTCTGGCTGTTTACCTTGCTCCAGCCCTTAAACACGTATCCGTACCTGCTCACACTTGGAAGCAGGGCGTTTACGCTGTTCCCGGCCGTTCCCGCCAGTGTCTGCGGCTGAGGCGTCCCTCCGTTGACCACAAAGGCTATGGAGGCATCGATCCGGGTGTATTCATAGGTGACCACTACCTCCTGCCCCGGCATCGTTCCGGTTAACTTTCCGAAATCGGTCCCTGCTGTTTCCACCGCAGTTAAGGTACTGCCGGTTCCCTGGTCAATGGAGGTTCCTGTAAACTCATACCCGGAAATAGCCGATGGCGGTGGAATCACTACCCCATCGCCTGATGCAAAGGACAGGCTGGGAGTAACCGGTGCACCGGTCACAGTTCCTCCTGTGGTGGAATCCCGGTAAACAAAGCTTACGGTGTATCCATTGCGTTTCAATACTGTATTCTTTGAATTATTTAAGGCAGAGGACCCCACTGTTGAAAAGATCCCGGTCCCATTTCCGGTATCCGCATCCGCAAAAAAGTTGTCTGCAAACGGACAAGAGGAAATGCTTCCTGAATAATCATCCGAAGGAACGGCTATAACGACTTCCTGCCCCGCGGCTGTTGACTCCCCAACAGAAGCCTCCGGAACTTGCTGGGAAGTTACACCGATCCGGGAGGCACCAAGATCTCCACCTACGATAATCTGCTTCCCATCAGATAGATAAACATTTGCTTTTTTGCCATCTGTATTTACATTATCTTTTATGGTAACTTCATTTAAAACCTGAAACTCTCCTGTGCTATCAAAATAGATTGCTCCCCGTAAAGCGGACTGATTCAACGTAATTTCCGCACCATCTAAGATAAGATTTGCACTGCCGGTAATATGAGCGGCGCTTCCGACTGCAGATTCGGGAGCACTGCTGACCACAATATTTTTTTCCAAAACAGAATCCTTATTTAATTGAATAGTACCCCGATCAGCCAGAATCAATGGATCGTTATGACCAGGAATCTCCTCTCCGCTTAAGTGGACCCCATCAAACCGTAGAATAGAGCCTGTACCTGTCTCTTTCATTTTAAACAGTGGTCCGTTACAGCTTTCGGTTCTTTTTAATATAACAGGTGTAGTTATACGGTTTCGTTGATAATCCACATCTGCTGTCTTAATTGTAATATCAGGGCTCCCCCCACTTTCACCAATAACAATGGTTTGGTCTACTGGATCGTAATCCTGTATATAGATATAGCCTTTCTTACTTCCGATAGCCTGTTTTGCTCTTTCTATGGTATTGAAAGGATTATTGTATTCACCAGTTCCCGATCCGTCATCCCCATGAAGGGAAGAAACATAATAAGTTTGTTCCTGCGCTTTAAATGCTACCTTCCTTACCATTTTCTGATATGGACCCAGATCAAGTTTCCAGGAATAAGACATTTTTGTGTCCATTCCTTCTATCCAATGGACTGTTCCATCTTCATTGGCCTTATGGTTAGTATTTGTAGGTTCATCAAATAAATTGGCATAATACTTAGTATTTCTGCTGCTATTCACGGTATTATAAAATACCATATATTCACTGCCGGCCCATCTGGTATCCACAGTTGTTACTCCAAGCTCTCTTCCCACATCACTATCACCATTGGTAACTACATCAAAAGTTTGCTTGGTGGCTTCATTTACCATATGGAATCCCTGATCATCCAAATAAAGAGTCGATGCATCGGCTGGATCGGAAGGTCCTCCGGAATATCCAATCCCATCTCCAACCATAATATCCGCACCGGTAGCCAGGTACATGGTTTTATGCTGATTTTCGTTATTATACATGATGTACTCTACCATGGTCCACTTTCGGTCAGCACTGGGATATACCTTCATCTGCATTTCCACATTATAGTTAGTTATTTTTTGTACACCACCGTTATTTTCAATAACTACCGGATATGCGATGGTATTGTTTTCACTCCCAGACCGGATTACCGTTTTAAAACCAGAATAATCCCATGTAACAGGAACCGCATCATGAGGGTGTAATTGGATGTTTGCAGTATTGTTGTTTTGATATTTTCCAGGATCCAGATTGATATATGGATGTTCTGCCCCAATTAGGTCGGGATCAAGAATCCCTTGAATATTAAACCCGTACCATTGTTCATAGCTTCCGCCTCTATTTGGATCGTTCCTGCCCCAATAATAAGCTGAGTTTAAACCGCCTCCATTATTTTTCATATTTGTATCCTGATTCAACTCAGGGGAATCGGCATAAACAGTAATCCCAAACATGGAAAACGTATTCAGTATCATTGTAACAGCCAGCACTTTTGCTACAATCCGTTTCATCCTATGTTTAAACTTCACTTGTTTCCCTCCTTGCTATAAAATCTTTTTTAACTCAAACCCGCTTTTATCATTCTTTTAAGTCTCTCTAAAATACATTTTCTAAGAAAGGGAGAGTGCAAGATTCAAACACTTTCCCCTTCTGTAAGAATGATTTCAATTTAAACTATGGGGTTTCCGGTGTCCATTTCCCACTGTCATCTACATAATATCCATCCGGGGTCACTTCATTCCGGTATAAAGACCCCAGAGACCGTCCTGATTGATCGACATAGATCCATTTCCCGGTTGTTTTATCCAGATACCATGTCTGCCGGCTGTTTTCCGGTGTCAGGTAATACCAAACACCATCTATTTTCTGCCAGCCAGTGAGCATAGCGCCGTTAAACAGATTTAAATAGTACCATCTTCCGTCAGCATCATCAAAATGCCAGCCTGTCTTGAGACGACCAAACCAACCATCGTGAACAGTGGACAAGAAATACCATTTTCCTTCTTCATCTAAAAGCCATCCGCTGTCCATTACCCCTTCCTGGTTGAAATGGTATGTATATATCAGAGTTGTTCCATTATTGGAATATCTGATATTTGCCCACTGGTCTTTTATTTTCGTTCCGCTGCTCAATATAAATGACCAGCGGCTGTTTGCCGGATCAAAATTGTCCCAGTTGCCGTCTACATCATTTGTATAGGTCTTATAATTTCCAAAACGGTAAGCACCCGGTCCCATGCCGCCGCTGCTGCCGGAACTGCTCATTCCGGAACTGCTTCCGCCTCCGGATCCGCTTCCACCTCCGGAGCCACTTCCGCCTCCGGATCCGCTTCCACCTCCGGAGCCGCTTCCGCCTCCGCCTTCGCCTCCGTTTTCGCCTCCGCCTCCGGAACCGCTTCCATTTCTGATTCCGTCAACAATATCCTTTAACGTCTGATAAGCCTGATCCAACTCACCAATCGTTGGACGGGGCAGAGTATCGCGCACTACAATCGCATCATGAATCGCATCGTTCAATATATTTCTGTCTTCTTCACTTACCGAACCATTGTTTTTCAAAGCATTTGCCGTATTGATTTCATCCTCCAGCCGGTTCTTTGCCTCCTGCCACAAGGAATCATCTTCCTGTTCATACATTGCGTACAACTGGAGATCTTTGTTAATCGGAGCCGTTACATCATAAGAGGCTGTGGCGGCCACCGGTTGTTTTTTTAATCCTGCAAATTCATATACGATACCGGTAACCGGATCTGTATAGTCTTCCAGGCAATTAAGATCCATATATCCGTCTGCATCTTCAAGATTACTTCCGGCTCTTGCCTTAAGATTTGCCACCGTACCTCTTTTCGTATCGGTAATGGTAACCTTATATGATTTGGAATAAGTTAAGATAATCGTGTCCCCTACATTTGCACTAAACCGGAATGTACCGGTAAATCCGGAATCCGGATCATTTAAATCAGGTTCCACAGGTAAAATCTCCGTACATATCGGATCGCTATCCGCATTTTCAACCTTCCACAACTGGTAATCCATATTGCCTAGAAGACTGGTATCCAGGGTACCGTATACCTGGATATCAGGTGTGTGGTTCCCATCAGACGGCAGTGCTTTATTAATGCCATCCACCTTTCTTAACAATGATATTCCTAAAACCCAGGGGATCTTTAATGATTCACTATCCACTGTTACAGCATCTCTCACTGCATTGGACTCCGTAGCAGTCGGCACACTTCTTCGGTCAAATTTAACCGTATATTCTACTTTATGCCCTGATGCCAGCAAATCCGGATCGGCAGAATTGTCAATCAGGTCGAGCTTTAACGCTTCCAATAGGTCAGTTTGCATATTGAGAGCAAACGTTCCGTTTTTAGGGGAATAATCTACCGTTGCATTGGAGGAGGTCGCCGTGACTGGTGTGGATTCATACCGTGCCTGAAGAACTACATCGCCGGCCGGCATGATAACCCATGGATTCTTCTGTGTTGCCTGAGATTCAGTAAGAGACATAGACCCGATCAAGCAATCCCACCGCTTAAAATTGTACCCGGTTATATCAGGGGCTTTTATCCTTATCTTATCCCCTTCCCGGACACTGATCTGGGTTGCACCTTCTTCAATCTCCAAAGGTACGTTATTTCTGGTGACCTCAGCTACATAGCCTCCGTTGGTGATATACAGGGTATAGGTCTGATTTTGCGCCGGGGAGGAATCTTCCAGGAAAATTGGATTTCCCAGCAATATCTTTTCAGACGGAGACTCTGTTTCTCCCAAATGCTTTGCTACTACCGTATATTGCCGGCCGGATTCCAGACCTGGGAATTCTACAAAAGCAGGATTTCCTGAGGCTCCTAACCATCCGTCTGCTGACCCTGCCTGGGAAACGGCATTCCCATCACCATCAAGAAGCGCATACAGCGTATCCGCCGCAACCGGACTGATCCTGATTTTCTTCCTGCCATCATTTCCATCATTTGCAATGGAATAGTTGTTTTTAAGAGTGACAATACCTTCCCTTGCAGGCTGGCTTATCAGGGAGCCATCCACATGGCCGGTCAGCGGTTCTCCCGCTAGAGGTGCCGCAGTTAATGAAAGTTCATATACATAATAATAAGTACAGGGATTGAGTCCCGTAAATTTACCGCTCTGCAACTGGGAGCCAGTCATAGTGGCAATCACGATACCGTCTGCATCTGTAACCGTATATTTTCTCTCTTCGTTCACACCATTGATCCTGATCTGCCCGGTTCCATCTGCCGATACGGAACCATCTGTATCCGGAATGCTTAAAATCCCGTCATCTCCGGCAGTTGGGGAGAACCTGGCCGTATACGTGTGATTGGAAAGAATCTGCAGACTATTTTGTACCTGGTTTCCATTCTCATCATACCAGCCTACAAAAGTATAATTATTATCTGGCAAAAGCGAGGGAAGCGCCATATCCGTCCATACCGTTCCCCGTACTACATGGGCCGAAGTAGCTCCTGAAACAATACTCCCATGGCTTCCAGATACAAAGTTTAAAGTAAACCACTCATTGGGATCCTCTTCAAAATTGGCATATAGCTTTAGGTTCCCGGTTATCACTACATCTCCGGTAAGCTTTGCTCCGGTTTTTCCTGTTCCGTTTGCGTTTGCCTTATACCAGCCGTCAAATAAATAATGAGTTGCCGGTGACGGGGTGATGCCCTGAGTCAATTCATCGATTGTATAGGTATCCAGTCTGAACGACTTAGGAGAGGAATCTCCCGACAGACTTCCGTTCACGCCATTATAATAATCAATGCGGGCCCAGTAGTTAGGATCCGTCAAATCCTCGTTATAGGTAATGGTAACAGAACCTCCGATGATGTCCGTATTAAAGGTCAGCTTTTCGCTTGCCTCATTCAGAACGGGGTTAGAGAAATTACCGTTCCACATGATACTCGGCGGATAAGAATATCCTGGTTTTCTTTCTATATCCAGCTCTACGGGATCTGCCGGAGATACGGACAAATTCTGCTGTTGTTCAAGAATGTTGTTATGATTATCCACCGTATTTACGATAATATGGGTCGTATAGGTTGGATCAATCTGATATTTATAAGTGATTACCACCATTTGATTTGGCATCTTTCCAGCATAATTTTTATCTGCATCAAAGCTGCATCCAGCTGAAACCGCTGAATAGATTCCTCTGTTTACTAAATCATCCGTATCTCCATATCCGGCCTTCAGTTCTGCACTGGTAAGCTCATATGCCGTTATGGCAGCAGGTGCAACAGAGAAGACTGTTTCTGCAGAGTAAGCATACGAATCCGGTGTCCTGATAGCAATGCCGCTTCCATCTACGTATTCTACCCGAAGAGTAAATTTCTTGCTGGTGTCCGGTTCATAACGGTAGCCAACCGTAAGATCATCGTTGGGCATGTATCCTCGGATCGCGTTGGTGGAAGTATTGACTGAAGCAGCCTCTTCCAGTGTCCCAGCCCCGCTCGCATCATCAAACCTTCTGATCTTATTGTTTTTCATCAGCACTGATTTCAGCTTATACCCAGGTATATTCCTTTTATAGGTAGCTGAAACCGGCGTATTGGCAGTCACTTGATTCGTCCAGGTTCCGTCATCAAAGAACCGGATCACCTGGCTGTCGCTGTCTGACGGCCATGCTGATTGGCTGGTACCGTCAGTTATGCTGTCTCTTGCCGAATTTAAATCACGGTAATGCATGACAGTGAAATCAAACTGGCTGCTGCTGTTACCATTCCACACCGCCTTATAGGTTTCCGGTGACTCATAGGGAAAAGCATAAGGCAGATTGAGAACCTTATTTCCATCTTTGTTATACCAGCCGTCAAATGTGTAGCCCGGCCATACAACTGAAAATTCCGGAAGCTTGGGCCTTGGCCCGGAGCCTTTGTCCTCTGTCCCAGTCTCTATGACATTAAAATCCGTAGATGAAGTTAAGGCATATCCTGCCCGTCCCGTGGCAAAGGAAATGTTATTTACATCTCTTGGCACACTTGCATATGTGGAATGCGACAGATTCGGCCCCTTCTGCGGGTCAAATCGAATGACCGAAGGATCACCGTAACCCACCGGTGCTGCAAATGCGGGCGGCGCCGCCATGGTAATAACCATGGCGGCTGCCAGTATCATTGCAGTCTGTGCTTTCCATTTCTTTAAGTTTTTCATTGTTTCCTCCTTACTGCAGCCAGGCTCCATCTCCCCCGGCGGCATATCCATCAGGCGTCATCTCATTGATGTACATGGATCCCATCGGCCGCTCTTCATTGCTCTTATAGATCCATTTCTCCGTTGCCGGTTCATACCGATAGGTTTCCATGCTGTTCTGCTCTGTAAAGTAATACCATTTTCCTCCGATATTCCTCCAGCCCCTTGCCATCATACCTGTCTCAGGGTCTAAATAATACCAGCGGTTGTCCTCTTTGTCATGATGCCAGCCTGTTTTCATCTTTCCAAGCCAGCCGTCTGATTCTGTATTGCAGTAATACCAGTCAAGTTTCTCATCACGGAACCAGCCGAAATCCATGATCCCGCTGGCATTGAAATGATACCAGCCGTTTTTGTTCACGTCTCCGCTCTCATAATCCAGCTTCGCCCACATTCCTGTCAGATGGATTCCTCCGTTTAGCACAAAGGCCCACTGGCTTCCGTTTCCTGAAAGCTCTTCCCAGTTTCCATTGGTACCCACGATGTAGCTCTTGCTCCTGCTGGGATTGTAAGGGTTGGCTTTGATTCCGCTTCCGCTTCCTCCGCCGCCGCCTCTGCTTCCTCCCTTGCTTCCGGAGTTCTGAATCTCATCATAGTGGTCATAACGCCCATCCAGTACTTCATCTAACGGCTTTGTCACTTCTTTAAGCTTTTCCAGCGCTTCAAGCAGTTCATCAAGGGTCGCCTTCGGGGACGTGCGGTCCAGTACCTCAAAGGCCTCTTCGATTGCCTCCTTAAGCTTCTCCGTTTCCTTTAGCGTCAGGAAATAGTCATCGCTCTTATCAATCGCGTCCTTTATGGCATCCTCCAGCTCTTTCCTGGCATCATTCACTTCCTTCTGATTGTTCTCGTAGTAGGCATAGACATAGGTCTTCCGGCTGATCTCCCGGTCCGGATCGAACTCATTTAAACGGTCCTCCCGGTAGCTCCAGCCTACATAGCTGTACTCTACGCCTTCTTCACTGACAAAAATATCTGCAGGTTCTTCCACCTGGCCATACTCATAGGAATAATACCAGTCACTGGGAGC
>NZ_BAAJYQ010000012.1:0-638 GCF_057543815.1 Lacrimispora sp. YZC11 | reverse complement strand
TAATACTGGTACTTAGGAAGTGCCGTCTGGTCTAAGAAATACAGCCGGTATGCCTTGGAATACACCATCACATACCTCATTCCTGCCTGGGCCGTAAAGGTGAATAAGCCTCCTGTCTCTTCCGGATCATCCGATATATCCACAAGCTCCGTCTGGACCGATCCGTCCATTGGGTCCGTAAAGATCCGGTACAGCTGGTAATCCATCATGTCCACATCATCCTTGCCTAACTGGATATAGGTGACGAATTCTGCATCCGATGGCGTTGCCATGGCCGTCTTTCTTCCATTGACATATCGTTCGATATCTACATTCAGTCCCCAGGCCGCCTTAAACGCCTGACTGTGGTCGCTGTTATACTCGGGCGATGCCTTTACTGCATTGGATTCTGTGGCCTTTGCCGCATTCTTTGTATATACCACCTTATAGGTCACATCCGCATGGTTCTGATCCATCAGCACCCGGTCAGCATCGGTCGTCAGTTCTTCCTCCAGATCCGGTATCTCTCCCGGATCAAGGGCGATCTCATTTTCACTTCCTCCCCGGACCTCATCCACTACCGTCGCATTGCTTGGACTGGCTGTGGGACGGGAATAATAAGCGGTAAACACCAGATTGGTATCCGGCATATCAAAGGC
>NZ_BAAJYQ010000011.1:0-34074 GCF_057543815.1 Lacrimispora sp. YZC11 | reverse complement strand
GCCCGGTTGCACCGGTAGGTCCTGTTGCGCCGGTAGGTCCGGTGGGCCCGGTTACACCAATAGGTCCGGTTGCACCGGTAGGTCCGGTTGCTCCAATAGGTCCTATCGCACCGGTAGGTCCGGTGGGCCCGGTTACACCAATAGGTCCGGTTGCACCGGTAGGTCCTGTTGCGCCGGTAGGTCCTGTTGGTCCTGTTGCTCCACTAGGCCCTGTAGGCCCTGTTGGCCCTGGACAACCTCTAGGCCCAGTTGGGCCTGTTACTCCTGGACAGCCTCTAGGTCCTTGACAACCCCTAGGTCCTGTAGGCCCTGTTGAGCTACAACAACGACGGCAACAAGAACAATGATTATCATTAGACTCTATATTATTATTCATAGAGAATTTCCTTTCTATAATTATTTGATTATATATGGAAACATTATAAAGAACTTTAATTCTTTATACTCATAGAATATGTCTGGTTGTACAGGTCTGTTAATTTTATGCCGGCTAGTACATCATACGGATTTTGCTAATTAAACAACGTACAAATTCATTATCCCTAATCGGTATTATGAATTTGTACGTTGTTAATAAGAAAGATAAAAAAGTAAGAAAAAAATATCTCATAGGTGAAAAAGGGAAATCAAATTCGCCACCTACTCATGTAAATTGCTATTTACAGGAAGAGTCGGTAAAATATAAAAAGTATTTTTATGCGTTAAGACCACTGCTTGCAGGAAAATACATTCAGGAATACCAATGTCCGCCACCAGTATCATTTGATGATCTTATGAAAATGGATATAACGTCGGAACTGCGAAATAGAATTGACGAGTTGCTGGAAATCAAAAAAAGGAGCGACGATAGAGAAAAGGGCATGCAGATTCCGATTATCAGGGATTTTATTATCGATGAAATAGGAATATAAAAGGCCTATGTGGAAGATATTTCAGATGGCAGAAAGCGTGACTGGGAAAGTCCAAATGATATTTTTCTAAAGATTTTGGGATAAGTTTCAATAAAAGTAGCACCTATTTATATGGGAGCTACTTTTTTAGTGTTTCTGGTGGGCACGCGTTCTAACGAGTAAATGGATCTAATCCGATAATTCAAATAACTATCTAGAATTAAAATCTAAAGATATTGTAATTTTATTCACAAAGTGATAATATAAATAATAAGTAGTAAGTAGTAAGTAAATACTGTTAAAGGAGGATTATTGTGGATTTAACATTATCAGAACGTTTTGCACTAATTGGTTTTAACGGTTATGAGAGCGAGCATAGAGAAACCGCTAAGCAGAATGTATTAAAGGTATTAGCTGCTGCTATATTTTTGGAGGAAAACTACGACCTTGCGACGGGTAAATGGAACTTTAATGAAGAAGGAATGAAAGATGCCATGAAAAAAGCAAATAAAAAAGAATTAGAACGAACTTACGCGGAACGCTTACAAAGCAAACAGCTTCTTTCTAAGGTTCCTAGTTTGTTAGGCTGTGATTTATATTACGATAAAAATATTAAGCTAAAAACCTATGTAAGCGATGCAAGGGAGTTTGAATGCCAGTTAGATTTGTTAAGGGCTGAGTTTTTAGAAGAAGGACCCATCTCAGAGGAAAGTATTATTTTGGTATGGCTGCTATTAGAGTCCCTATGCTTCTATCAGGTCTTTTCTGTCTATGAACAGAATAAAATCACAGTGCGGATGGCAAGTCTTCGCAATGAAAGCATCTTGGCAAAAGCACTTTATCCCATCGAAATACGTTCTTTATGGGGGACTGTAGTGGTTGGTTTTTTACGACTGAAAAGCCAGGCAGCTGCTACTGAGACAGGAAAAGGCTTTAATTTCATATTCCCATTTTTTGAAAGAAAACAATCGATCTTTATCGATACAGAAGAATATTTTCCAAACGCACAGATGCGATTGAAGAATGTATTGGATCGAATATCTTCACAGGGGCATGTATATGAGGTGCTTCGAGATGGTGCAGTTCCGATTGTAAAAATTGATAATATTAAATATGAACTAATCCCTGAAGCTGTCGTCAGCAGAATGCCTATCCATGGAGTAAGATTACGTCGTTACAATCTGTAAGGAGCTGGATATGTCAAGGCAACGAACAATTGAAAAAATAATGGAATCAGAATATGTATCAATTGGAGAATTGGTGCGACTAACCAATGCCAGATACAGTACCCTAAAGTTCTATACAGAAGAGGGAATGCTGCCCTTTGAACAGGCAGAAACGAATCTGACCAGGAGATTCAAACGCGTAGAAGCAATCACTCGCATTGAGGAAATAAGGGAAATGCGTCAGAACGGCAAAACCATACCGCAGATAAAGGAAATGCTTCAGGAATCTGCGAAAGGCTAAGAATAAATTAAATATTAGCATTTTTAGTGTAGTTTTTTAAGACGATCACCAAAGGTAACTGTGGCCGGAGTGGAACAGAGGAATATTAAGTAATTAAGATTGAAAGAATCAGAAGCAGATGTGCTTTGTCTGATAAAAGGGAGAAGCCGGCAAGGTCGGGGGAATCCTGCCGGCTGTATGAAAAAAAGTTTTATTTTAAAGGGTTGTTGGCCTCTTTACAATTATTAATATACCCGTAAATTGTGACGGGAGTTTGATGAACCTGTGAAGAGTTTGTGAAAGGAGGCAAAGGTGAAAAACCATGAATTAATTTCTATGCTCGAAAAATATCAGGCAGGTGCAGAAGTGAGGTTCTGCGGAGTAGTATCAGATAATGAAACCGGAAATAAATTCTTAAATCTTAGGTTTTGCAGATTCAAGTTGCTTTTGTTTGATTTCATACCAGATTTCTTCACCTATATCTTTCAAATCCTTAACATTTGAACTTGAATATCCATCATAGACATATTGCAAAGCTCTATAATCTTTACCTTGAAGAATCAAAAAACTCACATTAAAAGCAGATTCTGAAAAATCATATCTATAATCATTGGTCACAAGTAATGACTGTGAGAATACATAATATCGATATCCCCCATTATCAATCTCACAAATTTTTGACAATTCCTTACTATTTAATTGATTTTTATCATTAGATATTTTTCCATAAACATACAAATCTTCATCAAACCAATGCAATGTTTCATCATCAATTCCATCTATTTTAACTTTGGCAACTATATAAGGCGTATAGGAATAATTTACATCTGACTTTTCCTGATACAGTTCACATGATGAAAATTGAAGAATATGTCCTTTGTATTCCATATCATAAGGTAAAATACTTAAATTAAATGTGACTCTCCTATCTCCGCCGTAAATCTCAACACCGCCCCTAGTTTCAGCGGTAGTTTGCACTTCCCAACCATCTTTTGAACAGCCCGTTATACAAATAATTCCAAGAGCCAAAGTCATTGTTAAAAGGTACTTTTTCATAGCACATCCCCCATTCATATATATATGAAACATACCATACTTTTTAGTAATGTTCAAGAAAAGAGCGGGGAATAATCCTCGCTCTCTGTAATGTTTTATTTAATTTGTTATTCGTGGCTTGTGCATTCCGGTGATTCTGAGTTGCAAGGCATTAGGTAAATTCTGCATCGTCCGCTTTTACCAGGCCTTCCATTTCGGTTTTTAAACCACTTCCACAATGATTTGATCTGCGGTTATTTTAAATTGTGCTACTGTGTATTCTTTCAAGTCTGTCACCCGGACAGATACTTCTTCCGCCGATTTCTTTATAACAGCCGTTTTTCCTTCCAATTGAATAATCTGTTCACTCAGGCCAGATCTCGGCTCCTGTTCAATATTACCGCTCGCCTCTGTCCATCATGGCCTGTATGCCTTTTATGGTCCGTTTAAGGCAGTAAGTCTCAATTACATCATCAGTTGTATAACAGATAATTCCATCTCCGATTTCTAGCCAGGGCAACGACGGGCCGACGACATGGCACGGTCTATACAATCTACCGGAAATCTGGTCATAAACTGTTGAAGCAATCGCAAGAAGCTGTTCATTGGATTTTCCATACACGAGGAAATTACCTTGGAATATATAACAATTTTTCCCTGGACCGTAATTAATCCCCATATCCCCTTCCTCCTGCCTAATTTGTACCTTGTCAATCGGATTTACCACATAATCTTCAAAATGAGTTTCAGATTGCTTGTAATAAGACAATGTTTCTGCTTTGGTCATTTCAGAAGGAAACAAACCAGAAGTTCCCAGGAATTTATATGTAAGCCTGCCGGTTTTACCAATATTTCCAAAGCAACCGTTTATCTCACAGATGGCCATTAAAACCTTACGGCCATCCAACTGCTCCGGGTCAATGGTCTTTATTATCTGCATATCATCTAGGGGTGAATTTGTCATAACCTGCGTAACACCCACATAGTTGCAAAGGGAATCCCTGAACCGCTTCAATGTCAGTGGAAAGGTCAATCCCTGGTACCAGTCAACACATTCTCCACAAGGTCAAATCTTCTTGCCTAATCTTTTCTACTATCGATAGATGAGTTGGCGATAGAAATCAAGATACTGGAAACAATTGATATAACTGCTCCTCCATTCTTGAATTTTCTCTTTGCATCCAAAGAATGGACATGGCTTTAAATCTTCCATATTACCTCCAAATAAACAATGCTTTTATAAATAACCCCTCAAACTGGCGACCACACCAATAGCTATCAATAACAAGTGTGGGGGTATTGTATTAGGTTAACATTTGCTTTATGATGCTCGTTGTTTTTTATATATCGCATTACGTCAAATTCTTCTTAATTGAATCAGTAGAAGGAGTAATAGAATCATCATCTGTTATTTCAACATCATCATATCTAGCCTTCATTGCATTTGCCATAGTAATTGCTTCTTCCTCTGAAAACCCAAAATCTACCCATACTTGCACTTCTTCCTTTAACATCGTTTCTTCCTCCAATACAACGTTCCGGATTATCTGTGACTCACAATCATTGCCGCTATATACCCCAATCCGAAAATAACACCTGCAACCAGCCATGATACGGCACATTTAATTATAGTCATCATCGTCATCGATGAGGTCAACACCCCTGCATCGGAAGCTGCAACACAGACCATAATTGGTTTGATGAGTAGGGTCCAATAACCAATGTATACAGCTAGCATAATTCCTGCCAAAAATATTCCGATAGACAAATAACCTCTCATACACTCCACTCCTTGTTTACATCTGTTATATAATATTCATATTATTCCCTAAAAGTAACTATTATATAATTCGTGCTTATTGCAACTTGCCATTATGCTAATCTTTTTATAGCATATTTCTGAAGGTGACAATATGTTAGATTAATTATTAATTTTTACAAAGGTAATACCAATATCATTTTAGATATTCTAAAATAATTATACCTACATTATTGATATATCATTTTACCTCCACATATATTTCTGTGCCTAATGGGCAGGATTCATAAGGAAGCAACTGCCAACACTAATATTACGAGATAGACAGCCATTAGACGAGCCAGTATAAAACTTTATAGTTTGTCATTTAGCTCTCAATGACAATAGGAAGAAAATGTGATAGTATATAAATGCTACAATATAATTTTGCATAAATTATAAATCAGGAAAGATGATGCTAGTGAAACCGAGTGAATATATGGAAAGAAAATTACGGATATTACATTGATAGTAAGGGCAATGATATAACAAAATGCTTCTGTGCAGAGGAGGATTTCTTTTCAACAGAGGGTTATAGAATATCTTCCCCCGCGACATTCACTATCGAATGTTTAGAGGATTGCAAATGCTTGCAATTGCCATATAAATCACTCAAAAGCATTGTGAATTCTAATAAAAGCATTGGTGATTTAGTAAGTCATTTGTTTCAAGTGGAAGTAAGCAAACTAGAAGATAGAAGTAAAAGTCTTATGTTGCTAAATGCAGAAGAACGTTATCGTGCTTTTTACAACGATTATCCACATTTGCATAATAGAATCGCTCTAAAATATATAGCCTCCTTTATAGGTGTTCGGGCGGCTTCATTGAGCCGTATACGGAAAAAGCAAAAATTAGACAAAAATTAACCTAGGTGAATTACAAAATCACTTCTTCCGGTCATACTTGACTATAAAGGAAGGAGTGATTTTTTATGGAGAATGTTCTCATTACAGGTGGAACCAGCGGAATTGGTTACGCACTTGCAAGAATATTTGCGGCAAATAAATATAACCTTATACTTGTTTCTTCAAATTATGAGAACTTAAAGATAGCATCGCAAAAACTTCAAACAGAATTTCCTGTAACAATAAACATTTTTGAGCAGGATTTATCAGAACTAAAAGCGGCTGAAAAGCTTTATACCCGTTTACAAGCTGAAAATATTAATGTGGACATACTGGTAAATAATGCTGGATGCGGCTTGGTCGGGGCAACGGAGAAAATAAACTTTTGCGATGATGAAAAAATGATGGTTTTGAATATGATAAGCCTTGTAGAGTTATGCAAATTATTTTTGCCTTATATGTACGAGAAACAACATGGAAGTATTCTAAATATTTCTTCAACAGGAGCATTTCAACCAGGGCCATTTACATCTACCTACTTTGCAAGCAAGGCATTTTTTTTGAGTTATAGTAAAGCCGTGCGTTTTGAAGCTGAAAGATATGGCGTACGAGTTTGTACTCTGTGTCCGGGTGCAACGCAAACTAATTTTTTTGCTCGCGAAGGAACTGACTTGCCTAAAACCGCAATGTCCGCTGACGAAGTTGCTGAATACGCATATCGGCAATTAATGAAAAACAAGTCAGTGTTTATCCCCGGATTTATAAATCGGGTAATGCAAGCATTCCCAACAGACATAAAAATGTTGGCAGTTGCAGAAATGAAAAAAGATTAATCTTCATTCGCTGTGGCGGTAAATAAAAAACCGTTGTTTCAGCGACTGAATAGCTATGCGTTTTCATATTGTAATAGCAGATAACAGCGGTTTTGAAATTAAACAATCAAAGCCGCTGTTTCTATTTGCAAAAAATCTAATTTTATAGGGGAGTATTCACACACTGCCTTTCACTGATCATTTAAACACACATCTCTTCATTGCCTTTGGTTTATAAATGATATCTACAGCATTACTTTTCTTATCCTCCAAATTACTCCTGTGTTTGGTAAATAAATATTTTGCAAATCTAAATCAGCGATCGCCATATCCGATATATACATTGAATTATCAGGTCCGAAAACAACATCGGTGGGCCTGCTCAACCCCCTTTCTTCCGGAAATCCTGATTTATTTATAGCAAATGTTGCTATTTCTCCATTAACAACATTAACTTTTAATACCCTATGTCCTACACCTGAACGTATATAATCGCCAGACTCTTCGTATTGGATTCCGCCAAAACACGCAATGTAAATATCTCCAATCAATCCAAAATCTGATGACCCGTTAAAATCAAATCCCATTATATTGGATCCAGACGGAAAAACTGCAATTGGTGTTGGCGGTATCGATGGAATGGTATGAAGTAATGGTTCTGGTTTTCTGCCTCTGATCGGAGTAAACCTGGGCAATGTAACAGGAGCTCCTCCAGTGTAATCTGGCCAGCCATACCACGCACCTATATTAAACAAATGCAATTCATCTAATGCATTGGCAATCGGTCTGCTTCCTCTTGCATCCATTCCCTGGTTTGATATGATTAGCCGGTTCAAGCCGTCAAATTTCATACAAAATGGATTACGAAGTCCCCATGCGACCTGTTCGATATCAGAGCCATCCATATTTGCCCTTAATACACTGCCAGAAGCTAAAAGTCTGCCTTCTTTCACTTGATATTGTTGAATAGTGGGCACTCCAAAAGGGGTAAAAGCTCCGGTAACAGCCGTCCCCATGGCTGGTATCAATACATTTTTAGTTTCAAAATTAGTGTAGTTAAGAAATATATAAGAACCTGGATAATCATGTAAATGAGGATGCTCAAGAACCCAGCTATTATCCAGTCCTACCACACCAGAATTCGTTGTTGTTCCCTGTCCAAAATATATTTTCTCATCGACGCCAAATTCAACGCGGTTGTTGCTAAAGTCCCCATTGCTTGGCAAGCCACTAATAATATCCTGTCTTGTTCCATCCGGACTAAGAACAGTTACAGCTCCTTTATGCGATACATAAATGTATCCGTTTCTATAATTGATTCCAGTTATGGGGACATTAAAGCCATCGGCAACAACCTCTATACTTCCATTACTTATGCGCATAACTCTAGGATTCATTGTAGCCATTCCGGAATCAGCAATTAACATATCACCATTTTCCGTGAAAACCATACCAATAGGTGCATTTAATCCTTGAGCAAAGACTTCTATTTGATAACCTACAGGTACACTTATTCTATCTGGATCAAGCTCCCTCTGTTTATTTGGAGCTTGTTGCATGCATGACTTCTGCAGGTGCTTGTTTACAGCGAAATTCACATTATATCTCCGCTTATATATATCATTTACAATATATGTTAAATTTTTAAATATGGTGACCGCTCTGTATTAGATATTCATCGGTTGGATTCTCCTATTTTGCCGGCCTTCCCTATTTGATATATCAGTTTTAACTACAAGAATTACAATCAATTTCTACTCAATTGCACTCACATTTATATAAATCATCTTCTCCATTATCAAATTTTTGTGCCATTTACCCCATACACCCCCACGGCAAAGCCTCAACCACCTTAGACTTCATATTGAACATACAACTCCGTTTGAATCCAGATCTGCTTAGGTAATCCCGGAAATGGTTTCCTTACCACTTAAGTTATGGTTGAATGAAAAAGTAAGTTCTAATATTGGTCAAAGTGAACTGATTTGATCTTGAAATAAGTTCACCTATGGCCAGCATTTCACCTTTTGCCTGTCTTAATGCAGTTCCAGCCAAAATACCAGGTATTTAGATAAAACCTCGAACATATGTTTGATTTTTGATTCTGAATATGTTATACTACATTTGAAAAGATATATAAGGAGTAATTACTATGGAAAAACAAATGAAAAATGATGAATGTTTCGTTTTTATTGAATCTGGATTAAATGCTTTAGAAAAAATAGGCTGGTATGGTGAAACAAGATTTGTATGTCCTATATGTGGATATAATAATGCCAATGCTAGAAGGATTAAAACACCTAATAGAATTCGTAATAAGTCGACTTGGTTATATTGTGAAGAATGCGGAATGATTGTTCATGGATAAAGTATTAGAGGTAAAGACATAAATGTCCCTACCTCTTTTTTGTAGAGTAGCCATATATCTTACTTAGATTTAAAAAGTATATTCCAGCTCATTGGCATTTGATATTTGCGTGTGCGAGTGCATGCGATATTTAAAGGAGTTGAAAATAAATCAGCCTCGCTGCACCATACATGCTCAATGATTTCTTCGGCACTGATAACTTTAACTTTATGGACATCAAAAATAGTCTGTCTGCTAGTTTCTTTAGATTCATATAAAGTTCTTTTGCATGGGCCAAGATCCGTTCAATGTAATCGCCATACCATTAGGACCATTCCAGATTCCTGAATTTTTGTAATTTTATTGCAAATGCAATATTTTTTTGCATTTGCAATAATTTTACTGTAGAATCATAGGACAGATTAAAAATTGACAGGAGTTGGGGACATGGTAGAGATTCTAAGAGAAATCGGTGTGATCGCCAGAGCGCTGGATTCGATAAGTAATATAGAGTTTAAAGAGTTTAACCTTACCAGAGGTCAATATTTATATCTTGTCAGAATCTGTGAGAGCCTAGGCATTATCCAGGAAAAATTAGCAGAACAGATTAAAGTTGACCGGGCTACCGCTACCCGGGCAATTAAAAAACTTGAAATTAACGGATTTATTGTGAGAAAGGATGATAAAGACAACAAAAAGATAAAGAAATTGTATCCTACAGAAAAAGGAACAGATATCTTTCCTTTTATCATCAAAGAGAATGTGCATTCCAATTATGTGGCACTGGCTGATTTCTCCGAAGAAGAGATAGAAGTTCTCTACCGTCTGTTGCAGCAGGCGAGAAAGAACATAGAAGTTGACTGGAAATATGTAAAAAGCGGCAATAAGAGAATCTATTAATATTAGAACAAAGGAGCTGTGGATGATCTATGGCAATAACAATAAAGAAAATCAATCATGAGAATGTAAACAAACTGCAGGAAATAAGCATTGAAACATTTACGGATACATTTAAAGCGAAAAATTCATATGAAAATATAAAAGATTATATAGATAAAGCCTATAAAATGGAACAGTTAAAAGCAGAACTTTACAATCCTCTATCAGAATTCTATTTTATTTGTTTTGATGATGAGGCTGCCGGATATTTAAAATTAAACGCCGGTGATGCACAATCGGAAAAGATGGAAGATGGTGATATGGAAATCGAGAGAATCTATATCCGAAAAAATTTTCAGAGAAAAGGACTTGGAGAATATCTGATAAACAAAGCAATTGAGAGAGCCAATGCGTTAAATAAAAATAGTATATGGCTTGGAGTTTGGGAAGAAAATCATAATGCTATTGCTTTTTATAAAAAAATGGGATTTGTTCATAATGGTTCTCATTCCTTTTATATGGGAGAAGAGAAGCAGACAGATTTAATCATGCAAAGAATGTTGGTGTAAGCGTACGCTTTGACAATGGAAAGCCCAATAATAGAAACTCCATATGTGGGCTTGCAGAAGACATTAATAAGTGTCCGCATTACATCAGGGAAAATGAAAGCTGCGGGGCGGACTTTTACAGACCATTACGAACCTTAAAATAAATTGTACTGATGAAGAATGTTACAACGGAGCACAGGTTACTGAGTATAGATGCGAGGCCGTGATCGGCGGTATACTATATGGGTTTAATCTAATTCAGTACCGCATACATCACTCTTAGAGTCAAATACCGGCCTCGATATAGTAAATCCTAATGACATAAATGCTGCCATAGCAAATACATACAATACAGATACCTTTATAAATGTGATTGTTGCTTTTATCATTATCTTAATCATCCTATCTTCCTTTCATAGGCATCTGGATAAGCCTCTATTAATATTTTCACTTAGTATACCCAGCGAAAGATAATGTAATCCATTTGTACCATATTAACCCTGGTCTTGTCAGTCAGGAATGAAAGTTATATATAGCTACACGCGCGGCACAAAGAGATAGTCTGTATAAGGGTGGGCTATCTTATAATGCTTTAATTTTATAATTATTCAATTATAATCGGCTATCGTTACGTAAATCAGCTGCAATCGCGTATAAAAAACTAATACTATTCATTCACAGTTTCTTCACAAGACGTACAAAATTTATTTACAACTTCTACAAACTTTTTTCACATCTGTCTTTTATAATTAAGACAGTAACAAGAGGAACTCCAATACTTGTTAAAATTAAAACTTTTTTTCATAACTGGCCGGTGAAATTCACATTTCACCGGCTCCTCCCTTTTATGGGCCAATTATTTCCCGAAATTTAGGAATGACCGTTGCAAAGAAACTATTTCTATTATAGAATAGGGAAGGTGCCCGTGGCATATGCAAATTTGGAGGATATTATACATGAAGAAAAATGCAATCGTAGGACAATCCGGCGGTCCGACCGCTGTGATTAATGCAAGCCTTTACGGCGTCATCAAAGAAGGAATGGTTCATGGAGAAATCGGCCGGGTTTACGGGATGATCAATGGCATAGAAGGCTTCATGTCTGGCAATTATATGGATTTAACAGGTGACTTGACGGAAGAAGAACTGGAACTTCTGAAATTAACACCTGCCGCTTATTTAGGCTCCTGCCGCTATAAACTCCCTGATGATCTCTCTTCTCCCTTTTATCCAGCTCTTTTTGAAAAATTCCGAGCTATGGATATCGGATATTTCTTCTATATTGGTGGTAATGATTCCATGGATACGGTAAGCAAGCTTTCCCGCTATGCGGACCATCATGGAAGCGCCATCCGTTTCATTGGAATTCCCAAGACCATTGACAACGACTTAATTTTGACGGATCATACTCCCGGATACGGAAGTGCCGCCAAATATGTGGCCGATACCGTCCGCGAAATCGTTCTGGACTCTTCTGTCTACCAGCAAAAATCCGTCACCATCATCGAGTTGATGGGCCGCCATGCAGGCTGGCTCGCTGCTGCCAGTGCGCTGGCCAGAAAATATGAGGGCGATAACCCCCTGCTTATCTACCTTCCTGAAACGGATTTTGATTTTGAACGGTTCGCATCGGATGTAAAGGCTGCCCTTAACAAACACAATTCCGTTATTATCTGTATTTCAGAAGGACTCTCCGATGCCCAGGGCAAATTCATATGCGAATATGCGGATGAAGTCCGTTTGGATACCTTTGGTCATAAAATGCTGACCGGAAGCAGCAAAATGCTGGAGAATTTTGTGCGTGAACGTTTCAGTGTAAAGGTCCGTTCCATTGAACTGAATGTAAGCCAGCGCTGCAGCGGCATGCTTGCTTCTGCAACCGATATAGAAGAATCCGTACAGGCAGGCTCCGAAGGGGTAAAAGCCGCTATCAAAGGCATTACCGGAAGGATGATCGCCTTTCACCGCACAGGAAACTCCCCTTATTCCATGGAATGCATCACTGTTGATGTAAACGAAGTGTGCAATCAGGAAAAGAGGTTCCCTGCCCAGTGGATCTGCGGCAATGGCACGGATATCACCCCGGATTTTCTGGAATATGCCATACCACTGATCCAGGGTGAGCCTCAAAGAAAGATTGAAAGCGGCAGACCCGTGTACCTGTACCGGAAATGATCACGATCCGCTTTTCCGGATCTTAAAATCCGTTCTATTTATATGGCTCAAGAAAAGCGCCATGATCCTTTAAAAGATTCTGAAGCTGTACTACGTCGATTGCGGCAACACCAATTCCCTGTTTTGCCGCGATCGCTGCCGCAGTACCGGCCCCTTCACTGATTGCCATCAGTATGGGCGTTACGCGGACCGCTGCACAGGCTTCGTGAGTCGCACTGATGCATCGCCCGGCTACCAGAAGGTTATCCAGTTCATTTGTATACAAACAACGGTATGGAATGGAGTACCAGCTGTCTTTTTTCAAATAATGATGCTCCATTGTTCCTCCGTCAGGTGAATGGATGTCGATGGGATAGCCGCCCATGGCAATGGCATCCGCAAACATTTTGTTCTGTAATAAGTCGGATGCAGTCAATCGATAAGCTCCGTTTATCTTACGGCTTTCCCGTATCCCGATATGCGGCCCTGTGGTAACGATAACCGCATTTTCAAATCCAGGGATGTATTTTCTCATAAATGCAACAATAGCATGTGCCTGTTTTCTGCCCTCTATCTCCGCTTCCGTTAAATCAAAAGAATCCAGTGCGCTTTTTTTAATGATACGGGACATGTTAAGGATGTATTCTCCGGGATTGTTGGTTTCAAAGCAAAGCACCATATCTCTGTCAATAGGGAATTCCCCTTTTTCCTTTGCCTTACTGATAAGAGAATACGCCCCCTGCATACCGCTTCTGGGAATCAGCTGCAGACGTTCGAATGGAATGGTCCCAAGCATATCACTGGAATTCCTCTTTATATATTCGATCATCTTATCCCGATCCACATTGCTTACCTTGACATTCATTGTCATGGGCTGAGCGAGATGATCCTCCTCCCTGCCGTAAACACTTCCGATTCCTGCATGGGTGGCTAGGTCTGCATCTGCTGATGCATCAATGAAAACGGATGCGGATACATCAAAAAACCCCTGTTTTGCATACAAACGTACCTTGCGGATCTTGCGGCCCTCCCATTCACAGCCTGTATAGACGGTATGATAGAGCAGCTCAGCTCCGGACTCTTTCACCATGGTCTCCAGAATCAGTTTCATTCCTTCTGCATCAAACGGGGTTACGGAACTGGCATAACCCACAAAATCCTCCATATGGCCTGGAGAAAAGCCTTCTCTTACCATACGCGCTACAATTTCCTCCGCAATTCCCTGCACGACTTGCGTACTTCCTGCATGGAATGTCATCTGGGGACCCGTTCCGGCCATAGTCAGCATACCGCCCAGATATCCGTTCTGCTCTACCAAAAGGGTCCTGGCTCCACATCTGGCACTGGCGATTGCAGCTACGGTACCGGCAGGCCCTCCTCCAATGATGACCACATCATAGGTTAAGTTCTGTTTCATATCTCTCCTCCTTTATCAGCTGATCATAGCGGCAGGCAAAGGCATGAGCACCGATTTCCGATAGCGCCCGGATCCCGGTCCGTCCGATTTTCAGACTGCCGATCCTTAGAATCGGCACCAGATATTCTTTACTCGTAAATCCCAGTTCACTCCATTCAAGAAAATGGTAAAATTCATGGCTTAAAATTAGATTCACAGCTTCCGCCATCTCCATTCTGTTTTCTTTTGCCCAAAGCGAAATGGATTTCAAATAAAGATGGATCCTCTTCTGTCCGGTCAGATAATCACTGAAATATCTCTGGTTTCCTACTACATAATCGGCATCAACTTTCTCGCAGGTTAAGCCGCTTTCTGTTACAATTCTAAAAAAATCCTTTTCCCCATTGTAACGCACAAAAATCATTTCTGCTGCCGCTTCTCCCTTTTGCCACGCCCGGTCTGTGATCCTTTTTCTGTCCTCAGACCGGATTTTATTATAACAGCTGTCACGGCTTAATTCATCCTGTGCCAATTCCTTCCCCGGAAACGGCATGGAGCTCGTATTCAAAATCCAATCACCACCTTATCCGTGTTTATCCTTCTGTCCGGCCGGTTGCAATGATCAAGACTTTTTCATCATTGCCAAAACCTGTCAGTTCCGCATTTCCCAGTGCACAAATTTGCGCTTTGCTCTGGAGTCCGGATAAATCAATGACCCGTTTCCCTGATACCAGATAAATGTTGGGCAGATTGGCACCGCCATCATTAAACACCGTCAGCTCTTCCAAATACCATTCGATTTTTGTTTCCCAGTCCGCAATCTTTACCTCTGAAACCAGAGCATTGCTTTTCTGAAGGCGAATCACGCCTTCTTCATCAATCAGCCGCAGGGGAGTAGTTTTCTTTTTTACCAATCCCAGAAATTTCTTTTCCAGCTTCTGGGACTGCACGGCATACATCACTCCGTTTTGTGCTGTTATGGATAATTCTTCCGGATTCCCATCTATATTTTCGGCACAAATCTTAAGAAGCTGGTCAACCGTCAGTTTTGTTTTGCCCAAGACCTTACTTCTCATTTCCGTGGCACCCACGGCAATTGCCCTTAAAAGGTTTTTTTGCGTATCCACTTCAACATGAATCTCAATGGTCCCTGGTGCGGCGCCGCTCTGGATTGCTTTCTGTTCCACTTCCCTGCGAATGCTTAAAATATCTTCCTGGGAAGGACTTGATACAGTACGTTCCACCATATCCCGTACCATGGCAAGAGCGACGCCAATGGTAGAAATCACCGCGGCATTGCCTGCGATCCGGTATTTATGCTTCATGGTTCTTGCAAGATGGGGAACCACGCTGGCCGCTCCACCACCTCCTCCCACAAATACGGTCTGTTCAGGCCGCATTTTATAGTCCTTTATGAGCTGTTCTGCAACCTTTGCATTTTTAGCCGCCGCGAATGCCATAGCCTTTTCTGCCGCCTCTTCCACAGTGCAGCCCATTTGATCAGCCAATGGCTTCCAGGCTTTCCTGGCTGCTTCCACATTTCCAAAGGAATAGTCCTCCGGCTTTACGTATCCGGCTATATTAGCGGCTCCCGCCATGGTGAGGGTCACCCGTACTCCATTGTCACATTCAATAACCGCATATTCCGGATCAGAGGGAACGGGCCTGACCGTCATAAGCCTTGGATTTTTAATAAGGTCGGCATCGGTATAAACTTCATAATCCAGACCGGCAATATGAGCGCTCCTAGGCCCCATGTTAACGGCCTTGCCATCCTTTATCTGTACCATGCTTCCCCCGCCGATGCCTACGGTTCTGACATCAAGACTGCTTAAATAGGTTTTATGCCCTCCCACTTCTGCATATTGGATCATAACCTTGCCATCCTTTACGCAGGATATATCCGTGGAAGTGCCACCGACTTCAAAAAAAAGACCATCCGTCAGCTTTTCGTACATCAGAGCGCCGGCAACACCGGCTGCCGGCCCCGAGAGAATTGTCATAATCGGCCGGTTTCTTACCTCATCCACAGTCATAACGCCGCCATCACAGCGCATTACCATCAGAGGGTTTTTGATTCCAGCCTCTATGATGCTCGTTTCCGTCATAGTCGCCGCCTCAAGCATCTTAGGCATAATACTGGCATTCACCACGGCCGTCCTGGTTCTTATTTTCAGACCGTATAGCTTTGATATTTCATTGGTAGCCGTTCCCGGGATATTCATTTCCTTGCATTTTTCCAGAGCCAGATTCTCATGATACGGATCATCCACACTGAAAGCCTCTGCAGCTACAATGCTGGAAGTCCCTCGTTCTCTTAAGGAGCGAATGGCGTCCACGATCCTGCTTTCCAGACTGTCCTTATCCGAAGTGTCCACATATTCGTTCTGACTTTCCAAAAATTTACCGGCTGCCAGTTCTATATTGCTGATGTTGGTGTCCGACCTGCTTTTTGCCCCCTGCAAACCGCTTCCCAGCGTTATAATTCCAACCGGAGCCACATCTCCTTCCAGAAGTGCATTGGTTGCCTGCGTCGTACCGTGAGCGATAAAAACAACGTCATCCGGATTAATATGACAATCCTCCATAATGCGCTGCAGCGCCTGAACAATTCCTTCTGCCACCCCCTGCCTGGAATTGTGGGTAGTAGGAGTTTTCACCACTCCTATTAATTCAAAAGTTTCATTATCAATGGCAGCGGCATCCGTAAAGGTACCGCCCACATCAATCCCGATGCGTACTTTCATAAATTCAATTCTCCTGTCCGATTGCTTAAAAGTAAATAAATGCTGAGATTATCACACCGATCACGGAAATAGTCCAAAGATAGGGCAATAGTTTTTTTGTAATAGTATTAACATCGACCTCGGCGAAATTAGCCGTCCATACGTTTTGTGTATTGGTGGGATCCCCACAACCCTGAATCCTTTCTGCGGAAAGAAATGCCCCCATAACAGCCTGCGGATTCAGTGTCCCAAGTCCGATCACCAGGGCTGCAATACCGGAACCGAGTCCAAACAGATTCATAGGACCTCTGTATAGGGACAATGGTGCCAGAATGGAGAAAAAGATTATGTATCCGATTTTTGAAGTTGGGATTACGGCAAGTAAAAACGGGTTCAGCACTTCCTTTACCATGGCGTGAGTCACTGCAAGATATAAGATTCCTATTCCCACCATTAAGATGATTGCAGGCGCTGCATCGGTAATTCCGTCATAACAGGTCTTTACAAGCAGATTCATGGCTTTGGAAAAGCTTTTGGATGTAAACAGCAGAATCCAGAATATGCCTGCCAAAAAAGAAGGAACAACGGGCACCTTTAAAAATGCTACCAGAACGATAGGAACAAGTGGTGTGATCATGGCAAGCCCACCGGCTGTTCCTCTTAGCTGCTTTGTCTGGATCTGATCTGAAACGGGTGCGGAAAAAGCAAATTTTACACCATTTTTTTTGAACTCCACAAAAATCAGGATTATGGTCGCGATCAGCGTCACAGCCAGCATATAGACTTCAAACCCTTTAATTTTATCAATTTCCAATCCGAATATGCTGGAAAATGATGTCCAGTTTGCAATATTAAAACTGAGTCCTACTGCAAATGCCATCAAAAAGATGCTGGCAGCGCTGACAGCCGGAACACCCACGGAAATCAATATGGGCAAAACAATGGTTCCTACCATAATAACAGAACCCAATCCGTTTAAAGTAGTAAACAAAAGTGCAACTGCCGTTACCATGATCAGAGTCACAATTAACGGCCTGTCACCTCCCAGCTCAGCACTTTTTTTGATGATATTTTCGGTCACTCCTGTCTTATTCATCAACTGTCCTAACCATGCACCGAAGATAACTGCCATAATAGCCGATCCCATTCTGACAGTACCCGCCTCTAAAACAGTGGAAAGCCAGCCGATCTGAGCCCCTTCCCCATTAACTCCCACTGCCGGAACTCCTGCAATCACACAGATGACAACAGCCAGAAAGGGCAGAGCCAGCAAAGTAGGCAGTTTTTTTGCCATCATGAATGCTGCAATAACAAGAAAAGCAATGATGATAAATGTTCCCTGTAACATACGAAATCCTCCATTTTTCAATTAGATGGTGTTTATAATTTATCTACCGCATTCCGGAACTGCCCGGTTACCTTTTTTACCTGTTCTGCAGACGGTTCCTTTCCCATAACAATGGCACCGATCATGATGGCTTTGCAGCCGGCTTCATAAAGATGCTTTACTTCCTCCGGGCAAATCTTCTTCTGGGTAGGGATCAAAGTTGGTTTCCCTGCCTTAGCAGATATATGGGAATATCGTAAAATATCTGCATAATTGAGCGGAGTCCCATAGCGTGCTCCCGGCTGAATGCTGCATTCCAGGATATCAATGCCGGACTGCCGGACTGCTTCCAATGTATTCTGATCATAAGTATCATCAATGGCAGCCATTTTTGTCAATACCCGGCTCTCCATCATATAACATGGCAGATGGTGAATATAGGAGGAAAAGAACCGGAGCCCCATTTGTTCTACTTCCAGCCTTTCTTCCCTTGTAATAAATGCATCTTCTCCTCCGGGCACAAGTCCAACCGGCACATCTTTGCATAGTGCAATCAATTCTTTCAGGAACTGCCTGTTCTCTTCATAAGTTCCGAATGTATGGCCGCTTGCACGGTGCCATACATTTGCATGAACTTTAATTGCCTGGGCTCCTCCTTCTAATGCAGCCCTGGCTAGTTCCAGATTGTTTTCCGGCAGGCTAACCACCAGGGTAAATCTGTTTTCATTTACCACTTCCTTAAAATCCATTGACTTCTCCTTTCTGAAATTCGGTCATCCGGCGGCCGTCCGGACAGCTACATTTCACAAATTACTTTTTTCAGTACTCTCTTACCTAAATCTGTTTCCATATGGTTAATCACAGGCTTAATTGCCTTGACTTCAACAGCGTGTTTTAATAAATGACTTTTCTTTAATTGTCCGCTTACACATTCTGCCAGACGGTCTCCCTCATCCAGCCTGCCTGACAGATATACGTTTTCGATGGGAAACATCATGCAGATCATCTGCAATAAATTAACAATTCCTTCAGAAAGTTTGTCAGCGGTTATTTTTTTACCGGCATTTTCAACGAAGGGGGTCATATCCGCTTTCTTTCCCTCCGTCATATCAAGAAACGTCCCATTGGAGGTTATGGAAACAAAGATTTTTTTCCCAATCTCAATGTGTGCACTGTTTGGACTCTCTTCTCTTTTCATAATTTGCCGGAAGGAATAAACCTGAGAATATTCTTCCATGACGGGTACCTTAAACTGGGTTTTCACCGCCTCACAAAATGATATACTGGCGGAAGACAATGAGGTGGAATACATAACATTAAAATCACTGGGACTCATATCTTCCTGGAACAAAAGCCCGATTCCAGCCAGTCTTCCATTGCAAAAATTTTCCGCATCCTCCCTTATGCAATGGGTTACCTTTTCAAGCAGTTCATTGCCGGTAATGTAATAATCGGATATCAGAACGCTATGTTTTTTTTCCAGTGCCAGATCTAAAAAATGCAAGATGGCCCTTCTCCAGCCAATTTCCAAAATTGCAATGTATCCTTTGCTGTTATTAACCGATAATTCGATCCTCTTTCTGCCGCCTGTGGATGTGGTTACACCATTTTCCACAATCCAGCCTTTTTCTATTAATTCCGATGTCAGAGATGAAACCGTACTCGGCGAAAGTCCTATGATCTCGGATAATTCTATGCGGGAAACCGTTTCCTTTTCTAAAATCACATTCATGATCAATCGTAAATTTTCCCGTTTCATGTCCTGTAAACCGCTTTTTTTCATATTTGTACAGCGCCTTCTTTCTTTTTTCGGTCTCCGAAATAAGTTCTGTTTTAAAAATATATCAATTGTAATAAATTGTCAATCGAATCTTATTTGTTTCTTCTACTTTAAGCAATATGCACTAATTTATGTTTCAAATTTGTTAATATCCTCCAATCCTTTTGGACCGTTTCGGCAGAAATCCATCTATTTCCAAATGTTTACTATTTTTATATCTTTTTATGCATTTTTTGACAACATGCTTCATATATTCTTAATAAAGCCAATTTCTATTTTCATAACACTTATGGGAGAAAGTGAAAATGAACGGAGAACCTTTTTTAGATCGCATTCCTTGCGGCATACTGAAGCTTAGAACAGACGAAAACTTTACCATTCTTTACTCAAATCAGGCTATAAAAACATTGTTTCAAACGCCTGCTTCTCTTAAGGACATGGTATGTGAATCAGAATATGCAGAGCTGCTGACAGAAATACGCAGCCAGCTTACAGGCCAGGCAGCCAGCTTTGAGTTGGAATTCAAAGCAAAAATACAAAAAAGCTGCATCTGGTGTTCCTTACAAATGAATTATATCCCTGAGGAGGATATATTGTACTGTGCTATCTCCGATATCACTTGTATGAAAAAGTTCCAGGAACACTTACGGATCCGTGAAGAACAATACCGGCTGGCAAGCCGGCATTCCGGCAGCCTTGTAAGCATCTATGACATCCCTTCCAGAACCCTTTCCCCCTCGCCTGAATTTTCCAGAACGTTCCCCTTCCCCTACACTCTGCCGCTCTCCCCCGAATTCCTTATTGAAAACGGAATTGTTCACAAGGAAAGTGTAACCGACTTTCTGGAATTTTACGATAACATGGAGAAGGGAGTACCCGAGGGAAAATGCATCACACGACTGAAAACAGGTTCTGGAGATTACCACTGGTTCTCCACTCATTACTCGCTGGTATGTACTGAGGAGCAAAAGCCCCTCAGGGGGATCATATCCTACCAGGATATTACGGACCAGTATGAAAAAGAGCTGGCTTACCAAAAGTGGATGGAATACATGCGTGAACAGAAAAAGGACTGCATCGGCTATTATGAATATAATTTAAAATTCGACTTATTTGAAGAAATCATTGGGGAAATGACACAGACCATGCCGGAATATGTCTCCAATTCCTTTTCCAGCATTATGACCTACATTGCAGAGAATCACATTTTTGAAGAAGACCGGGAAATGTTTCTAAAATTTTTCAATAAAAACCAATTGCTCTACCACTTCTATCGGGGGAACCGGTCTTTACGGCTGGAGCACCGGCGTTTACGGCCCGACGGCAGCGTTTATTGGGGGCTTGGCATGGTGCAGATTGTTTCCGATCCCTATACCGATACCATTAAGTCATTTATCCTAATTAAGGATATTGACGCTTCCAAACGGGAGGCCTTGACTCTTCAGGAGCTTTCCAAACAGGATTCCCTGACCGGACTGCTAAACAGGGCAACTGCCATACATGCAATACGCAACACATTAAAAAACAGCCAGGGGCATCACATCCTTATTATGCTGGATATTGACCGCTTCAAGCAACTGAATGATAATTACGGCCATCAGTTTGGAGATAAGGCCCTCCACCGCGCCGCCTCAAGACTTAAATCCGCTTTAAGGCGCGATGACATCTTTGGACGGCTGGGAGGCGATGAGTTCATCATATTATTAAAAGATGTGGCTTACAGCATGGATTTATATGCACGTCTGGAAAATTTATGCAGTCTCATAGGCAGCGCTCTGGAACCGGAAGCGCATATTTCAGGCAGTCTGGGAACAGCCGCCTATCCGGAAGATGGAACTGTGTTTGAGGAATTATATGAAAAGGCCGACATTGCTCTTTATCATGCAAAGAAACACGGCCGCAGCCAATATGCGGTTTATGAACCCGGCATGAGCATGGCAAATTTATAAAAACTAAGGGTGCTGCAAAACAATCACTATTTTGCGGCACCCTGGCTTTTTGCTTTTAATGATAAAACAAAATGTCCTGCGGTATTTTCCACAGGACATTTAAACATCACGATGCAGAAGAAGGGACTTGAACCCTCAAGGTATTGCTACCACACGGACCTGAACCGTGCGCGTCTGCCAATTCCGCCACTTCTGCTTTTTAATTGTGCAAATTGGTAAATCAATTCGCACAATTATAGTACTATACTTTTGGCAAATAATCAAGTACTTTTTTATAAACTTTTCTATAATTGCAAACAAGCGCCATCATCCATCAACCGGATGCGGCAAAGGATCTTAAAGGACTAATGGTAAAAGTTGCAGCTCAGAAAAGTATCCTTAATATTCCCTGGTCTTTATAACTGTTTCCGCATCCGACTGATCGTACACCTTTTCTTCTGTTATAATCCGAAGAGGCATTTCCTTCCCTGCAATCATATCCCGGATCGCCTTCATAAGCGGAGGACCTAAAAGCGGGCTGCATTCCACCGCACAGTTCAGCTTGCCGTCTATCATCGCCTGAAACGCTTCTTTCGTCGCATCCACAGAAACAATCGTTATATCCTTCCCCGGTTTCAATCCATGCGCCTCCAATGCTTTAATCGCTCCAAGGGCCATATCGTCGTTGTGGGAGTAGATAATATCCACATCCCAGGTGTGGCTGTTTATGTATTCCTCAACAACCTGTTTTCCTCCCTCATAAGTAAAATCACCATAATCCGTATATACAATCTGGTACTGGGGATTTTCCTCCAATATTTCAAAAAATCCTTTCTTTCTCTCTTCCGTAGGTGTCGCGCCTTCACTTCCCTGAAGCTCTAAAATACGAACAATCCCCTGCTCTGGTTTTACATGTTCTTTCAGCCAGCGCATGGCTCTTCGCCCTTCTTCTAAAAAATCAGCACCGATATAAGTGGTTGTCAAATCATCTCCTGCCTCTATTCTCCGGTCGGACATTACTACAGGAATATTGGCTTCCTTTGCCTCTTTCAGGACCGCATCCCATCCGGTTTCGACTACCGGAGAAACTACGATTACATCTACCTTCTCCTTAATAAACCTGCGGATCGCTTCAATCTGCTTTTTTTGAGACTGATCTGCACTGTCAAAGAGAAGTTCCATGTTAAACTCCCTGGCTGCATCCTGAATTGAGCGGGTATTGGCAAGCCGCCACTTACTCTCCTGTCCTACCTGGGAATACCCTACTGTAATTTTCCTTCCATCGTCGATACTTTCTCTGTCAAGAGCTGCCAGATATTCACCGGCATTTTGGGGATAGATCGTATGGCTTCTTAAAATCACCTGCTTGGGAACACCACTTTCCTTGCGCAGTATATTCATCGCATACTGTACTGCCTCTCTTCCTCCTGTGGGGCAGGAAATCGTTGCCGCTAGCTTTCCTTTTCTTACCAAATCCACCCCTTCGTTTTCTCCGGTAAAACCGTCGCATCCGATGACCTTTATCTTCTCAGCCAGATTCCTGTCCTTTAGGGCCTCGTAAGCTCCAAAGGCCACGGAATCATTGTTGGCAAATATAAGGGAAACGCCTTTCAGTTCTTCTTCCATGGCATAAACCGCATCATAAGCCGGATCCTTCATGTCATTTTTTAAATCACAGACAGTCTTTTCTATGTCATGATAATCCCTGATCACAGAATCAAAACCATCGCTTCGTTCCTCGCTCTGAAGGGAACCGGCAGTTGCACGAAGCTCCAGAATCTTCCCCTTTCCGTATCCCAGCAGCTGGACCGCACATTCTCCGCCCTGTTTTCCGATCAGGTTATTATCCGGGCCGATAAACAGGTTATAATCAAAGCCTTCCACGCTTCGGTCCATAACAATGACAGGTACTCCTTCCTGATATACATCTCCGACCTTCTTTGTCAGACGGCTGGAATCACAGGGAGAAATAATCAAAAGATCAATGCCATAGTCCAGAAGCCTGTCAACATCTTTTTCCTGCTTCTCTACGCTGGAGGTTGCATCCGCCGTAACAATCCTGATATTGGGATACTTTCCTGCCTCCTCCTGGATCTCATGAATCAGTGCGACCCTCCACGCCTCCCGCATGTTTGCCTGAGAAACGCCGATCACATATTCCACATCACTTTTATAAACCGTTTTAGTAATCGCCCCGTTATAAATACGGTATCCCAAAAAGACAAATACCATTATCAGTAATATCATAAGTAATTTCGTTCTTTTTTCCATTTTACCCTTTTTCAAGATCACACTGAATTTCTTTCGGAATTCGTATAACAATACGCGTCCCCTGCCCCTCTTTGCTTTCCACTAATACTTTAAACTGCTCTCCATACCGGATGCGCAGCCGTTCCTTAATATAAAACAATCCAAAGCTTCTGTTTTTGCCGGCTTCACCCGGCTCATTTAACAATCTGGATAACTCCCAAACCTTTTCTTCTTCCATACCTTTTCCGTCATCCCACACTTCCAGGCTCACCCAATCATCTTCCATCCTTCCGGTGACCTTTAAATGCCCGTCCCCGTTCTTCATCTTTACCCCATGGTAAATGGAGTTCTCCACCAGAGGCTGTAGGATCATTTTCGGCAGAATCACCTTCATGCAGTCTTCCTCTGCCTGAATTTCATACTGCACCTTAGGTCCATAACGGATTTTCTGTATGTAGAGATAATTAGAAATATAACGGATTTCTTCTTCAATGGTAATATAATCTTTTCCCTTGCTTAAGCTGATTCGGAATACATTGGTAAGGGCATCTACAAGATGAACAATATCATAAGCGGAATGTTCTCTCGCCATCCAGCCTATGGTGTCCAGGGTATTGTATAAAAAATGCGGTTTAAACTGTTCCTGAACTGCCTTAAGCTGTGCTTTCCGTTTGTTTTCCTGTTCCTTATAAACCTCTTCCATCAGTTCTTGTATCCGCTCCAGCATCTGGTTGAACCGGCGGCCAAGCTCGCTGACTTCATCCAAATAATTTCCTTCAAACCGAACGGATAAATTGCCTTTTTCCGTCTCCTTCATCAGATTGCGAAGCCTGACAATGGGTTTTGTGACTGTTTCCGAAATTTTTACTGCTACAATAAATACCGTGAGAATTGTTAAAACCAGAACCCAGCCAAACATGAACAGCATAGTATTTATTCCGCCCATGATTTCCCGGTAGGATGAAACGCTGACAGTTTTCCAATCGGTATAGGCGGATCTTTGATAGCTAATCTGATATTTTTCCCCATTGATAACCGCGGTTACAGGCTCTTCTTCATTCCAAAGCCATTCCGGGCGGATGCGGTAGACGATTTTATTGGTTGGCGCATATACTAAATGATTCTGTTCGTCCAGGACGAATACGAATCCATTCTCACCGATGTTCGCATCCTGGATGGCAGAGGAAATAATTTCATGCTTTACATCAAACAGCAATACGCCCACTCTCTCTCCTGTCTCCGGGTCTATGACTGCTTTCATCACTGAAAATACATCATCAATGCTGTAAGCGGCCTCCGTAACAATATTCCTTCCGGTAACATTACTGATTATTTGCATTTCACCGGGAGATGCCGCGGCTTTTTCATACCAGACCTCTTTGACAAACGGGTCCCGGGAGATTCTGGACATCCCGGTTCCCACATACATATCATGCTCGGTTGCAAAAAAAATGCCCGCAATTTCATCGTGAGTATCCGCCACCGTCTCAAAGCTGTTTTTCAGGGCTGTTTCGTACTCATTCCAGCGGCTGTCCTCAGCGGAAGGTATCTTATTAAGATGCATTGGCTCAATTATGCGGATCAGCATATTCGCAGTCTTTTCAATACTGCTTATGTAGATATCCGTAGTATGCTGTACCTGTCCCACCAGCAAAGACGTATGCTGGGTCACATTGCGCTCCGCCTCTCTGGTTGAGCTGATAATCCCCAAAATTCCCACAAAGCAGAAAGGAATGAGGGCAATAAAAATATGAGAATTGATCATTTTATCACGAATTTTCATATCCATGAATCTTTTCTTCCAATATTTCATTGCTCTCACTCCTATTTTCATATCACACATCCTACCCTATCCAGTATACCGAAGTTAATAAACACTTACAACTGCATTATATGATTTATTGCCCGTTCTTCCCCTTTGATTTTTCCGCGCGGATTGCTATGATTCTCTGAATGACGATAAAGAAGCAGAGAAGGGCCGCAATGGTAACTTTCGTCCACCAGGTATTTAAATTCTGATAGGTAACGATTGTCTGGATAATTCCTTCTATCATAACGCCCACAACCGTACCCGCCACAGTTCCTACGCCTCCGGTAAGCAGGGTGCCGCCGATCACAGCAGATGAAAGCGCATCCAGTTCCAGGCCCAAATTTTGAAGGCCGAATCCTGCCAGAGTATAAAAACTGAACACGATTCCTCCGAGAGCTGCACAAAAGCTGCTGATCCCGTACGCCGCGATTTTCGTTCTTGCAACATTTAGTCCCATGAGGCTTGCAGACGTTTCACCGCCTCCCAGCGCATATAAACACCTTCCAAATTTCGTATATCTCAGGGTATAGACCGCAACCGCAAAAACAATCAGAAGGATAAATACATAATAATAAATTTTCCCGTTCCACGCCTTTGCTTCTCCCAGACGTACCGCTACTTTTCCAAGTGCCATGGTCTTAAAAAACGGGTCGCTGATGGGAATGGAACGTTCACTGATCACAACGCAAAGCCCTCTCATTAAAAACTGGCCTGCCAAAGTCACGATGAACGGCTGAAGCTTAAAGTAATGAATCAGGGCTCCTTGGGTACAGCCTACGATGATTCCTGCAAGAAGCATCAGAATTATTACCAGAAATGCCGGAACTCCCCGTTCCAGTAAGTAAGCGGAGCCTACGCCGGTAAATGCTATGGTAGACGCGATGGAAATATCGATTCCTCCGCTTATTAATACAAAAGTAGCTCCGATTGCCGCTATCATCAGATATGCATTATCATTAAAGAGATTTAAAAATGTTGATAGAGATAAAAAGTTATTGTACTTTACAGAACCAAACAGAAACATCAGGACAAACAGCACAATGGTGATAACCAGTGAAATATTATTAATCTGTAACCTTTTTCTTTTTCCCGTCTGCTCCATCAGTTACCAACCACCTTTCTGTTTATCATTTTGCGCCTGATGACCAGATCCTTAAACTGCTTTGACTGCGACAGACAGATGATAATAATCAGCAATGCCTTTAACACACGGATATAGGCCGCCGGAACTCCCAGCGCCAGTACCGTTGTCGTGATGCTCTGTACAATCAATGCTCCTATCACGCTGGCTGAAATGGAAAAACGCCCGCCCATTAAGTTGGTACCTCCAATTGCTACGGCAAGAATGGCATCCATTTCAATCCCCAGCCCCGCATTGTTGCAGTCCGCGCCTTTGATTCCCGCACTTTCAATCAAACCGGCCACGGCAGCAAAGGCTCCAGAAAGCGTATAGATTGCCAGCAGCATCCGGTCAACCTTAATCCCAACATACTTAGAGGCAGTCGGATTGCAGCCCACAGATTCCAAAAAAAGGCCAAATGCCGTTCTTCCTGTAAACAGAATCAAAAAACCAACTAGAAGGAGCACAATAAACAGGGGGAAGGGAAGCCCGAAAATATAGCCCCCATTGATAAAATAATAGGCATCCGAGGTAATCGTAACGATCTTTCCCCTGGTGATCAGCTGTGCAATTCCTCTTCCCGCCACCATTAAAATCATGGTTGCAACAATTGGCTGAATCTTTATTTTGGCCACTAAAAAGCCGTTCCAGATGCCGCTGGCGGTTCCTGCAAGGATTGCGAAAACGATTGCAGCGGCAACATTCCCATTTAATGACGGAAAAATATTCCCGTTTACAATGCTGCAGGCAATGGCTCCGCTGATCGCCATAATCGAGCCTACGGAAATATCGGTCCCTCCTGTTGCCAGTATCATGGTCATGCCGGCCGCCAGTATCATGAGCTTGCTTCCATTTCTTACAATATCAATAATACGTCCGTATAAGTGCCCATCCACGATGGAGAGCATGAAAAAATCACCCTTGCTGACAATACCGTTAAAGAGCAGAATCATGATAAAAATGATGAGGGGGCGGAAATACTGTTTTCCTGACAAACGATTCCAGATTTCTCTCATGACGCTTCACCTCCAGCCATAATGTGCATGATTGCTTCTTCCGATATTTCTTTTCCGTTTAGCTCTCCTACCTGCTTCATATCCCGGAGCACGATCATCCTGGTGCAGCAGCGGAGCATCTCATCAATTTCCGATGATATGAAGAGCACTGCCATCCCTCTTCCTGCAAGATCCATGACGATTTTCTGAATCTCCGCCTTTGTTCCGATGTCAATTCCCCTGGTCGGTTCATCAAGCATCAAAAATTCCGGCTCCGTAGCAAGCCATCTGGCGAGAATTACCTTTTGCTGGTTTCCGCCGCTTAAATTTTTAATTAACTGTTCAGTTCCCGGTGTTTTGATTTGCAGCTTTTCAATATACTCCTTTGCCAGCTCTTCTGCTTCTTTCCTGGAAATCTTACGGAAGATCCCCTTTTTCACCTGTAGGGCAAGTATGATATTTTCCCAGATAGAAAGCTCGCTGATAATTCCCTCTGTCTTTCGGTTTTCCGGACAGAAAGCGATTCCGGTTCGGATTGCGTCCAAAGGGGAATGGAGGGGAACCGCCTCACTCTTTATCTTTACTTCTCCTTCACTGATGGGATCTATTCCAAATAAAACCTTGGCCGTTTCTGAACGTCCTGATCCTAAAAGACCGGAAAAACCAAGGACCTCTCCTTTTTTTACTTTAAGCTCAAATCCCTTAACCGTTCCGGGGCTGCTGACATTCATAAGCTCAATAAAAGTCTCTTTCTCCTGTCCCTCTCCTTCCTCCGGCCGTTTTGCGCTCATGGATTCCTTAAGCCCAGCGTAATCCTTACCTATCATTTTTCCCACCAGTTCTACTCTGGGCAGCTCCTTCGTCAAATAAGTTCCCACATATTTTCCGTTCCGAAGTACGGTGATCCTGTCAGTAACTTCATAAACCTGATCCAGAAAATGTGTAACAAAAATAATCCCCATACCTTCCTCACGGAGCTTCCTCATGATTTGAAACAGCTTTTCGACCTCGGCGGAGGAAAGGCTGCTGGTGGGTTCATCCAGGATCAGAACCTTAGCATCAATATCGCTGGCCCTTGCAATAGCCACCATCTGCTGGATTGCAACAGAGTAATGATCCAGATTCTTTGTAACGTTTATATGTAAATCAAATTTTTCCAGCAGCTCACTGGCATCGGCATTGATTTTTTTCCAATTAATTGTACCAAACCGGTTTCTCGGTTCCCGCCCAATATAAATATTTTCCGCTACGGAAAGATTAGGACAAAGATTGACTTCCTGGTAAACCGTAGAAATTCCTTCGTTTTGCGCTTCCTGTGTGGATCTCGGATTGATCTGTCTTCCATCCAGTTCAATGACTCCCTGATCCTTTGCCTCCACTCCGGTCAGCACTTTAATGAGAGTTGATTTTCCCGCACCGTTTTCCCCCAACAAGGCATGTATTTCACCCCGATTCAAATCAAACTGCACATCAGCCAAAGCAATAACCGCTTTCCCAAAGGCCTTGGATATATTTCTCGCTGTCAAAAGCTGATTCCCAGCACTCATGGTGTTTCCTCCTCGCTTTCCTATTAAGAGGGCATTTCCTCTGATATTAAAAGGGCTGCTGCAAAAATAATGATATACTTTTGCAACAACCCCGCGGTTTAATATTTGCGGTCCGGAAGTACCTTCGCTGCCATATCAGCGGTAAATACGCCATCTACCGATTTCACCCATTTATCAACAGACTGTCCTGCCTTCAGCTTTGCCGCCGTTTCAAATAAAAGCGGTCCAAGCAGCGGATTACACTCTACGGTACAGTTTGCCTCCCCGGCTGCCATTGCTTCAAAGATTCCGCGGACACCGTCGATGGAAACGATCTTGATGTCTTCGCCCGGCTTTAGTCCGGCTTCTTTGATTGCCTCGATTGCTCCAAGCGCCATATCATCGTTGTGTGCATAAACACCTTTGATATCCTTATTGGATTTTAAGAAAGACTCCATAACCTCTTTTCCCTGGGCTCTGGTGAAATCACCGGTCTGGGAAGCCACGATTTCAATACCTGGATAGCTTGCTTTTATCTCATCATCAAATCCGGTTTTACGGTCAGTTGCTGCAGAAGCGCCTACGGTTCCTTCCAACTCAACAATTTTTCCATTTTCCCCGATCAGCTTTGCCATTTCCTTTGCAGCCATCTTGCCTTCCTCAATGAAGTCAGAGCCGATAAAGGTTGCGTATAAGTCTTCGCTGACATCCGCTCTGCGGTCCAGAAGGATAATCGGAATCCCTGCCTCTTTTGCCTCAGCAAATACCTGATCCCATCCGGTTTCTACGACAGGTGCAAGTCCAATAACATCTACACCCTGTTCGATGAAGTTCTTGATTGCTTTAATCTGATTTTCCTGCTTCTGCTGCGCGTCGGCAAAAAGAAGCTCCACCTTATCTCCATTCTCAGACGCATATGTCTGAATGGAAAGGGTTTCTGCGTCACGCCATCCGGACTCCTGACCGATCTGGGCAAAGCCGACTACCAGCTTTTCTCCTGATGCGTCGGTAGTTTTCGCTGTGGTCTCCTCTGCCTTTGCTGTGGTCTCAGCCTGTGCAGCCGTAGTCTGGGGAGCAGCTGTGGTTGCAGTCGGACTGCTGGCTCCGCTGCTGCAGGCGGCTAAAGAAACCGCTGCCATGGAAGCGCATAACAACACGCTTAAAAATCTTTTTTTCATTTTGATGATCCTCCTTTTTTGTTTTAACGATACGTTTATTATGCCGGAAGGAGGAGAGAAAGTCTTTGCAATAATTTGAGTAAAAGGTATAAAATCATTGCATGGCAGAGATTTGGTTATCCTTTTTAATTAACCTCCGGTATTCCGCAGGGCTGACCCCTAAATTTTTTTTAAATACATTGCTGAAATAATGCTGGTTTGCATACCCGGTAAGCTCCGCAATTTCGTAAATCTTCAATTCGCCGTTATGTAATAGCTCTATTGCCTTGCGGATCCTGACGCTGGTTAAGTAATCTATAAAGGTGACTCCCATCTCTTTGCGGAACATCCTGCTTAAATGGGGAACAGACAGATTCACATGACCCGCCGCATCCTGAAAGGAAAAGTCCTCCCGTGAATAGTTGTCCTCGATGTAGAGCTTCACATCCTTAATCACCGAGGAACCGGTTTCCAGCTCCTTCAACCGGCTGACGGCCGTTTCATAGGTCTCAGCTAAGGATCCGTAATCATCTCCGTTCACCTGTATTACTACGCTGCGCACCGGCAATCGGGATTCCAGCATTTTGCAGTAGGCCTCCGACTGCTCCTCTGCAATCTCCGGTGCCACAGTTTTTGAGATCACCACCAGATTTCCATGCCGGTCCTGGCAGCTGTTTGGGTTCACCAGCCCCTGAAACATTTCATTTGCAATATTCTCAGCAACAAAAAACAGCAGATCTTCATTCCAGGTGCTTTTTACATCTTCCATTTTCTGATATTCCAGGGAAACAACCGTAATTGTAAACGGTTCCGGGAGCAGCAGATTTAAGTACTGAGAACGTTCCCTGATCTCTTCTCTTGTATAATGCCCTTCCAAAGCTCTCTGCAAAAAGTTAGAGGCAAGATAAGTACGATTTTGTGCGAGCATACTCTTCGCCCAATCAAGATATTTATCTTCACTCGCCTCTCTCTGCAATCTTTCCCGGACCCGCTGCATCATCTCATCAAAAGGACCTTCCATCAGAGGTTTGAGAAGATACTCAAAGACCCCCAGCTTCAGCGCTTCTCTGGCATATTCAAACCGGTCATACCCGGTGATGATCACTACCACAGCCCTGGGGTTTATTTCCTTTAAGCTTTTTATGAATTGAAGACCATTAAGAAATGGCATATTAATATCAACAAAATAAACATCCGGAGAGACGTCTTTTGACAGTTCCAACGCCATATCTCCATCCTCTGCTTCTGCTGCCAACTCAAAATCACCGTATTGTCTTAAAAAGCTGATAATGCCCCGACGAATGATATACTCATCATCCGCTACCAGTACTTTATACCCCATAGGTACTCCTCCTGAAATTTTATTTGAATCCTATTATAGCACATTTTTTCCTTTGTAACTGCGATTCTGCATGTACGGTAGTGTCAGGGAATCATATAGATGGCTAAATACGGTATCCATGCAGTTTTCCTGATCATTCATTGAGAGGAAGCATTCCCCATCACCATGCACTTTCCCTTAATCTTTCTTTTGGTATTTAGAACCAAAAACCGGGGTCTTAATACCATGACCCCGGCTTATCTTGTTTATTTCGTTTAATTCACGGTTTCCTTTCGGAATTTCCTAACCTACGTAGTGAATTAGGGCTTTGGTGTATAAAATAATCTAAAAATCCCCATTGACTCTCACATTATGGTATACTCTATACTGTATTTGAGCTCAAAAAACACATATATGTGAGGAAATAAAAATGCTGAAAATAGGTGATTTTTCAAAACTATCAAGGATCAGTATACGTATGCTTCGACATTACGATGAGATCGGTCTGCTAGTGCCTAAAACCACGGATAGTTTTACCGGCTATCGTTACTATGGGGAGGATCAACTGCCGATTGCAGGCAGAATCATAGCCCTCAAGGATATGGGGTTTGGCCTTGTTCCAATTGGGGAAATCCTGAAGAACTACGATAACCCCCAGGCATTGGCTGATTTTCTGGCGGTGAAGCAGGCTGAAGTTCTGGCGGAAGCCGAAGAAACAGGCCGCCGTTTACTGCTCCTTGACACAGCCATCAAACGGCTGAGAAAGGATGATACCGCTATGAATTACAATGTTACATTAAAGAATCTTCCGGAGCGCCTTGTTGCCAGTGTACGCAAGGTGATTCCCGCCTACGACCAGGAAGGTATCCTGTGGAACCTTATGATGACAGAAACAGCTCCGCTGCAGCTTCAGCAAGCTGACAATTGCTGCAGCCTTGCCATCTTCCATGACGAGGGGTTTAAGGATCGCGACGTGGATGTGGAAATTCAAATCACAGTAAAAGGGAGTTATCAGGATACTGAACACGTTGTGTTTAAAACCATGCCTGCGGTGGAGATTGCTTCAGCAACCTACAAGGGCAGCTACGAGCAGCTCACCACTGTAAATCATGCGGTGGCTAATTGGGTAAATGACAATGGTTATGAATTTAACGGAGTTATGTTCTGTATCTATCATGTCAGCCCTGCTCAAACTCAGAACCCTGATGAATTAGTAACCGAGGTTTGCTATCCTGTCAAAAAGAAATAATGATTACAGCAGCAAAAAACCGTATGCAAATCGCTAACGGTTTTTTGCTATGTAAACACGAAGGCTTACATTTTCACCCTTTTTCTTGGTTCCTACCGAAGAAAAACGGTAAGAAGATTTTCTTTCTGCCATCTTCCTTACCGTTTCTTCATACTTAAATAGTTTTCTTTCTATATATCAGGCACGCGAAAATTACAAATAATGATATAAGAGTTAATGCTGCGTGCAAGATTTGAAATGTGCAATCCTCTCCCATTTTTGGCAAATTAGCCATTCCATCTTTAGGCACTTCCTGCTTAACAATATATAAATTTTCACTATTATTAGAAGTATCAGAAGATTTAGGTACTTCCCGTTCATCAATGTCTACACTTTCACTGCTACCATAGGCATCACCTTTTTTGTCAGATTTGCCCGCAGTGGTAGTCTCATTTCTTCCGCCATCTCCTTTGCTGTTTCCGCCGCCGCTGCTATTTCCGCTATTGCTGTTATTTCCTTCCGTGTTGTTTCCACTTCCGCTGTTATTTCCTTCTGTGTTGTTTCCTCCGCTGCTGCTATTTCCTTCTCCGCTATTTCCCCCACTGTTATTGCTGCCGTCACTTTCTTCTTTCCATGATGCCCACAAAGACATGTTCGCTGCTACAGTGTTGTTATCAAAATCCCAGAGTACTGGCTCGTAATTTTCATCTAATTAGCTGTACCAGCCCTTAAACAAATATCCTGTCCTTGTTGGATC
>NZ_BAAJYQ010000010.1:0-659 GCF_057543815.1 Lacrimispora sp. YZC11 | reverse complement strand
CTCTGCCCTATCTACCTCGTCGTCTTCAAGGGGTCTTACTCTTGCGATGGGATATCTCATCTTGAGGGGGGCTTCACGCTTAGATGCCTTCAGCGTTTATCCCTTCCCGACTTGGCTACTCTGCCATGGCCTTGATAGCCAACAGATACACCAGAGGTCAGTCCATCCCGGTCCTCTCGTACTAAGGACAGCTCCTCTCAAATATCCTACGCCCACGCCGGATAGGGACCGAACTGTCTCACGACGTTCTGAACCCAGCTCGCGTACCGCTTTAATGGGCGAACAGCCCAACCCTTGGGACCTACTACAGCCCCAGGATGCGATGAGCCGACATCGAGGTGCCAAACCACTCCGTCGATGTGAACTCTTGGGAGTGATAAGCCTGTTATCCCCAGGGTAGCTTTTATCCGTTGAGCGATGGCAATCCCACTTTATACCACCGGATCACTAAGTCCTAGTTTCCTACCTGCTCCACCCGTCGGTGTCGCAGTCAAGCTCCCTTATGCCTTTGCACTCTTCGAATGGTTTCCGTCCATTCTGAGGGAACCTTTGAGCGCCTCCGATACCCTTTCGGAGGCGACCGCCCCAGTCAAACTCCCCGCCTGACATTGTCCCCCAGCCAGGTCATGGCTGCAGGTTAGAAATCCAATACCGCAAGG
>NZ_BAAJYQ010000009.1:0-137163 GCF_057543815.1 Lacrimispora sp. YZC11 | reverse complement strand
GGCCCGGTAGGACCAGTAGCACCGGTAAGGCCGATAGGTCCAGTAGGACCAGTAGCGCCGGTAGGCCCGGTAGGACCAGTAGCACCGGTAAGGCCGATAGGTCCAGTAGGTCCAGTAGCGCCGGTAGGACCAGTAGCACCAGTAAGGCCGATAGGTCCAGTAGGTCCAGTAGCGCCGATAGGCCCGGTAGGACCAGTAGCACCGGTAAGTCCGATAGGCCCGGTAGGACCAGTAGCACCAGTAGGTCCAGTGAATCCCTGAGCACCAGTAGGTCCGGTTGGCCCAGTCGGCCCAGTAGGCCCAGTAGGCCCAGTCGGCCCGGTCGGTCCTTTACAACGACAGCATTTGCACGTACAAGGTTCACATTTTATATTTCCATGATTGGAGCAACTATCTGATGAACATTTTCTTGTGCCACTACAATCGCATATATTCATTCCTTGAAATTCCTCAGGCTGCATAAAGTTCCCTCCTATAAATTATTAACAGCGTAATTTGACGCCTATTGTATTATATTCAAGAAGTAGTCAACTGATATTTAAACCAGAATCGAGGTGACGATTTGATAAGATGAATTATGAAATTAGATAAAACAGTATTGGAATCATTGTTTTTGGCTGTTAAAAACTATGATAAAAGGGTTCTTGTTGTTCGATTTTGGCGGGGCAGAAGAATACAGAGAATGTAAGTACGGTAAAGAGCGGCGATTAAAAAGTGGAACTGTACCGAACTATAGTGGGTGGAAAATAATAATTTTATGGAGCTAATCTGCTGCTTTATGAGATGCCTTTTATTTATATAATAGTGATTTTAATTCTTTATCAAAAAAGATAGCAAATTTCGAAATTTATAGATCCTATAGGAATCAATACCCCATTAGGAATTTCGGGCATCCGTCAGTTGTGGCGGTTGCCTTTTAGTGCTTAAAAACAAGTATAATAGGGACAGAATTTGCGTAATAGTTTGAAACTAAAATGGAACTATGATTTTAAACAGACAATGCAAATAGAATACAAATACGATAAAAGTCGGTATAAATTGCGTTTAAAATAATGTTTTCATAGTACATCAAAGTATCAAGATGTGAATTTGAATAATAGTAGCAACGAGTCTGTGAAGCCTTATAAATAGGGCATTCCCGGACTTTTCTTTTGTCTCTGCTACTACTTGCTACTAACCGCAACTATTCCTTATCCTAGTTCCTTTGTGGCATAGATTAAAGAGATTATGTACGATTTACACATGAGCAATTGAAAAGTATATTATTCACTAAGATAAGAGCTCTTGAAAAAACAAATGGATAAAATTATTGGTTGCCCTGTCTGTATAGTTGGTATTGAAGATCATGATAAAGTTCTTACATTTATATATATTTTTAAAAGAAATAGTATTTGTGGGAATTAATTGATGTATATTTCTTAGTAGAAGGATAATTTTTTTAAATATATATTTGATATTCCTGGGTTTGACAATTTGCTGGCATAGATATATACTATACATATAAACAAAGTTGTTCAAAAGGGAGGTAGAATAATATGAATATCACATTGAAAGAATTAATTACAGAAATTTTAGCATTACCCCAAGTAACACAAAATGAAATAACAGTATTGTTGGAAATCGGACTAAAAGATTTTACTAGAGATGAGTTGCTTTCAGGAAAAAGAGAGGGTGTAAAAAAAGGAACCTATTCTCCGGCAGCATTGACACGCACTTTGCAAAAATTAATTAAAAGAGGAAATATGATTAGCACTGAAACAAATGCAGCAGGTGAAATTGTTTATGGGCTAATTAAACCATGCGAATCGTATATGGATTATGAAAAAATACTTCTCAATATTACCCGTTCTAGATTGTTGACTTTAAATATAATGCGTGTTGCACTTGTATTTTTTCTTTTTGATAACAAACCGTCATCTGCAAGAAATGTGGCTAAAAGATTAAATATGGATCCAGATTACCTGGTTTCCGTCCTACAAAGGATGTACTTAATAGGTTTATTAGAAAAGTGCAGGTATGAGGAATTAGATTTCAATGGAGATGATATTCAATACGAACTGGAAGATTTTGGGAGGTCAAGGGATGAAGCATCCTCACCAAGGACCAACTTGTTGTTTTTCTGGATAAAGAAGGAATGGAAGGGATACATAGAAGAAAGTTGGCTATAAAAATCTTTATGCATCTCATCAATCTTAAATATTACAGGAGTGGTGAGATGTATGTATATTAATAATTGGTTCAATTCATTCATTGCATCCACATAATCTATATTCACTTTTAAGAGCCGAGATTTCCTCAGAGGCTGGAAGAAGGTAACAGTACCGCTGGTAAAGCAGTGTGCATCGTGCAAAGTTAAAGAAATAATCTTCTTATGACTTCAACCAATGGATAGATAATTTCTTTTCTACCATCTACGCAGATTCGATTATAGATACAAGAACGAACAAAGTAATCTTTCTTCATCATACCTATGGTAAGAATGCGTGCCTCGATGGCTTTTCGCTCATAGTTAGATACTTGGAAACTTGTGATATTCAGACTCAAAAAGTAATTACAATATCAGTTGAAACGTAGAGAGCCAGAAGTCCTTGTAAATTCAAGGAAATCTGACTCTTTCCTTTTTGAAATAGAACTATAATTATTCGTGGGAATTTTCGGGCGCTTCATCGCGCTTGTGCTGGATAAATGGTAAATAATATAGTAAAGTATAATTTGCAACCACCAGTTGACAAATTATACAGCGCACTTGGTAGTTGTCAACTGGTTAAAATTCTATAATGCAGACAGTCATATATCACCAGGTGAACGCAGATATTTATTACAGGACATTTGAAGATGGAATGACATAAATAAATTTTGAAAGGATGGTGCATTGTGATATTAGCAGAAAAAATCATTGCATTGCGTAAGAAGGCCGGCTGGTCGCAGGAGGAACTGGCTTACCAGATGGGCGTATCAAGGCAGTCAGTATCCAAGTGGGAGTCTGGAACTTCAATACCTGATTTAGAACGAATTTTAAAACTTAGTCAGGTATTCGATGTCAGCACAGATTATTTATTAAAAGAAGAGATGGAGGCAGATCCGGCATCTATTGCCATGGAAGCTGACCGCGATGAGGTACAGAAGGCGGTTACCCTTGAAATGGCTAATAATTTCATGGATATCAAGATCCGAGGGGCGAAAAAGGTGGCCTCGGGTACTGCGGCTTATATTTTGTCTCCGGTTGTTCTCATTTGTCTGGGAGGATTATCAGAATTAAAAGATGTAAATATCAGTGAAAACATGGCAGGAGGATTTGGAGTGGCCATATTACTGCTTATTGTCGGAATTGTCACAGTGTTTTTTGTAATGAATGGAATGAAAATGGAACCTTACCAATATTTAGAGAAAGAAGTCTTTCGCCTGGAATATGGAGTGGAAGGGATAGTACGAAAGAGGATGGCAGAATATGAAGGAACCTATAGAATCTGTAATATGGCAGGTGTTTTTCTATGTATTATCTGCGCTTTGCCATTGATGACAGCTGTTGCGTTAAGCAGCTCAGACTTTGTCTATGTCATGTGCGTAGTTTTCCTGTTGATCATAGTAGCTTGTGCTGTGTTTTTATTCGTAATGGCAGGAGAGAGAAAAGGCTGTTTTCAGATGCTGCTGCAAGAAGGGGACTATACGGTAGAGAAAAAACTGGAAAAGAAGCGGACAGAACACCTGCATGCGATCTATTGGTGTACCATTACCGCAGTGTATCTCGGCATCAGTTTTTATACGGGAAATTGGAGCAGGACATGGATCATCTGGCCTTGTGCAGGAATTATGTATGTGGCAGTGCAGGCGGCAGCTGCTGCATTGAAAGGTAAGAAAATGCATGATTAAGCGGGTGATATTTGTTTCAGGCTAATCTACACCCAACAGCTTTTGTTTTTAAATTTCTAAAACAACTATTAAAAATCCAGGCCCTTCCTGTTCTAAAGATTGAATGGACCCCCAAAGGTTAGACCTAAATCTAATCTATGGGGGTCACCTCAGATAGGGTCTGGATTTTTATAAACAATATTATCGTGAGAAAAGCGTGATATAGTTACGCATAATAGCATACCGCCCTTCAGCCGTCAGTTTCACTAAACCACCGGTTAACTGAACACAGTCCTCCCGTTCTAAGGATTTGAGAATTTTCGAAGTAAACTCACCAGTCCAGTGCAGATGCGTCTTTATGGTATCAACACCTGCTTCCGCATTTTCTTCTGCACTGTTTTCGTGATTAGAAAGGTGAAAAAGCAGCGTCGCTTTAGCAAATTCCAGTTTCTGATTCCTCCGTCTGAGAAGTGAGCGGATCAGTCCCCTGCGAGGCGCAAAAATAAACACAAGGAAGAAGACTAATCCGGTTACCACAGCCATGCTGCCCGCAATGGACACATCCAGAATAGCCGCTGCCTGATACCCCAGGATTCCATTAACTGCTCCTATGATCCCGCTTAAAATCAGCATTCGCTTGAGATCGTCCGTCAGCAGATAAGCCGTCACTGGGGGGCCGATCATAAAGGCTACCACCAGCACGGATCCTACCGCCTGAAATGCCCCGACAGTGGTAAGGGATACCAGAGTCATCAGTCCATAATGTACCAAGGCAGGTGAAAAGCCCAGCACGGCGGCCAGCATGGGATCAAAGGTTGCTATCTTAAGTTCTTTAAAGAAAATGATGATTGCAGCCAGATTGATCAGCAGCAGAATCCCTGTTGTGTAAATCGCTTTTGCACCTATATCCACGCCGCCTATGACCATACGGTCAAAAGGAGCAAAAGCAAGCTCTCCCAATAGTACCGAATCAGTATCCAGGTGAACCGAGCCGGCATAACGGGTGATCAGGATGATGGCTATGGAAAAGAGCAAGGGGAACACCACGCCGATGGCGGCGTCCTCCGCCAGCAGCCGTGTCCGGCTTAAAAGCTCTGTCAGCCACACGGTCACCACTCCCATCAGTGCGGCGCCCACAATCAGCAAAGGTGAGGAAAGATCGTGGGTGCCGAAAAAAGCGAGTACAATTCCCAATAGAATCGTATGGGTAATGGAATCCGACATCATTGACATTTTCCGAAGTACCAGAAACGTTCCGGGGAGAGCGCAGGCCACAGCCACAATAACGGCTATGATTTGAATTTCAATTTGCGGTGCCATCCGGCACACCTCCTTCCAGCTTATATAAAACCTTATTTTTTCTGCGCTGATATACCCTATGCAGAACACCGCGCCCCGGGGCAAACAGAACGCTGATGATCACGATGACACTAACGCAGACCACGATAGCCGGGCCTGTCGGCAGCTTTGGAACGAGAGAACTGGCTGCCGTTCCTGCAATACCGGACGCCGCTCCGAAAAGCGCTGAGAGCGTCACCATGACCCACAGCTTATTGGTCCACTGGCGTGCTGCAACTGCAGGGGTGATCAGCATGGCGCTCATGAGAATAACGCCCACCGTCTGCAATCCGATAATGATTGCCAGTACGATCATAAATGACAGCAGGAGATTCAGTTTCTTTGGGGAAAATCCAAGGCTCTGGGCGAAGTCGCTGTCAAAAGTGAAAAGCTTAAATTCCTTCCAGAACAGAAGCACCAGTGCAAGCAATATAAGGCCGCAAATTACCATCAGATTGATATCACGCTGTAAAAGCGTGGACGCCTGCCCGAAGATAAATCGTTTCAGCCCAGCCTGATTGGAGTTTGGAATCTTCTGTACGTAGGTGAGCAGCACCAGGCCCAATCCAAAAAATACCGACATCACCAGAGCCAGCGCGCTGTCAAATTTTACGCGGGTATGCCGCACAATACTGACAATAAACAGTGTTGCCAGCAAACCGGAAATAAGGGCGCCCAGAAGCAGAACCTCTGTATTTTTACTGCCTGACAGAACAAAGGCCATCACCACACCGGGGAGGGCGGAGTGGGATACTCCGTCACCCAACAGGCTTTGCCTGCGAAGCACTGCAAAGCTGCCGAGTACTCCGCTGATCAGCCCCAAGAGGGCCGAACCCAGAGCCACTGTCTGGAATGTATAGTCGGAAAATAACAAAATAATACTGCTTAACATCACATCACACCCCTTAGAAGCGTACCGGAGCTGTGGTAAGTCTTTTTTAAATTCTCTTCGTGGAATACTTCCTCCACAGGTCCACAGGCAACCACGCGCAGATTAATCAGGGTAACCCAGTCGAAGTAATCGGGTACCGTTTGCAGATCGTGATGGACGACCACCACGGTTTTATTCTGCTCCTTCAGATCTTTTAACAGTGCTACGATCGCCCGTTCCGTCTGAGCGTCTACCCCCTTGAAGGGTTCATCCATAAAGTAGACCTCTGCTTCCTGTGCCAGGGCGCGGGCCAGGAAAACACGTTGCTGCTGACCGCCGGAGAGCTGGCTGATCTGGCGGGAAGCATATTCCTGCATGCCCACCTTTGCCAGCATTTGTTTTGCCTGCTCCACATCCGATTTACCGGGACGGCGGATCCAGCCTAACTTACCGTAACAGCCCATCAGCACCACATCCTGTACCGTGGCCGGGAAATCCCAGTCCACGCTGCCGCTTTGAGGTACATAGCCGATGCGGTTTTTTAAGTTACGTATATCATCATTACCATCCAGAAACCGGACGGCTCCGGTGACAGGCTTTAAGAGTCCTAGCATAGCCTTGATTAAGGTCGTTTTACCGGCTCCGTTTGGACCGACCACCGCCATCAGTTTTCCCCTTGGGATTTTTAAGTCAATATCCCAAAGGACAGGCTTGGCGTCATAGGCTACGGTTAAATCCTCTACCTCCACTGCATAGTTTAGTTGTCTTTCCATATGATTCCCTCCTGTCACTTTAAGGCATCCACAATCGTGTCAATATTTGCTTTAACGGTCAGGATATAAGTATCGGCTCCGGACTCGGCATCACCCAGGGAGTCGGAATAAAGCTCCCCGCCGATGGAAACATCAAAACCCTTCGCTTTTACCGCAGCCTGCAGCGCTTCAATGGTTTTTGGAGGCACGGAAGATTCTACGAAAATCGCCTTAATCTGCCGTTCCACAATGAAATTGGCCAGATCACTCACATCGGCGGTACCTGCTTCCGCATCGGTGCTGATGCCCTGCAGGCCCCGCACTTTAAAGCCATAGGCTTTGCCAAAGTATTGAAACGCATCGTGAGCGGTCACCAGCACGCGCTGTTCCTCCGGCAGTTCAGCAGCCCGGCCGTGAATGTACGTATCCGTCTCATCAAGCTCTTTTAAGTAAGCGTCCAGATTTGCTTCATACTCTGCCTTTCCATTGGGATCGGCTTCTGTTAATCCCTTTGCAACAGTTTTAGCTGCATCTTTCCATAGGGAAACATCGAACCAGATATGAGGATCGTAGATGGAGCTGTCTTCCTCCCATGCCAGAAGCCTGGATTCGTCTAAGCCCTTTTCAATGCAGATGACTGCCTGCCCCTGACTGGACAGGTTTTCAAATATTTCCCCCATTTTTCCTTCCAGGTGCAGGCCGTTATATACTACTACATCCGCTTTCTGCATCAGGGAAACATCTCCGGCACTGGCCTGATACAAGTGTGGGTCAATACCTGGCCCCATCAGGCCGTTTACCGTAACCAGTTCTCCGCCGATGGATGCAGCCAGATCAGCCAGCATGGTTGTGGTAGCAACTATATTTAATTTATCTTTTGAAGAGTCTGCGTTTACCGCCGGAGCAGAACAGCCCGTTAGCAATAATGTGAAACTCAGGATCGTGCCAAGAATGCCTTTGATTTTTTGATTCATGAGAAACCTCCTAAAAATATATTTGGTGCCATACCCCCTATATCTCGTCTACATAGATTTGACAGGCGGCCTTATAACTGATTTGAACACGTTTGCCTTCCAGGTCGAGCGTCAGCGGCCCTTCGTATGCCGCAGCTTCTATAATGCGGACAGAGCATCCAATGGTGATTCCGTTTTCCTGCAGATAGTCTAACAGTTCCTTTTCTTCCTTTACACGCCGGATATGGGAAGCCGCACCCATAGGAAGCAGGTTCAAGGTCAGCAGGGGAGCGTGGTCGATTTGGCCGTCAGGATGGGGAATAGCGCTGCCGTGGGGGCAATAGGCCGGGTAATTTAAAAACTTATCCAGCCGGGCTGTCAGGCGTGACGGGGTGATATGTTCCAGCAGTTCCGCGTCTTCATGCGCCTCACTCCACGAGTAACCAAGATGCCGCATCAGGAAAACCTCCCAGAGCCGGTGGCCCCGCACCAGCGAAATGGCAACCTGAATTCCCTCAGGCGTCAGGCACGAGCCTTTGTAAGGCTCATAATGGATCAGCCCCTCCCGCTTCAGCTTTCCCAGCATTTCCGTCACAGAAGCAGGAGCGATCTGTAAAGTTTCTGCAATCTGCTTATTGTTTACCAATTCTTCCATGCCGCCGAGCTTATAAATAGCTTTTAAATAATCTTCTTTGTTTGGTGTCATTTTATCTTCCTCCGGTTTAGACATATAAACCCCGCCATCTGCGTGGGTAAGGATATTGTTTAAAGGGTATAAGGTTCCTTTATACCGCTAAGATCTTCCCAATCAATCCAATCAGCAGGATTAGGGCGGTTACTATTAATGTAGGTATCTTGCTGCGAAAAAGCCGTTTTGTATAAGCATCCATAATTTTCTCCTGTTGTATTATTTAAATATTTAGGCATACCTAAACTTTATTATATTATATGCCTAAATCCGTGGAAATGCAAGTGGTATGCAAATGAAATCAATTATTTCGTCATCCTGATCTGTTAGGGGAGGGAAATAACGTTTCCCTTGGCTAATTTATGATACCTAAGTAGGAAGTGTTACGAATACACTGTATAAAGTCTGAAAAACAGAGGATGAATGACAATGAGCCAACTACCGCCTCAGGAATTCCGTACCGTCCGGGGATATGAACTGAAAAAACAAAATGAGGGCAGACTCACGCCTGCTCTTGAGGATTATCTTGAAATGGCGTACCGATTATGCCTGGAAGAAAGCTGCACTCGCATAAACAGACTTTCAGGACGGCTGCACGTCCGTCCATCATCTGCATCAAAGATGGTATCCAAGCTTGTCCAGCTGGGTTATTTGAGATACGATAGTTTTGAAAATATCCTGTTGACTGATGAGGGAAGAATAACCGGCGAATATCTGCTGGAACGTCATAATACTTTGGAGCGCTTTTTTACCATGCTTAAAAGCCCGCGTCCTTTGGAAGAAGCGGAAATGGTTGAACACATGCTGGGGGATTTGACTGTATTGGAAATAAAGATGCTGATGGAGTTTTTTATTCAAAATCCGGATATTGAAAAGCAGTTTAAGAATTTTAGGGATATGGTTATCTTTTCTAGAAAATAAATGATCTGAAGGATTGCAGCAAACGCCTGCCCGGAAGATAGAAAAACCACATGCCCCTTTCGAATTCCGGGCATGTGGTTGGGTTGTAAGGTTCTCTGGTTGACCATAATGGAATCCACCCCATACAACCGGCACGATTTCATTACCGTTTGCCGGCCGCATGGGCTTTCGTGTTGCCGTTACTCTTTACAAGCAGCCTTTTATAAGTTGCATCCACGCCGATCGCCCCAATCGGAGCAGTGATCAAGATCGCTAAAACCGCAACCGTCAAAATCGTATTGCCGGCTGCAACGCCTGCCGCCAAAGGAAGTCCGCCGATTGCCGCCTGTACAGTTGCTTTTGGCAAATAGGCGATGGCGCAAAACAGGCGCTCCTTTGCACTTATTGGGGTTTTGGCAAGGCAGAAAAATACGCCGCATATCCGGATCAGAAGGGCAATAAAGATAAGGGCGACAGCCGCAAAACCGGCCTTTGCCGCATAGCTGACATCCACTGTTGCGCCTACCAATATAAACAGCATCAATTCCGCTGCCACCCAGATTTTTGAGAATTTTCCCGACAGGCGCTTTGCTAAAATATCATACTGCTTCAGGATGGTACCGCCTAAAGCCATGACAGCCAGCAAACCCGATATGGGCACATACGCTTTAATGGCTGTTTCAATAGAAACCAGCAGGAACGCAGTGCTTAATATAATCAAAATTTTGACGGTATCCCGCATGTGGATGTTTTGAAACAGCTTCACCAAAACCAGGCCCAGTAAAATACCGGTCAGCAAGCCTGTCATAATGGCGACAGGTATTTTTATAAGGCTTATGGCATCAAAACTGCTTCCCTCGTACATACCCATAAATGATGTAAAAAGGACTATGACATAAATGTCGTCAACAGACGCTCCGGCCATGATAAGCTGCGGAATGCTCTTTTCCCTGCCATAGCCCTGTTCCATCAGCTTTAACATTTTAGGCACGATAACTGCCGGGGAGACCGCACCGAGCACCGTTCCCATAATAGCTGCTTCCAAATGAGAAATAGGGAAGAACATAGGAGCAAAAATAGTAGTGGCGGCTATTTCAAAACTTGCCGGAATGAAGCACATAAGGATTGCCGGACGGCCAACTTTCTTTAAATCCTTAATATCCAGCGCGAGCCCTGCCCTTGTAAGGATCACGATCAGGGCAATTTGTCTCAAATCTGCAGAAACATTCAACAGTTCCGGCGCGATTAAATTCAGCGCATACGGCCCCAACACAATGCCGGTGAGAAGCATGCCAACAAGGCCGGGGAGTTTTAATTTCTGCATGGTTCCGCTCAATATCATGCCGCAAAGAACCATCATTGCAAGACTGAAAAGCATATATATATCCTCCTTTGTGCAGAAATGCAAAAAAGCTGACACTTCTGCAATGAAATTATTGCAGAAGTCATCAGCTTAATAAGCGGTTCGGCTATAATCAGCACAGGGAGAACTTCATTCCCTTGAGCTATTATAGCGGAGATGGGTGAATATTTCAAGGTATAAATCATAATTCTTATAATCCTCTTCACCATATCTTATTACAATACAAAGTATCGCATCAGAAAATCCAATCAAGATCCAAACCACTAATCCCTGTTTAAAAACTGTTCATCATACATCTTCTGCGCTTGATCCAATGCAACTGTGGGCGATTGAACATTGCTGTAAGCATTTTTCACCGCCATACCGATAATGCTCAAAAAACGGCGCTCATCAAATGGAAAACCGGACAACTCAGGCACCCGCCGTCCTTTGGCCATTACAAAACAGTCCTTTGCAAAATTTAACCAGGGATAAGAATTGACAATTTCATAATTTTCATAGGATTTCTTACAGGGAGAAACGCTCCCCAGCAGTGTTTCAGCGGAAGCGATTGTTTCACTGCATATCCAGCGGATAAAGGACAATGCCTCATTGGCCCGGCGGCTGTATTTTGAAACGCCGAGAGTTCCGCCGCCGATGACTGGGTTGCCCCCAGGAACCAGAGCATAGCCGATATTTCCCACAACCTTAGAAGTTGAACTGAGCAGGTCAGAGGCATAGTTGCTGTACAGCAGGGTCATTGCAATGTTTCCACTGGCAAAAGAGGTGGCGGTATTGGTCCACCAGGAATTATACTTTGGACTGGAATAATTGCGGATATCCACAAGCTGTTCCAATGCCCGGACCGCAGCCGGGGAATTCAGGGTCACATTGTAGTGCCCGTCATACAGATTGTCCTGATAACTGAAAAAGCGGGCTAAAAATTCAGAGCCTGCAACTCCGGTGGAACCAAGGGTGAGAGTGGCCCCAAAATCCACAGGGGATGCCGGGTTTAAGGATTTTGTAAAAAACGCGGCAATCCGGTTGAACTTATCAAAGGTGTCCGGCGGAAGCAGTTCTTCCCGGTATTTTTCAAAGTACGTGCGGCGGTAAATAGGGTCATTGAACAAATCTTTTCTGTAAAACAGTAGCTGCATACTTGGAGAGGTGGGCAATGCGTAAACATGTCCGTTGATCATTGAAAACGGTTCAATGGTGCCGTCTATAAATTCATTGAGACATTGGGAGACCGAAGGATCAATTCCATCTAGTGGCTGTAATATTTTTTCTGCAAACCAGGATAACCAGGTCACATCCAAACGCAGGATATCGAATACGGAGTCCTTTGACATGTTTGTAAAAGCTTCATAGATTTCATCGTAGGAATAAATGGTAATATTAACCGGTATCCCTGTTTTTTGTGTATATAGGCGGGAAAGGCTGCGAAGGGTGTAAGCGCTGGGGGTGTCAAGGGTCAGGATGTTTAAAGGCGATTTGTTATCGCTGTAGATGATGTTTGAAAACCAATCACGGAAACCTGAATTTTCAAGAATTCTTTTCTCCGGATATTTACCTGGAAGATCATTTTCAATAAGGGTTTCTGCAGCGATTTTTCCCAACTGGCGGTAATTCAGTTCGTATTTATCAAAGTCGTTTTCAGGTAAGGTGAATACAGGAGAAACGGTGTGTATATTTAAGCTGAGCTCCGGGTAAAAGGTATTATGTATATCTTTTACAGATTCAGCAAAGCCGTAATTGGATATAAAAATGGCCTGGGGCGTGGAATCGTGGAAGATCTGCATAACGTTCTGCAGTTTCCTGTATGAGTCCGTTTGTATGTGGTACACGGAACAGGAGGAGTTCTTCATCGTGTCCATAAAGCCGTCATAAAATGCGAGCTCATTGGACAGCCGAAGACTGCCGGTCAAAATACAGATATTTGTATATTTCTTTTCCAAAGCCTTCCTTGCTAATTCTTTTCCTGCCTGTCCATAGTTGAATCCAATATATTTACAGGATATATCAGGATCCCGCTCAATGAAAATGATATTTTCCCGGATCTTTTTCTTCCCCTCCAGGTATGGAATATAGTCTGACTGGGAGGTAAAGGAAGTAAATGATGCAATTCCGGCGGGCATAAGGGAACGTATGTCCTGTAAGGCATTGATCTCAGCATCCGGCTGATCGTCATTGGTGAGATACTGGCAAACGGAATAATTATGATTTTCGGCATACGTTTTAAAACTCATAAAAAAATCGATGTATTGTTTGGAGCGCAGGTTTGGGAGAATTACGGCCAATAAATCGGAGCGCCCCTTGCGCAGTAATTTGGCTCTTTCATTGGGGATATATCCAAGAGAGGCAGCGGCATCCATTACCTGTTTTATTTTTTCGCTGCTGACGTTGCCTTTTTCATTTAGAACATTTGAAACAGTTCCCTGGGCAACACCGGCGGCCCTGGCAATATCTTTAATAGTAACCATAAAATACCTCCATAATTTACCAAAAACAAATGATTATCTATAGTATAACATATAAAACAAAAAATGAAACATATTTTTAAATGTGAAAAACGAACATTAAAACGTATATATTTATAAATAACTTGTATAAAATATATAAAAATAATATTGACACGTTTCAATCACTGTGATAAACTACCCATGTAAACATCAATTGTTGAATTTAAGGAGGGGTTGTTTTGAAAAAAATGAGACATTTATCTGCTATCACATTGGCAATGGTCATGGCTGCGGCAGGAGTATTGACTGGCTGCGGCGGCAATTCAACAGGTGCAACAAAGGCAGAGCAAACGGAAACAAAAGCCGAGTCAGCCTCAGCGGATACAGATTCTGCAAAAGCAGAGACTCAGGGAAATACGGGGGAGGCATTGCGCCTGACTTTCTACTATCCGGTCAACGTAGGAGGATCAGCAGCACAGCTTATTGAGAAAATCTGCACAGACTTTAACTTGGAGAATCCAGATATTGTAGTTGAACCGGTTTATACAGGAAACTATGACGACACCGTTACAAAAATCCAGACGGCCGTACAGGGAGGAACCCCGCCGGATGTATTTGTAAGCCTGGCGACCCAGAGATTTACCATGTCATCTACAGGTATGGCTATGCCGCTGGATGATTTTATTGCAGCTGACGGAGAAGAAGGAAAAGCATTCATCGCAGACTTTCTTCCAGGATTCATGGAAGACTCCTATGTAGATGGAAAGATTTATTCCATTCCCTTCCAGAGAAGTACGGAGATCCTCTATTATAACAAAGACTTGTTTAAGGAAGCCGGACTTGATCCGGAAAAGCCGCCCAGAACCTGGGAGGAGCTGGCGGATTATGCGGTGAAGCTGACAAACGGCGACCATTATGGTGTTGGCATCGCTTTGAATTCTGGCTCTGCCCAGTGGACGTTCACAGGATTTGCGTTACAGAACAGCAAAGACGGTAAAAACCTAATGAGTGAGGATGGAAAGACCGTTTACTTTAATACCCCTGAAAATGTAGAAGCCCTTCAGTTCTGGCTGGATCTCCAGAATAAATACAAATGCATGGCAGAAGGGATCGTACAATGGACCGACCTGCCCACACAGTTCCTGGCTGGGGAAGTAGCTATGATCTATCATACCACCGGAAATATGGCCAATATCAACAGCAACGCCAAGTTTGAGTTCGGTACGGCATTCCTGCCGGGACATGCACGGGATGCGGCTCCCACAGGCGGCGGAAACTTCTATATCTCAAACGGAATTGCAAAGGAGCGTGCAGATGCGGCATGGAAATTCATTAAATTTGCTACTTCTACGGAAAGAGCAGCCCAGTGGAGCCTGGATACTGGTTACGTAGCGACCAGACAGTCTTGCTATGATACGGATCTGATTAAAGATTATTATGCAAAGGTTCCTCAGGCTTCCATCGCTTATGAGCAGCTTCCCTATGCAAAACCGGAGCTTACGACTTATAATGCGGCTGAAATATGGAGAATTTTAAATGATAACATCCAGGCGGCAGTAGTGGGAGACATGACAACACAGGAAGCTCTGGATCAGGCCCAGGAGGAAGCAGAGGAAGTTTTAGCAGATTTTCAATAATAGGAAACCGAAAGGGGATTGCAGCTTGCAAACCCCTTTCTTTAAAGAAGGGTGACGGATCGATGAATGGTGATTTAAAAAAGAGGAAGGAATTGAAACATAATTTCACGGCGTGGATGCTTGTTGCCCCGGCGCTGGCGTTCATGTTGGTATTTACTGCGTACCCTGTATTCAGGAGCCTTTATTTAAGCCTTATGAAATACAAAATGGGAATGGGGACGCCGGAACTTATTGGACTGGAAAACTATGCAAAACTGTTTTCATCAAAGCTGTTTTGGAAGGTAATGGGAAATACAGTCTTTTTTGCACTGATTACCGTATTGCCCAGCATGGCTGTGGGATTGGGCCTTGCCGTTCTGGTAAATAGAAGTAGCCGGACCATCGGTTTTGTAAGAACGGCTTTCTTCTATCCGGTTGTAATGCCTATGATAGCCATAGCCAGTGTCTGGATGTTTATCTATATGGCGAAAAACGGATTGTTTGACCAGATGCTCATAAGCATGGGCTTTCGTCCGTTGAACGTCCTGTCAAAGAAGAGTACGGTGCTGCCTGCCATGGCGGTCATGTACGTATGGAAGGAGGCAGGATATTTGATGGTATTTTTCCTGTCGGGGATCCAGAGCATATCAACGGAGGTCATGGAGGCTGCAAAGATCGACGGGGCTGGAAGCTTAAAAATCTTTAGAAAGATCACTCTGCCATTACTGGCCCCTACTTTTCTTTTTGTATCGACCATTGCCTTTACGAATAGCTTTAAGCTTGTGGATCATGTAGTGATCATGACAGAGGGGGCTCCTAACAATGCCAGCACCCTCCTTCTTTATTACATTTACCAGCAGGGGTTTACGAATTTTAATTATGGTATGTCTTCTGCGCTGACGGTTATCATGCTTGTCTTGCTGTTAATTGTGTCACTGCCGAGATTTATAAGCCAGGATAAGAAGATCCATTATAATTAGAGGGGAGAAGGTTATGAAGAACTTGAAAAAACTATTAATATCCATTTGTTCCGTACTGCTGGCAACCGCGTGGCTGGCTCCCCTGTTTTGGCTTGTGTGTACAGCTTTAACGGAGCCTACGTTTAAAATGACGTTCTTTCCCAATTCTAAGTTTACTCTGGGCAATATCATGTATGTGTGGAATGCCATACCCTTTGGAAGATATTATTTAAATACCCTCTTCCTTGTTGCGGTAACATTTGGTATTCAGTTTGTTACATCTACCCTGGCCGGATATGCCCTTGGTGTCATGGAGTTTAAGGGACAGTATCTGGTGATGGCAGTGATTTTTATGCAGATCATTATACCAAATGATGTACTTATTACGCCTAACTTTATGACCTTATCGGAGATGGGGCTTACCGATACAAAGCTGGGCATCATGCTGCCGTTTTATGGAAGCGCCCTGGCGATCTTCCTTTTAAGGCAGCACTTTAAGACCATACCAAGGGCCTTAGCGGAAGCGGCAAGAATTGACGGCGCAAATACATGGCAGACCATCTGGCAGGTATATATGCCATGTGCAAAACCGGCATATATGTCATTTGCGGTCATTTCGGTCAGCTATCACTGGAACAATTATCTGTGGCCGTTAATTGTAACAAATTCCCCTGCAAACCGTACCCTGACGGTCGGCCTTGCTATTTTTGCAAAATCCAAGGAAGCAAATATGCAGTGGGCGAATGTCTGCGCTGCTACATTAATTATCATACTGCCGTTATTAATAGCCTTTTTCATCCTGCAAAGACAGTTTATGAGCAGCTTTGTCAGTGCAGGCATCAAGGAGTAGGGGGGGGAGAGGACAATGGAATTACATTTTTTAGGCAGTGGATCGGCATTTTATCCTCAGTATAAAAACACCAGTGCATATTTTGAACTAAACAATGACCTCTATTTGATCGATTGCGGAGAAACTGTATTTGAAACATTGCTCTCATTGGTTGATCTTGAACAATACAGGGAAATTTACGTTGTGATCACGCATCTGCACGCGGATCATGTGGGGAGCCTGGCTTCTTTGATTTCTTATACATATTGCATGTTGGATAAGAAGCATGTTACCGTTATTCATCCCAAACCTACGATTGCCCGGCTGTTAAGCCTTATGGGGATCGGAAGGGAGTTTTACCGTTATAAAGAGGCTTATGACGGCAGCAGTGTAGAATTTGAAGCGATCCAGGTTCAGCATGTGGATAATATGGAGTGTTTTGGCTATGTCATAAAAGTAAATGGAGAAAAGGTTTATTACAGCGGAGATTCCTCTCATCTGCCTCAAAGAATACTGGAGGATTTTAGAAAGGGGGAAATCAAAATTATTTATCATGACACAAGCACCCATGATTCTGACTATGCAACCCACTGTTATTATGGTAAACTGGAGGCATGGATTCCCCATGAGATGAGAAAGAGGGTATTTTGCATGCATTTGGATTCTGATTGTAAAGATTTGTTGGAAGGAAAAGGATTTTCCGTAGTAAGCGTGGATGGTGATTCGTATGCTGAACCTAGGTGATTTTCAGGAACTGAACGAAATTACAATTACAGTACGTATATGCCTGGCTCTGATCATAGGCGGCATTCTGGGAATGGAGAGAGAAGTCAGGAAGCAGCCGGCAGGATTCCGGACGTATATGCTGGTATGTATGGGATCGGCAGCGGTGATGATGACCAACCAGTATATTTCGCAAACCTTTGGCGGTTCAGATCCCTCAAGGCTTGGCGCGCAGGTGGTCAGCGGGATAGGCTTTTTAGGGGCAGGTACCATCATAGTGACCAGAAATAATCAGGTACGGGGCTTAACCACTGCCGCCGGATTGTGGGCGGCTGCCTGTGCAGGGCTGGCTGTTGGCATCGGGTTCTACAAGGGGGCAATACTTGTGGGATTGGCCATCAGCCTGATTATGACGGTTTTCCAAAAGGTTGACTACCGTCTTATGGCAACTTCAAGAATCTTTAATCTGTATATGAACTTTAATGCTGCGGCAAATTTGAATCTGTTTCTGGAAAGCTGCAAAGAGAGGAATATACAAATTATTGATATCCAGGCATTTAAAGCTAAGGGTAAGGGAGAAGACGGTATCATTGTCATGATCACATTGAAAACTGCAAAAAGAGAGCCCCGGGGGAACGTACTGCAGTTTTTTGGTATGGCCGAGGGGCTTAAGTATATGGAGGAATTGTAGTTTGATGGATAAAGAATTACAGGTTGACAGGAAGAATCGTTGATCGCCATAGGCACATCCCTGGGATTATAGCGGAGCTTATCAGATTGTGAAAGAGGCTGGAGGAGTGGTGGCTGAATTCGATGGTTCACCGGTACAGTTTCATATAAAGAGCCATCTCGTAGTCAGCAATGGGTTTATTTGGCATGAGATGCAAAAGGAAATAAATATTTAGATTCAAGTGTATATGCCCTTCCTGTGGCAGGCAAACTGTTTTGCTGCAGGAAGGGGCATAGGGTTGTAATGGGCTAGAAAAACAGAAAATACCGTGGCGTGCGGCTTTTGTACTGCAAATACTCTTCCCCAAAGGCATGGGGCAAATATGTTTCTTCCTCCAGGATCTGTAAATGCAGCAGCAGGATGCCAATGACCGCCGCAACCAGAAGGAGGACGTTTGGCAGTGCAAGTGCAGAGCCAAGGTACAGCATGTCAAAGCCCACAAAGGCGGGATTTCTGCTGATGCTGTAAATTCCACTTGTTACAATGGCAGTCTTTTGGCTTTCGTCCACACCTGCCCGCCAGCTGTCACGCATGGAGGTAATAGCCAGGATAAAGAAAATGACGCCGCCTCCTGTAAGCGCGATACCAACCCACCGAATGCTTGCTGGGAATTTGAGAGTAAGTATGAACCGGGAAAAGAAAACACTTGCATACTGAATGACTGCAATGCTGTAGGTAGCCGTTAACAGGGCCGTTTCAATTGCAGCCGTTTTAGGAGGCTTGCGGCCCTTTGCCAACCGGTTTGTATGAATGCCCTTTTTCCGGAGAAGTATCTGTTTCATAAAATATCCAATATAAAAACAGGTTATTAATCCAAATACACTGATCTGAAAGATCACTCTATCACCGCCTTATACGTAGTACTTCAAAGTATACCATGGAACGATTGAAATGAACATCAAACAATGTTTCAAAAATATATAGTAATAGGGTTCAGAGCCCGGGAGGTGTTACCGTAACGTCCATGATCCATAAGTATCACCTTCCAGTCAAACCTTTGACCGCAGCAATTTCCTGGCCGCTGCTGGATATTAATACCAGCACATCGCCGGCAAGTATCCTCGTTTCGCCGCGGGGGATCATGGCAGTATTGCTCCGCAGGATGCAGCCTATGATCACTTCCTTTGGAAGATCGATCTCCCAAAGTTTTTTACCAACTACCGGAGCACTGCCGGTAATAGGCACCTCTGCGATTTGGATCCGCCCTTCTCCAATGGGGACAATATTTGCCATTTCATCAACAAACGCCTGCTGTTCGATGATGCTTGTCACGGCAGAAATGGCGCATACCACACTGTCAATGCCCATTTTGTAGAAGAAGTCTGTTTTCTTCGGATCGGACACCAATGCAACAGTTTTTTTGATGTGGAAACGTTTTTTACACAGCTCACAAACCACAAGATTGTCTTCATCCTTTGATGTCAGTGCAATTGCAATGTCATAATCTGCAGCATCTGCGTCTTCTAAAACAAATGGCTTAGTCCCGTCTCCGTAGATGACGGTCAGTTTTTTGATCTCAGCCAGTTTCAGGCAGTCATCATAGATATCATTAATAGCGGTCACCTGATACCCACGCTTAATCAGTGAAAGGGCGAGAGATTTTGATTTGCTTCTGCCGCCCACAAGCAGGGCTTTCTTTTTCATTTTGTTTCCTCCTTAAGCTCACAGGCTGTTTTATCAAATTTTTCCGTGCTGCCTGTCTTAAGCAGCATTTTATCTATCTCCTTTACAGACAAGATGGCCGGACAGATGGTGTCAATTCCGAATTCGCGGTATACACATTCCCGCTCAGGATCATACAGCCGGGCAATAACACGGTTGACCTTAAATATTTCCCGGGCAATCTGGGCAACCATCACATTGACATTATCATTATTCGTGACGACCACAAGAACATCTGCCTTATCGATCTGCGCTTCCTGTAAAACGTCAAAATCCATACCGTCACCGGCAACGGATAGCCCCCCAAAAGACGGTGAAAGTTTGCGGAAGGCCTCCTTATTCCTGTCAATGATGAGCACGTTTCCGCCCTCCTCTGACAGAGTATTTGCAAGGTTGGCACCTAACCTTCCGCATCCAATGATTATGAAATACTCAGATAAATTCTTAGATGAAACCAGTCTCATATCCATTTCCTCCTGTCCGCATATCCGATGCTCTGTACACCGGATTCTTTTGTATAATCAACCGGATATTCTTCCGGACAATCGCTTTCGTCATAAGCAGTCCGGCCCCGGGAAAAGAAAGTTCCGAAGCTGTCCAGATTTTGCCGAGCCGGCAAGTAGGAAGGGTCCAATGCCCAGGCAGCGCGGAAGTGTTTCATGGCCGCTATATGATCCCCTTCTTTTTCAAGAATCACACCAAACAGATTATGCGGTTCTGCTGCATGAGGGTATTTTCCTATTGCGTCAGATATAAGTCGCTCACATTCCCTGTATTCTCCTGCGAGTGCAAGACTTCGGACAGAAGTACAAAGCGCGTTCAGCTCTTTTTTGCTTTCAGATATTGCCAGCTCTTTCATGATCAAGCCTCCTTTGATGCATCTTTCCTCTTTACATGATTATCATATCGTGGATCCCGTGACTGTGTTGTGAGAGGCAGGGGGGTCCTGTGAGAAAGCTGTGAGAAAAATTAATAATTTACAAAATAAAAAAACCGCCTCGGAAACCGGGACGGTCTTTTTATTCTTTCTTATTCATCAACAAGCCGGTAGCCAACTCCTATCTCAGTAAGAATGTATCTAGGTTTTGCCGGGGTCGGTTCGATCTTTCGGCGAAGTCCGGCCATGAGTGCCCGAAGCGCCTGAGTATCAGTTCCGTACCCTACGCCGTAGATTTCTTTTAAAATGTATTGGGTAGTCAGTACCTTCCCTGGATTCTTTAAAAACAGTGTCAGCAAATGATATTCAAGGGGGGTGACATGGAGTTGGGCACCTTCCAGGGATACAATACGTTTTTCCAGGTCTATGGAAAGACCTCCCACGGAAAGAACAGTCTGTGCCTTAGTGACACCGATTTTATATAAGTGTCGTAATGCAACCCTGATCCGGGCCATCAGCTCTGTCGCAGAAAATGGTTTTGTCAGATAATCGTCTGCGCCGCTGTCTAAAGCTGCCGCCTTTTCCTTATCCTGATCCCGGGCTGATACAACAATGATAGGCATTTCTGACCATTCACGTACCTTTTTAATGACCTCCATACCGTCAAAATCTGGCAGGCCAAGGTCAAGTAGCATTAAGTCGATCTGGTGAGAGACAAGAATGGAAAGGGCGTTTTGTGCCGTACTTGCCGTAGTATAGGGAAAGCCTTCCTGCTTTAGGGCATAGCAGATAAAATTTCGTATTTGGGTATCATCCTCAACAACCAGGATTGTTTCATTTTTGCTAGTCATAATTCTCAGCCTCCAATGGCAGGGTAAAAGTAAACTCCGCACCGCCATTCTTTCTGTTTTTAGCAGATAAAGTCCCGCCGTGTGCCTTAACTATGGATTCGCATATTGCAAGTCCTAAGCCCACACCCCTCTGTGAATCCGCCTCTTTTCCATGAGTCGTATAAAACATTTGAAAAATATGGGACATATCCACTGAAGCAATTCCTGTGCCCCGGTCGGCGACAGTGAACACGGCAACTCCTTCTTCTATATTTTCTCTTACAGTTACAGAGATTTCCCCTGCCGGCGGTGTGTGCTTTATGGCGTTATCCAAAAGATTCACAAGAACCTGGTCTATCAGCTTTGCATCCATTGGAACCAGCATCACGGTATCTGGGATATGCACCGCGATTTCCCGTTCTGGCGCCCGTTTTCCGATGGCCATAACCGCAACGCCGATCACTTCCTCAACCGCTTCCATCTGCTTGTTCAGTGCAAGTCTGCTGTCCTGCAGACGGGTCAGGCCTAATATATTTTCCACGAGTGAATGGAGCCAGTCAGCATCTTTGTAAATGCCTTCTGCTAAAGCATAACGGCTATCTTCCGGGTCCGTCATACCCATAAGCATTTCACTTGTTCCCATAATGCCGGAAAGAGGGGTGCGCAGGTCGTGGGAAATGGCGCGGAGCAGATTGCTGCGATAACGTTCCTGAGCGACTTCTTCCTTAGAATTGATCCGTTCCTGGGCGCTTCTGAAACTGTCCATAGCAAGTGCAGCACTTTCCAACATGGAACGGAGCAGACGCAGCTGGGCATCGCTCATTTGTTCCGCTGCTTCATTGGGAATCCGTAATATACCAAGTATCGCCTCTCGGCCGTTAATGGGCCAGTCATAAAATTCTGCTCCCACAACGTAAGCTGCCTTCAGGTTCTCCATGCGGCGGAGGAGGGATTCCTTGTCTTCCACGTTCCGGCGAATCTGTTCATTTGTGTTTTTCTGTTGGATAAAGCTCTGTTCCGGTTGGCCGTTTTCATCAAAGCAAAGGCAGGCGGCACGGCAGTTCAAAATATCGCTGATGGTTTTAACGGTGATTCCTGCAATGTCGGAAATGTCTGCCGCATCGGATAAATGACTTGTAAGCTGGTACAGGGCACTGGCTTCCGCCTCTTTTTCCCGTGCCTCCAATGCATTTTGCTTTACTTTTGTAGTCAAGGCACTAGTGATAATAGAAGTAACGGTCATGATTCCAAAGGTGACAAAATAGGTGGGGTCATTAACTGAAAGTGTAAAATACGGTTCGGTGAAAAAATAATTGAACATACAAGTCGCAATGACTGTGGCAGTAATGCCATAGGCATATCCTCTTGTAAACCGTGCCGTCAGCAATACGGACAAAATATAAACAACAACAATATTTGTTTCAGGAAAGCGAAGAAAGCGGAACAGCAAGCAGATACCCGTAGCCGCTGCTATAAAAAGAAAGACGGTAAGAATATAACTGCGATGCTCATCCCGATTATTTTCTGCCATTTTGCCGCCTCCTTGCGATGTACGTCTGTTAACAGGCTTTTTGTTTGCACATGTACCGCTGATCATTGTTTCCGGGCGTACATATGTTTTATCCTTCCCATAACTGATTCATATAATTATAATTGTCTGAATAAATAATTGCAACAGCAAAACCATTCATTGCTGATTCGTCAGGATGGGAGTATAATGCATCTAAAAGAAAATCTGTTTTTTGTATCACCGGCTGGCAGCAATAGAAGATAGGAATAGGAAAGGAAGTGTCATATGATAGAATATAAAGATAAGCAGGAATTGATAGATGAAATTTCAAAACGGGCGGAGTTATTTATAGAAGAATTTTCCCATATCCGGGATGCTGACAAGGATAAGCCAATGGATGGTGTGGACAGGACACCGGCGCAAATGGTGGCATATCAATTAGGGTGGTTGAACCTCCTTCTTCGCTGGGAAGAGCAGGAGCAGCAGGGAAGTACAGTGATCACCCCTCATCCTGATTATAAATGGAATAACCTGGGTGGCTTGTATGAGAGCTTTTACAGGCAATACGAAACATGCAGTTTACAGGAATTATGTGCCATGTTTAACGAAACGGTTCAAAAGATTATGGATATGACAGAAAGTTACTCAGATTCTGAGCTTTTTCAGCCCGGAGGCAGGAGGTGGGCTGCTTCCACTCCTTCCAATTGGCCTGTCTGGAAATGGCTCCACATCAATACGGTAGCGCCTTTCCAGTCATTTAGAAGTAAAATCAGAAAATGGAAGAAGCTGTCACCGGTCTCTCTGTATGGGCGGGCTGAGGAAAAACAGCACCAGTCCTAGCAGAATCGCAGTGATTCCCACCCCCTGCTGAAAGGAGATTGCTTCATTTAAAATAAAATAAGCCAGAATACATGTGCCAATGGTTTCACCTAAAATGCTCATGGATATAACGGTTGCAGGAATCCACTTTAACAGCCAATTAAAAATAAATTGACCAAATATAGTTGATATAAGAGCTAATCCCCCAAAGGCCATCCAGGTGGCTGCGGGATAACCGGAAAAAGAACTGCGCTCCATTATGGCACAGCAGCCCAGGAATAAAGAACTGCTTAAATAACTTATGACGGAATATGGAACCGCGGATAATTCCTTTCTAATTGCCTGGCCGATAAAAAAGTAGATGCTGATAAATCCTGCCGCCAGGAATGCCAGCAGATCCCCAAACAGGGCCTGGGAGCTTATTTGAAAATCTCCCCATCCGATCAGAAAGCAGCCGGCAATGGCGATCAGGCAGCCTCCGATGGCCAATTTATGGAATCGTTCCTTTAGAAAAACAAATCCGATGGCAATAGAGAATAGGGGCTGCAGTGTTACAATAACGGTGGAGCTTGCCACCGACGTATGTCTTAATGATTCAAACCATAGCATATAATGGGCGGATAAAAGCAGTCCTGACAAAATCCCCAGTGTCCATTGCTTTTTCGACAGGGACAGCAGTTGACGCTTATTCTCCTTGCTGGTCAGTAAAAATGGCAAAAGAAGCAAAGCGGCAAAAAATAACCGGAAAAATGCCGTTATGGCGGAGGGGGCATTTGCCAGGCGCACGAAAATAGCGGAAGTGGAAAGGGAAAAGACACCGAAAAGAAGAGCCAGGTACAGTCCAATATTCGTTTTCAAGGTTATTCTCCTATGTTGTAAGATAAAATTTATAATGGAATCAAATGCATTAGTTATTATAGTATGATCATTTGGGAAAAGCCAGCTTTATTTCACAATTCCGGAAGATAGATCCCAATCCCAAAATGGTGTGCTGCTAAATTGACAACATTATGAAAGAATACCGGTGGAATATTTGAAGGTTAAATGGTATAATGGAAAAAACAAATGATAAGGAGCAGAAACAAAGTTATATGGATAAATTTCAAGCATTAAAGCACTATTTCGGCTACGACAATTTCCGGGAAGGGCAGGAAATTCTTATCGACAGCATTTTGTCCGGAAGAGACGCCCTGGGAATCATGCCCACCGGTTCAGGAAAATCCCTGTGCTTCCAGATACCGGCCCTCATGATGGAAGGAATCACACTGGTAATTTCTCCCCTGATTTCCCTCATGAAAGATCAGGTAACAACTCTCAATCAGGCAGGCATTCATGCCGCATATCTTAACAGTTCTTTGACTGCAAGTCAGTATTATAAGGCCCTGGCCTATGCGCGGGAAGGGCGATATCCCATTATTTATGTAGCACCGGAACGTCTTGTAACGGATGAATTTCTGGATTTTGCATTGAACACAAACATTTCCATGGTAGCGGTGGATGAGGCTCACTGTGTATCCCAGTGGGGACAGGATTTCAGACCCAGCTATTTAAAAATTGTGGATTTTATTGATAAGCTTCCAAAACGTCCGGTCATCAGCGCATTTACGGCCACTGCTACAAAAGAGGTCCGTGAAGACGTCATTGATATTCTAATGCTCAGGGAGCCTGCCGTAGTGTCTACGGGATATGACAGGCCCAACCTCTATCTGGGCGTCCAATCTCCCAAGGATAAGTATGCCACTTTAAAGAACTATGTGGAATGTCACCCGGATCAGTGCGGGATTATTTACTGTCTGACCAGAAAGCTGGTGGAAGAGGTATGTGAACGGCTGAATCAGGAGGGATTTTCGGCAACCAGGTATCACGCAGGGTTAAGCGATGAGGAGCGGCGGAAGAACCAGGATGACTTTATCTATGACAGAAGCCAGATTATGGTGGCGACCAATGCTTTTGGCATGGGGATCGATAAATCCAATGTTCGGTTTGTTATCCATTACAATATGCCGAAGAACCTGGAATCCTACTATCAGGAGGTGGGCAGATGCTCCAGAGATGGGGAACCGGGGGAATGCATCCTGTTATACAGCGGCCAGGATGTGATGACCAATCAGATGTTTATTGACAACAACCAGGATAATCAAGAGCTGGATTCCCTTAACCACCAGATGGTTATGGAACGGGACCGTGAACGGCTTAAGAAGATGACCTTTTATTCCTTTACCAATGAATGCCTCAGGGATTACATTCTGCGGTACTTCGGGGAGTATGGAGAGAATTACTGCGGCAATTGTTCCAACTGCTTAAGCCAGTTTGAAACAGTGGATGTGACGGATATTGCGAAGGGACTGATAGGTTGTGTGGAGTCTTGCCGGCAGCGGTATGGCGTGAATGTGATCATTGATACCGTTCATGGAGCTAATACTGCGAAAATACGGAATTATCGGATGGATCAGAATGCCTATTATGGAGTGTTGGCAAAGGTTCCTACTTACAAGCTGAGACAGGTCATGAATTATTTGATGTTAAATGAATTCCTGACAATCACAAATGACGAGTATGCTATTGTGAAACTGTCTGGGAAATCAAAGGAAGTTTTAGCGGATGGTGAGGCGATTGTCATGAAAATGGCAAAGGAACAGGAACATCCGGTGAAAGCAAAGGAAGAGAAGAAATCAAAGAGAAGCAAAATATCAGCTGCATCCGGTTCTACTCTCTCAGAATCAGATGAAGAGCTGTTTGAAACCTTACGGGCACTTCGCATGGAAATCGCCAAAGAGGAAAAGGTACCTCCTTATATTGTTTTCTCTGACAAGACATTGGTACATATGTGTATGGTAAAGCCGAAGACAAAAGAGGAAATGCTGTCGGTGTCCGGAGTGGGTGAATTTAAATATGAGAAGTATGGGGAGCGGTTTTTAACCTGTGTGAAGGAATTGAGCGGAGATTTCTGAATCTAAGAAAACCAAGGCAGATATAAAGTGCCTGGCCATAAAGACGATGGTGTGAATCTTTTACGTGATAGCTGCGAAAAGAGGCGTAATGTAGATAATCTTGCCTTGACAATATAAACGTCACAGGGTAAAATTGTAAAACAAAAGTTTTGCCAATGTACATGTCTAAATGGACGGCATCCTAATGGCTGCCGCCAGTATTTTATTAGTATTTGTACATTGGCTGTTTCTGGCCATTTTAGTTCGACGATAGCACAGGGAGATTATCATGGAAGGTGAAACTATATATAAAATACTCATTGTTGAGGACGGAAAAGTAAGCCAGAAAGTGTTGGTGGATACCTTACAAGATACATTTAATGTCAGGGTCGTCTCGACTGGAACAGAAGCAATGCGAATGGTCAAACAATTTCGTCCGCATCTAATTTTGCTTGATATCATATTACCGGATACCAACGGGTTCGATGTTCTAAAGGAACTGAAAGGAACCCAATCCACTCAGAACATTCCCATTATCGTTATCACAGGACTGGATAACGATAAGGACGAGGAGAAAGCACTGTGTTTAGGTGCGGTCGACTATGTACGGAAGCCTTTTAACAAAGTTTTGGTGAATGCACGCGTGAAAATCCATATTAAAATCGTAGAACAACTGCTTACCATCGAAAAACTTAGTTTTTATGACGCTTTGACCGGCCTTGCGAACCGCCGTAAGTTTGATTATCATATGGAATATGAATGGCAACGGGCATTTCGGAAAAAGACTACCATCGGGCTGCTGCTGCTGGATTTGGATAACTTTAAGAATTACAATGATACATATGGCCACAGGCAAGGAGATACCATGCTAAAAGCTGTGGCAGGGGTTTTGGAAAAAACTTTAAATCGGGCCGGTGACTTACCGTGCCGTTGGGGCGGTGAAGAATTTGCTGTTCTCATACCGGAAACCAGTCTGGATAAATTATCATTAATTGCGGAGAAAATACGTTCAAGCATCGAGGCTATGGAAGTGCCCAGGAATAATTCGGATGAAATTACAAGGATAACTGCCAGTATTAGTGCGATATCCGCCATCCCATATCAACGCGAACAACTGGAATCCTTCCTTGAAAGCGCCGACCGTCTCTTGTATCAAGCTAAAAAAGAAGGCAGAAACCGGATACGGTTTTAACTGTTTAACCTATGAGAAACATGAAGAGCGGTATTTAGTCTGTGTGAAGGAATCACGTTCAATTGGTTGATGATCAAACACTAGGGATTGGGAATTGAGGCTGAAAAGCGGATTAGATAAGATTGTGGATCGGCGCCTGAAACTGGATAGAATACAAGAAAAAGAATGAAAAAATGTAAACAAATGAAAAAAGGCGCTGCTTGTTCTCACAAGCGGCTGCCTTTTTTTAGAAGGGCGCAATCGAAAGGGAATCCCTTTCTGCTGCCGGAACCTCCTGTCTCTCTCTGTTCAGGGCTTTAGAATTATGGTATGATTGAAAAAAACCAGATCACAGGTACAGAGAGCAAAGGAAGGGAAAGTGGCTGGGCATTGAATGCAGGAATAAAAAAGATGAGATAACCAAATACTGGATCGCTGTTCACGGCATTCATGCAAAGAAGAAAACCTTAAAGGTGTGACCAGGGTGGAAGATTCTTATGCAAGTCGGTATTATTATATAAAACATGTACTGGTAGAATATTTTAAACATTTGAGATAAAAATGCCTGGGAGATAGCACCCTGCGGGTATACCTACATGCCCAAAAAGCATGGGCAGGAAAGAGGAAAACATGAAGATTTTTCATTTGTCTGATCTGCATATTGGAAAACAGTTAAACGGTTACAGTTTAAAGGAAAACCAGGAGGCGGTTTTAAATCAGATTGTGGATTATGGGTTGGCCCATCATCCGGATGCGATCCTGATCTGTGGTGACATTTATGATAAAACGGCACCTTCTGGGGAGGCCTACACCATGTTCGGCAATTTCCTGGAAGCCCTTTCCGGGATAAAGCCTCAGATTTCGGTACTGATCATAGCAGGAAACCACGATTCGCCGGAACGCCTGTCCTATGCTTCAGCATTTCTGGAACGGCACAATATCCCTTTATCCGTGTTTCCGCCCAGGAACCGGGAGGAGTATTTAAAAAAGGTGGTATTACGGGATGAAAACGGTCCGGTGAATTTCTATCTTCTGCCCTTTTTAAAGCCAGGATACGTAAGGCAGCTTTTTCCTGACAACCAGCCGGATGGGTACGAGAGCGCCGTAAGAACTGTTTTGGAGAGGGAAACCATTGATGCCAGAGAGCGCAACATCCTATTATCCCATCAATTCTATGCGGCAGGCAATAAGGATCCGGAAACCTGCGAATCGGAACAGGCGGTCATTATGGCGGGCGGTTTAGACCGGGTGGAGGCAGACCTTCTTTCTGCCTTTGATTACGTTGCCCTGGGGCATCTCCACGGTTCCCAAAAGGTTGGCAAGGCTTCGGTCCGTTACAGCGGGACTCCTTATAAATATTCCGTCAGCGAAGAGAACCATAAAAAATCAGTCACTGTGGTGAATATAGGAAAAAAAGGAGAGGAACCGGAATTTGAATTCCTTCCGCTCCGGGGAATCCAGGATGTAAGGCGGGAAAGAGGAACCTTGTCTGAAATCCTTAAAAGAGCCACGGAAGAAAACCGCCATGATTTTGTCAGTGTCACGCTTACTGATGAAGAGGAGCCTTACCGGGTCAGAGAACGTCTGGAAGAAGTGTTCGATCATTTGCTGGAGCTTCGGGTGGACAATGAGCGGACCAGACAAAAGCGCTTGGAAGAGGGAGAGGCGGTGCCTGTCCTTAAGCCTTTGGAGGCATTCCGGCAGTTTTACAAGGCGGTAAGGGGGGAAGAGATGACAAAGGAGGAAGAAAAGGCTATGGAGCGGATCGTGCAGGAAGCAAAGGAGGAAGAGGGATTATGAAGCCATTGCAGTTGATCATGTCGGCTTTTGGTTCCTATGGAGGAACGGAAACCGTGGATTTTGAGAAAATCAGCCACGGCATCTTCCTTATTACAGGAGATACGGGAGCAGGAAAGACCACCATTTTTGATGCCGTGTCATTTGCCTTGTTCGGGGAAACCAGCGGACAAAAGCGGGAACCCTCCATGATGCGCAGCCAGTATGCGGCAGAAGACCAGGAGACTTATGTTTCCCTAAAATTTTCTGAAAGGGGTGGGAGGTATGAAATTACAAGAAGCCCTTCCTATACAAGGATCAGCAAAAGAAGAAATAAAAACGGGGAATATTCCGCTGTTCCTGTTCCGGCAAAGGCAGCTCTACTCTTGCCTGATGGGTCAGAATATGCAGGAAGTCTCCGGGATATTAACCAGAAGATCCAGGAAATTATAGGTGTGGACCAGAACCAGTTCTCCCAAATCGCCATGATCGCCCAGGGAGATTATTTAAGGCTTCTTCATGCATCTTCCAGGGAACGGAAGGAGATATTTTCCAGGATATTTAACACCGGAATTTACAGCCGCATCCAGTTGAAGTTAAAGGAACAGAACAATTTTTTTTATGACAGCCTGGAGAATAACCGCAGGTTGTGTTTTCATGAACTGGATCATGTGGTTCTTTTGGAGGAAAGTACTTATCAGGAACCGTGGCAAGAGCTTTTGGATTTTAAGGAAACAAAGACGGAGGAGATCCAAAGCCTTTTAGGCTCCATTTTGGAAGAGATAGATAAAGAGGAACAGAAGCTTCGTGAGGAACGGGATCACAAGGGGAAGCTTCTTTCTGAAGTGGAAGTGCAGTTAAGCCTGGCTCAGGAGGTGAACCGTCTCTTTGACGGCCTTATGCAGGCAAAGGCTCATCTGGATATTCTGGAAGACCAGAAGGGGCAATGGCTGGAAATAGAGGAGCAGTTAAAGGAAGCTGCCCGGGCGGAAAAGGCAAAGAGCCCGGAAACCCAGTTTTTAGATAAAAAGAAGGAATATGAGACTGCTGTAAAGAGAACCGGTCAGCTTAAAAAGGATTTGGAAGATATGACCCTTGTCCTTGCATCTGCGGAAAAAGAGGCAAAGGCAAGCAGGGAAATCTCTGAGGCAGAAGTGCCTAAGCTGTCGGTCTTCATTGACCGGATGCAGGAGGCCATGCCGCTCTATGGCCGTTGGAAAACCATGGAAATGGCTTCCCTAAAAAAGAAACGAGAAGAAGAGGAAGCAGGAAAAGGCTTACATAGTATTGAGACAGAGCTGTCCCGGATAAAGGAACGTCTGTCTGCAAACGAAACAAGGCAGGAGCTGCTGGAAGAAGGGACAAGGAATCTTCCGGAAATAAGACAGAGGAAGGCGGTGCTCCTGGAGCGGCAGCATGCCATGGAAAGCCTTGAAACGGCGGCCAGGGCCGGGGAGGCTGCAGAAAACAGAAAAGAAGAATGCCAGAAAGCGGCATTATGTACCCAGAGAGATTATGAACAGGCTGAAATGCTTTATAATAACAGGTTCCGGGAGTTTCTGGCATTGCAGGCCGGAATTATAGCTAAGGAGCTGACCGAGGGAAAGCCATGCCCTGTCTGCGGCTCTACTGATCATCCCCGGACAGCGGAGCTGACGGATGGCGCTGTTACCCAGGAAGAAGTGGAACAGGCGAAGAAAGCCAGAAACCATGCGGAAGAACGGCGTTCACAGGCCTTCCAGGCTGCTGTCAGGGCGTTGGAAGCCTGCCGTCACTTAAAGGAGCTACTGGAGGGGGAGGAAGAAAAATGGCTTGGGACTACTTTCCCTCAGGACCAGCTGCATGCCCGCCTGTCTGATGAGAGAGAACGGACCGGCACGCTTCTGGGAGAGGCGGAGAAGGAAGAGCAGGAAGCTTTGGAATTGGACCGCCTGCTAAAGGAGCTCCTGGAGGAAAGGAAAGCGGACCGGGGGAGACTTGAGGAGTTGGAACTTAAAAAAGAAGCGGCCATGAAGGTCTGGCAGGAGAAACAGCTGGATAGGGCAGCTGCTTTCGCAGAGGCAGATCATATAAAGAAGCTTCTTCCATACCCTGAGGAAGAGGAGGCCATGGGAATGCTGGCAAACTCTAAAAAGAGGAAGGAAGAGCTATTAAGAGCAGAGGAACGGGCGGATAAACGGCTCCGGGAGATTATAGAAAAGGAAAAAGAAGGAAAAGGACGTCTGGCCTCAGAAGAGGAAAATAAAGAGATACGAAGGCTTGCATTAGAGCAGGCATATGCCGCCTATCAGTCCGCATTGGAGGTGCTGGGATTTGCCGGAGAAGAGGATTACCACAAGGCAAAGCAGGCGCCGGAAACCGTAAGGCGGTGGGAACAGGAAACCGGGAATTATGAAAAGGAGCTGTTAAAGGCCCGCACCGTTTGCAGCCAGTATAAGGAGCAGACAAAGGGGCGTGAAAGGATAGAAACGATACAATGGAAGGAACAGGCGGAAGCTCTTAAGGAGGAACAGAGGCAGATGCAGACCAGGGAGGCAAAGGTCACAGCCATTGGCAGCCGGGCTATTCAGGCTGCGGAAAATCTGGGCAGGCTGTGGGAGGAGAGAGAACAGCTGGAAGAGAAATACCGGCTGTATCATACCCTGTTTCAGGCTGCCAACGGGAAAATGGCAGGTACCGTTAGCCTGGATTTTCAGACCTATGTCCAGAGGCAGTATTTTAGCCAGATGATCCATGCGGCAAACAAACGGCTGGATGTCATGACAGACGGACAGTTTCTGCTTCAGTGCAGGGATATAGATACCCTTGGAAAGCAGGGGGAGGTTGGCCTGGATCTTGATGTATACAGTATGGCAACGGATAAGGTGCGGGATGTTAAAACCCTTTCCGGTGGAGAATCCTTTATGGCAGCTCTGGCCATGGCCCTTGGCATGACGGATATCATCCAGCGCACTGCAGGGAATGTGAGTATGGATGCGCTTTTCATTGATGAAGGCTTTGGTTCTCTGGATGAGGAATCCAGGCTGAAGGCAGTCCGTATCCTTCAGGAGCTTGCCGGAGGACACAGGCTGATCGGGATCATTTCCCATGTGACAGAATTAAAGGAACAGATCGGAAAGAAGCTGGTGGTAAAAAAGACGGAAAAGGGAAGCAGGATTTTGTGGGACATGGATGCCCTTCCCGGCGGTGTGTGACAGGAGGTTAGGGGGAGGTTCCATATGAGCAGCTCAAGATAGAGCCACGAAAATTTTTAATAGAAGCGGTGGTCTTGTTAAGTGTCCTGAATTAAAAGCATCTGGCAAGCCCTATAGCTCACTAGCCATTTTAATAGTCGCTGTTTCAGAAAAGAATGATAAAATGAAGATATCATTATGGATAATAATGGTACTACAATATTGGTAGTTAAAGGATCATTTTTTAGGCTAACAGGATAATTCCAAAGAAGCAATTCCAATGGGACAATTAAAACTTTGACAGGAAAAGAGAAACCTGTATAATAAATTTGAAATGGGAATGAAGCGCTCCCTTGATAGGAATATCAAAACCGCAATTTGCTGATGGCTTCTGTATATTTAATTTGAATATGCAGAAACTATCAGCTGGTTTTCGGCTATTCCTATATGCCATATTTTTTTGTGGTTTGCAGCATTGCGTATATATTTAATGGAAACAAATCCATTTATACAGCTCAAAAGAAATTGTACAACATAAGACTTCTTAACAAATAAATCAATGGATGAAACGGGTATTTTGCTCTATAATGAATAGAGCCATGAAACAAGGATTAACACAAACAGAAAGGAAGATACCATGTTAAACTGCGAAAGAACCAGTGTCATGAACATAGAAAATGCCATCAGGGGCGCAAGAAATCCCATGAACAGCTGGAACCGGATGGACAGCGAATATAATGAGGAGGGAGAATACATCCTTGGACCCAATGACCTTGGCCTTGCAAAACGGCTGAGAAAAGCAGGAGGCGACCACCGCAAATACATCCGGCAGATCTTGGTGTCTGTAGATATTACGGCCCCTCTTTACTGGTGGAAAGAATACGATACCTACAAAGTTGCCACCGTGGCCAATTCTACCAGCACCATGCACAAGATTCACAGCAAGTCTTTTGAGCTGGAAGATTTCAGCCATGACCGTATGACGGAGGGGACGCTGGCTTTTATGGAAACCGTGGTGGCTGAATTGGAAAAGATCCGTCTCCGTTACATAGAGACTAAGAAAAAAGAGGACTGGTATGATTTAATCCAGCTCCTTCCCTCCAGCTACAACCAGATGAGGACATGCACATTAAACTACGAAACCCTGATCAATATATATTTTGCAAGGCGCAGCCACAAGCTGGAAGAATGGCATGCCTTCTGCCGGTGGATTGAAACTCTTCCTTATGCAAAAGAACTGATCATTGGGGAAGAAGAATAAAGGAAAAGGAGGGGTTGACCTATGAACATTGTTGTTGCAGTGGATAAAAACTGGTCTATCGGCAATCAGGGCCAGCTTCTTGTTTCCATCCCAGAGGATAAAAAGCTTTTTCGGGAGGAAACTTTGGGTAAGGTGATCGTCATGGGACGAAAGACACTTGAGAGCCTTCCCGGAAAGCAGCCGCTCTATGGAAGAACCAACATCGTATTGACCAGAAACCCGGATTACAAAGTAAAGGGAGCAGTTGTCTGCCACAGCCTTTCAGAGGTCCTGGAAGAACTTGGAAAATATCCTGAGGAAGATTGTTTTATCATAGGAGGACAAAGCATTTATGAGCAGTTCCTCCCATATTGTAATACGGCCCATGTGACTTATATCGACTATATGTACAGTGCCGATACCCATTTTCCCAATCTGGACCAGGATCCATCATGGGAAATGGCGGCGGAAAGCGATGAACAGACCTATTTTGATTTATGCTATACTTACCGCATGTATCAGAGGAAAGGTTAAAATTCAGGCGTTTTTCGGCCATTTGCTTGTGAATCAACTGGATATACAAGCTTATCCAGTTGATTCATCAGGATACAAGATCTGGCAAAAAACAGGCAAAATTCGCCTGTATCTATAAAATTTTATTGATATTTTTTTAAAAAATGTTGTCAGTACCCATTAAAAATGGTAGTATGATACGAGTACTATTTCACCTGATCGTTGGGGAAGGCAATCAGGAAAGGTGTACAGGTATATTCACGAAGACATTAGGAGGATGAAGATGTATAAGATTTTAAAAGCAGAGATGTTAGCTGACAAGATCTATCTGATGGATGTGGAAGCACCTCGGATTGCCAAAGCCTGCCAGCCCGGAGAATTTGTTATTGTCAAGATGGATGACAGAGGAGAGAGAATTCCCCTGACCATCTGTGATTATGATCGTGAGAAGGGAAGCATTTCCATTGTATTCCAGACAGTAGGCGCAAGCACAGAAAAGATGGGTGGATTAAAGACAGGCGACAGCTTTGAAGACGTGGTGGGGCCTCTGGGCAATGCGTCCGAATTTGTGCACGATGACATAGAAGAACTGAAGAAAAAGAAATATTTATTTGTAGCCGGAGGGGTTGGAACAGCTCCTGTTTATCCTCAGGTAAGATGGATGAAAGAGCACGGCATAGACGTGGATGTCATCATGGGGGCAAAGACCAAGGACTTATTGATTTTGGAAGATGCTATGAGAGAGCAGGCCGGAAATTTATATGTAACCACGGATGACGGCTCTTATGAAAGAAAGGGCCTGGTAACTGAGGTAATTAAGGACCTGGTTCAGAACCAGGGAAAGAAATACGATGTGTGCGTAGCCATCGGACCGATGATCATGATGAAGTTCACCTGCCTTGTGACCAAGGAGCTGGGTATTCCTACCGTTGTCAGCTTAAACCCAGTCATGGTAGACGGAACCGGCATGTGCGGCGCCTGCCGTGTCACGGTCGGCGGTGAAGTGAAATTTGCCTGTGTGGACGGACCGGAGTTTGACGGCCATCTGGTTAATTTTGATGAGGCCATGAAGCGCCAGACGATGTACAAATCAGAAGAAGGGCGCGCGGTTTTAAAAGATCGTGAAGGCGATACTCATCACGGCGGCTGCGGATTGTGTGGAGGTAACGAGTAATGGATGTATTAAAGAAAGTACCAGTAAGAGAACAAGACCCAAAGGTAAGAGCGACGAACTTTGAAGAGGTTTGTCTTGGATATAATGAGGAAGAGGCAAAAGTGGAAGCCAGCCGCTGCATTAATTGCAAAAACCCGAAATGCGTAGCAGGCTGCCCGGTATCCATTAATATTCCCGGCTTTATTAAGGAAGTGGAAAATGGAAACCACGAGGAAGCTGCCAAGATTATTGCCCAGTCCTCTGCACTTCCTGCTGTCTGCGGCCGGGTATGTCCACAGGAGAGCCAGTGCGAAGGCAAGTGCATCCGCGGAATCAAGGGAGAACCCATTTCCATCGGAAAGCTGGAGCGTTTTGTGGCTGATTGGTCCAGAGAGCACGGTTTCGTACCGGCTGCCCCGGAAAAGACCAATGGCAAGAAGGTGGCAGTCATCGGTTCCGGTCCTTCTGGTTTAACCTGTGCCGGCGACCTGGCTAAAATGGGCTATGAGGTTACTATCTTTGAAGCTCTTCATGAGCCGGGCGGCGTATTGACCTACGGCATTCCGGAATTCCGTCTTCCAAAAGAAGGGGTAGTTCAGCCGGAGATTGACAACGTAAGAAAACTTGGCGTTAAGATTGAAACCAATGTGATAATCGGTAAGTCCGTGACCATTGATGAGCTTTTGGATGAAGAAGGATTCCAGGCCGTGTTCATCGGTTCCGGAGCAGGTCTTCCCATGTTCATGGGAATTCCCGGAGAAAATGCAAACGGTGTATTTTCTGCCAACGAATATTTAACCAGAAGCAACCTGATGAAGGCATTCCGCAGTGATTACGATACACCTATCGTAGCGGGCAATAAGGTTGCAGTGGTAGGCGGCGGAAACGTTGCTATGGATGCGGCCAGGACAGCCCTTCGTCTTGGTGCAGAGGTACACGTTGTATATAGAAGAAGTGAGGCAGAGCTACCTGCAAGAGTGGAAGAGGTTCATCACGCGAAGGAAGAAGGAATCATTTTTGACCTTTTGTCCAACCCATTAGAGATCCTCACCGATGAAAAGGGCTGGGTAAACGGAATGAAATGCATCAGAATGGAGCTTGGCGAGCCGGATGCTTCCGGCAGAAGAAGACCTGTGGAAATAGAAGGATCTGAATTCATCATTGATGTGGATACCGTTATCATGTCCCTGGGTACTTCACCTAACCCACTGATTTCAAATACAACAAAAGGACTGGATATCAATAGGCGCAAATGTATCATTGCTGAGGAATCTACAGGAAAGACCAGCAAGGAAGGCGTTTATGCAGGAGGAGATGCGGTAACAGGTGCCGCAACCGTTATTCTGGCTATGGAAGCCGGACGGGCTGGAGCAAGAGGGATTGATGAATACCTTTCTTCCCAGGAATAATCCAGATATTCAAATATCCGCAGCATTCGCCGGTGCAGGAATGCAACCATTCCTGCGCCGGATTCAAAGCCTGCAGAAATAAAGGGCCGCCATTTCACTGGCGGCCCTTTTGAAAGGTCGTGACACATATTTTATGAATAAGAAAATTGATTTATTAAAAGGACATATTTTTACATCGCTGACCGGTCTGGCCCTTCCTATTATGGTCACGGCCCTGGTTCAGATGGCCTATAATCTGACAGATATGGCCTGGATTGGGTTTGTCGGTTCTCCTGCTGTTGCGGCGGTCGGCGCAGGGGGCATGTACGTCTGGCTTTCCCAGGGCGTTGTCGCTCTGGCTAAAATGGGCGGGCAGGTAAAGGTAGCCCATTCTCTTGGAAAGGGCAACAGGGAGGAAGCGGCAATCTATGCTTCCGGATCGATTCAGATGGGACTTTTGTTTGCACTGCTGTATGGGGTGGTGTCATTTTTCGGGGCAAGGTCTTTGATCGGTTTTTTCGGGCTGAACGATGCTTCCATTGCCCAAGATGCCCAGGTTTATTTAAAGATCACCTGTGGGCTGATTGTATTTTCCTTTATGAATACGATTATTACCGGGATCATGACAGCTATGGGGGACAGCAGAACACCGCTGTTTGCTAACTTCATCGGCCTGGTTTTGAATATGGTACTGGATCCTGTCCTGATCTTTGGGGTAGGTCCTCTGAAAGGCTCAGGAGTGGCGGGGGCGGCCATTGCTACAGTCATGGCCCAGGCAGTAGTTACCGCAGTATTCCTCATAGCCATACGAAAGGACCAGGTGGTGTTTGATAAGGTGAAGGTGCTTTGTAAGGTTCCCTGGGATTATATGAAGGCTATGATCCGGATTGGTTTCCCTGCTTCTGTTCAGAACCTTATCTATACCAGCATTTCCATGATCCTGACCCGGTTTGTGACCGGTTTTGGAGATACTGCTGTGGCTGTGCTCCGGGTGGGCGGCCAGATCGAATCAATATCATGGATGACGGCAGATGGATTTGCAGCAGCCATTAATTCTTTTGTGGGGCAAAATTATGGAGCCGGACAGTATGGAAGAGTGAAAAAGGGCTATTTTACGGCAATCGGAGTTATGTTTGTATGGGGATTGTTCTGCACGGTTCTTCTGGTCGGTCTTCCGGAGCATATATTCGGATTGTTCATCCATGAACCGGAGGTCATTCCCATGGGAGTGCGATATCTGGTGATCCTGGGCGTTTGCCAGATGTTCATGTGCATTGAACTGACAACAGTAGGGGCCCTCTCCGGCCTTGGCAGGACCCTTCTCTGCTCGGTCATCAGCGTTGTGTTTACTTCCGCAAGGATACCTCTTGCCATGGTTTTAAGCAGCACGGCCCTTGGGCTGGACGGAGTCTGGTGGGCGTTCTCCATTTCAAGCATCATCAAAGGAATTTTATTCTTTCTCTCTTTCCTTATCGTGTCACGAAAACTGCCCGGAGATAATCACCTGGCCCGTATGGAAGCCAATAATGATCTGTGAACGATGAGGGAATGAAAGTGAGTGAGGGTTGATAAGGCGAAAAATCCAATTATTACATAAATATATCAAAAATTAACAATTTAGGACTTGAATTTTACCCAGGTTATACGTTAACATATAAGGTAGAAAAAAGGGGAAAAGGAACTGACGATGAAACGAAAAATACAGAATATGTATGAAAGTAACAGGAGAATGCTTAAAAGGCTTCTCTGCGGCCTGTTGGTAAGTGCAATGGTCTGCGGCCAGACTGTTCCCGCCTGGGCCACGTCAAAAGCGGAAAAAGAAAAACAGGAAGCGCAAAAAAAGCTGGAAGAGGCAAATAAAAAAGCCCAGGATGCAGAAGGCAAAAAAAGCGCTGCCCAGAATCAGGTGTCCAAGCTGACATCTGATCTGACTGCTCTTTTGTCTGATATCAAGGTTCTGGAAACTGATATGGCCAACAAGGAAGCAGAGATCAAGCAGGCAGAGCTGGACTATGCAGCGGCTAAGAAAGATGAAGAAAAGCAGTATGCTTCCATGAAAAAGAGAATCCAGTACATGTACGAGAAGGGAGATACGGAATACCTGGATATTTTCCTTCAGGTGAAGAACATGTCTGATCTTCTTAATAAGGCGGAATACGTAGAAGGAATTTATACATATGACCGGGATATGCTGATCACCTACCAGGAGACAAAGCAGAAAGTGGCCGATTATAAGTCAAACCTGGAAGAGGACAAGGCTGAGATGGAGGTCATGGAACTGGAGTACAAGGAACAGCAGTCCGCGCTTGAGACGCTGATCTCCACGAAGAAAAAGGAAGTTTCTAATTTCGACAGCCAGCTTGCACAGGCCAAGCAGGATGCGGCTGTTTTTGCCCAGACGGTAGCAAAGAAGAATGAGGAGATCCGCAAGGCGAAAGAAGAGGAGGCCAGAAAGAAGGCAGCCGAAGAAGCCAGGAAAAAGGCGGAGGAAGAGGCCAGAAAGAAGGCGGCGGCAAACACCAGCTCAAAGCCCAAGTCATCCAATGCCAACAACAAGTATACCGGTCCGACTGCCGCCAAGAGCAACGGCGGAACAGCGGAAGGCCGTGCGGTTGCAGATTACGGACTTCAGTTTGTGGGGAATCCCTATGTATTTGGAGGAACCAGCTTAACCAGTGGTGCAGACTGCTCCGGGTTTGTTCTGTCTATTTACAAGCATTTCGGTTACTCCCTTCCAAGAAGCTCTTCGGAGCAGCGCTCCGCAGGCCGTGAGGTATCCTATTCCGAGGCCCAGCCTGGAGACCTTATCTGCTATGCAGGCCATATAGGGATTTATATCGGCAATGGACAAATTGTTCATGCAAGTTCCCCGGCAACAGGAATCAAAGTAGGGACTGCCACCTACCGGACGATTCTTTCTGTCAGAAGAATTGTATAGGGAATCAGGAAAACAGGGGGGATCCGCGTATCCCCCCTGTTTCCTTAAATAATGCTTGCGGAATTCGACATTATATGAGAAAATGTAATCAAGTATGATGTGATATATTTAACAAAGTACTGTTCACAATTATTACTTATTCGAAAGGAGTTTTAACATGATTTATTCACAGGAAGTAGAAGAGATGTGCATAGTGGCACAGGGCGTTCATCACGGCGCTGCTCCAATCCCGGAAGAAGCAAAATGGGTGAAATCCAGAGAAGTTAAAGATATCTCCGGTCTGACACATGGCGTTGGCTGGTGTGCTCCTCAGCAGGGTGCATGTAAGCTGACTCTTAACGTAAAAGAGGGTATTATCCAGGAAGCATTAATAGAGACTATCGGCTGCTCCGGTATGACACATTCCGCTGCTATGGCAGCAGAGATTCTGCCAGGACTGACCGTTTTAGAAGCATTAAATACAGACCTTGTTTGTGACGCTATCAACACCGCTATGAGAGAATTATTCTTACAGATCGCATACGGCAGAACACAGAGTGCATTTTCTGAGGATGGACTTCCTGTAGGTGCAGGACTGGAAGACTTAGGAAAGGGTCTCCGTTCTCAGGTTGGTACCATGTACGGAACATTAAAGAAAGGTCCTCGTTACTTAGAGATGGCAGAAGGCTATGTAACCGGTATCGCTCTGGATGAAGAAGATCAGATCATTGGCTATCAGTTCGTAAGCCTTGGAAAGATGACTGACTTTATCAAAAAGGGTGATGACCCGACGACTGCTTGGGAAAAGGCAAAAGGACAGTACGGACGCGTTGCCGAAGCTGCTAAGATCATTGACCCAAGACATGAATAATCGGATTGGCAAAAGCCTGTCGGTTATCGGTTATCAAAGCGAAGATATTTGGTCAATAATAAGGAGGACAAGATAATGGCATTATTTGAATCATATGAGAGAAGAATTGACAAAATCAATTCTGTATTAAACAGCTATGGCATTGCTTCTATTGAAGAAGCTGAAAAGATTACAAAAGATGCAGGTCTGGATGTATACGAGCAGGTGAAGAAGATCCAGCCGATCTGCTTTGAAAATGCCTGTTGGGCTTACATCGTTGGCGCAGCTATTGCAATCAAGAAAGACTGCAGAAAAGCGGCAGACGCAGCAGCAGCGATTGGAGAAGGCCTTCAGGCTTTCTGTATTCCAGGTTCCGTTGCCGACCAGCGTAAAGTAGGTCTGGGACACGGTAATTTAGGAAAGATGCTTCTGGAAGAAGAGACAGAGTGCTTCTGCTTTTTAGCAGGTCATGAGTCCTTTGCAGCGGCAGAAGGCGCAATTGGTATTGCTGAGAAGGCAAACAAGGTTCGCCAGAATCCATTAAGAGTTATTTTAAATGGTTTAGGAAAAGATGCGGCTCAGGTCATTTCCAGAATCAACGGATTTACATATGTAGAAACAGAGATGGATTATTACACAGGCGAAGTAAAAGAGCTTTGGAGAAAGTCCTACTCAGAAGGCTTAAGAGCAAAAGTTAACTGCTACGGCGCAAACGATGTAACAGAAGGTGTTGCAGTTATGTGGAAGGAAGGCGTTGACGTTTCCATCACAGGAAACTCCACCAACCCAACCAGATTCCAGCATCCGGTAGCAGGAACCTATAAGAAAGAATGTTCAGAGAAGGGCAAGAAGTACTTCTCCGTAGCATCCGGCGGCGGTACAGGACGTACCCTTCATCCGGATAACATGGGAGCAGGTCCAGCTTCCTACGGTATGACTGATACCATGGGACGTATGCACTCTGATGCTCAGTTCGCAGGCTCTTCTTCCGTTCCGGCTCACGTGGAAATGATGGGTCTGATCGGTATGGGTAATAATCCTATGGTCGGAGCTACCGTAGCTGTGGCTGTAGGGATCGAGGAAAGTGCAAGAGAAGGTAAATTCTAAGGAAAGCCTTGATCTGTCAAGGGATTTTACATTAGAAAAGGAAAGAGGAGTCGCTTTGCCGGTTCCTCTTTTTGATTATTAGAATGTCCGGTCAGGAGGAAGTTATATGACCAATGAAGGAATTTTAGAAATCGCAATGCGCCAGTCTGCAATTGATGCCAACTGCCAGGCCGGTGGTGCATTGACCAGCCGCCTGGCTTTGGAGGTTTTAGACAGGGGTAAGGTTCCGTTTAACGGTACGGCCTGGATTGAGTTAACCGCCAAAAGCCAGGATTTTGTCGCAGAAATGAACCAGTAATTATTTTATGGGAAATAGAATCTCTGAGGATAAATGAAAACCTTCAAACAGACAATCTCAAAAATCATCGGTTTGAAGGTTTTAATACAGCAATTGAAAATGTTTGAATTTTATAATCCGGCCCGTCAATATTAAGATGTAGCGTTGACGCATGCTTTGTAACGATCGTCCGCTGCCTCCCAGCTTACCACATGGAACCAGTCTTCTATGTACGCGGCCCTGTCGTTGAACCGCTTCAAAAAATAGGCATGCTCCCAGCAGTCGATGCATGCAATGACACAAAGGCCATCTGAGATAGGAGAATTCTGGTTTGGTGTTGTTACGATTTTCAGCACGCCGTTGGAATCCACCACCAGCCATGCATATCCGGATCCAAATATAGCCAGTGCATACCTTTTGAATTCATCAAAAAACTGTTCCACCGTTCCAAAGTATTGTATAATGGCAGGATACAATACTTCAGCCTGGGTCCTTGTCATGGAATTGGTCATCCCAAAGAAATAGATGGTGTGATTATAAACTCCTCCAGCATTATTAATGATGCCCTGACGGACCTCCGAAGGAAGGCTTTCCGTGTTTGAAAGCAGCTCCTCCAAAGACTTGTTTTGCAGCTGGGGATAATTCGCCAGGATCCCGTTAAGATTCGCCACATACCGTTGCTGCAGCCTGTCGTGGTGCAGGTACATGGTTTGCGTGTCTATGTAGGGTTCCAGTGCATCATATGGATACGGCAGCGGCAGGTTCACAAAGGGATAATGTTCATTCATAGGTTATTGTCCTCATTATTATTTGTATATGTATATTCAAAACTCATGGATATATGATGGATAAGCAGGAAGCTTGGAACAGAAGTCTATACTGACTTTGTTATAGGTTTTTCCTATAACCAGGTCATAATTCTATCTATTAACACTTAGGCATGAAACAAGGTATAATACCTACTAAGAAGATATGAATAAATAAACATAAAATATTTGGGAGGAAATTCATATGGCTAAGAAGACGAGAGCTGAGAGAAGTTTAAAGTTTGAAACATTACAATTACATGTTGGGCAGGAACAGGCGGATCCGGTCACTGATGCAAGAGCAGTTCCTATTTACCAGACATCTTCCTATGTGTTCCATAACAGCGATCATGCTGCGGCAAGATTCAACTTATCTGATGCAGGCAATATTTATGGAAGGCTGACAAACCCTACTCAGGACGTCTTCGAGCGCAGGATCGCAGCCCTGGAAGGCGGAGTAGCAGCCCTGGCAGTTGCGTCCGGCGCGGCTGCAGTTACCTATTCCATTGAAAATATTGCAAAAAACGGGGATCATATCGTAGCGGCCAAGAATATCTATGGCGGCACCTATAATCTGCTGGAACATACCCTGCCTGAATACGGCATTGAAACGACCTTTGTGGATCCCTTTGATTACGAAGCCTTTGATAAAGCCATTCAGGAGAATACAAAGCTGGTATTCATTGAGACGCTGGGCAATCCTAATTCCGACGTGGTTGATATTGAAAAGCTGGCTGGCATCGCACATGCACATAAAATCCCGCTGATTGTGGACAATACCTTTGCAACCCCTTATCTGGTGAGGCCCATTGAATACGGAGCTGATATTGTGGTCCATTCCGCCACAAAATATATCGGGGGCCATGGCACTTCCATTGGCGGCGTCATCATTGACAGCGGAACCTTTGATTGGGAGGCTTCCGGAAAATTCTCTTCCCTTACGGAGCCGAACCCAAGCTACCATGGAATCAGCTTTACCAAGGCAGTAGGAGCGGCCGCTTATGTAACAAAGATCCGCGCCATATTACTCCGTGATACAGGAGCAGCCCTTTCACCCTTCCATGCGTTTTTATTCCTCCAGGGCTTAGAAACCTTATCCCTTCGTGTAGAACGCCATGTGGAGAATGCACTGAAGGTGGCCCGGTATTTAAAGGATCATCCTCAGGTGGAGAAGGTGCACCATCCTTCCGTTTCAGAAGATCCGGAGCAGCAGGAATTATACGGCAAATATTTCCCAAATGGCGGAAGCTCCATATTTACTTTTGAAATCAAGGGAGATGCCAGGAAAGCAAAAGACTTTATTGACCAGCTGGAATTATTCTCTCTGTTAGCCAACGTAGCGGATGTAAAATCCTTAGTCATTCATCCGGCGTCCACGACCCATTCCCAGATGTCGGAAGAGGAATTGGAAGACACAGGAATCAAACAGAACACCATACGGTTATCCATCGGAACAGAACATGCGGCTGATATCATAGAAGATTTAGAAGAAGCATTTAAGGCGGTTCAATAGCCGTCAGGTCAAAAGGGCCAATAACAGGCTGCCATACTCCTATGGCAGCCCTTTGAGCGCTAAACCCAGGGAATACTATTCGGGTATACCTTTATGAGGAAAGGAGAAACCATGACATTACAGCAGCTTCGCTATGCTATATGCATTGCAAATCAAAAATCCATGAACAAGGCGGCTGCCGAGCTGTTTATCACGCAGCCCAGCCTGTCAAGCACCATCCGGGATCTGGAAGAAGAGATCGGCTTAAAGCTGTTTCTGCGCTCAAACCGGGGAATCGTGATCACCCCGGAAGGAGAGGAGTTCCTTGGATACGCCAGACAGATGCTGGAGCAGTACCGCCAGATGGAAGAGCGGTTCGTAAAGAAGGAAAAATTCAAAAAGAAATTCAGTGTATCCATGCAGCATTACACCTTTGCCGTCCAGGCCTTCATCCATATGGCAAAAGAATTCGGTATGGATGATTACGAGTTCGCCGTCCATGAGACCAAAACCTTTGAGGTCATTGAAAATGTAAGGAACCAGAAAAGTGAATTAGGGATCCTGTACTTAAATGATTTTAACCAGAAAGCTATTGAAAAGATCCTTTACGATAATGAGCTGGAGTTTGTGGAATTATTTCAGTGCGGAATTTATGTTTTTCTGTGGAAGGGCAATCCACTGGCAGAAAAAGAGCGGATTGAATTTGAAGATTTAAAGAATTACCCCTGCCTGTCCTTTGAGCAGGGAAACAATAATTCTTTTTATCTGGCGGAGGAAGTGTTCAGCACTTATGAATATAAGCAGATCATAAAGGCAGATGACAGAGCCACGCTTTTAAATCTTATGGTAGGATTAAACGGCTATACCCTGTGTTCCGGGATTATCTGTGAAGATTTAAACGGAAATGAATACAGGGCAATTCCTCTTAATACCGATGATAAAATGAGGATCGGTTATATAAAAAAGAGGAAAATGCCCTTAAGTATCCTTGGCGAACAATATATTGCGGAACTGAAAAAGTATGAAAATGAAGTGCTCTGATGAGCTAAATATAATATTCAGGAGACTCCTGACACCTGTCAAGAATGTCCTGTAAGGTAATGCTGTTTAAATAATTTGTAATGACTTCTGAAAGCCCCTGCCATATAGGAAGGGTCAGACAGTCTGCCTGCCTGGAGCATACGTTGGGGTCATTGTCCATGCAGCTGACAGGATTTAAGCTGCCCTCTGAGCTGAGTAAAATATCTCCGATGGTTATCTGGGAGGGCTGCCTTGCCAGCTTATAACCTCCCATGTGGCCCCGGTAGGTTGTGAGCAGATTGCTGCGGTTTAAAAAAGGAACGATCTGTTCTAAATATTTTTTTGAGATGCTCTGCCTTTCGGAAATATCTTTTAAGGCAATGAATTCCTCGTTATAATGCTCGGCTAAATCAATCATCATCCGAAGAGAGTAGCGTCCGCGAGTCGATATTTTCATAGTATACCACCTTACAAAACAATTTTGTGTATCAATACCTATTTTACCATGGGTTGAATAGGTATTCAACCCATGAAATGAAATTCTTTTTGCAATAGAAATAAACTATAGCAGGTGATTGTTTTTAAGTAATAACCATTGACAGTATTCCATTGGTATACTTATGGATAGAATAGAAGTATGATTCCAAACATGAGAAAGAGGGGAATGAATATGGAATACGGGATTTCTACAAAATGTTTATACGGCAATGGGGAAGGGGTTACTACAGACAAGTCTGGAGCCATCAGTTTTCCTATTTATCAGACAGCTACCTTTGCTCATAAGGGAATCGGGGAAAGCACCGGTTATGATTACAGCCGCCTTCAGAATCCAACCAGGGAGCAGTTGGAAAAGGTGGTGGCTTCCCTTGAAAATGGGGTGGATGCCCTTGCATTTTCCAGCGGAATGGCTGCAATCACAGCTTTAATGGAATTGTTTCAGCCAGGAGACCATATAATAACCGACTGTGATTTATATGGCGGCAGCATCCGTTTGTTCGATAATATCAGCAAGAAGAACGGGATTTTAATCAGTTCTGTAGACTGTTCCCACGGGGACTTGGCAGAATTTGAAAACCTGATAGGTGAAAATACAAAAGCAATATATATTGAGACTCCGACAAATCCTATGATGAATGTCATAGACATTGGCAAGCTGGCAGAGATTGCAAAAAAGCATCATCTGCTTTTAATCGTGGACAATACGTTTTTGTCTCCTTATTTTCAAAACCCGCTGAAGCTGGGAGCGGACATTGTGGTCCACAGCGGAACCAAATATTTAGGCGGCCATAATGATACCATCGCAGGCTTTCTGGTCACCTCCTCGGAGGAGATATCCGAAAAACTCAGGTTTATCATTAAAACGGTAGGTTCCGGGCTGGCTCCCTTTGACAGCTGGCTTATATTAAGAGGGATTAAAACCCTTGCAATCCGGATGGAGCGCGGGGAGAAGAATGCCAGGAAGCTTGTGGAGTGGTTATGCCAGGAAAAGAAGATCACAAAGGTATATTACCCCGGAATCCAGTCACATCCCGGTCACGAGGTCTGTAAAAAGCAGGCAACAGGGTTCGGCTGCATGGTTACCTTTGAGGTGGAGTCAAAGGAGCTGGCCCATCGGATTTTAAAAGAAGTAAAACTGATCCACTTTGCAGAAAGCTTAGGCGGCGTAGAAACACTTATCACTTACCCCATTACCCAGACGCATGCCGATGTGCCCAAAGATGTTCTGGAGGCCAACGGCGTCACCGACCGGATCTTAAGGTTATCGGTGGGAATCGAGGAAGCGGAAGATTTGATAAGGGAATTGGAGCGGATATTTTATGTGTAAGGAAACGATTAATTTTGACGAGGTCATTAACCGTAAAAATACAAACAGCATCAAGTATGATTTTGCATTGCGAAGGGGGAAACCGGAAAATTTGCTGCCTTTGTGGGTGGCGGATATGGACTTCAAGGTATCCGAAAAGATTCTGGACGCCCTTCATGAGCGGGTCAACCATGGGATTTTCGGCTACAGTGAAGTCCAGGATGAATATTTTGAGGCCATCCGGGACTGGATGGAAAAAAAGCATCACTGGAATGTGGAAAGCAGGTGGCTGGTCAAAACACCGGGTGTTGTATTTGCATTAGCCATGGCTGTCCAGGCTTTTACGGATCCCGGGGATGGAGTCATGATCCAGCAGCCTGTGTATTATCCCTTCAGCGAAGTCGTTGAGGATAATGACAGGGTGCTCGTGGATAACTCTCTGTATCTTGGAGAAGATGGCAGGTATCACATAGATTTTGAGGACTTTGAAAGAAAAGCAGAGGAGTTCCATGTGAAGTTATTCCTGTTTTGCAATCCTCATAATCCGGTAGGTAGAGTCTGGAGCCGTGAGGAATTGGAGAAATTAGGGGAAATTTGCATCCGAAGAGATATTCTGGTAGTCAGCGATGAGATTCACCAGGATTTTGTGTTTGAGGGAGAGCACCTGGTATTTGCCAATCTAAGCGAAGAACTGAAAAACAGGACCATTACATGCACCTCGCCTAGTAAGACCTTCAATCTGGCAGGTCTGCAGATTTCCAATATATTTATTGCAAATCAGAAGGTGAGGCGAAGGTTTCGCAGGCAGGTAGCCGCAGCCGGATACAGTCAGCTTAATACCCTGGGCTTAACCGCATGCGAAGCGGCGTACCGCCATGGAGAAGAGTGGTATGATCAGCTTATGGTGTATTTAAGAGCGAACATTTCCTATGTACGGGAATTTTTAAAAGAAAGAATACCCAAGGTCAAGCTTATAGAACCGGAAGGAACCTATCTTGTCTGGCTGGATTTTCGGGAACTGGGCCTGACAGAAGGGGAGAGAGAAGACCTAATCATAAAAAAAGCAGGGCTTTGGCTGGATAGCGGCGCCATGTTCGGTACGGTGGGAGAGGGATTTGAAAGAATCAATGCAGCATGCCCCCGGTCTATTCTGGAAAAGGCTTTGGAGAACTTAGAGAAAGCCATAAAGACGTTGTAAAAAAGGTGGAATTTCTCTTTCACCAGCCGAGATATTGAACCAGCTCCTGTTATGAATCATGCTAAAAACCCGCATAAACATTATGTTTATGCGGGTTTTTGGCGTTTTTCCAGGCTAGGCTGCCCATACTGCAAGTCCTTTTTTATTTTCCGAATGGAGAGTCTTCCCTGCGGACAAAAAACCCCTGGTTATGGCTGCAGACCGGACAGACTTGCGGTGCATTGGTACCTTTATGGATGTGGCCGCAGTTTAAGCAGATATATTCAGTGGGCGTATCGTTCTCAAATAGTTTATTGTTTTGAACCAGCTGTGCATACTGGTCAAAACGCTGGCTGTGCACTTTTTCTATTTCAGCAATCATATAAAAGGAATTTGCGATATTGGAAAATCCCTCCTCCTTAGCCTTATCGCCGAAGGATTTGTAAATTGTGTCGTGCTCTGCAGCTTCATGCTGTGCGGAAAGCTGCAAAAGCTCCAGGATGTTATTGGAATTGTCAATGGGATAGTCGGCGCTTATGGAGATTTCCTGTCCATGAAACTCTCTTAAGTGATTATAAAATATCTCAGCGTGTTCTTTTTCCTGACTTCCGGTATAATGGAAAAGCCAGTATAAAACCTGAAGATTTTGGTTTTTCGCCTGAGACGCGGCAAATTCGTAACGGCGCCATGCCTGGCATTCTCCTGCAAAAGCTTTTAAAAGGTTCTCTTTTGTAACGCTGTCTTTTAATGTGACCATTTTTAATTCCTCCTAATTTGTTTACCATTAGTGTTACCATATTTCTCCTGATTTATAAGAAAAAATGGAAAAAGAGGAGAATCCCCCAGAAACCGATGTCATGAAAATAGCAATATGAGTAATGCCCGGTAAGGGAATCTGCAAAAATATCGTAAAAAGGTATTGACACATTTCTCTTCGTGTATTAATATAATTATAACATATAAACCTATTAAACATATAGGTGATGAAAAGAGATGATCATTATGATGGAAATCAAGATAGCAGGAAATCATGGATTATATAATAAATGCTGTTGTCAGGCTGTATGTATGAATAATGATATAGTTTTATTGTAATGCTTGTTATGATACCTGACGGCCTGGAATATGAGAAATTTTCATATTATCAGCGGAACAAAGGAGCAGGTGCCGTAATTGGCAGCCGCTTCTTTTTATTTTATAAGCAAAATATTAAATATCATATAAAAACGGAGGTAAAGAATATGGGAACAATTAAAGAAAGCGCAGTGGAGCTCATTGGAGGAACACCGATACTCAAATTAAACAGATACAGTGCAAAGGAAGGAATCCAGGGCGTTACGCTCCTGGCGAAGCTGGAATACTTAAATCCGGCCGGTTCCGTAAAAGACCGGATCGCACTTGCGATGATTGAGGATGCCGAGGAAAAAGGAATACTAAAGCCTGGAGCAACCATCATTGAGCCGACCTCAGGAAATACCGGAATCGGATTGGCAGCCGTTGCGGCAGCCAAAGGCTACCGGACCATTCTGACGCTACCGGATACCATGAGCGTGGAACGAAGAAACTTATTAAAAGCCTATGGTGCGGAACTGGAATTGACCGAAGGAGCAAAGGGCATGAAGGGTGCCATTGAGAAAGCCGAGGAGCTGAAAAACAGCATACCTGGTTCGATTATCCTGGGACAGTTTGTAAACCAGGCAAACCCCAAAGTGCACAAGGAAACCACCGGTCCGGAGATCTGGGAACAGACGGCTGGTGAAGTGGATATTTTTATATCTGGCGTAGGCACAGGCGGAACCATTACAGGTGTGGGCCAATATTTAAAGGAAAAGAAACCGGATGTCAAAATCGTAGCGGTAGAACCGGCAAGCAGTCCGGTACTCTCCGGAGGCAAACCAGGGCCTCACAAGATTCAGGGAATCGGCGCAGGTTTTGTGCCTGAAGTCCTGGATACCGGAATTTACGATGAGATAATTACCGTTGAGAATGAGGATTCATTTAAGGAAGGTAAGGCCTTTGCAGTATCAGAGGGAATTCTTGTGGGAATCTCTTCCGGCGCTGCATTAAAAGCCGCAAAGCTGCTGGCGGAAAGACCGGAAAACAAGGGAAAGACCATTGTGGTCCTGCTTCCGGATTCCGGTGACCGGTATCTGTCCACTCCCTTATTCTCGTGAAGGCAACGAGTCAAGGTCAAGCAAGCTTGACTTTGGCGACTGCCCTCGGAGTCAGATATCACGCATTTTTCTGCGCGGTATCTGACTTGGTTAAATCTTCATCATGAAATAAAATGACTGGTGGTTTGGGAAACAGCTGGTTATAAGATAATCTTATTACCAGCTGTATTTTTTTCATATTATACAAAAACCTATAGGAATGGTATGATATCACTACGAAGAAATAAGAATGCTTGGAAAGGAGTTAAGATGGTGCCAATGTGTTGTTGCTGTAAGTGCGTAAGGAATGGTCATTTTACTTGTGTCTTGAAACCTGAAACTCCTGTGCATGGCTTTTATGCATAGAAGGCAGGTGTCAGAGGGCATCTGCTTTTTTTGTACTCAAATTTAGGAAAGAAGGAAGAAAATATGGCAATAGAAGAGAGATTCGGAAAGGTAGCGACCACGGAAGATACCCACGAAGTATCTGAAACCGGCGCTTTTGTAAGGCAGGATAACCATTTTGTCACACCCTTTGGCGAAGGGGAGGGAGAGCTTCCTGTGGAAGCCGGGCGTTACCGGCTCATATGGACGCCCCTTTGCCCGTGGGCCACGAGACAGGTCATTGCCCTAAAGCTTCTGGGGCTGGAAGATGTGATCAGCGTCGGCAAGGTAAGTCCCGTAAGGACTGAGAACGGCTGGGAATTTTCCCTTGACGAGGGCGGCGTGGATCCGGTTTTAAAAATCCGCTATCTCCCGGAAATCTATGCAGCCACGGACCCGGAATATGAAGGAAGGGCAACCGTACCCACTGTGGTAGATTTAAAGACCAGGAAAGTGGTCAACAACGATTACCACCGTCTGACAAATTACTGGGAAACCGCATGGAAGCCATTTCATAAGCCGGGAGCACCGGACCTGTATCCTCAGGATTTAAGGAAGGAAATTGATGAGCTCAACGTGATATTGTTCCATGAAGTGAACAACGGGGTCTACAAAGCAGGATTTGCCCAGTCCCAGAAAGAATATGAAACCGCATATGATGTGCTGTTTCAAAGGCTTGACTGGCTGGAAGAGCGGCTTTCAAAGGGGAGATATCTGTTTGGAGACCGGCTCACTGATTCTGATATCCGGTTATACGTAACCCTTGCCCGGTTTGACGTGGCGTACTATTTCAGCCATAAGACAAACAGGAACCGCATTGCGGATTTTGATAATCTGTGGAATTATGCAAAGGACTTGTATACGATTCCGGCATTTAAAGAGGCCACGGATTTTGACTCCATAAAAAGAGGATATCTTCTGGGAAGCCATGGACATAATCCATACAACATTCTTCCCCTGGGACCGGATGTTTCCATCTGGGATGAACCTAATAACAGAGACGTAAAATTTGGAAAAGGCAGGATTGTTCATGTCTGATTCAACGTTTTATCACCAGATTACAGAAACCTTTCATTGGTTTCACCAAAATCCAGAGCTCTCTTTTGAGGAATACGAGACAACTGGCCGAATACGTGAGTTTTTGGAATATTACAATATCCGTATCCTGGATTTGGATTTAAAAACAGGATTGGCAGCAGAAATACAAGGTGCAAACGACGGACCTGTGATAGCGCTGCGCTGCGATATCGACGCTCTGCCCGTGCAGGAAGAAACCGACTTACCCTATGCCTCTGCCATAACGGGAAAAATGCACGCCTGCGGCCACGATTTTCATACCACAGTCATGCTGTATGTGGCAAAAGAATTACAGGAGCAGCGGGAACATTTGCACGGAAAGGTGAAAATCCTGTTTCAACCCGCCGAGGAATCCTCTGTCGGTGCCTTGGAAGTAATCAAATCGAAGGTTCTTGATGATGTTGACGGGATTTACGGCCTGCATACCGATATCACTCTCCCGGTGGGAACAGTAGGAATTGTTTCCGGAAGTGTAACCGCTGCTGTTGACCGGTTTACAATTAAGCTCACCGGAAAAGGCACTCATGCGGCTCACCCTCAGGACGGAATCGATCCTGTACTTACGGCCTCACAGATTGTAACCCTTGCCCAAAGCATCGTCAGCCGTAATATTGATCCGTTTTCTCAGGGGTTGCTCAGCATAACCCGTGTCACGGCGGGAAATACATGGAATGTAATCCCGCAGACAGCAGAGCTTGAAGGAACGGTACGCACCATGGGCAGACACAATCGCAAGCTGATAGAAGAACGCTTCCGCACGCTGGTTCAGCATATTGCACTGTCACAAGGTGCAGCAGCAGAAATAGATTGGCTTGCAGGGCCTCCTGCCACAAACAATGCTCCATGTTTTGAGCCTGTCGCTGCCGCTGTTGCAAAAGAACAGGGACTGAAGGTCAAACCATCTTCACCGTCTCTCGGCGGAGAAGACTTTGCCTTTTACCAGGAAAAAATTCCGGGTTTCTTCATTCGCATAGGAACTGGTGAGTCCTATCCCAACCACCATCCGAAATTTCAAATTGACACCAATGCATTGAAGCCGGCCATTGATTATTTTGCAGCATTAGCACAAAAGACCCTTTTCTCTATAAAAAGCGGTGAATTGATACTTATGCAAGAGGAGGCATCCGATGATTGAAATTCAAAACGTAAGTAAACGGTTTGCTTCTGCTTCCGGCGAGGTCCATGCCTTGCGGCAGGTCAGCCTTACGGTTGAAAAGGGCGATATTTTCGGAGTGATAGGATTCAGCGGAGCAGGTAAATCAACCCTGGTACGCCTGGTAAACTTATTGGAGCGTCCGTCAGAAGGGCGCGTGCTGGTTGACGGCACGGACATCACCACCCTGTCAAAACCGGACTTACGAAAGCTGAGGAAAAATATCGGCATGATTTTCCAGCAATTTAATTTGCTGCAGTCCAAATCTGTTTTTCAGAACATAGCGGCGCCGCTGGTATTAAACAAAGTGCCAAAAAAGGACATAGAAAAGCGGGTAAAAGAGCTCTTGCAGTTTGTAGAGCTTGAGGATAAAATTCACACCAATGTGTCAAAGCTTTCAGGCGGTCAAAAGCAAAGGGTCGGCATAGCCCGCGCCCTAGCCACAAATCCCAGCATCTTACTTTGCGACGAGGCTACAAGTGCTCTGGATCCAAAGACCACGGATTCTATTCTGGAGTTATTGAAAAAAATAAACAGGGAGCTGAATGTTACGATTCTCCTGATCACTCACGAAATGAACGTCATTTGTGATGTGTGTAACAAAGTTGCGGTTATGGATAACGGCAGGGTGTTAGAGCAGGGGACAGTGCTTGAAGTATTCGGTGATCCCCAGCATATAATCACCAGGAGTTTTGTAAAGACTGTGATTGACGATAGCATACCAGGGAGCCTCGCCCGGGAAATTCTTAAATATCAGGGAGAAAACCGGATTTTCCGTCTGCGTTTTCAAGGAAATATTGCCGGAAAACCGCTGCTGTACCGCATAAGTGCGGAATACCACATGGAGAACAGCATTTTGTTTGCCACTGTTTGCGAACTTCAGGGAGTTGTGTTCAGCGTTATGATTGTGCAGGTGTTTGGTCCTGCCCAAAGGCTTGACGAGGTGCAGCAATTTATAGAAGATTCCGGAGTCTATGTGGAAGTCTTACGTTTAACCGGGGGAGAGGAGGATCGCAATGATTGAGCAATATTTAGGCATTACCAGCGATCAGATGGTAATTGCAGCCGGCCAGACCGTTTATATGCTGTTCTGGGGGCTGGTGCTTGGATCATTTCTTGGCATTCCCCTCGGCATATTGCTTACCATTACACGTAAGGGCGGCATCCTGCAAAACAAAGTCGTCTATGCACTGATCAATTATACAATCAACATCGTGCGCTCGGTCCCCTATATTATTCTGTTGGTGGCAATAATGCCTTTAACAAAAATCATTGTGGGCACCCGGATCGGCACCCAGGCCGCTTTGGTTTCACTGGTGTTTTACATAACACCATTTCTTTCGCGCCTGGTAGAAAGCTCGCTGCTAGAGGTTGATAAGGGCATCATCGAAGCGGCGGAGGCCATGGGTGCAACCCCTGTGCAGGTTATTTGGCACTTTTTGCTGCCGGAAGCATTGGGCTCGCTGATATTGTCCCTGACCACAGGTACTATCGGCCTCCTTGGTGCAACCGCCATGGCGGGAGCCATTGGCGGAGGCGGTGTCGGTAACCTGGCATTAACCTATGGTTATCAGCAATTTAACACTCCCTTAATGGTTGCAACCGTAATCGTTTTAATCGTGTTTGTCCAGCTGATTCAGGGGATTGGAAATTATTTGTCAAAACGTGTCAGAGCACGTGAATAAAGGAGGAACCTGTTTATGAAAAAAATTGGATTAATTATCATCGCTGCCTTACTTGCCGTCACTGTCGCCGGCTGCTCAGCCAATAACGAAAGTAAGCTGGGCCAGGACAAAAAAACATTGAAATACGGAAAGGCTGCAGGACCCTATACGGTATTATTTGAAGATGCAGTAAAGCCCATCCTGGAGAAGCAGGGGTATAAGCTTGAAGTGGTTGATTTTTCAGACCTTTTGCAGAACGATACAGCGTTGAATGAAGGTGAAATTGACTTCAACGTGGAACAGCATACTGCCTATGCCGAAAATTTCAACAATAAGCAAAATGGAAACCTTGTTCCCATCTCCCCCATACCCACCGTTCCCGCCGGTCTGTTTTCTGCAAAGCATACATCTTTGGATGCGATAGCGGATAGTGCCATTGTTGCAGTGCCAAATGATGCATCCAACACGGCACGTGCTTATGCACTTTTACAAAAGGCTGGCTGGATTAAGCTTAACCCGGATGTTCCCCTTGAAACGGTAAAACAATCCGACATCATTGAAAACAAGTACAACATCAATTTTGTGGAAATGGATTCGTTAAACATCCCGCCTGCTTTGGATGATTTTGATTTTGCAGTGATCACAGGAAGCATTGTTTACAATGCAGGCATCGATCCTTCTACCGCCATTTTACAAGAAGATATTTTGGATCATTTGATTTTACAGGTGGTTGTAAAAGAAGAGAACAAAGACACAAAATGGGCAAAGGATATCGCAGCTGCTTATCACTCAGACGAATTGAAAGAGTATATGAAAAAGAATAACTCAGGCTTATGGTTCGTTCCCCAGGAATTGCAATAACATAGACTCCATCCGGCAGAGGAAGGAGATAACAGAACCAAGGAAATCATTTTTATAAAGAGGAGAGAAAATTATGAAGAAAAATATTGCAGGCAAATCAATCGTAGGGGTGCTTACGGCAGTGGCCGTATTAGGAGCCCTGACCGGATGCAAGAGCAGTGCCAATGCGTCAGCCACCAAAGCAGTTGAAGAAACAACAAAAACAGAAAGTTCAGCAGAACCGACAAAACAGGAGGAGAGCAGTGAGGCTGCCGCCACGGTGGAACCGGTGGTCGTTCATGCGGCAACAGGCGGTTCCCCAAAGCCGTTCACCTTTGTGGACAGCAGCAATCAGCTGACCGGTCACAACATTGAACTGATCAAAGCCGTTTTTGACCGGCTCCCCCAATATAAGCTTGAAATCGAAGTGACCGATTTCCCATCTATTTTTGCAGGTCTGGATTCCGACCGGTACCAGATCGGTGTAAATAATTTTGCAAAGAATGAAAAACGAAAAGAAAAGTATTTATTTACCGACCCGATCTTTGCCAATGAGTACGTTGCCATCTTTGCGAAGAACAATGATAAAGCAGCAGGCATAGAGACATGGGATGACCTTGCAGGCTTAAAGACCATTTCCTCGGCGGGAATCAATATTACCACAGCCCTGGAAAACTATAACACCTCCAATCCCCAGAATCCCATTGCCATCGAATACAGCGATGAGGACCTTGTGCTGCAGATCCAGGATGTGGAAGCTGGGAAATATGATTTCGTTTTAATGGATAAACCAATGTTTGAGTATTATCAGAAAGAATTTAATTTTAATGTGGACGGAGTTTCCATCAGCAACACCCTATCAAAGGACTTAATGGAAGAACCCTTCAGCTATTTAATTGTCAGCAAAGGGAATGAGAAACTGGTAGAGGATATCAACAAGGCGTTAAAAGAAGTGATCCAGGACGGAACTTCCAAGGAAATCAACTTAAAATGGTTTGGATCCGATTATTCCCCATCCTATAAATAAAACCGGAGGAACAAGATGAGCAAAATATTTGACTGGCAGCTGGTGTTTACGGAAATCCCCGCATTGCTGAAATACTTGCCCGTTACGCTGCAGCTGACGGCAATTGCCCTAATCATCGGTTGGGTGGCAGGGCTTTTGATCGCAGTAGTAAAAATTCACAATATCCCGGTCCTTCGGCAATTATGTACCTTATTTGTTTCGGTCGTACGGGGAACTCCGATTATCGTCCAGCTGTATCTTACGTACTTTGGAATTCCTATCGCTTTAAAATATTATAACTTTTACAATGGAACTTCTTATAACGTAAATGGAATACCGCCTATTATTTTTGCGATCGTAGCATTGGGGCTTAATCAATCTGCTTTTGATTCGGAAACCATACGGGTGGCCATACAGTCCGTGGAAAAAGGGCAGGTTGAGGCAGCCAAGTCCCTTGGAATGACAGGGTTCCAGATATTCCGGAGGGTATTGTTCCCCCAGGCGGTGACAGTGGCCCTCCCCTCATTAGGGAACTCCCTCATAAGTCTGATAAAAGGAACCTCCCTTGCATTTACCTGTTCAGTCGTTGAAATAACAGCACAGGGCAAGATTCTTGCCGGAAACAGCTACCGGTATTTTGAAGCTTACTGTTCTCTGGCTCTCATCTACTGGGTATTGACAATTTTTATTGAACGGCTGTTTGTATACCTTGAGAAAAAGATGAGTGTACCGGAAATGGTTTCTGCAGAAACGTCTTTTGGGCATACCTTTATGCCAAAAAAGCATGGGCAGGAATAGGGAAAGGAGGCATAAGTGTGAGCGTTATAGAAATTCAGGGATTAAGTAAAAAATTCGGCGATAACGTGGTACTGGATGACATTGATCTGGTCATTCATGAAGGTGATGTGGTCGCCATCATCGGACCATCAGGGACCGGTAAATCCACCTTGCTCCGTTCCATCAATCTGCTTGAAAAGCCGGAAAAGGGAACCATTAAAATAAATGATCAGGTAATCGACCTTACCACAAAATCAGCCAGGGAAAAGCTGGAGTTGCGGAAAAATACGGAAATGGTATTTCAGCAGTTTAATCTTTTCAAGAACCGGACCGCCCTGGAAAATGTGATGGAAGGGCTGATGGTGGTAAAAAAGTTAAAGAAAAGCGAGGCCAGAAGCATTGCGGAAAAGCATTTGCAGAAGGTGGGAATGGGGGACCGTTTTTCCCATTATCCCAGGCATTTATCCGGAGGGCAGCAGCAAAGAGTGGCTATTGCAAGGGCACTGGCCATGGACCCGAAACTGCTTCTCATGGATGAACCAACCTCGGCTCTGGATCCGGAGCTGGTAAGCGAAGTGCTGGTGACCATAAAAAAGGCAGCCCAGGAGGGTAACACCATACTCCTCGTTACTCATGAGATGAATTTTGTGAGGAACGTGGCCAATCGGATCATTTTCCTGGAAAACGGAAAAATCGTAGCGGACGGGACACCGAAAGAAATCTTTGATAATCCCAAAAACCCACGGTTAAAGGAGTTTTTAGTAAAGATTCATATGCTGGAAGGCACTGATTATGCGATTTAACCGAATCAAGAAGCGGATTGCGAATATCCGCTTGACAGGGGGAAGGATATGGCAGAAGGAATCGAGGTTTTTGAGAGCACATTCCGCCATCAGATTCAGGCGGATGGAGAAATCAAGATCCAGGATAATATCTTTAAAAAGAAATTTGGAAAGGAAGAAGGGGAGTGGCCGGTGGAAGCCGGCCGGTACCGGCTGCTGTGGATGCCGGCCTGCCCTCACGCACATAAGGCTGTAATAGCCAGAAAGCTTTTGGGACTTGATCAAGTGATCAGCCTTGGAACAACGGGAATTTTCCGCGATCCAAAAGGATGGGTATTTACAGAGGATCCGGATGAGTTGGATCCTGTTTTGGGAATCCATTATTTAAAAGAAATTTATGACAGGGATTCTCTTAAGGGGGATTACAGGGAACGGCCCACCGTTCCCATACTGGCAGATACAACCTCTGGCAGAGGCGTGAACAATGACCACTTCTGGATCCCGGTCTATTTTGAGACTGCATGGAAGCCATATCATAAGGAAGAGGCACCGGAGCTTTATCCGGCTGAACTTCGGAAGGAAATTGATGAACTCAACCATTTCATATTTGAAAGAATCAACAATGGCGTCTATGACGTTGGCTTTGCAAGATCCCAGGAAGCATACGAAAAGGCATTCGAAGCATTTTTTGAGGCTATGGATCTCCTGGATCAAAGACTGGAAACAAAGAGGTTTTTATTCGGGGATTATATCACAGACTCCGATATCAGGCTGTATCCGACTCTGGCAAGGTTTGACGTAGTTTACCATCAGGTTTTTCATGCAAACAAAAAGAGGCTGGTGGAGTACAGGAACTTGTGGCCTTATGCCAGAGATTTATACCAGGTACCGGAGATAAAAGAGAGCACCTATTTTGATGTATACAAAAAACACTATCAGTTATCGCCTCATCTAAAACCCCTGTGGGGTAATGTATATTCCATAGTTGCCAAGGGGCCAGACGTCAGCGGCTGGGAGATGCCGCCGGGGCGGGAGAACTTGAGCCGAGACCCGGATAAGAAATTTAAGTACCAGGAGGTCTCCCATGAATGATATTTCATACAAGATAACAAGGGAAGAGATTCACTGGCAGGAAGTTTCCGATGTGCTTCGGCGTTCCGGATTATCAGACCGGTCTGCAAAGGATCAGGAGACCATCTTTACAAACAGCTATGCCGTAGTGTTTGTCTATGACAAGGAGAGGATCGTTGGTGTCGGAAGAGCCTTATCCGACGGCGTCTGCCAGGCGGCCATCTACAACATCGCTCTTGATGAAGAATATCAGGGATACGGGATCGGAAGAAAGCTGATTCAGCTGCTGCTTGATCAGGTCAGGGGCCAGAATGTGATCCTGTATACCCATCCCAGGACGGTTGCCCTATATGAAAAAATGGGATTCCGAAGGAATAAAACGGCCATGTGCCGGTTTTGCGGATCGGAAGAATCTCTTAACTGGATGGATAAGGAAGGCTTCCTGCTTCCGGAAAAATACCGCTTTGCTGATGAATATGGCAGGGAGGATATGAAGGGTTAGGAAGGCTTTGAGAAAGAAATGAGGAAATTGCCATGTCAAAAAAGTTTATTACGGATGAGATTGAAACCAGTGGGAAATTTAAACGGCAGAAAAACCAGTTTACAACAGCCTTTGGGGCAGAGGAAGGAAATCTGCCTGTAGAATCTGGCAGGTACCGCCTGTTCTGGTCTCCGGCCTGCCCATGGGCCCACCGTTCCGTTATCGTAAGGAGCTTACTTGGCCTTCAGGATGCGGTCAGCCTGGGTACCCTGGATCCAATAAGGCCTGATGTGGAACGGACGGACTGGGCCTTTACTCTGGATGAACATGGGGAGGATCCGGTATTAAAGATTAAATATTTAAGTGAAGCCTACTTAAAGGCAGATCCGGATTACAAGGGAAGGTTTACCGTGCCTGCTGTAGTTGACTTAACTACGGGGAAAGTGGTAAATAACGATTATTTTAACTTAACCAGGTACTGGGAAGTGGAATGGAAGAAATACCAAAAGCCGGGAGCGCCGGATTTATATCCGGAAGAGCTGAGAGAAGAAATCGATGAATTAAATGAAATTTTGTTTCATGAAATCAACAACGGGGTTTACAAGGCAGGATTTTCCAGAAGCCAGGAGGCATACGAAGAGGCGTACCGGCTGGTTTTCCACCGCATTGACTGGCTGGAAGAGCGGTTGGGCCGCGGCCGTTATTTGTTTGGAGATAAGATCACGGAATCCGATATCCGCCTGTATGTGACACTGACCCGTTTTGATGTGGCCTATTACAATGGTTTTCATTTAAACAGAAATCTTATTTCCGATTTTCCCAATCTCTGGGGATATGTCAGGGACTTATATGCACAGCCGGGATTTGGAGATACCACAGACTTCGAGGCTATCAAAAAACACTATCATTTGTGTGCGGTTTCCAGTAACCCCTATAGTCTGGTACCAAAGGGGCCGGACCTTTCCATCTGGAAAACACCTCATGGAAGAGACCGGATCAATTTTAAATAAGGGGAGTGGCAGGATGAAGGCAGTAAGGGTAAAAGAACACTGGCAGCTTGCAGGGGTTCATTATGTAAGGACGGAAACCATGGTAAAAGGGTTCCATATTCCGTTAGATAAGGAATTTGATGAAGGGGATTTAAAACAGTATTCCTATGTGCTGGTGCTTGATGACATATATCCGGTAGCTGCCTGCAGAATCCATTTTCCTGGCGAGGGCGGGACGGCCAAAATTGAACGGGTCAGCGTCCTTAAGGAATACCGGAAAAAGGGCGTGGGGAGGCTGCTGATAGAAGAGGCTGAGAACTGGATCAGGGAATCCGGGGTTAAAAAAATCTGCATTACCAGCCGGGATGAGGCGGTAGGCTTTTATGAAGCCCTGGGCTATAAAGCGGATTATGGCAGGAAGATGGATGCAGGTGTCTTTAAGATCATCTATACGGAGAAAATATGGAAGGAATAGGAGGAGATTTTCATGGCAGATCAAAATAACGGGCAAAAGGTACGCCCAAAAGAAATAGAAAAGGAAATTGACGAAAGAGGCGCATTCATTCGTCAGCCCAACCGGTTTACCACTCCCTTTGGAGATGGGGAGAAGGATTTAAAGGCAGAAAAGGGCCGGTACCGGCTGTTCTGGGCAAAAGGATGCCATTGGTCCAACCGGGCCTCTATTGTACGGGAATTGCTGGGCCTTCAGGATGCCATCGGCATTAATTTAGTCGGCCACAGCAAAGAAAATAGTGCATATGGCTGGGAATTCGTGTATAATGAGGACAGAAAAGACCCGGTCCTTGGCGCTCAGTACTTAAACGAGTTTTACTATAATGCGGACCCGGACTATGCAGGGCGCTGTACGGTACCGGCCCTTGTGGACGTTACCACGAAAAAGGTGGTAAATAATGATTACCACAGGCTGACCAACTACTTTGAAACAGCGTTCCGCCCCTTCCAGAGTCCGGAGGCCCCTGATCTGTACCCTAAAGAGCTGAGAAAAGAGATCGATGATTACAACGACTGGCTTTTTCCCAATGTAAATAACGGGACCTACCGGATGATGTTTGCCCAGTCCATCACAGCCTATGAAGAAGCATTTGAAGACTTTTATCATGCACTGGATCTCATCGAAGAGCGCCTTTCCAAAAGCCGTTTCTTATTTGGAGATTATGTGACTGACAGCGATGTGAGGCTTTTTGTCACCCTGGCAAGGTTTGATACCCATTATTACCGGAATTTAGGGCCCATTAAGCACAGGATTGTTGATTACAAAAACATCTGGGGATATTGCAGGGATTTATATGAGATACCCGCATTCAGTAACAATACCTACTTCCGGGATATAGCGGCGCCCCAGTCGGAAAACAAGTCCTTTTTCCAGGATTTTAATTCCCGTTTCGTGAATCAGATCGATTACGAAGGCATCTGGTCTGCACCGCAAGACCGGAAGGATTTAAGCAAGACACCGGAAGAAAAATTTAAAAGATATGATAATTAAAAAAACGAACCCATAGGAAAAGAGCAGGTGGCAATATGATTCATAGAAGCAGGCTGGTAAGCCAATTTAAAAAAATGGTGGAATTTGATTCCGAAACCTATCAGGAACGGGAAATTGCGGACTATTTGACAGACGAATTAAAACAGCTTGGTTTTGAGGTGTTGGAAGATGATGCCGGTCACCGGCTGAAAGAAAAGCTTCCCGAATATGGAACCGCCGCTCCCACAGGGAACCTTTACGGTTTTTTAAAGGGAACCACAGGTTCCGCCCCAATATTACTGTCGGCTCATATGGATACGGTAAAGCCTGGCATAGGGAAACGCGCGGTCTTAGATGAGCGGGGAAGAATCACCTCGGAAGGGAATACCGTGCTTGGAGCCGACGACCTTTCCGGAATTGCGGCCATATTGGAAGCGGTCCGGGTGATTAAGGAAAACAACCTTCCCCATGGAGATATTGAGATCCTGTTCCCGGTTGCGGAAGAGAATTACGGAAAAGGAAGCCAGCTCATCGATTATTCCAAAATAAAGTCAAAACAGGCTTATGTATTTGATTTAAGCGGAGAGATCGGCCTGGCCGCAACCGCAGCGCCTACCATCCTTTCTTTTGAGATCAGGGTGAAGGGTAAGAATGCCCATGCAGGCTTTTGTCCTCAGCTGGGAATCAATGCGATTGAGATCACGGCCCATGCAATTTCCAAGTTAAAGCAGGGCTGGGTTGACGATGAAACGACTGTAAACATTGGAAAAATAAGCGGAGGAAAACAGACCAACATTGTTTCCCACGAATGCGTTGTAGCGGGAGAGATCCGAAGCTTAAAGGATCATAAAGCCCTGGCGGAATGGAACAGGTTAAAGGATGCCTTTGAAGGTACTGCAGCCGGATATGGCGGAAGCCTGGAGATCGCTGTTGAAAAGCAGATCGAAGCCTATGAAATAAGTGACAGCGAAGAAGTGGTGGAACGGTTCAAACGCGTCTGCCGGTCCCTTGGCTTAAAATGCTCCACCCAATATACTCTGGGAGGCAGTGATAATAATCACTTTGTCCGAGGCGGAATCCGGGGAATCGTAGTGGCCTGCGGAATGAATGAGGTTCATACGCCAAATGAATTTACAACGGAAGATGAGCTTGAAAAAAGTGCCCTCCTGGCCCTTGGACTGATCAGGGAAGGAAATTAGTTACATTCTTGCTGGGACGGATTTGACAAGTTTTTATCAAGCATAAGTAATTCCGCTATTTTCATCTGAAAATCATCATCAATGTCAATGGAATCAAAGGCACTCATGAAATAGGGCAGGGTTTTGCCTTCATAAAAGCTTTTATTCTTTACAAAATAACTGGTCAGAGCCAGATATATAGCCCCGTTTATTCTGTATTCCGGCGGCATATCCTGTCTTCTGACCTGTTTTTTGTCTGAAAACAGGGTTTTTACTCTTCCTTCCTCCGAAAGCTCAACGGTTAAGTAGGAGCTGGAATCTGATTTGCAGATACTGACGACAGAATCCGCATTATTTTCTAGCAGGATACCGGCGCTTTCTATCATATGTTTTTCGTTTCTAAGAGGAGAAGTAGGCTGCAAAAGCATAAAGCAATCAAAAGTTTTTCCAAGATGCTGCAGCCCATTGATGACATGCAGTATGACGTCATTGGAGGAAGCCTGATCTGATGCCAGCTCTTTTGGGCGCAGAAAGGGCACGCTGGCGCCAAAACGTTTCGCAATCCCTGCATATTTTTCGGAGTCCGTGGATACCACGATATCATCAAATATTCCAGAGCGTTTGCAGGCTTCCAACGTATACGCCATAAGCGGCTTGTGATTAATTTCTATGATGTTTTTATCGATGATCCCCTTTGAGCCGCTTCGGGCTGGTATGATTGCCAAAAAAGTCTTATTCTTATACATTACAGCCTCCATTCCACATCATAAAAATTCTTTTCTAAATTAATTCCCTTTTCAAATGACTCCTTAATAATCGAGACGATCTGTTTGCTGGTTTCCTGGCCCTCGTAGGGGTTTGGAGCTTCTTCTTTATGCCGGTCAAAGGTAAGGGCTTTCTGGACCGCAGCCACAATATCGCTTACAGAAGAGCCGCAGCTTATGACAGAGGAAGGAGTTATCCTTCCAGCCTGCCTGCTTCCGATGTTGACGGAAGGCACCTTAAGGAAAGGTGCTTCAATAATTCCGCTGGAAGAATTTCCGATTACTGCCTGGCAGCAGTTCATAAGGCTTAAATAGTTTTGTACGCCAAGAGAGGGGAACACTGCCGATTTCTCCGGATTCCTGCTTACGTAAGCGCCAATCCTTCCATTGATCTGGTTTCCCCCTGTGTCGGTATTGCTCTTTGTAAAGACAACAAATAAATCCGGAAAATGTAAAAGAGCCTCTTCCAGGGGCTGAAACTGGGCCGGGGCGCTGTCATGATCCAAAGTGGCAGGATGAAAGGTGACAAGGGCAATGGGCGGAACCAGTGAAATCTTTAGTTTTTCCTCCAATTCCTGTCTGTTTAATAGCTTTATGGTCTTCATGTTTTCAATCCCAAGAGCACCCACCCAATGAACCCTGTCAGGGGCTTCCCCTAACTGGATGACCCTATTCCGGTATTCTATTGTGCTGGTGAAATGCAGATAGCTCATCTTACTGATGGCATGCCTCATGGAGTCGTCATATGCGCCTCTTGTTATTTCCCCGCCGTGAATATGGGCAATGGGAATTTTACAGATAAGGGCAGCACTTGCTGCTGTAAAGATTTCATACCGGTCTCCAAGAAGCAGAACCATATCCGGTTTTAACCGATGGTAAGCCTCAGATAAGCTGATCATTTCTAAGCCCATGGATTTGCATATTCCAAGGGAGGTGTCTGAGGCCAGGTTCATCTCTATTTTTTCATCGATGTTTATGCCGCTCTTTTCAATGTCCTCACCTTGTTCATATCTGGTATCCAGATGGCTTCCTGTGGCAATGACCTGCAGTTTAAAATCCGGGTCCTGTATGACGCGGTCCATCACCGGCTTTAATAAGCCGTATTCCGCCCGGTTTCCGGTCACTACGCATAATTTGATCATTGGCCGATCCTTTCGTCTTTCAGATAATTTCTTTGAGCGGCTCTTCCCAACAGGCTGTGCATCTCCATGGGAGAGATCCCATATCCGCAGCGTTTGGCGCATAGATTTTGAAGGGTAAAGGGCTCCCCCTTTTTAATTTCCCTGGAAGCCACCAGGTATTTTCTCACATAGTCCCTGTTTTTTAATTCAGCTTGTGTGGGCTTTTTCACTCCGTCACCCAGGGCCAGCTCAATATTTCTGATGCTGTCCACCATTTGCTGGAATTCATCTGGCTCTAAACTGGCTTTGTGGTCTGGTCCGGGCATGGTTTTATCAAGGGTCATATGCTTTTCGATGACACAGGCACCAAGGGCGGCAGCGGCAATGGCAACCTCGATTCCTGGCGTATGGTCGGAATAACCCACCTGCTTTTGAAACCTACGTCTCAACGTATCCATGGCATTTAAATTCACATCCTGCATCAGGGCAGGGTAGGAGCTGGAGCAATGGAGCAGTATGATTTCCTGTCCGCCTTCCTCCAGGATTTCCAGTGCTTCCCCCACCTCTTCCTCATTGGACATTCCCGTGGATAAAATGACCCGCTTCTTTAATGAAGCTATTTTTTTTAAATAGCCATAATTTGTGATCTCTCCGGAAGGGATCTTTATGAGATCCACTCCCAGCCGGTCAAGAAAAAGAATGCTTTCCTCATCAAAAGGAGAGGACAGGAACTGAATGCGCCTGAAGGAACAGTACTGAAACAGTTCTTCAAACTCCTGCCAGGATAATTCCAGGCTTTTTAACATTTCGTATTGTGACATGGTCTGGCCGGTATTCTCAATCTGGTAGTCTGCTTTCCTCGCATCCGGCACTGCAAGGTGCTTTGCCCGAAAGGTCTGGAATTTGATGGCGTCTGCACCTATGACGCTTGCGGCATCCACCAGTTGTTTGGCAATGTTTAAATCGCCGTTATGGTTTACCCCTGCTTCTGCGATTATCATGACGTTACTCATGGAAAGCTACCTCCTTTGCCGGACTTCCATAGGCCAGCTTATTTGACGATATACTTTTTAAGACAAGGCTTCCTGCGCCGATCATGGTGTCATTTCCAATGGTTAAGCCCTGTAGGATGGTGGAATGGGCTCCAATATGGGAATTAGCCCTTATCCAGACATTTCCGCATAAGACACTTCCGGGAGCGATATGGGCAAAATCTTCAATCCTGCAGCCATGGTCGATGATGGCGCCCGTATTGATGATGGTTCCATTCCCTATGGTAACTCCGGTATTGATGAGGACTCCCTTTCCAATAAAGTTCCCTTTCCCGATGTTAAGGGGCTCGGAAACGATGGAGCTTTTATCCATGATATTGGGAAATTCATAGCCTATTTTCTTGCATTGTTCGTACAGCCTCCGCCTTGGGCCGGGGTTTCCCATGCTTCCTATAGCAATTACCGCCTTCTTAATTCCCCGGTTAAAACAGTCGGCCAGATCCTCATCACTTCCTATGATCTTTATGCCAAGAACCTCTGTACCAGCTTTTTTGCTGCGGTCCAGAATGCCGGTGATCTTATATTTTTCCTGTCCTCTGATGGTATCTATGATGCTTTCCGCATGACCGCCCCCGCCGATCAGGATCAGTTCCTCTTTCATAGTTTCATTCTCTCAGCCATTTTTTTCATTTCACTGAATTCTCCCATATCCAGCCAGGCGCTGTCCATGACCGGATAGGCACCCACCAGTTCGCCGTTTTTTAAGCATCTGCGGATTAAGTCTGTCATATCAAAATATTGATCCTGAGGGATGTATTTTAGTATTTCCTCCTCCAATACATAAAGCCCGGTGCTCACTAACAGCTCATATCTGGGTTTCTCGTTTAAGGCATCAATGGATCCGCTTTCCCCCAAGGTAACCACCCCATAAGGAATCTCATAGCTTTTCATGGCGGTGACAACGGTGATCTTGTTTTTATGGGTTTGGTGATGGATGAGAAGCTTGGTAAAATTGACATCCACTAAAATATCGCAGTTGCTTACAAGAAAGCTCCCCTTTATGTCCTTTTTCACCAGGTTCAAGGAACCGGCTGTCCCTAAGGGCTGATCCTCCTCAATCAAGTGCAGATGATAAGGATGATCATCATTAAAATAAGCCTTTATAAGTTCCTTTTTATAGTTTATGGTAAGATAAAATTCATAAAACCCGTACTCCATCATCTGATTCATGATCCGTTCTACAATGGGGGTGTCGCCGATCGGAATCAAAGGCTTTGGAATAATTTTTGTATACGGATACAGCCGGGACCCCCTGCCGCCTGCCATGATGACTACCGGTGTCTGGGTCTTCTTTTGTCGTCCAGGCTCATGATCGTTCAGTTCATTCCAAAACAGGATATCAGTCACCTCATTGTTATCATTTACCAGGGGCAGCCCTTCGATTTGTTTTTCTTTCATGATCTCCAGGGCCAGATGGCTTTTTTCTTTTTTTATAACAACAGGAGCGGTATTCATGATCAGGCTCACCGGCATGGAAATATCCTTATTCTTTAAAATCCACCGCCTGATATCCCCATCTGTGAGAACACCGGCCAGCTTATTATCTTCTTCAACAACAAGGATTTTTCTTGCTGTCTGGTCCAATTGTCTGATTGCATCCCGAATAGAAACATCCGGTGCAATAATAAATTTACCAACTTCCATGCCTATCCCTCTTTCAGACTGCTAAATGCGGCTCAATGCTTGAATGATATGATCCATCTCCTTTTTTAAAAGACTGGTACTGCATGGGATATTGATTACCCGGTTCCAGTAAAAGGGAGCCTTTTCTATGAAATAAGCCTGGCTGTTCTCATACATCCTCTGGGTATGGGCAAGCTGCCAGATGGGCCTTGTTTCAATATCCTTTTCCTTTAGCTGCTTCATGACTGTATTACGGTCCAATCCATGATTTTTTAAGAACAGGGAATAGAACCACCGGTTGTTTCTTGCATTAAGGTTAAACTTAAGCAGTTCAAAATTTTCCATTGGTGCTATGGCATTTTCGTAGTAATCATAATTGATTTCCTTGATCCGGATAAAATCCTCCAGACATTCTAACTGGGCAACTCCCAGGGCTGCCTGTAAATTGGTCATGCGGTAGTTATAACCCACTTCATTGTGAATATAATAGAAGGGATCGTCTTTTGCCTGGGCGGCAAGATATTTCGCTTTTTCCAGGGCGCTGCCATCCTTTGCTGTCAGCATCCCGCCTCCCCCTGTGGTGATGATCTTATTGCCGTTAAAAGAATAGGCACCGAAATCGCCGATTGTCCCTGCAAATTGTCCCTGGTATTTCCCCTGTTTATAGAAGGTCCCCAATGCTTCCGCAGCATCTTCAATCAAATGAATTCCATATTGTTCAGACAATGCTTTTAACCGTTCCATATCCGCCATATTGCCAAAGATATGGACCGCAACGACCGCCTTAATGACCCGGTTTGTGCTCTTGTTTACCAGCCCGGAAGAGGTCATGGCACATTCCTTTTTCAAGAATTCCTCAAGCTTATCGCAGTCTATATTCAGAGAGTCGTCACAATCCATAAAAACAGGGAAAGCACCTATGTAGGCCACTGGATTGACTGAGGCAATAAAAGTAAGGGTGGGGACGATCACCTCCTGCCCCGGTTTGACACCGGATAAGAGCAGAGCCAGATGGATCGCGGCAGTCCCGCTTTGAACAGCCGCTGCGCCGGCGGTGTTTAAATAAGAGGCCATGTCCTGCTCAAATCTTGCCACATAGCTGCCGGCTGTTGATATCCAGCCGCTGTCAAGGGCATCTGATATATATTTTTTTTCGTTCCCTTTTAAGTTGGGAACAGATAAAGGTATCATATTCGTTCCTCCGCTCCTGGTCTGCATCTATAGATTATAGATGCCTGCTTTATACTTATCCAAGTTTTTCTCCATCCAGTCAATGGTCTTTTTAAGGCCAAGGGAAAGAGTGTATTCCTGGTTCCAGTCCGTAAGCTCCTTTAGTTTTTTATTAGATCCAAGTAGCCTGTTGACTTCACTTTTTTGAGGACGCAGTCTTTCCGGCTCGCAGACGATCCCGGCCTGAGGATTGATCTGGCGGATCAGCTCCGATGCAAGCTCTCCAATGGAAATTTCCTTCTGGCTGGCAATGTTGATTTCTTCCCCAATGGTTTTTTCTGACTTTTCTATTTCAATAAAACCGTTTACCGTATCTTTTACATAGTTAAAATCCCTGGTGGGAGTCAGGCTGCCAAGGCGTATCTCCCTGGCCCCGGCCAGCAGCTGGCTGATGATAGCCGGTATCACAGCCCTTGCGGACTGCCTGGGGCCATAGGTGTTAAATGGCCGGACAATGGTCACCGGAAGGGAAAAGCTTCTGAAAAAGGATTCCGCCAGCCGGTCGGCTCCGATCTTAGTGGCGGAATAGGGCGATTGTCCCTGAAAGGGATGGGCTTCATCAATGGGAACGTATTTGGCGCTGCCGTAAACCTCGGAAGTAGAGGTAATGAGTACTTTATCCGTACCAAGGTTTCTTGCGGCCTGCAAGACATTCAACGTTCCTTTTATATTGGTATCCACGTAGGAATCAGGAGAGTGGTAGCTAAAAGGGATGGCGATCAGTGCGGCCAGATGAAAGACCGATTCCATTCCTGTCATGGCGTTTCTTACGCCGTTTGGATCCCTGATGTCCCCTGGCTGTATCTCGATTTCCTTCTTTATTTCATCTGGAAGAGAATCCAGCCATCCCCAGGTATTGAAGGAATTATAAAAGGTAAACGCCCTTACCTCATATCCCTGTTCAACAAGTGTTTCCGTTAAGTGACTGCCTATAAATCCGTCTGCTCCTGTAACCAGAACCTTTTTCATGTTTCCTCCCTTACCTGTGGTGGTTATCGAAAACCTTTATTTTATAACTGCTCATTTTATCTGTAATAGAAAAGCAGAATTCTCCCCGGTCATTGGTCATCGTATGCTCAAGGCAGGTCCCTTCATATCCTTGTTCCTGTTGGTTATATATAGGGACAAGCTTTTCTAATATAACGACAGCGCCCTTAACCGGGCAGGAATCTTTGTAACGGACCCTACCTTTTATTAATATACCTTCCATATGATATTCATGATTAATCTGTTCCATAATACGCTACCCCGCCTAAGTGGTTATCAGCGGTTCGTAAATATCCAGCTGATAACAGGCATACTTGTCTTTTTCCACGGCTATGGCAAATTCCCCGGACTGGTTGGTGATCACATAGCCTTTGCTCACCCTCTGGTCTTCCCCGGTGATTTTGATGACCCGGACAACCGCGCCTTCTAGAGCCTCCCGGCGTGAATTATATACAGTGCCTGTTAATAAAACCTCATCGGATTTTTCCATGGTAATGGTTGTCTTTAAAATGTCCCGGTTCTTAAAATGCTTTGGTGACAGGATGATCTCAGTGTAGCCGCTCAATGGGTTTCCTCCTTTCTGTATCAGAGAAGGGGAGCATAGACCGCTAATTCATACTTCATACAGGCCTTTGCTTTAATAGAGAATAAATAGTATCCGTTTTCATCTGACAGGGTATAGCCTAACAGGCTTCTGGTGTTATCCCTGCAGTCGATCTGGGTGATTTGGACCACGGCACCTGCACAGGGCTTCTGGTCCTGGCTGTATACGGTTCCATTGATGATCTGGTAAATAGACTTTTCCAGCTGGATGTCAAAGTGATATTCCGGGCGGGACTGGAGTTTAGCTCCGTTTATTTTTAAAGAGGACTTTCTGAAGCAGTTCATATAATTTATTATGCCTCCCTCCGCTTTCCGTTGTTTCCGTAATGCTGCGGGTATATACGGTTACGTTTAATTCCTGTTTATCCTTTGTATCCTCAGCATTAATAATGTTTCCCGCCTGTTCTTTCCCATTGATGATCATTTTATTTACTTCAACCTCTTTGTATTTGGTATCATTGATTTCCATTGCCTATCCCCTTTTTTAGGTTTTTTTTATTAAACTATATGCGATCCATAGAATTCTGTTACCGTTTCCAAAATGGTTTCCTTTATTTCTTCCAGCATCTCTTTCATCTTTTCAAAATATATCTTAAAAGCCTTTGCCTGATGCTGCAGATCAGAGGTCAGTCTTTCATAATCCATTGCAGACATATCAAATGTTTTTTCCTTCATTTCAAAAACGAATTCATTGAAATAGCCTCCGAAATATTTGGTATTTGCAGCGTTTTCGAAATCGTTTACAATCTTTAAGATATATAAGATCCGCTGTAAATCAATGTCCGTTTCATCCACCTTAAGTAAGGATTTTGTCAGGTTCTCAGAGCTTATGATTTCGCATAATTCCAGACCCTGACTGGCCTTTATCCGGTATTCTTCGATGAAAGTAAGCAGGGAGTCTATGGTATTCCTGCTGTCTATATGGATATCCTGATTTGGAATACAATTCGTTTTTGGACTGCCTGCTGCTTCCTCCTTAAAAACTTCCGAAAGCTCCTTAAAAGGAGCGCCTTTTATTTCCGCTCCATAGGAACAATTGATAAAACGGATCCGTTTCTGGTCCTTATAAATGGCAATGTAATGTTCCAGCCTTCGCCGGTAATGATCCAGGGTAAGGGTCGTTCCAACCGGATTTCCGTATACATCCTTTACAATGGCTGTGGCCCCATAGGGAATGCTCTTATCATAATCAAAGACCGCGCTGTCCGCATGATGCTTGTTATAGGTATGGGCAAGATCCTGGCCCAGAAATACGATGGGAGAGCAGCCCATCATATTTGCGATGTCAATGCAGGCGTGGGCAACCGAACCTCCGCAGAACACTCCCTGATAATGTTCAAAGCCTTCCACTGTATGAGAGAACAGGAGTGAAATGAAGATTTTATCTCCCTTATAATTTCCTACTAAATACCTGTTGCTGTATTCATAAAAAGCAAGGGGCACTTCTAAGTTTAAGCAGTTCTTCATCATATCAAAGTTTGCATCAACCGGATCAACGGATACGATCATATCAGGATGGATCCCGTTTTTCGTCAAAGCCTCAACCGTCCTGCTGCCGGTAATGATAAAATACTGGTCCAGCTTCTTCTTATGAATGAGCATATCCTTAATGTTTGAATCCAGGGAGGGGCCTCCGGATACCACAAGTGCGGGGACGTTTAAATTGGTACCCCTGTAGTGGTGAATGGGAGTGCACTGATTTAAAATCTTCATATTTGCAGTCATATTCCGGATAAAAATTTTCTTAAAGCGCTTTGCAAGTTCCACCTGGGAAGCCGCATTGATTATGTTCCAATCCAAATGTTCAATCAAACGGTCGTATTCTTCCTTATAAACACTGGAATAGTTGCCGAATGCGTGAAAGTATATATTATTGATATTTTTAAAATGAATGGTATTGTCAAAAATTTGTTTTACCTGATTTTCTTCAAACGGAAAAATGCTGATATTGTCAGCTATTTTCGGACCGAATTTTCTGTAGATTGCAGGGTTTGGTTCAAAAATGATCACTCTGTTTTTATCACATAATAATTTTTTCATATCATGAAGGTATTCTCCTGTATCAATTCCGAATAGAAAAATCAGGGAATCAAATTTTAAATCATCCAGTGTAGCCAATAATTGATTGATCTCTTTTCTGTAATCAAGCCGGTCTGCCAAATAAAAGAATTTCTTTTCTTTCTTTATCCGATATACGTGATATCCATCCATTGTTTTATATTTTTTCATAATAACCTCCGTGTTGATCGGCCTTTTTATTTCCCGTTTATACGGGCGAATAAGCAATAAGTTTGTATTGCTGTTCACCAATCCTGGGAAGCGATATTCCATAAGTACCATCATGAAGCGTAAAGGTTACGCCTAAGCTTTTTTCCTCAGAAGGGATATGGGAATCATCTACGAGAAGTATTTCAACAGCAGCATTTGGCAGAGGCTTTCCTGTTGGGCTGTATACGGTTCCTGTGATTAATATATACGCGTTATTTGATAAGGTAATATCTGCTGTCACTATTCCGGAGCAAATGATCTGACAGCCTGTTAAAATTATTTTTGGCAGCAATTTTCCCCCTCCTTTGTTATAAAATGATGTTTCATTGCAAGAAAGGCGCCTCAAAGGTTCCTTTTCAAATCCCATACATGCCAGATATTCTAATATTAGCTTGAATTTGTTCGTATTTGGTGAGCGTGATGTTGGATTTTTAACCTTTGAGGCACTCTTTTTAATTGTTAGTGAGCATAGAACTTAAATATCAGCTTTACCCCGGCTCTGCAGGTAATGCCATAAATCGCATTAGCATCAGTAAACGTTTCCCGGTTGGGAGCAGCAGTGGTAGGATTTGTACTTTCCCATACTGCCACAGCACCGCTTTTTAAGATCGTATTGCTGAATAATGCAGAACCTCTTACTAAAAGTAACCCCCAGCTTGTTGTAGAAAGATTAGCAGGAACCAGTACTCCTGAAATAGCAGAAGCAGCTGAGATTGTTTTCGCGATTGGTTTATAATTAGCCATAAGAATGCCCCCTTTTAACAAGTTGTAGAAATACGTATTTCTTATATATAGTATGTCCCCGGGTGCAGGAAGTGACTGTCAGGAGGGACAGTGGAGTAGGGGGAACCAGTGTTTTAGATGTTCAAAGGTAAAAGAGATACAATTTTCAGTTTTTACATCTAATTTATCGGCTCTCTATAACTAATGTGACAATTTTTCCCAATAATGGCTTTTATTTCAACAAAACTATTGTTTTTTATTTAGAATGGGTTATATTATTTTATAAGTTATAAATTATATTTGTAACAGTACAAAGGAGGATTTATGAATTTAAAAGGAATTCGGCGGAAAATAATTTTAAACACATTGATTGTTACCATAATTATTTCCGTGGTTACAACCATTGTATTGTCAGTATCCGCCATGTCTTTGACCAATGTCACCTTAAAGGAAACCCTGATGCCTTTTGCCAAAACTGCCTCAAAAAGCATTGAAAGCAATCTGCATATCATGGCTGACCGTATATTTATGATTGGGGAAAATCATGAATTATCATCGGAGGAAACGACTCTTGAGGAGAAACAGCAGGTTCTTGACAAGGCCACATCCGGCATAGAGTTTGTCTGGCTTGCCCTTTACACCCAGGATGGCAGACGATACACTGGTAACCGAAACAGCCCTGCCGATATTTCAGGCGGCGATTTATTTAAAATGATGGAAGAAACCCAAAATCTTGTGATCGGGGATACTTCTGTGGGAGAAAATGGACTTGAAGTATACGTGGGAATGCCCATAACCACAGAAAAGAATAACACCTATTATCTGGTGGGAAGTTATAAGTATGATATGCTTGACGATGTGATCAGCAGTATACATATTGGCTACAGCGGCCACGCTTTTGTTATGAATGGAAACGGGCAGGTGGTGGCTTACCCTGATACGGATTTTATCAGGAGCGGAGAGAATGTATATTCTCTTTATAAGGATAATGCAAAGCTTCTGGAAGTTTTTGATGCGATGAAATCAGGGAGGATCGGATCAGCTTCTGTCTCCTTGGACGGAAAGGACACTCTTGTAGTTTATGCGCCTGTACGGGGCGCTAACTGGTATTTAGCCATCATAACTCCCAAGTCAGACTTTACGAATATAGTAAACACTGCTGTTATGATCAATATAGGAATCACCATAACCCTTACCCTGCTTGCAATCTTATTTATTGCCCGCTTTGCAGGAAAAATTTCTAGATCCCTTGGAAGTGTAACAGAGCGGATACAGAAGCTGGCTCAGGGAGATTTGACAAGTCCTGTGGAAGTGATGATGACAAACGATGAGGCCCAGACTCTTTCAAATTCTCTGAAGGATACCATTGAACAGGTGAGCGGATACATTTCCCAGCTTCAAAATGCCTTAGAACGGCTTTCTGCCGGCAATTTAGACGTCAGCGTAAACGATCAGTTTGCTGGAGATTTTGTGGTTATGAAGGACTCCATTCATAATATTACAGATTTCTTAAACCAGTTGATCAATGATCTTCAGCGGTCGGCGGAAGCTTTGAACCAAGCTGCTCAGGAGGTATCCCAAAGCGCCCGCCTTATGAATGAATCTTCCGGCCATCAGTCCATGTCCATTGACAGGCTTGTGGAAGAGACAGATTCTATATCCAAAGATATTATCATTGTGGATGAACATGCAAAAACTGCCCGTGAACTTATGGGGCAGTCCATGGAAAAGCTGTCAATGGGTGATGAACATATGGATAATACCCTTCAGGCAATGGAAAATATCAGCAACAATGCGGTTGAAATAACTAAAATCACAAAGTTCCTTGAAGAAATAGCGTTCCAGACAAACCTTCTTGCCCTTAACGCCAGCGTTGAAGCCGCCCATGCAGGCGAAGCCGGGAAAGGCTTTGCCGTAGTGGCAAATGAAATCCGTGACCTGGCCGAAAAAAGTGCGGATTCCTCAAAGCGTACGGCCGAAATGATTGCACATTCCCAAAACGCCATTGAAGAGGGAGCCAGGTATGCCAATCTTACCGCCCATTTCTTAAATGAACTGACGGATATATCCAAGCAGACCTATGAAATAACAGAAGACTTAGCAAGACTTGTAGGAAATGAGAAGCTAAGTCTTGAAAACGCGTCTCTCGACATATCCCAGATATCCCAGCTGGCCCGTCAAAACCTTGAATCAAGCGGCGCTGTGGCTTCTTTAAGCGGGGATTTAGCACAACAGGCTCAAAGTCTTGAAGAAATGTCCGGACGCTTCCGCCTTCGTTCCGATTCCGAAGGGAGGGATGGAGAATGAATCAAAGAAAACACTTTTTAATGATTTGTCTGGTCCTTATGCTTGTATTTTCCTTAAGCGGCTGTAAAAAGCAGGAGAGCAGGCTGGAGGATGGATTTTACACAGTAGAAATGTCTGATTATAACAATGGCTGGAAGGAATTTGTTACCATCCGGGTCAGCGGCAACAAAATCGTTACGGTCGAGTACAATGCCAGGAATGCAAGCGGATTCATCAAATCCTGGGATATACCCTATATGCGCAATATGCTCGATAAAAAAGGAACATACCCCAACCGCTATACCCGCACCTATGCCGCTAATTTCCTGGCGGCCCAAAGCGACAAGGGAATTGATGCTGTAACCGGAGCCTCGATTTCGGGAGGAAATTTTCAGAAAATGGCCTCCCTTCTCATGGAAAAGGCAAGAAAGGGAGATGACTCTCTGGGTATCGTTGAATCTGACAAATAAATTCCGGTTTTAAGCCAAAAGAAAAAAAGGCCGCTGCCCCGCAGATGATTACTCATCTACGGGGCAGCGGTCCTTTTATTATATGTGTTATTCAAGCTTCGGAAATGAAATGGCAGCAATTCCTGCTTTTGTTTTTAGGTTGAGCCGGCAAAGAGGCCTTTCAGGGCAACTCTGCCGACTTAGTAAAAACATATATGTAAGCGCTCTGGCCGCTTTCTTTTGCTTTTATGTTTATAATATTATTTTACAGGAGAATTGTGAAGGAATTTTGACCAGGTTCTAAAGAAAGTATGAAAGAAATGAAGAAATTCTGACAAAAATTGGAAAAGTATCCAAGCCAATGCTGCTTATAATATTTATAACAGAGAAATCCCTGTGAAGGGAAGCTCATGGAGCAAGAAAGCAGGCGGAGGTACGGATATGCTTCTGGAAAAAAATCTAATTGAATATTGTTCCCCCACACTGGCTTCCATTAAGACGGCAAACTTATTCAGCCATTCCTTTTTATCGGAAATGGAACTGGAAAGCCAGATTGCAGGCTTGAACACACAACTGGGAGGGAAGGGAATATCCCTTCTGTGCTTATGCAGGCGCGGGAACAAAGCGCTTATCTATGTCTACCGGAAGGCTCATTTGCAGGCTGATTTAAGCCGGCCGGAAGTGGGAAGGTTTCTACAGGCCTACGGCTATGAGCATATAGAGGCGGAGGCGGCGCTTAAGAGGCTGAAGGAGAGGCTGAACCAGGAAGGGGAATTTCCCCATGAGATCGGGGTTTTTCTCGGTTATCCTCTGGGAGATGTGGTGGGATTTATCCAAAACGGGGGAAAGAACTGCAAATGCACTGGCTGCTGGAAGGTGTATTCCAATGAATGCGAGGCCGTTAAACTATTTGCCAGATACCGGAAATGCAGGACAATGTATGTACACCTCTGGCAGAACGGCAGGACTATCTGGCAGCTTACCGTGGCTTCTTCCGGAAAATAAAGAAAAAAGAAAATCGGGCAAGAGGTTAATCAATAAATGGTTAGTCCCTTACCCGATTTTGTTATGGCATATCCTAATAAATAATGGAGAGTATAAATATGACAAGATAAATAAAGCCGTTGGATTTCGAAAATCTGATGGCTTTTATAATGGGAAAATAGTATAATGGAGGTGTTGAAGAAAGAAGGGGTATTTTAAAGAAGATAAGAGAATCAATTAAATGGAATAGAATGATTATTTTGTAAAATTTATGAAATGATAGATAGCAATTTAAAAGAGGAGAATATAATGGAAGAAATAACAATGAAGACCATGTCATATATAAAATCAGAAACAGTTAGGTTGCAAGGCAATGAAGAAAAAACAAAACAACACACTAAAAATGGTTATGATAAAATAGATAGTTGTAATAGAAACAGAGTGTTTTCTAAACCATCTCAGGTATTAGTAACATTTACAAATGGAGATTTGGATCAAACGATTAATATGAAAAATGAAATTTTAGAACACTATAACCGAAGTCAAATGACTGATAAATTAGCAGTTCAGTTTAGAAAAGACGTAAATGATGGGCAGATTTTATTTGAGATAGATCAATATGGACATATACATTTGAAAAAATAGTTCGAATAAAAAACCAGTTAATATGCGGAAGAAAGGATTGAGAGAATGTTAATAAAATTATTTTTAGACAGAGATGGCAAGCAGATTGATACAGAAAAAGTGTATAATGATATATGGAATGAAGTACCCGATGTTAAAATCATAGAGATAGACGGAAATTATTTTGCCAGTCCAGACGGGTTGGAGGCTGAACCACTTAGCAACGTGTGTGGTGGCCTTGTAGAAAAGATATAAAGGCTGGTTTCTTTTGAAATTAGGAGAAGGTAGCCTGAGTTCCATGCAATAACATGTAGAAGATTGATGTAATTATGACGAAAGTTCAGTTTTAAGTCTTTTTTGTAGAATCATTCATGTAAGGACAGATTTTTAAGAATTGTTGAACAAGGATTGCTTAGGCTAAGTATATATTTATTTATACTAAAATGTTATGAACAGGTAGGATTAGCATATAATAGAATTAATTAGATCATTTGAGGGAAGCCATGATCATACACGTTGTCCAACCCGGTGAAACCATCTATTCAATATCAGAGTATTACAAAATCCCTGTTAACAGATTAATATTGGAAAACGGAATTACAAATCCTGACAATTTAGCAATAGGCCAAACGATTGTGATTGTTCAACCTGAAACACTTTATACCGTCCAGGCCGGTGATTCTTTAGAGAGTATTGCAGAGCACCACGGTGTTTCACCAATGGAATTATTAAGAAACAATCCCTATCTTTCCGATAGAGAATTTTTATACACCGGTGAAACTATTGTTATTAATTATCAAACGAATAAATTAAGAACGATTGCCACTAGTGGTTATACCTTTTCATATATAGATAAATCTGTTTTAATAAAAACGCTTCCTTTTTTATCATATCTGACTATATTCAATTATAGGGCCACAAGTGAAGGAGAAATTATCTCCATTGCTGACGACGTTGAAGTAATTCAGTTGGCTAAAACTTATGGTGTTGCGCCCATGATGTTTGTTTCTACGATTACGGAAGAAGGAACAATTATTCGTGAAGTAACCCACAATATTTTAAATAACCCTACTGTGCAAGATCGCCTCATTAATAATGTTCTTCAAATGATGAAAACAAAGGGTTATTATGGAGTAAATATGTATATTGAAGATATCACATCGGACAACATAAACAATATTGTAGAATACATAAAAAAAGCTTCTGCGATATTTCATTCAGAAGGTTACAGAGTATTAGTTACCACAACACCAGTTATGAATATTAATGGGCCTATCGTCAGTTTTGAAAAATTGGATTATTCACAACTTTCTGGATATGTAGATGGAATTCTATTCGCTTCTTATGATTGGGCTAGATTTTATAGCTACCCAAGCTCAATTTTTCCAGTTAATGTTTTAAGAGAATTATTAGACTACGTAGTTAGTATTATGCCACCTGAAATTTTTATCCTGGGAATTACCACACTCGGATATGATTGGCCGCTCCCCTATGTTCCGGGAGCTACAGGGGCTACTGCTATAGCAAATAATAATGCGATACAAATTGCAGCGGATAACAATATACCAATACAATTTAATGAAGCAGCACAGTCACCTTATTTCTATTATATAGATATTGATGGGATTCTTCACTTAGTGTGGTTTAATGATGCAAGAAGTTTTGATGCACGAGTCAGGCTGGTAGCAGAATATGATCTTCAAGGTCTTTCTCTCTGGACTATTATGAGATTTGATACTCAAATGTGGTTTATTATTAATACTCTATATTATATAGAGAAACCCTACGCTTCTAATTATATCCAATGAACAGACCTTTTATTGGGTGGTACCTATGAGTACTCTTGATGAAAAATTTCAAACTATTCACGATAAGCAAGTTGCAAAAATATTTGTTTCTTAGAACCAAATAATAATAAGGACCATTTCACTAAAATTATGAAGTGCACTCCAAACGTTAGACATATGTCTTGTGTTTGAAGTGCACTTTTTACTTTTTGGATCAGATCATTACGCTTCAATGGTTTTATTTTGAGTAATTATTAATCTTGACTAAATGGTAGGCATATGTTAGAATTAGAATAATTCTAAATGAAAGGTATTTTATGACAACAAATTCAGAACTAATTCTAAATGTAATTAATATATCGGAAGATCACCTTACTGCTGAACAGATTTTCTTAAAATTGAAAGAGACTTCTACAAAGATAGCATTAGCTACTGTATACAATAATTTAAATGCACTATATGAGAATAATCTGATTCGAAAGGTTGTAGTAGAAGGGTATCCCGATAGATATGACAAAATCGTAAGGCATGACCATCTAGTTTGCAAACAATGTGGACGATTAACCGATATTATGCTCAAAGATTTGACGATGAAATTAAAAGAAGAAATTGGAGAGGATATTCTTTCTTATGATTTAAAGGTTAGCTATATTTGTCCTTCATGCAGACAGGTAAAAGTGAGCAAATAAGCATGACTTTAAGGAGTATGTGCTTAAAATATAAAAGGAGGTATTATACATGCGATCTATAACTAAATTAAACATTCAGTACTCCCATCGTTTTCTCAACTATGAGGGAGAGGCCCAGTATCTTCATGGACATACCGGATTACTTACCATTGAGGTTGACGGTGACGTTGACGGCAGAACAGGCTTTGTGTACCCCTGCAACAGTATTAAACGTATTGCATGGGATTACTTAAAAAACTTTGACCATGCTTTGATCTTGCAGAAGGAAGATCCTATCTTACCCGAAATCTTAAAAGTTTATGAAGCACAGGGCATTCGTAATGGTGCAGAAACGAATACCATGATTGGAGAGCCATTTGATACCGCCTTGGCAAAAGCTTATCCGGAGTGCCGTCTTGTGGTGGTTGAAAAAGTTGCGACCTGTGAAAATCTCATTGAGGTATTCTACAGTCTGCTAAAGGACAAATTGAACATAAAGAAAATGACATTCGCTTCAGGGGACAATTGTGCTTCTGCGGAATTTTAAACGAACGGTTTCTTTTTATTAAACAAAAGAAATGACGATAGATTATTCGCTATCGTCATTTTCTTTATCTTGTTGACTTTCATCAACAATTAAATTAAAAAAACACTGCATAATCCTAGTAAATAAAAGGAAAATGCAGTGCTTTAATTATGACCTATCCGGGAATCGAACCCGGGTTTCCGCCGTGAGAGGGCGGTGTCTTAACCGCTTGACCAATAGGCCTTTTTATGTGTGTCATCTCTGACAGCTTCATTATAATACCATAGGATTTTCAGTTTGTCTACACTTTTTTTAATAAAATAAAAAAATTGTCAAAATCGGATTTTATATGCTATACTTTTCTAAATCCAGAGAAAGCAGGGAGGAAGAGATATGGAACTAAAAAAGCGGGAAGTAAAGTATGATTACTTAAGGACCCTTGCGGTCTTTGCCATCATCATGGTTCATGCGGTTCCTGCAGAGACGTTTAATTTCAGGCAGTGGCTGTTTTCGGCAGCCCTTTTGCCAGTGCTTTTGGCATTTGTGGGGATTTATTTTATGTTAAGCGGTCTCTTCCTTTTAAAATCCGGGACAGAGGATATTCCGGGATTTTACTGGAGCCGGTTTCAGACAATTGTCCTTCCTTTTGTATGTTACAGCGGGATCTATTACTGGTATTATAACATTTATCTGGCGGTGGAACCCATTGGGTGGCAGGAGCATCTGGCTGCTTTTGGAAAGGGGCTTTTGACAGGAACCATTCCCATGACGCCTCATCTTTGGTTTATGTATGTAATCATGGCCCTGTACCTTTGCGCGCCCTTTTTAGCCCGTATGATGAAGGCCATGAGTGACAGGGATCTAAAGCTTTTTCTGGCGCTTATGGTGATTGTCCAGGGAATCTCCACGTATCTTCCGGCTTTGGGCCTGGACTTTGGAGAGGGTCTTCAATATATGGTATTTAAGGGCTGGCTCATCTATTTTGTCCTGGGATATGCATTAAAGCGCCTGTATGTCAGCAGCAGTTATCTTCCCTTTGCGGTTCTTGGCATTGCCGGCTTTTGCATCACCATGGTTCAAAAATGTGTTACCCCATCCTTTACGCCGGGAATCCATGATTTAGCTCCCACGATGATGGCAATGTCAGCGTCTGTTTTTCTTTTTTTTGAACACTTCGGGGATATAAAGGCGCCTGGTCTTGCAAAGGTTGTGGCCTACATAAGCCGGTACAGTTATTCCATATATCTGATTCATTATCTGGTCCTGGGGCAGGCAGCCAGAGGGCTTGTGGAAAAGACGTTTATAAGACATTATTTTGTGCCCAAAATCTTTTGTGAGACGATCCTTACGTTTCTGATTTCCCTGGCAGCTGCCTGGATCATTGACGGGACCGTGGGAAGGCTGTTAAAAAATGCAATGGGTGCGGTTAATTATAGAAGGAATAAAGGCAAAAGGAGAGATTAACATGGACCGGAAGATGAGCTGTGAATATTGTATACACTATGATTATAATGAGGAATTCGAATGCTATGAGTGTGAGATCAATTTAGATGAGGATGAGATGATACGGTTTTTAAGCAATTCTTATCAAAGCTGTCCTCATTTTAAATTCGGGGATGACTACTCGGTCGTGAGAAAACAGATGTGAAGAGACAGGATCAAAAGAAGCCCTAAAAAAGGGAGGAGCCGGTATCCCATAGAGGAATACCGGCAATTATGAAAAAAAATTTTATCTCAAAGTATGTTGGCAACATCTTTTTCTGATGTTTTCAGTATATCGGCTAAATATGAAGAAAATTTGACCAGGCTGTAAAAAGATTATGACCAGAGTGTGAACAATGGACAGGCCGGATCAAATCAATCCCTGAAATGATAGCTTTCCAGCAGCTGGTTCTTCATATGCCAAAGTTCGTTGGATAAATCAACGTGAACCTCGTGAGGATTTACCAGACGGCGGGATTCATCCCATAAGGTATCAAGTTCCTTTTTGCAGTAGGACTGGATGTCCATCACGGCAGGTGTTTCATAAATGCATTTCCCATCTTTAAATATCTGGACCAGAAGATCCCTCATGGTATAGCTGTTGGGAGCCAGGTGGGTTTTCTTCCATGTTTCAATAGGGTCGAAGAGGAGCAGGGAATGGTTTTCTTTAAAGACTTCCCCTTCCAGACAGATTAAGTCGGCAATGATCTTCCCGGTCTCCCGGCTGTAAATGCGCTTGATGATCTTGTTTCCAGGGTTGGTGATCTTTTCCGCATTTTCGGAAAGCTTGATCTTGGGGATAAACTGACCGGTCTTTTTATCCATAATCGCTGCCAGCTTGTAGACGCCGCCAAAGGAGGGGCAATCCTTGGAGGTGATCAAATTGGTTCCGACACCCCAGGAGTTAATCGTAGCTCCCTGGATCTTTAAGCTGTTGATCAGAGTTTCGTCAAGGTCATTGGAAGCGGAGATCACTGCGTCTGTAAATCCGGCTTCATCAAGCATTTTCTTGGCTTTTTTGGAAAGGTATGCCAAGTCTCCGCTGTCCAAACGGATCCCATAGGTTGTAAGTGAAATTCCGGCTTCCCGCATTTCCTTAAATACCTTGATGGCATTGGGCACACCGGATTTTAACGTATCATAGGTGTCCACCAGAAGAATGCATGCAGTGGGATAAAGCTTTGCATAGTTGCGGAATGCAGTCAGTTCATCAGGGAAGCTCATGATCCAGCTATGGGCATGGGTTCCTCTTACCGGAACATGAAACATTTTACCTGCCAGTACATTGGAGGTGCCGATACAGCCTGCGATCATGGCAGCTCTGGCGCCGTAAACTCCGGCATCAGGTCCCTGGGCGCGGCGCAGGCCGAATTCCATAACCCCATCTCCTGCGGCAGCGAATACGACACGGGCCGCCTTTGTGGCGATCAGGCTCTGGTGGTTGATGATGTTAAGCAAAGCGGTTTCAATCAGCTGGGCTTCCATAATGGGGGCTATGACTTTTACCAAGGGTTCGCGAGGGAATATGACCGTACCCTCAGGAATGGCGTAAATGTCACCGGAAAATTTAAAATGGTGGAGATAATCCAGAAAATCTTCTTCAAACAGGCCGGTGGACCTTAAATAATCCACATCCTCCTGGTCGAAATGAAGCTCATTTACGTATTCAATGACTTGTTCCAAGCCTGCGCAGATCGCGTACCCGTTACCTCCCGGATTGCTGCGGTAGAAGACATCGAATATGACGGTCTCGTTGGCGTCCTTCTCTTTAAAATATCCTTGCATCATGGTTAATTCATAAAGGTCTGTTAATAAAGTTAAATTACGCTGGCTCATAGCTGTTCTCCTTCTTTTTTCCATTTACTAAACCTTTTCGCACATTATACCATAAGTTTACAAAAAAACAATGGAATTGACAAAAAGTTAACAATGTAATTTGCGGTAAAATATCAAACAAATTTTCTAAAATGATTAAATAATCTAAATAAAATATTACAATTTGAAAATTAATAATTAATTTATAGTTTTTGATAAAAAAGTCTTGCAAAATACAGCGGGATGGTATATAATAAAGCCATAAACAAAAGAAAATAATTTCAATCCGATTTCCCATTTTGTTTCGGAGAATGAGAATGAAAAGGAGGTTGATCCCGCCGAAAACATAAGTTTCGCCTGAATAAGTAAAAAGGCTAGTTCAGGCAAAAGGCCAAACCGTTAAACCTTAGCAGAGAACCGTGGCTGAAGCCGAAATGAAAATCTACCAATCTCTTTATATGCCTATAGTTCGTTATTACTGCAGAGAAATATTCATCCAAAGGGTAATTTTGATTCATCCCGATTGAATTTTTATTCGGTAGCTGGATAACAATATAGAAGAATGAGAATAGCAATGCAGAGAATTTTGATTGTAGATGGTTTTAAGCGAAAGGAACGGGAAAAAATTCATATAGAGCATTCAGAGAACGCAATGCAAAAAACAAAACGTGAGAGGTATTTAGGAACAAATGGATGAAAGCATGTAGAACGGGTATCGAATTTCATGAAAATGAATCGGTACCCGTTCTCCTTTGTTTCTTCCGGCTGCCGCCTGAAAAACAAAATAGCCTTGACATTTCTTTTCTTAATCCCTATAATTAAAAAATACAGTTACATTAGTATAACCACATCATAATAGGAAGAAAAACTTTGATGGAGACAGTAGGACCATGGGAAATCCAAAGAGAGCCGGGGAGGGTGGAAGCCTGGCGATAGTAGCATGGGTTCGAATATCACTCCGGAGTTTCCGGCTGAAAGCATCGGCGGTAGGTCAGGACGTATTTTCTGCGTTAAGGGAAAGCATATGCTGGTATGCGGTAATAGGTGGTACAACGGAGATATAGTGAGGCTTTCGTCCTGATTACGGGATGGGAGCTTTTTTTATATATGGAGAAATGGAGGTCGCTAAAGATGTATAAGAAAGTCCCGACAGACTTAAATTTTGTAGCACGAGAAAAAGAGGTAGAAAAATTCTGGGAAGACCATGAGATTTTTAAGAAGAGCATGGAAAACCGTAAGGAAGGGGAGACATATACCTTCTATGACGGTCCCCCTACTGCCAATGGGAAACCCCACATCGGTCACGTATTGACCAGAGTCATCAAGGATATGATTCCAAGATACCGGACCATGAAAGGGTATGACGTTCCCCGTAAGGCCGGCTGGGACACTCACGGACTTCCGGTTGAGCTGGAAGTGGAAAAGAAGCTGGGTCTTGACGGCAAGGAACAGATCGAGGAGTATGGCCTGGAGCCATTTATCAAGTATTGCAAGGAAAGCGTTTGGAAATATAAGGGCATGTGGGAGGATTTCTCAAAGACCGTAGGCTTTTGGGCCGATATGGATGACCCTTATGTAACGTATGAGAATAATTTTATTGAATCTGAGTGGTGGGCGTTAAAGCAGATTTGGGAAAAGGGCCTTTTGTACAAGGGCTTTAAGATCGTTCCTTACTGTCCGCGGTGCGGAACTCCCTTATCCAGCCATGAGGTGGCCCAGGGATACAAGGATGTGAAAGAACGCTCCGCCATCGTCCGGTTTAAAGTAAAGGGAGAAGATTCCTATATTCTGGCGTGGACCACAACTCCGTGGACCCTTCCCTCCAACGTAGGCTTATGCGTGAATCCTAATGAGACCTATGTAAAGGTTCAGACAGGAGACTATACCTATTATATGGCAGAGGCTCTGTGTGAAAAGGTTCTGGAAGAGGAGTACACGGTTTTAGAGAGGTACACAGGAAAGGACTTAGAATATAAGGAATACGAGCCTTTATTTGACTTCGTAGAACCAAATAAAAAAGCATATTATGTAACCTGTGACACTTATGTCACACTGACAGACGGTACCGGTGTCGTTCATATCGCTCCGGCCTTTGGCGAGGATGACTCCAAGGTGGGCAGAAAATACGACCTTCCCTTTGTGCAGCTGGTCAATGCGGCAGGTGAGATGACAGAGGAGACCAAATGGGCAGGCACCTTCTGTAAGAAAGCGGATCCAATGATATTAAAGGATTTAGAAGAGAGAGGGCTTTTATTCTCTGCGCCTGTATTCGAGCACAGCTATCCGCACTGTTGGAGATGCGACACCCCGTTAATCTATTATGCAAGAGAATCCTGGTTCATCAAGATGACGGATGTAAAAGAAGACTTAATCCGCAACAACAATACGATCAACTGGATTCCGGAAAACATTGGAAAAGGACGTTTCGGCGACTGGCTGGAAAATGTTCAGGACTGGGGAATCAGCAGAAACCGTTACTGGGGTACTCCGCTTAACGTTTGGGAATGTGAGTGCGGACATCAGCATTCCATCGGAAGCATTGAAGAATTAAAGGCTATGTCTCCTAACTGCCCGGAGACAATAGAACTTCACCGTCCTTATATCGACGGAGTGACCATTACCTGTCCAAAGTGCGGAAAGCAGATGAAGAGGGTACCGGAAGTGATCGACTGTTGGTTTGACTCCGGATCCATGCCCTTTGCACAGCATCATTACCCTTTTGAAAACAAAGAGCTGTTTGAGCAGCAGTTCCCGGCTGACTTTATTTCTGAGGCCGTGGATCAGACCAGAGGCTGGTTCTATTCCCTCCTTGCCATTTCCACTCTGATTTTCAACAAGGCGCCATATAAAAATGTAATCGTTCTGGGCCATGTCCAGGATGAGAACGGGCAGAAGATGAGCAAATCAAAAGGAAATGCGGTAGATCCCTTTGATGCTCTGGATACCTACGGGGCTGATGCCATCCGCTGGTATTTCTATGTGAACAGCGCTCCATGGCTGCCCAACCGTTTCCACGGAAAAGCGGTTATGGAAGGACAGCGCAAATTTATGGGTACCCTGTGGAATACCTATGCATTCTTTGTGCTTTATGCGAATATTGATGAATTTGACCCCACAAAATACAGTCTGGAATACGATAAGCTTCCTGTCATGGATAAATGGCTCCTTTCCAAGCTGAACACTTTGGTGGAGGATGTAGATACGTTCCTTTCCGGCTATCAGATCCCGGAAGCTGCAAGAGCGCTTCAGGCTTTTGTAGATGATATGAGCAACTGGTATGTCCGCCGAAGCAGAGAGCGCTTCTGGGCAAAGGGAATGGAGCAGGATAAGATCAACGCTTATATGACTCTTTATACAGCCCTTGTAACCGTAAGCAAGGTGTCGGCTCCGCTCATTCCATTCATGACTGAAGAAATTTATCAGAACATGGTCTGCAGCGTGGATAAGTCTGCGCCGGAGAGCATCCATATGTGCGATTATCCTGTGGGAAATAAAGCCTATATCGATAAGCAGCTGGAAACTGACATGGATGAAGTTTTAAAAATCGTAGTCATGGGCCGTGCTGCCAGAAATACAGCCAATTTAAAGAACCGCCAGCCCATTGGCCAGATGTTCGTGAAAGCACCTCATGATCTTCCTGTATTTTACCAGGAAATCATTGAGGAGGAGCTGAACGTAAAAAATGTGGTATTTACTGATGATGTAAGGGATTTCACATCCTACAGCTTTAAACCCCAGTTAAAGACCGTTGGGCCGAAATACGGCAAGCAGCTTGGAGCCATTAAAAAGGCCCTTGGAGAGGTCAATGGCAATGAGGCTATGGACACCTTGAATGAAACAGGCGCCCTCACCTTTACATTTGACGGAACAGAGGTTGTGCTCACCAAGGAAGACCTTCTCATTGACACCGCTCAGACAGAGGGTTACGTATCCGAAGGTGATAACACCATTACCGTTGTTCTGGACACCAATTTAACACCCGAACTTTTGGCGGAGGGATTTGTACGTGAGCTGATCAGCAAGATCCAGACCATGCGTAAAGAAGCAGGGTTTGAAGTGATGGATCACATCCTGGTATACAGCAAAGGCAATGAAAAGATTGCCGGTATCTTAAAGAACCATGAGGAAGAAGTAAAGAGCGAGGTACTTGCGGAAGACCTCATCCTTGAAACGCTGGCCGGTTATGTAAAAGAATGGAACATTAACGGTGAAAATGTAACTCTGGGTGTGGAGAAGTTTCAGTAAACGGTTAGGAGGCCTTGTAGAATGAGTATGGGATTTGATAAGGAGATCTTTAAGAAAAGTGTTCTGTTTAACATGAAGAATGTGTTCCGTAAGACGGTTGATGAAGCTACTCCGGAGCAGATGTACCAGGCAGTGGCCTATGCGGTAAAAGATGTTATCATAGACGAATGGATCGCAACCCATAAGGAGTACGAAAAGCAGGATGTAAAAACCCTGTATTATCTGTCAATGGAATTCCTGATGGGCCGCGCTCTGGGCAATAACATCATAAACATTATGGCTCAGCCGGAAGTAAAGGAAGTTCTTGAAGAACTGGGCTTTGATTTAAATGCCATTGAGGACCAGGAGCCGGACCCTGCTCTTGGAAACGGGGGGCTGGGCCGTCTTGCGGCCTGCTTCCTAGACTCCCTGGCAACTCTCGGTTATCCGGCCTATGGCTGCGGCATCAGATACCGTTACGGCATGTTCAAACAGAAAATAGAAGGCGGATATCAGGTAGAAGTACCTGACGACTGGCTGAAGAACGGTTATCCATTTGAGCTTCGCCGTGCAGAATATGCCACTGAGGTAAAATTCGGCGGTTATGTAAATACCATACGGGAAAACGGCAGGGAACGCTTTGTCCAGGAGGGATACCAGTCTGTCCTGGCTGTTCCCTATGATATGCCCATTGTGGGATATGGAAACAATGTTGTGAACACCTTAAGGATCTGGGATGCCCAGGCCATTAACACCTTCAGCCTGGACTCCTTTGACAGGGGCGACTACCAGAAGGCCGTGGAACAGGAAAACCTGGCTAAAACCATCGTAGAGGTCCTTTATCCAAACGACAACCATTATGCAGGAAAGGAGCTCCGCCTAAAACAGCAGTACTTCTTCATTTCCGCCAGTGTACAGAGAGCGGTTATGAAGTACATGGAAAAGCATGAAGACATACATAAGTTCTTCGAAAAGACGGTTTTCCAGCTGAATGATACCCATCCCACTGTGGCAGTCCCGGAGCTTATGAGGATCCTTCTTGATGATTACAGCTTAAGCTGGGATGAAGCATGGGAGATCACGACAAAGACCTGCGCCTATACCAACCATACCATTATGTCGGAAGCTCTGGAAAAATGGCCCATTGAGCTGTTTTCCAGACTGCTTCCAAGAATCTATCAGATCGTAGAAGAAATAAACCGGAGATTCCAGCAGAAGATCATGGAGATGTATCCCGGCAACCAGGAAAAGCTTCGGAAAATGTCCATCATTTATGACGGTCAGGTCCGCATGGCCAATCTGGCCATCGTGGGAGGCTTCTCGGTAAACGGTGTTGCCAGACTCCATACAGAGATTTTAAAAAACCAGGAACTAAAGGACTTCTACCAGATGATGCCGGAAAAATTCAATAACAAGACCAACGGCATCACCCAGAGGCGTTTCCTTCTTCACGGAAATCCCCTTTTGGCTGATTGGGTTACGAAAAAGATCGGAAACGACTGGATCACCAATCTGCCTCATATATACCGTCTGGCAATCTATGCCGATGACCCCAGGTGCCGGCAGGAATTTATGGACATCAAATACCAGAACAAGGTGCGCCTGGCAAAATATATTAAAGAGCATAACGGCATTGATGTGGATCCCAGATCCATGTTTGATGTGCAGGTAAAGCGTCTCCACGAATATAAGAGGCAGCTTATGAACATCCTGCACGTAATGTATTTATACAATCAGCTAAAGGATAACCCGAACTTAGATATGGTTCCCAGGACCTACTTGTTCGGCGCAAAGGCGGCGGCAGGCTATAAGCGTGCAAAGCTGACCATTAAGCTGATCAACGCGGTGGCTGATGTCATTAACAACGACAGAAGCATCGGAGGCAAGCTTAAGGTGGTTTTCATTGAGGATTATAAGGTATCCAATGCGGAAATCATATTTGCTGCGGCAGATGTGAGCGAGCAGATATCCACGGCCAGCAAGGAGGCCTCGGGTACCGGAAATATGAAATTCATGTTAAACGGCGCCCTGACCCTTGGAACCATGGATGGAGCCAATGTGGAAATCGCAGAGGAAGTGGGAGCAGGGAATGCCTTTATCTTTGGTATGTCCTCCGATGAGGTGATCCGTTACGAGAACGAGGGCGGATACAATCCCATGGATATTTTCAACAACAACTATGAGATCCGCAGAGTGCTGATGCAGCTGATCAACGGCTATTATTCTCCCCAAAACCCGGAACTGTTCCGCGATATATATAATTCCTTATTAAATACCCAGAGCAGTGACCGTGCGGACACTTACTTTATTTTAAAGGATTTCCCAGCCTATGCAGAGGCACAGCGCCGGGCCGATAAAGCGTACAGGGATGAAGCGTGGTGGGCAAAGGCTGCCATCTTAAATGTGGCCTGCAGCGGCAAGTTTACCTCAGACCGAACCATTGAAGAATATGTAAAGGATATCTGGCACCTAGAGAAGGTAAAGGTGGAGTTAGAAGAAGTATAAGATTGCAAAAACGTTCCGGAAGTGATTCCGGGGCGTTTTTTTGCATATATTGAACAAGGGTTCAGCCATGGAAACATCCTTCGGGGCCCAAACGCATGGGCTAAATAGAAAGGACGGTGATTCGGAATGATGAAAAAGGCGGTTATGGCGTGTATCCTTGCGCTGTTGTTTCCATATATAATTACTCTTGCCTGGACGGGAAAGATTGAGGAGAAGAAAGAGATTCCTATCATCACCAGCGGAAAGAAGATCATTTTGGACCGGAAAAACGGAGAATCCTATATGGATGTGGAAGAATATCTCCCCGGTGTGGTGGCAAAGCAGATGCCGGCCGATTACGGCAGGGAGGCTCTCAGAGCTCAGGCAATCATTGCCCGGACATACATCTACGGAAAAATGAATGGTCAGAATGAAGTGAAGGAATCAGAACTTCATATGGAGTATTTGGAAGAACAGCAGATGGAAAAGCTGTGGGGGAGCGAATCCTTTGTAGCCAGCTACCAAGCGGTAGAAAACGCGGTCCGGTCTACTGCGAAAATGGTCATGATGTATGACGAAAAGCTGATTGATCCCTTATTTCACCGGGCCAGCACCGGAAAAACCAGGGCAGGGGATGAAAACCATTCTTATCTGCAGGAGGTTGCTAGTCCCAGGGATGTGGAAGCGGAAGGCTTTCTCACCATGGTCGCATATAAGAAAGAAGATTTCGCGGAAAAAATCAATCAGATATCCGGCGACGTGCCGGTGAAAGCAGACCAGGTTCCGGGAAGTATACAGATCGTTCTCCGGGATGAAGGAGGATATGTGGGGCAGATCCAGATCGGCACCAGGGTTTATACGGGAGAAGAAATCCAGCGGGTCCTGGGGCTTCCATCCTCAGCCTATGGTTTTGAGGAATATGAAGGAGGAATCCGGGTGGTTTGCCAGGGAATCGGGCACGGTTACGGCATGAGCCAGTATGGTGCCAAGTGCAAAGCAGAGGAAGGGTGGACGGCAGAACAAATTCTTCCCTATTTTTATAAAAATATTGTTTTAAAATCTGAATAACTCTTTCACTCTTGGTAAGAATATTATCGAGGTGATAAACGTGAAGGAAAAAATAAGTCAATTGTTCAAGGATAAAGTATTCCTTGTCCTGTTGGTTCTAGGCCTGCTGACTATAGTAGCTGCAGCAGGAGTCATTACCGTTCAAAGAGGAAATGGTGGAGGAGAAAGCCCTTATCTGCAAGTACCGGATCAGAGCAATATGATTGTTGAAGAATCGATCCCCCAGGAAACACAAGTGGCAGTTGCTGGAGACTCCAATGCAACGATGGAAGAGGAGATGCAGGAGGCTGATTCCAATAAAGCCACTGCAGCACAGGAATCACAAGCTCCGGCAGTAAAAGCCGGAACGGACAAGAACGCGGCAAAGTCCCTGGTACTTAATTTCGGTGATGCTACCAGAATGACCTGGCCAATACGCGGAAATGTCATTTTAGACTACAGTATGGATACCACAATTTATTTTCCAACTCTGGATCAGTATAAATGCAATCCAGGGCTTGTGATCCAGGGAGATGTAAGCACTCCGGTTGTAGCTCCTGCCAACGCAAAAGTTCAGGAAATAGGCACCAATGAAGAAATTGGAAGCTACGTTGTCTTAAATATGGGCAACAATTATACCGCTATCTGCGGTCAGCTAAAAGAGCTGCAGGTTGTGGAAAATGAATATGTCAAAGAAGGGCAGGTCTTGGGTTATATAGCCGAGCCTACCAAATATTATTCTGTGGAAGGCGCCAACGTATACTTTGAATTAACTCAAGATGATAAGGCCATTGATCCGCTGGATCACATGCAATAAGCCAAAAAGAGGAAATCTTAGGAAAATGTTATAAAAAAATAATAAATTGTTCATACGTGATTAAGAGTCATCTGCTATACTATAACCGATCAGTCAAATACCCCACAACAAAATGTGGAGTATTTGACGCCGTGGGCAGCCGCAAAGTCAAGTTCGCTTGACTTTGACTCATTGTCTTCACGAGAATCAACGGGGAGTGTGGCTATGAACATACTGTTTTTTTTAACACCTAAGAATGAGGTGGCTTATATTTTTGAAGATGAATCTCTGCGCCAGGCGCTTGAGAAGATGGAGTATCACAAATACTCTGCAGTACCCGTTATAAACAGACGGGGGAAATATGTAGGAACAATCACTGAAGGGGACATGCTTTGGGGAATCAAGAACAAATTCAATCTCAGCTTAAAGGAAGCCGAACAAGTGACGGTAGCAGCCCTTGACAGAAGGTCAGACAACCGCCCGGTATATGCGGATTCTAATATGGAAGATCTGATTGATAAGGCATTAAACCAAAATTTTGTACCGGTTGTGGATGACCAGAAGAATTTTATCGGAATCATTACCCGTAAAGATGTCATCCGTTATTTTTACAACAAATCCCTGGAGGTGCAGCAGCCGGCGATGGATTGCCGGGCAGCAATCATTCAATAAAATTTTAAAAAAGCGTTTTCCGCCAGATAATTGGCAGAAAATGCTTTTTTGTTTATAAAAACGGCTTACATATTCCGGGTTTTTGTCGAAATCTATGGAAACTCAGCGCATTTATTGCTATATAAAAAGATTAAAAATAAGAATTTTAAAGACAAAATAAATATAAAAATCTATAAAAATAGAGCTTGATAAATATAAATACACAAAAAAATATATTGTATAAAAAAATACCTCCATAAACTAAAACAATAATTTTGTATCATAAAGCAATTTCTGTACATTAAAAAGCAAGATTTGTAAAGCGGAAAGACATCTTGTATGATACACTGAATTTACAAATCAACACAGAAGGTTTTATGCCGATTATGAAAAAGGAGGAGGAATAAACATGAAAAAACGGTTTATTTTGCTGGCAGGTGCATTTGTGCTGGCGGGGATGTTATCGGGGTGCAGCAGCGGTACAAAGAGCGGATCCGCGGAAACGGGAGCAAAAAACGAATCTACGGATACGGCAGCAAAGAGCGAATCTACGGAAAAGGCACAGGCGTCGGAACCTACTGGCAAAAAAGTAATCAATGTTTGGGCGTTTACGGATGAAGTCCCCAAAATGATCGAAAAATACAAAGAATTGCATCCGGACTTTGATTACGAAATCAATCCTACGATCATTGCTACGACGGATGGTGCTTACCAGCCGGCACTGGATCAGGCACTGGCGGCAGGCGGGAAAGATGCACCGGACTTATATTGCGCGGAAGCTGCATTTGTCCTTAAATACACGCAGGGAGATGCCAGACAATATGCGGCTCCCTACGAGGACTTAGGAATTGACGTGGCAGCAAAAGTGAAGGAAGCGGATATTGCCAAGTATACCATGGACATTGGAACCAATCCTGATAACAAACTGGTTGCCTTGGGATACCAAGCCACAGGCGGCGCTTTTATCTACCGCCGTTCCATTGCAAAGGATACCTGGGGAACCGATGACCCGAAGGAAATCGGCGCTAAGCTGGGAGGCGGATCCAATAGCTGGGATTCATTTTTCAATGCTGCTAAGGATTTGAAAGCCAAAGGCTACGGTATTATATCTGGAGACGGCGATTTATGGCACGCAGTGGAAAACAGCTCTGATACCGGCTGGATCGTGGACGGTAAGCTGACCATTGACCCGAAGCGGGAAGAATTTTTGGATCTGTCCAAGCGGCTGATGGATGAAGGATTTCACAACGATACCAGGGATTGGCAGGATGCCTGGTTTGCAGATATGAAGGGTCAGGGCACAAAGCCGATTTTAGGCTTCTTTGGTCCGGCATGGCTGATCAACTATGTTATGGCTCCTAATTCCGGTGGCGAAAAGATTGGAGAAGGAACCTTTGGGGACTGGGCGGTATGCGAATCTCCTATCGGCTTCTTCTGGGGCGGCACATGGGTATTGGCAAATAAGGACTCTGAGGTAAAAGAGGCTGTTGGTGACATTGTCCAGTGGATCACCCTGGAATCTTCCGAAAACGGCCTGCAGTACATGTGGGCAAACGGTACCATGAATGAGGCGGGGACAAAAGACGCCGTGGCTTCCGGTACGGTTATGGCCAAATCCGACGGCTCTATCGACTTCTTAAACGGACAGAATATGTTTGATGTATTTGTTCCGGCAAACAAGTATGCAAAGGGTACGAACCTGACACAGTACGATGAAACCATTAATATGTATTGGAGAGATCAGGTGCGGGAATACACCGCAGGAAACAAGAGCAGAGAACAGGCGATTAAGGATTTCAAACAGCAGGTAGCAGATAATCTGGATATCACTGTAGAATAAATAATTTGAGCGGGCAGGAGGGGAGGACTTTTCTTCTTGTCCGCCCGATTGCGTTGAATGGAGGAACTGATATGAAACGAAAGCATTCTGGATATGCGAAATGGGGATACATTTTCTGTCTGCCCTTTACCCTTGCTTTTCTGATTTTTTCCTTATATCCAATTATTTTTACAGCTGTTATAGGTTTTACGGATTGCAAGGGATTGGGTATGGTAAAGTTTCATTTTCTGGCGGACGACCCTTTTTTAAACTTTAAGAACATATTGACGAATCCCTCGTTCCAGAAGTCATTTCGGAACACTTTGGGGATGTGGATATGCAACTTTATCCCTCAGATTGGTCTGGCCCTGCTTTTAACGGCTTGGTTTACGGATAACCGGAACCACATCAAAGGAAAAGGGGTGTTTAAGATATTATTTTATATGCCAAATATTATTACCGCAGCCACGATCGCCATTCTGTTCAACGCCCTGATCGGCTATCCCATGGGACCGGTCAATGATCTTTTGATGACTTTAGGGCTTACAGACCAGCCAATCAATTTTCAGGTCAACAAAACCGTGGCAAGAGGAAGCGTTTCATTTATCCAGTTCTGGATGTGGTATGGCTACACCATGATTATTTTAATTTCCGGCGTACTCGGAATAAGCCCTGAAATCTTTGAATCCGCAGAAGTAGACGGGGCAAGCCGGATTCAGACCTTTTTCTATATCACAATTCCCAACTTAAAGACCATTTTGCTGTTTACGCTGGTAACCAGTCTGATCGGCGGTTTACAGATGTTCGATATTCCGAAGCTGTTTTTACTTGGCGGACCGGACAACTCCACCTTGACCACCAGCGTATTTATCTACAATCAGGCGTTTAGCGGCAGTTATTTATACAATCGGGCTTCCGCCGCCAGTATGATCATGTTTGTGATTATTTGTGCTGCATCCGCAATTCTGTTTTTTACAATGAGGGATAAGGACGAAGCAGAGCAGGAGAAGCTTGCCAGAAAACAGGAAAGAGAATATAGGAAAATACAGAAAGAACGGAGGAAATCACATGAATAAAAAGCGAAGCTCATTCATATTGAAATACATCATTTACGTGGTATCCGTTTTTCTTGCTATTTTAAGCATTGCCCCATTTTACATTATGGTGATCAATGCCACCCGCTCTACGACACAGATACAGCAACATGCAATTTCGCTTTTACCCTCTACTTATATGATGAAGAATTTAACCATTTTGCTGGGGAAAAGCTTTAATCCTGCCAATGGCTTTTTGAATTCCCTTATCATTTCCGTAGGGGCAACTCTTTGTGCAGTGTATTTCTCCAATATGACCGCATACGGGCTTGTGGTGTACAACTGGAAATTCCGCAGACCATTTTTCAGTTTCATCATGGCGATTATGATGATTCCGGCGCAGATAACGATGATCGGTTTTTACCAAATGGTTTACCGGATACATATGACTAACAACTTCCTCATGCTTATATTACCGGCCATTGCCTCACCTGCTATGGTATTCTTTATGAGGCAATATATGCTGCCGGCTTTGTCAATGGAAATCATTCAGGCTGCCCGCATTGACGGGGGCGGAGAGTTCTTTATTTTTAATCATATTGCTATGCCGATTATGAAACCAGCCATTGCAACACAGGCTATCTTTTGCTTTGTGTCCAGCTGGAACAACTTGTTCACCCCTCTGGTACTTTTGACGGATCAGAAGAAGTATACCATGCCTATTATGGTAAGCCTCCTTCGGGGAGATATTTATAAGACAGAATATGGCTCTGTTTATATGGGGCTGGCTTTAACGGTGCTGCCATTGATTGTGGTTTATTTGCTTCTTTCCCGCTACATTATTGCCGGTGTTGCCTTGGGCGGCGTTAAGGGATAGACGAAAGGGAAAATTGGCTGCGAAACTCGGTGGGATTGTATTTTGTATATTTTTTAAAGCAACGGCTAAAGGAAGCCGGATTGTTGAAACCGGTTTGGAAGGCGATTGAGGTAATAGTTTCACCGGCCAGCAGCATTTCCTGAGCCGCCTGAATGCGTTTGCGGCTTAAATAGTCATAAAAAGTAGAGTTGGTGTGTTCTTTAAACAGGCGGGAAAAATGGTATTTGGAAAAGCCGATGTGGGCGGCCATTTTCTCTAACGTTAAGTTCTCCCCGTAATGGGAATCAATGTAGGACAAAAGGCCTGTGAACTTCTGGTAATACTCATAATGTTTTTCCTGAGAGGTTTGTGAATTGGCGGAGAGGGCATGATAGTACTCTCCGCCGATTGTCGTTAAGATGTTGATCAGGATCGCATAAATAGAATATTCCCAAAAGATAGCGCTTGGAAAATAGATGTCGTTAATCTCCATGAAACCGGAATAAATACGTTCATAAATCCGGCCATGGTTTTGTTTGTTCATAAGACAAGGTTCTAATAGGACCACATCCAGAAAGGCGGAATCGTAGAAACTGGACAGCGGCTCCATATTGAACATGTAAATGAAGCGGGAACCGCTGGCAGCTGGAAGTATCTCATGGATGGAAAAGCGGGGAATAAAAAGAATGTCTCCCGGTTGTAAGGTGAAGGACTTTTTGTTGATGATGACGGTATATTCATTTTCCACAGGTATGAGAATTTCCAATGCACTGTGCTGGTGGGGTTCGTAACCTTCCGTCTGAATGTTATGCCAGATACGGATATTGGAATTAAGGGAATATTCTACATTTTCTAACAGGCCCTCTACTTTTCTGCCCTGGAAGGAACGGTCGTCTGGGCGTTGATAGTATACGGATTTGGTCATATCGGTGTCCTCCTAAATTAGCGGCTCATTTTATCCTTTTCCTCTGCTAAGAGCTGATGAGAATCTGTTAAGGAAGTGCCGAGGATATTTAACAGAGTGTCTTTTCCCAAGGTAGGAGAATAATAAAACCCCTGCTGGTAATTGCAGCCGGCTTCTGTTAAGATCCTTACCTGGTTTTCTGTCTCCACGCCTTCGGCAATAATGGTTATATCAAGATCTCTTGCCATCCGGACAAGTCCTTCTATGATGTGTCGGGACTTTGGATTGGTCTCAAGCTGCCAGACGAACAGGCGCTCAAGCTTTAAGGTATCCACCGGCAGTTCCAGGATCGAGGAGATTCCGGAGTAGCCGGAGCCAAATTCATTGAGGATGATCTCCACACCCATTTCCTGTAATTGCTGAAGCATTACATTGATGTTTAAATAGGCCATGGTTAAGGCGCTTTCCTGAATTTCCAGGGCCAGTTTTCCCTTTGGTATGTGATGGGTATCCATGACCCGCTTCACTTCATCAAGAAAATCTTCCTGTAAAAAAAGGACAGGAGAAATGGGAAGGGCGATGGATTCAAATTTGCAGTCCGCTTTTAGGAGACTTAAGATACACTGGGCGGCCTTTTCCAGGGCATAGTATTCAATGGCCCGGATCTGCCCGGAATCTTCTGCAACAGGAAGAAACTCGCTGGCTCCGATTAAGCCAAGGCCCTTAATAAAGACGCGCATATAAAGCTCGGCCCGGGTAAAAATCCCCGTATCCATATGAAGGGTAGGGCGGTAACGGACTTCCACCTCTTCCTTTTCTAAGGCTGTACTTAAATAAAGGGCAATGGTCTGGCGCCGCTGCAGCTGTTTTTGCAAGGCACTGTCAAAGACAACCGCCTGGTTGGGACCGTCTTCCTCCGCTTTAATAACGGCTAAGTCCAGACATTTTAACATCTGGTCCGGTGAAGAGGCATGTCCCGGATAGGAACAGATGCCCATTTGTGCGGAACATAAGCAGTCTGTTCCGGTGACCTTCCAGACATGGTCAAACCTTCCGGCGATTTCCTCCGCAAGCTCTAAAGCCTGCCCCTGGGTGTATCGGTCCAGTATGATCATATATTCCACGCCAATATAATGATAAACGTTTTTTCCTGTCACCTCTTTTAAATATGTAAGAATCTGTTCCAAAAGGCTTTCACAGTATTCATATCCAAATACCTGGTTTAACCGTTTAAAATTATCTATATGAAGCTTTAGGACAGCACCGCGCTCGCCGGAGCTTATCACCTGGCTTAAATGTTTTAAACAGGCATCCCGTTCAGGCTTACTCTCTGAGGCTGTTATTTCTGCAGCCTGCGCTACCGTTTCTGTTTGTAGGACCGGAGTTGTTTTTTTATGAAACCAATTCATATGGATTACCTCCTGTTTATTGGCTGTTTGACTTTATTTTATTATAAAAGCAGGGGGAAAGCAAGAAATAATTGGAAGAGGAGTAAAAGGCATGAAACTGGAAATAGAGAGAATAATAAGGGTAAGGTGAACATTTTTTTGTATTTAAGCATGAAAACATGAGGTGAAGAGAATGAAATCAATTTGGACAGAATCAGCCAGAATTCCAGGAAGAAACCCTTTGACAGGGAACAAACGGACAGAGGTTGTAGTGATAGGAGCAGGGATGGCAGGGATCCTCACTGCCTTTTACTTACAAAGGCATGGGCTTCATGTAGTGGTGCTGGAAGCTGACCGGATAGGAAGCGGACAGACGGGATATACAACGGCAAAGATCACATCCCAGCACAATCTGATTTACGAAAAGCTGGCACGAACGGTTGGGGAGGAGACAGCAAGGCTGTATGGAAAGGCAAACCAGCTGGCAGTGGAGGAGTATGGAAAGCTCATCAGACGTTATTCCATACAATGCCATTATGAACAAACGGATGCATATCTGTATTCTGTCCAGGAGTCAGAAGTGCTTTCAAAAGAGGCGGAATGGGCTGCCAGGCTAGGGCTGCCGGCTTCCTTTGTCAGGGAGACCGGCCTTCCTTTTCCTGTGCATGGAGCGGTTCGCTTTACCGGACAGGCCCAGTTTCATCCCCTGGAATTTTTAAGAGATATTTCTGCAGGGCTTACTATCTTTGAGCGGACAAAGGTTATCAAGGTTCAGGGTCATGAAGTCGTGACGGACAAAGGGGTGATAAAAGCGGAAAAAGTGGTGTTTGCTTCCCATTATCCGTTTGTCAATGTACCGGGATTTTATTTTGCAAAAATGTATCAGGAAAAAAGTTATGTCCTGGAGCTTGAACCGGTCAAATCCCTAAAAGGCATGTATATTGGAATTGACGAAAGGGCATATTCCTTCCGGAATGCCGGTGATAAGCTTCTTTTGGGATATGGGAGCCACAGGACAGGAAAAGCGCCAAAGGAAAATCCCTTTTCCGTTATGAAACGGGCAGGAGAACATCTGTTTCCGGAGGCAGCGGAAATCGGAAGATGGACGGCTCAGGATTGCAAGACTTTGGACGGAATTCCCTATATCGGACCATATTCTTCCCTAAGACCGGACTGGTATGTTGCTACAGGCTTTGGTAAATGGGGTATGAGTTCATCCATGGTGGCAGCTAAGATATTGAGCACCCAGATAACCGGAAGAAGAACGCCTTATGATGAAGTATTCTCCCCCAGAAGGCATCATTTGAAGGCCGCTGCCGGCACACTGGTTTCCCATGGAATGCAATCGGTGAAGGGACTTTCGGCCGGAACCATGCCGGGGGCCGTGAACTGCCCCCATTTGGGATGCCGCCTGGTATGGAACCGGTATGATAAGCGCTGGGAATGCCCATGCCATGGATCTTCCTTTGAAATTAATGGAAAAATTTCAGCAGGCCCTGCACAACAGAGTATTCCTTTCATAGATTGATATTAGAAACTTTCAATATCGAAAGGAGTCATACATCCTATGGATTGTTATACGAAGCAATGGCGTCCCGACTATATGACCGGCACCGGCTCGGCCGGCTGGGAATATGCCATGGGGCTTGATATGTCTGTAAGCCCTGGTACGGTAATCCGTCCAGACATGCCGCTTGGCTCAGGTCCTGCAAGGTCCGCAGAAACTGGGGCAGATCCTATACTTATGAAACAACAGGATATGCCCACAGGCCCCTGCCCGTGGATGCCGCCTAAAAGACCAAGGTGTTCGGAAACAAGAGGTGAATATGAAACCAAGGCAGCACCCATGCCCATGAATTGCCAGCCAATGCTATTATGCCCAATGCCGGAAAAAAGCGCGGAGATGCCAGCCTGCCGGATGCCGGAAAAATGCATGCCGGAAAAAAGCAGGGTGATGCCAGCATGCCCGATGCCTGAAAAATGTATGCCTGAAAAATGCAGAGTGATGCCAGCATGCCCGATGCCTGAAAAATGCATGCCTGAAAAATGCAGAGTGATGCCGGCTTGTCCGATGCCTGAAAAATGCATGCCTGAAAAATGCAGGGAGATGCCAGCTTGTCCGATGCCTGAAAAATGCATGCCTGAAAAATGCAGGGAGATGCCAACCTGCCGGATGCCTGAAAAATGCATGCCTGAAAAATGTTGGGAGATGCCAGCCTGCCCGATGCCTGAAAAATGCATGCCTGAAAAATGTTGGGAGATGCCAGCCCGCACGAAGTCTGAAAAATGCATGCCGGAGAAATGCAGGGAGATGCCAGCCCGCACGATGCCGGAAAGATGCATGCCGGAGAAATGCAGGGAGATGCCAGCCTGCCCGATGCCTGAAAAATGCAAAGAGATGCCAGCCCGTCCAATGCCAGAAAAATGTATACCAGTATGCCTCATGCCGGTAAAATGCCCGGAAAAAGAAATGGAAGCAATGCCCATGAAATGTCCGAATATGTCAACAAGCCCCGCTTTTGTGAAGTGTCCTGAAATGCCGACATGCACTGCTCCGGCCACACGTCCCAGCATGCCAGCTCCAGCACCTTGTCCAGCCGAAAATATCGATATGTTTCCAGTTGGAATGGCATATGTACCATGGCAGTGTTGGCAGCAAGTATATCCGATTGATACAGCCATGAACATGGGAACTATCTTCCCGGATTTGAATAAACCATTTATTATGGGGGGGTGCCAGTGATGACAGGCTATAATGTTGATTGCGATATGCTGTTAAAGCAGGTATATGAAGCCAGCTTTGCTATGGATGATGTGAATTTGTATCTTGACACCCATCCAGACGATCAGGATGCATTAAACTATTACTTTTATGTAGCTGATATGCGGCAGCAGGCAATGCAGGCTTATGAGGAGCAGTGCGGCCCTCTGATGGTTGATGGAGTCATGGATGAGAATTACTGGACCTGGATCAATGATCCATGGCCATGGGAAGGAGTGTGCGGCTAATGTGGAGGTATGAAAAGAGATTACAATATCCGGTAAATATTACGACTCCCAATCCCAAACTTGCTACCTTTATTATGAGCCAGTATGGTGGACCATACTGCCGTGCCGTATAAACAGGCAAACGGGCAGCATGGTTCCTCCCGTCTGGTCATAAGGAGATATAATAGAAGAATTTCAGCGTACCTTCCCGTTTATCATATACAATTTTTTTTACAACACTTCTTAGTGCGTTTCCTTTTAACTCATAACTCATTGCTGGATCAGAGATGATGTCACAAGCCTTCTGGATTCGGGAAGCCAGCTCAACCTTATCGGTGGCCTTTTCATGGCTTGAGCGGCTTTTTATATTCTTTAAACGGTTCTCAAGTTCTTCCTGTTCCTTTTCCAGGCGTTTTTTTCCGGCTTTATATTCTTCCAGCGTATCAATTCCATTTTCATAAGCATCTTTTATCCGCTGTTTTTTTTGTATGATCCTTGACAGAGCTGTCCGTATGTTCTCTTCTTCTCCGGGTGTTTCGGAAACAGGCTTTCTTACATATCCGTATTTCATATCTTCAGAGGCAAGAGCAGTGCGGAGAGATTCTATTATAAGAGCCTCCATTTTTTTTGCGGTAATGCTGCAGGATTCTCCATGAGATCCCTTGGCATAACGCCAGCACTGGAAGTAGCTGGGATGGCGGTTCGTATCCGGGGCCTTGTTAAACACAAGGCTTGCACCGCAGTACCCGCATTTCAGGAGGCCGGAGGCCCAATGCTTGCAGTCTGACACCTCCCGGCGTTTCACGGGCCTGTATTCCCTTTGCAGCCGCACCTGATTATCTTTAAAAACCGATGTCACCGTTTCCCTGGTCTCATGCCTTCCATGAAAGGAGATGTCTTTCCAGGTGACGATACCGTCATAGAACCGGTTTCTTAAAATGCGATCAACCGCCCGGCGGTCGAACCGGTTTCCCCTTTTGGTCAAAAAACCCATTTCGTTTGCATTCCTTGCAATGGCAGACAGATCCATGCCATCATGATAGGACTGGTGGATATATTCCACGATCTTATATTCTTCATCATAAATGAGAAAAGGCTTTCCTTCTCCCACCGCACGGTATCCCAGGCAAGGAGAGGCCTGATAGCCTTCTCTTAAAGCTTTTTCAGTCATACCTCTGGTGACTTCCCCGGATAAGTTGATGGAATAGTATTCATCAAACCATTCGATGATGCTTTCAATGAGACGGCCGAACATGCCTTCCATAATGGGTTCGGATACGCTTTTAATGGTCACGCCGCATTTTTTCCGGAGAACGCCTTTATAAAACATGCTCTCTTCCTGGTTTCTTGCAAAGCGGGAAAATTTCCAGAGATAGAGATACTGAAAGGGAGAGGGCTGGGACTTGGCAATGGAAATCATTTTCTGGAATTCCTTCCGGTTGTCGGCACGGCGGCCGCTGATCCCCTTTTCTTCAATAAATATAAATTCTTCCGGAATTAAAATTCCATCGGCTTTCGCCGCCTTTTTTATTTCTCTCAGCTGTGCATCGGGAGAAAGCTCCGTCTGGTCATTCGTGCTGACGCGTACGTAAGCAGCTCCGATTTCCGTTGTTTCATCTTTTTTCAAAATCCATCCCCTCTTTCCGGCGGTACCTGGAAAACATCAGGAAACAAGTACAATCCGTGTCACATACATTTTACCAGGGAGGGGATGGAAATATGAACAAAAAACCAATAATTGAAAATTACGTGGAAATTGACGGGAAAAATGTTCTTATGGATTCTCTGCCGGAGGAAAAGCGTAAGGAAATTGCATTGATGATTCAGGATAAGATGATGGAGTCCATCGGATTCAGAAGAATAACCGCTTCAGGATGATGCCGGTGGGAGAGGACAGGCCCAAAATGGAGGGAGCCGGCAAGATGGGGGGATCCTGCCGGCTATGTATGAAAAAAAGTTTAGTTTAAAAGGTTATAGCCTTTTGCATTTATTAATATAACGGGGAAATATGATAAAACTTTGATGAAATTGTGAACACTTTATGAAGATTAACGCTATGTATACCATCGGATGCAGATCAAGGTCAGACATTGGGCCCGCAGTCCTGAAAAGGAAATAAAAATTCCGGGATTCCTCTTACATAAGGAGCGATATCGTACTGCTGATAATAGATGACAACTCCAGAGGGTTTAAGAAAAAATCCATTGATGTTAAAGTTACCGCGCAGGAGAGCCGCATAGTCAACAAAATATTGGGAAGGAGATGTTTTCGTCTGTTCTTCTATCTGCTGCTGGATCCCTTTAAAAATATAATCCGTAAACTGGGGGGTGTTTGGGAAGAAATCAATGAGGTTCAGCTGTTTGCCGGTAGAAAAGTCCCATGTTTGGGAGTCCCGGGTTGTATTTCCATGGGCTCCTCCCAGATAAGTATATTGATCGGTGTAAAGGCTTGAGGTGCAGTCCTTATTGTATGTGACCTGATAGACTGATAAAAACTCATAGCTGTTAAAGGGAAATTGATTTTTTTGCACGAACATTGCCTGATCAACGGCCTGGGGGTAGAGCACGGTGCGGCAGTAGTTTTCGGCCTGTTTGGACCGAAACTCATAAAACTTATTGATGCTCTGGGCAGAGGTGGAGCTGCATGTGGTGGTAAAATATGGATAATGGATTGTATAGGTAAAAACAGTGATCCCGTTGTGGCGCATAATATCTGTCAGCGTTTTTTTAGAGATTGTCTGCATAGGAGCCTCATAAAAGGAATGTTTCTATAATATATGGGTAAATTGGTTTAATTATGAGCTTAAGGAAAGGCCAGGGATCTGGCTATCTGTTTCTGAATTAAGGTGGGCCTGATGGAGAAATGGGAGCCTCCATGCGTTATCTTTCCCAGCGCTATGCCATGCCTTATAAGGAATGTAAAGGACTTTTGACAGATATTGGAACGGAGGAGTTAGCTCACTTAGAGATCGTAGCGACCATTGTTCACCAGCTGACAAGAAACTTAACGCCGGAGCAGGTGGTAGATTCGGGCTTTGGTCCTTACTACATTGACCATACCACAGGGATTTGGCCTCAGTCTGCAGGGGGAGTCCCGTTTAGTGCCACCGAATTCCAGTCAAAGGGAGACCCAATTACTGACCTTGTGGAGGATATGGCGGCAGAGCAGAAGGCAAGGAGTACTTACGACAACATTCTTCGTGTTGTGACTGATCCTGAAGTTTGTGATCCGATTCGTTACTTGAGGGAACGGGAAATCGTTCATTTCCAGAGATTTGGGGAAGCTTTAAGAATCACCCAGGATAATCTGGACAGCAGGAATTTCTACGCATTCAATCCGAGCTTTGATATTAGAAACCAGTGCTGATAAACCAGGCCGCAGCGTATATCCTTAAGCTGCGGCTTGTTTTTCTGCGTCAATTTACGTGGTTTTTCCGCAAAAATTTCCTTTATTCGATTGACGGAGGCTGTTTATACTAGTAGAATAATAGACAAATATACAAGAGAATGGGGCATTATTTATGGATAACAGACATAGTATTTTGACAGACACTCTTCCGGATCAGGCTGTTTTCGCTCTGGATATTGGAACCCGGAGCATCATCGGCATGGTGGGCATGCCTGATGGGGACAGAATTCATATCGTTGCCATAGAGAGAGCCGAGCACACAAAACGGGCGATGATTGACGGCCAGATCGAGGATATCGACCAGGTGGCAAAGATCGCTGGCCAGGTTAAGGACAGGCTGGAGAAAAAGCTGGGGTGCAGGCTTGATAAGGTCAGTGTAGCAGCTGCCGGAAGAGCGCTGCGGACCGAAAGCGTGACCTATGAGATGGAGCTTCCCAGGCCCCAGAAGATCGATGCGGAATCAATCAGCCGCCTGGAAGCAGGTGCAATCAGCGAAGCAGAAAAATTATTTATGAATAGAGAAGACAGGGAATCAGACCGGCAGTTTTATCTGGTCGGATATACGGTAAGCCGTTATTATCTGGACAACTACATGATATCCAATCTGATCGACCATCATGGAAGGGTTTTAAAAGCTGACATCATTGCAACCTTCCTTCCCACAGAGGTAGTGGAAAGCCTTTATGCGGCTATGCACAAGATCGGTCTGGAGGTGGCAAGCCTTACCCTGGAGCCGATTGCCGCCATCAATGCGGCCATTCCCCAGAATATCCGCCTGTTAAACTTAGCCATGGTGGATATAGGAGCAGGAACCTCCGACATTGCAGTCTGCAGGGATGGCTGCGTGACCGGCTATACCATGGCCATTCTTGCCGGAGATGAGATCACAGAGACCATTATGAAGGAGTATCTGGTCGATTTTGATACCGCAGAAAAAATCAAATCAGAGATTGATGAAGGGGCGGAGATTCATTTTACGGATATTCTTGGATTTGAACAGATCATAACAAGGGAATCCATCTTTGAGTGCATTAAGGAAGCGTCTTCCAGGCTTTGCGAGGAGATATCGGCAAAAATCCTGGAGGTAAACGGCGGGGTGCCGTCGGCAGTCTTTCTGGCAGGGGGAGGGAGCAGGCTCTCCGGCTTAAAGGAAGGGATCGTAGAGCATCTGAAAATTGACCCAAAACGTGTCGCTATTGCCGGCAACAATTTTAAGATCAACGCCTATTCCGATGAGTATGACCTTGAGAATCCGGAATTTGCCACTCCTCTTGGAATCGTCATATCCGCAGGCTTCAGCATTGTCAATGACAGCTTCCGTGTCATTTTAAATGACAGGCCGGCGAAGCTCTTCCGGAGCGGCAGCTTTACCATAATGGATGTGCTGATGATGAACGGCTACAATTACCAGGATATGATCGGACGTTCCGGCCAGAACCTGGTGGTGAGTGTTAACGGAAAGAGAACGGTTTTTTATGGAGAAAAAGCGGAGCCGTCTGTATTAAAACTCAATGGAGAAGAAACACAGCTTTCCGATCCGGTAAATACAGAGGACTGGATTGTATTCGTACCTGCCAGCCGTGGAAAAAACGCTTCCGCTATGCTCTCCGATGTGGCAGAGCTTGGAAAAGGAAACAAGGTGCTGGTAAATGATGAGGAGGTAAAGGAGGATGTACCTCTAAAATCCGGTGACAGCATTGAAATAGAAAGCGCAGCAGCCGGAACAAAGGAAGAGCCGGTACAGAATGCCGGAGTTGAAAGGACGGAAGAAGCCGGATCCGGCTCTCTTAATACGGCTTCAGCAGCCCCAGTTCCCCAGGCAGGGAATGGAGAAGGGGAAAAGAGCCGTGGGAGCAAGGGGAAAATCACGTTCTTTCTGAATAACAACCCTCTGACTCTTCCCTTAAAGCCGGATCACCACCCCTATTATCTGATGGACATGCTGGAATATTCCGGACTGGATTTTAAAAATGTAACCGGACAGGTAGTATTGGAAGTGAATGGGGAAAACGGATATTTCCAGCAGGAATTACATAGCAGGGACCGTATTATGATCTACCAGGTCAAATAGGATTTGAAGGAGAAGGATTAACATGTTGAAGGTAACGAAAAGGGATGGCGCAGAAGCGTACTTTGATTTGTCAAAGGTCAAAGAAGCCATGAAAAAGGCATTTACTGCAACCGAAAAGTATTATACGGATAGCATTGTGGAATTGCTTGCCTTACGGGTGGCTTCCGATTTTAAGGATAAGGTAAAGGAAGACTTAATCCCTGTGGAGGATATCCAGGACAGTGTGGAAAAGGTATTGGAGGAGACCGGATATACGGATGTGGCAAAGGCATATATTCTGTACCGGAAACAGAGAGAGAAAATCAGGAGCCTGGGAGCCACCACTCTTGACTATAAGGATGTGGTGGATAATTACGTTAAGGTAGAGGACTGGCATGTAAAGGAAAATTCCACGGTGACCTATTCTGTGGGCGGCCTGATCCTTAACAATTCCGGAGCGGTGACGGCAAATTACTGGCTTTCTGAAATTTATGACAAGGAGATTGCTGATGCCTATAACAGGGGCGATATTCATATCCATGACCTTTCTATGCTGACAGGATATAGCTGCGGCTGGTCTTTAAAAAAGCTTTTGCTGGACGGACTGGGAGGAATTACGGGAAAGATTACGGCCTCCCCTGCAAAGCATCTGGCTACCCTGTGCAACCAGCTGGTTAATTTTCTTGGAATCATGCAGAATGAATGGGCTGCGTCTCAGTCCTTCTCTTCCTTTGATACATACCTGGCGCCTTTTGTCAGGGCTGATGGCCTTGCCTATGACAAGGTTAAAAAATGCATGGAGGCTTTTGTGTTTGGAGTGAACACGCCAAGCCGCTGGGGAACCCAGGCGCCGTTTTCCCATATTTCCCTGGATTTAACGGTTCCTGAGGATATGAGAGAGGAAAAGGCCATTGTCGGAGGTAAGCGAATGGACTTTACCTATGGGGACTGCCAGACCGAGATGAATATGATAAACCGCGCGTTTTTAGAAACTATGCTGGCTGGAGATGCAGGCGGCATGGGATTTCAGTATCCGATTCCGGTTTACGGGCTGTCTGAGGATTTTGACTGGTCGGACACAGAGAATAACCGCCTTTTATTTTCCCTTGCTTCCCATTATGGAACGCCTTATTATTCCAACTATATCAGGGGCGGCCACGCTCCGGGGGATGTGAGGATCTCCTATCATGGCGTGGCACCGGATCTTACAAAACTGCGCAATAAAGCAGGAGGATTCTTCGGATATGGGGAGAATACCGGGTCCATTGGCGTGGTCACCATAAATCTTTCCCGGATCAGCTTTTTATCTTCCGATGAACCGGATTTTTACAAACGTCTGGACCAGGTGACGGATATTGCAGCCAGATCCTTGAAGATTAAACGGGATGTCATCGGCAGGCTTTTAAAGAATGGGCTCTATCCTTATACGGCCTGTTATCTGGAAAACCTGGAGAACCATTTTTCTTCCATAGGCGTTATTGGAATGAATGAGGCAGGGCTTAATGCTTCCTGGCTAAAATCTGGAATGGAATCCCAAAAGACAAGGGATTTTGCGGCAGATGTGCTGAAGCATTTAAAGAAGAAGCTGATTGGTTATCAGCAGGAGTACGGAAATTTGTACTGCCTGGAAGCGACCCCGGCGGAATCGGCGGCCTACCGCCTGGCAATGATCGACAGGCAGGAATTTCCGGAGATTAAGACAGGGGGAAAGGCGGGAGATACCCCTTATTATACCAACAGCACCAAGCTTCCCTCCGATTTTGAAGGAACCCTTAAGGAAACCCTTGAAAACCAGAATGCAGTCCAGCCTCTTTATACGGCTGGCACCGTATTTTCCATGTATATGGAAGAGGAGGCAAAGGACTGGAGAAGAATCCGGGATTCTTTAAGGAAGATGGCGGAAAATTATGATATTCCATACTTTACCTTTACACCGGTGTATTCCATCTGCCAGACCTGCGGGTATCTTTCCGGAAGAGAGGAAACCTGCCCCAAATGCGGAAAGCAGACAGACGTATACAGCAGGATCGCCGGTTATTACCGTCCCGTACATGACTGGAATGAAGGAAAAATCCAGGAATTTAAAAACCGGAAAATGATGATTTTGGAAGATTAAAATCAGAAGCCGGACATACATAGTGAGCAGGATTCCATGACAAAAATCCCGGTTTTCTTTAAGAAAGCCGGGATTTTTGGTTTGCGTGAGCAATGAGCCGGACGAATATTAGAACAGGAAGCGGTTCCCTGGAAAATTATAGATAAATAAAAATATTATTGTTTGTTAAAAATGTACATTGAAAAAAGAGATGGGATATGCTAGCATATATACAAGGTGTTAGATTTGTATACAAATTTTATAGTTTGGATACATTTCAAAACACGGAAAAGATGAGATAACTGACCCCCATATAATAAGCAAAGGAGAGATTAATCATGAATTTAGCAAACCAGTTTTCCCTTGACGGAAAAGTTGCATTAGTCACAGGCGCTTCCTACGGCATTGGATTTGCCATTGCAAAAGGTCTTGCAGAAGCAGGCGCAACCATTGTTTTTAATGATATTAAGCAGGAATTAGTTGATAAGGGAATTGCCGCATACAAGGAAGAGGGAATCAAAGCTCATGGTTACGTATGTGACGTTACCGATGAAAACGGCGTAAACGCTATGGTAGCCCAGATCGAGAAGGAGGTCGGCGTAATCGACATCCTGGTAAACAACGCAGGTATTATCAAGCGCATTCCCATGTGCGATATGACTGCTGAGCAGTTCAGACAGGTTATTGACGTTGATTTGAACGCTCCATTTATCGTTGCTAAGGCAGTTATTCCGTCCATGATCAAAAAAGGCCACGGAAAGATCATCAACATCTGCTCCATGATGTCCGAGCTTGGCCGTGAGACCGTTTCCGCATATGCGGCAGCAAAGGGCGGCCTTAAGATGCTGACCAAGAACATTGCATCTGAGTACGGTGAATTCAACATTCAGTGTAACGGTATTGGACCTGGCTACATCGCTACCCCACAGACAGCACCGCTGCGTGAGACTCAGGCAGATGGTTCCAGACATCCATTTGACCAGTTTATTATTGCTAAGACTCCGGCAGGACGCTGGGGAGAAGCAGAGGATCTCTCAGGTCCGGCTGTATTCCTTTCTTCTGACGCTTCCAACTTTGTCAACGGGCATATTCTGTACGTGGACGGCGGTATCTTAGCTTACATTGGCAAACAGCCGCAGTAACAGTTAGATTTCAAGATTCAGGTCCGGCTCTTTTTCATGAGCCGGCCCTGGTGTTAAAAAATATGACCATGATGTCTGCTTTCAGGGCGGAGGTCATGGCATATTTTTTAACAGGTCTAATATAGAGGACGGAGAGGGTTCAATGGAAGGAAAGACCAAAACCTATAAAAACCGCGGCGAATTGGTGTTTGAAACGTTAAAGCAGGAGATTCTGGACCTGGAATTAAAGCCCGGACAGATCATCAGCGAGAATGAAATCTGTGAACGGTTTGGCGTATCCCGGACGCCTGTCAGGGAAGCGGTGAGAAGGCTTCAGGAACAGGGCTTTGTCAATTCGGTGCCATATTCCGGCACACAGGTAACGCTTTTGAATTTAGATACCATTAAACAGATGATATACATGCGTGTTGCGGTGGAAACCATGGTCATGCGGGATTTTATGAATATGGCAACGCCTCTCTGGATGGAGGAAGTCCGGTATTTGATCCGCAAGCAGCAGGCTCTGATTCAGGAAAAAGGATTTGAACCGGAGCAGTTTTACCGTATGGACGCGCAGATGCATGCCATTTGGTATCAGGCTACCGGCAAACAGAAGCTTTGGGATATGATACAGGCCCAGCAGTTACATTATACAAGGTTCCGTATGCTTGACTTTGTAACTGAAACAGATTTTACCAGAATCATCAGGGAGCACACTGAAGTTTTTGAACTGCTGGAGAAAAAAGACATCGAAGGCCTGGAGCGGTCCCTCAGAGAACATCTGTGTTACAGCATGCAGAGAATGAAGTATCAGATAGAAGTAGAATATAAAGACTATTTTGAGCAGGAAGAGCAGGAGGACTGATCATGGCGAATGTATCAATAGCTGTAAGAAACCAGAATGGCGGTGTAAAGGCATCCGTATTGGGAGAGGATCAGGCAATCCTCGTATTTGAAGGGGAATACGAAGAAGGAGATGCTATTGTATTTTCAACAGACAAACCAGGCGCTCATTATGTAGTACGCATTGATGACTGCATGGATGAATCCTTTGTCTATCTTACAAAGGAGGAAGTGGTTTATACCATACCCTTTGAAGAGAAAAAGATTTCCTATAACCCGAAAGCCTTTACAGGTGAGCGTCATTATCTGACCATTCGGGAAGCTTTTGACCATGAAGCAGGCATTTACAGGAACTTAGCAAAGAATGTCATGGACCAGCACGGAGATACGGGCTGTTTCCCTCATGCCTTTGCCAATGTGGAAACCAGAGGAGAAGCGGTGTTTGCGGCGCGCAATGCCATTGACGGCGTTCTCGCCAACGAATCCCACGGTGCATGGCCTTATGAATCCTGGGGAATCAACCGACAGGATGATGCGGAAATGACCCTGGACTTTGGCCGCCCTGTCGATTTTGATAAGATTGCTTTGTATACACGTGCGGATTTCCCGCATGATAACTGGTGGGTAAAGGCCAAGCTTACGTTTTCCGACGGAACTGAAGAGGTAGTGGAAATGGAAAAGAGCATGAAGCCTCACCTGTTTTCTTTGGAAAGAAAGAATATCACATGGGTGAAATTGAGCGATCTGATAAAAGCAGATGATCCTTCCCCATTTCCGGCCCTTACCCAGATTGAGGTATACGGAAAAGATTCTCAGTAAGAATAGAAAGAAAAGTGTCAGAATGATCCTGGATGACGGACATTCCGGCACTTTTTTATTTATGATCTTCCTGATTCTTTATTTATGATTCTTTATTTCTGATTCTGGCATTTTTGAGAAAAATTAGAAATTCCTCTTTTCCTTTTTCGTTTATTCAGGTAAAATATAGGGAGTGGTCATAAATCACTACATAAGGAGGAAAACAGATGGAACTTTTGTTTCTGGAGCCTGTGTTTATGGAAGCCATCTGGGGAGGCACCAGACTTCGGGACGTATTTGGTTATGAGATACCAAGCGATACCACCGGAGAATGCTGGGCTATCAGCGCCCATGAGAACGGGGAATGTAAAGTTGCGGGAGGAATATATGACGGCAGGCGGCTTGGCAGCCTGTGGAAAGAGGAGCCGGATTTGTTCGGGAATTATCCCGGGGACAAGTTCCCGCTTTTGGTCAAGATCATTGATGCAAAAAAAGATTTAAGCATTCAGGTTCATCCCGACGACAGCTATGCGAAAATTCACGAAAACGGTTCCCTTGGAAAAACAGAGTGCTGGTATATACTGGACTGTGAACCAGGAACTGAAATTGCAATCGGCCATCATGCCAAGGACCGGGAAGAAATGGAAGCCATGATACGGGATCACCGGTGGAAAGAATTTATCCGGACCGTTCCAATTAAAAAAGGAGACTTTTTCCAGATTGATCCTGGCTGCGTTCATGCCATCAAGGGAGGAACTCTGGTATTGGAGACTCAGCAAAGCAGCGATATCACGTACCGCATATATGACTATGACCGTTTGTCCAATGGAGAACCAAGGCAGCTTCATGTAGAGCAGAGCGTTGCTAATATAAGGGCGCCTTTTATGGAAGAACAGGCGAATCCCGAAACAGAGAAAGTACCAGGCGCAGTGCACACCCATTTAGTGACCTGCCAGTTTTACTCAGTAGATAAATATGATATTGACGGCGTCTTTACAAAGGAGCTTGGAAAATATTTTACCAATGTAAGCGTTATAAGCGGAAAAGGCTCGGTGAACGGAATTCCTCTGGAAGCAGGGCAGCATTTCATCGTACCGGCAAAAAGCGGAGAGTGCAGATTTGAAGGAAAGATGTCTATCATCTGTTCCAACCCAGTGTAAAAGGAGGCAAATGAATATGAGACTTGGAGCGTTAGAGGCAGGCGGAACAAAGATGGTTTGTGCTATAGGCAATGAAAACGGTGAGATTTTTGAACGTGTTTCCATACCTACAGAGACACCGGAAATCACCATGCCGAAGCTGATCGAGTATTTTAAGGATAAGGAAATAGAAGCCCTGGGAATCGGCTGCTTCGGCCCTATTGACTTAAACAGGAGCTCGGAGACCTATGGTTATATCACCACCACGCCAAAGCTTGCCTGGGCCAACTATAACATTGTGGGAGTCTTAAAAGATGCCCTTAAGGTTCCGGTTGGATTTGACACAGATGTGAATGGGTCTGCTCTGGGAGAAGCCACCTGGGGGATTACAAAGGGCCTTGAAAACAGCATGTATATTACCATCGGTACCGGCGTTGGAGCCGGGATCATTACCAATGGAACGCTTCTTCACGGCATGCTCCACCCGGAAGGAGGGCACTTGCTGCTTTCCAAACATCCGGACGACGGCTATGAAGGAAAATGCCCTTATCACAAGACATGCCTGGAAGGCCTTGCCTCAGGACCTGCCATAGAAGCCCGGTGGGGGAAGAAAGGCGCAGAGCTGGAGGACCAAAAGGAAGTGTGGGAATTAGAGGCATATTACATCGCTCAGGCCCTTGTAGATTATATTATGGTTCTTTCTCCCCAGCGTATTATTCTGGGAGGAGGAGTTATGCATCAGGAACATATGATGCCTTTGGTAAGAGAAGAAGTGAAGCGCCAGCTGGCCGGATATATCAAGACAAAAGAGCTTGAAGACATAGAGAATTATATCGTTCTTCCCAGCCTAAATGATAATCAGGGCATCATGGGAGCCTTAAAATTAGCTGTTAATGAATATCAGCTGGAAAAATAGAGTATAATTGCCATCTTTCTCCTAGTGAAATTCCATTTCCTGTATGTTATGATACATTTTGTAACAGAAATGTAATAATTATGTAACAAATAAGGAGGATATTACCATGAGAAAATTACCAGTATTCGTTTTAGCAGCAGCAACCGTACTTACTGTAGCAGGTGTTCCTATGACTGCTCAGGCAGCAACCTGCCCGGTGTCATCAAGCAATTGCTATACCATTTCAAATTGCTTTGGACAGTCTGGGGATATCAACAGCATTTTAAGTAAGCTTGGCTGCAACAGCGGCAACGGTAATAGCTGCAGCAACGGTACGACCTGTACCAATGGTTCCAACTGCACCGACGGATCAACCTGCACAAAGGGTGCTACCTGTTCCGGCAGTGACTGCTCCAACAGCAAGAACAGCACCTGTTCCAGCGGTAAGAACAATAGCTCCTGCTCCAAAACCAAGGGCGCAACCACTAACAACGGACGTCAGTGCAAGTCCTCTTACGGATCTTGGAGATAATTATTTTTTACGTTTTTTATAGGTCGGACCGTTTGTGTCCGGCCTCTTTTCTATTGAAAGATCTTTGGATTCCGCATTAAAAAAACAGCCATAAGGCCAATCCTGGCTTGTGACTGTTTTTAGGAAAATCATTTGTTTCCTTCGTTCACAATTTCCTCCAAAACACTGATTAAATCGTAAATGGTGTTAATTTGTACGTTTCGCTCCAGGATTTCATTTTTTAAATCGATGGAAAGAGTCTCGAATTTGGCCTGGACTGCGGGAGCTATATATGACATGTTCATCACCTCATTTTTATAATGCGCAGCCATGGAATGTATTATGCGTGTAAACGCTGTTTTTACATAAATCTTATGTAGCCGGACCATACTATTGTTGAGGTGATGGAAATGGAGAAGAATAGCCAGGAAAAGCTTTCCCAGAAAAATAAAAATGATATGAATCACGGCATGTCAGAAAAAGGCAAGCCTGAGAACCAGAATCAGACTCATAATTCCCGCCGGGAAGGCATGGGGCCCAATACAAAAAGAAAGTCGGATTAATTCTTTAAAGGGATGGAAACCAGATGCCTTGGTTTCCACCCCCTTGAGGTTTCATATTTATGATCGGGCAGTTTTACAGTACTACTTATCTGAAGCAGAAGAAAAGAAGTCAAAACCAAAATGAGTTATCTGTCTTTGGTATGGCGGCGGCTGAGTGTTGTTATTGCTTCTTTCTGCCGCTGCTTCGATAAGCCGTTCTGTAATAATAATATATGTATTAATACAAATTTTGTGAACAAGCTGAAAGAACGCGTATTAAGGGAAGGGCGGAAGCAGAGCAAAGGAGAACTTCCGCCCGTATGATGTTACATATATAATAACGGGAATAAATCCGTTTTGTGACGCGGATTAAAGAATTTTTTAAATCTTATTTGAAATTATGCTTATTTACACTTTATTTGTATTGGATTTTCAGGGTGTCCTATATGTATTTAATGGCTCTGAAAGTAACCTTTGCTAAACAAAAAGCTTAAAGACATCCCCATTATTAATCCCATTCCCAAATTGTTTATTACAGCCCCGAATATTAGGCCCAGACTAAGTCCCAGAGCCAGACAGTCCTGGTATGTACTGTTCTTGTTATTTGAATTCAGCATCATATGTACCTCTTTTGCATTTTTAAATATCTTACCTCAGTTATTGGGTCAAGTACACTGGTATTTTTTGAGAATGAAAGGATAGAACACCTGGAGAAGGACAGTGAGAGAGTATGAAAGTAAGGATTTGGAGAGGTGAAATAGCCGCAGGAGCGCTATTTCACCAAATCATTATATTCAGGATGTTTTTCGAACCATTTGACAGCATAGGAACATGTCAGGATAGCTTTTTTATTTTCAGAACGTAATTGTTTTGCTACAGCTTCCATAAGTTGTCCTGCCACACCCTGACCTCTAAGAGAATCATCTACATAGGTGTGATTGATATTTACGGTATACTGGTCAACTGCTGGAAAAGTAACCTCGGCGAGTAAGTTATTATCGGAATGATAGAGAGCGATTTTGTTTGAATCATATGTGAAGTCCATTCGTGTTACCTCCTCTTTTCTTATAAAGTCATTATATCACTTACAAATGTGAAATCAAGGATATTTAAATATCACTTAATCGAAGAACGGGGAACTGAAGAACGCGGCAGAAATGAAGCTTAAAGGGAGCACTGCTGCCAGTGCGCTGATAGGGCAGAGTAAAATATATAGGTGGGCGTCCGGAGTTCCGGGGCCCACCTTTTATACCTTACATTCTACGGCTAATTTATCATCTCGTATACCTTTAAATACAGGCTGCCTAAAGCTTTCTTTTTCAGTAGGCATTGATTCCACTATACAAACGAGTTCCGGAGCCAGCCAAACACAATCCTCGTTTCCAGGCGGCACATATCCGAAAGGGGAGTAATCAATTACTTTATATTTATACTCGTTTAATACCCTTAAGCTTACGCCGAGTGTGACATGACCCTTATATACAAGCACTTCATTATCGTATTGGCCAAGAACTAAACTGGTAAAATTATTTTCTTTTAAAATATATCCACATATCACACAATCGTCTGTAGACATTATCTTACATTTTACCCAGTCTTTGGTACGTTTTCCTTGCCAATATAGACTATCTTTTCTTTTTGCAACGGTACCTTCGAGACCTTTTTCTTTAACAAGCTCAAATAATTTTATTCCGTCATTTTCTATAAACCTTGAAACAGAAATTAAATTATTCTCAATTACAACATCAGTAAGATATTTTTTTCTCTCCATTAAGGGAAGCATAGTAATATCCTTATCTTTATAGTATAAGATGTCATAAGCTATGACACTGGCTGGATATTTATCAGCGGCTAACTTTATTTTAAATGAATTACTCATCAACGCCCGTTTTTGCACCTCATAGAAATCAGGTATACCATTTTTGAGTACAAGCAATTCGTGGTCAATAATACATTTCGTTTTAACCTGTTTATATAAACTTTCCAGCTCTGGGAATATGGGAACCATGAGTTTATTTCTTTTGTTTCTCATATCTGTTTTCGTGTCCAAAAAAGACAAAGTCCTGATACCGTCCCATTTTATCTCGTAGATAAAATTTGGAGAATCAAAAGGATCAACCATTTCCGAAATCAGCATCGGGCTTATATTCTTGCTTTCAAAAATATCCATTATGCTAACCCTTTGTTACCCTTTGTCATTTCAACTGTTTTCTTCATTGCTTCCATTAGATCGATGATGTTGTTTGGACTCTCTTTGTCAACATTTACGATCTCTTTTCCGGCAATTTTAGATTCAATTGCCTGTCGAAGTTTTTCCTGATATTCATCATGATATAAACCAGGGTCAAAAGTAGACGTCATAGAGTCAATCATTGTCTTTGCCATATCTATTTCTGCGTTGCTGACCTCTGCTTTTGCAGATGCCACGGGCACCGCTTGTATTTCTGCCTGATAATAAAGAGTCTTTGCAATAATTCCTTCTTTCGTTGGATATAGTACGATAAGATTTTCTGTTGTGCCCAGGACAGTTTTTGCAATTCCTACTTTTTCCTGGGCCAGCATTGCCTCTCTTAATAGCTCGAATGCCTTTTCTGCTCCTGGTTCCGGGACAACATAATAATTCTTTTCATAATATATTTGATCTACATCAGACAACATTGCAAAATGTTCTATGTGCATTGTCTTATCTTTCTTGGTTTTTATTTTTTCAAGTTCATCTTCCGTGAAAGTCACATACTTACCCTTTTCATATTCATACCCTTTTATAATTTCATCACTGGTTACTTCTTTATTGCATGAAGGACATATTTTCTTTTGTCTTACACGTTCGTGGGTATCCTTACAGAGCTGATTGAAACTTACTGATATATCTTTTGTTGTCTTATATAATCCCACCGGTATATGAAGTAAACCTACGCTTATTGCACTTTTATGTGCTATGGCCATGATATCGCCTCCTTTGTGCTATTGTTTGAAAAAACGGGGATATTATGCAATGGTAATTTAAAATTAACCATAGTACTATTGATCGTTGGTAAAATATATAGTATTCTGATCACATATGATTATAGGTGTGAGAGGAGAGATTATATGGATATCAACAATACAGGTAATTTACCTGAACAATTTCTTTGGCGTGATGATGTTGGTTTGACTACAAAGTCATTGGGAGAAGCCGCGGGAAGTCAAAAAATTTATGTTAATATTGATTATGTACCGCCAAAAGCTTACAGCACAAAATATCACAGTCATTCACAGCAGGAAGAATTTTTTATGATCCTTTCCGGAACCGGAACATTACGCATAAATGACGAGGAGAAAGTCGTTAGTCAGGGGGACTTCATAGCAAAGCCGGCAGGGAAGAATATCGCTCACACATTTTATAATTCCGGTGACGAGATTCTGGCAATTTTAGACGTTGGAACTAATGAAAGTGAAGATACCTGCTATTATCCAGATGAAGATATGTACATGCAGAAATCTAATGGAATAAGAAGAATTTTTAAAGGAACTGATTTATCTGCTTCATGGATGCCTGAGCCGAATCCTAAAGAATAAGGTTGGAGACTGTAAAAAAAATTGTGTGAACTGAAAGAAATCCTCTTGGATAAATGTTAAAATATATATTAATCCAGGAGGATATTTTTATGGCAAGACAAAGGAAACTTTCATCGGAATGAAAACCGGTTTAAAAATCCCCAGGATATCCGGATTAAATCGCTTCCGGCGTCTTCCGGTACTGACTGGGGCTGACCCCCTTGACCTTTTTAAAAACCTCGCAAAAGTAATTGCTGTCATTGAAGCCGCACTTATTTGCAATCTTCATCACCGGGGTATCCGTTTCCAGAAGCAGGACCGTGGCTTCACGGACACGGATCTGGATTAAATACTCCTTAAAACCGAAGCTGGTTACTTTTTTAAACTGCCGGGAAAAATAGGTGGGCGCCATATTGATGCTGGACGCCACCTCCTCAAGAGTTACATCCTGTGCATAGTGGTCACAGATATACTTGGCGGCCTCGTAAAAACGCTCTTCCTTACAGTCCAGCTCATCAACGCTCTTCTTCTGTCCGGACTGGCTGTGATACATGAACAGCAGAATCTCATAAAGGTGGTTTTTTTTAAGAAGCTGATGGAAGCTGTCCTTGATCTTATCCTCATAGGCCAGCAGATTCAGCAGATTCCCGATGTACTGCCGCTTGGCCGGGGGAACGCGGATATGGGAGACGGAGACGATCTGGTCCACCGCTTCGTTCCCTAATTCTGATTCCATCAAGTTTAAAAAATACGGAGTAAAATTCATAACGATCCGCTCGTTAAACCGGCTGGAATAGTCCAGCGTCCGGTGGATATCCATGTTCTTAATCAGGATTAAATCCCCCGCCTTAACATGATAAAGGGTATGACCGATAAAGGTGCTGCAGCTTCCCGCATAGAGGTAATACAGCTCGTAATAGGGATGAAAATGTGCCTCCTTCATCCGGTAATTCGCCGTAATTTTTTTCCTCTCGATCCGGAAATCCTGCGTATCCTCCATCGCACGCATCTCAAACACAGAATCCCCCCTTTCCTATCTATTCTGCCCGTTCAGACCCCTGCAGCCGCATTGTTAAAAATTTCATAAGCGCAGCCGCTTTATTTATTTTACCCCTTCAGCCCCCCGGCTGCAACCCCGTCAATAAACTGATTCTGCGCGGACAGAAATACGGCGACAGACGGCAGAATCACAATGACAGAAAGCGCCAGCACCTTGTTCCACTCAAAACCGGATTCCGAGTCCATGATGAGACGAAGGCCCAGAGCGGCCGGATATTTTCTGACTGTATTGATATAGATTAAGGGCCCCATGAAGTCATTGGAGGCCCACATAAACTGTAACAGGGCGCAGGATACCATGGAGGGCTTCACCATGGGCGTCATGATCAGCCACAGGCGCTGCCATGTGTTGCAGCCGTCGATCTCCGCCGCCTCCTCCAGTTCCCTGGGAATCGATCTCATAAACTGGATCAGCATATACACAAAATACGTATCTCCCGCAAAAAAGCTGGGGACCACAAGAGATAGGTAGGTGTCCAGCCAGCCGAATTTGTTGAACATCAAAAACTGCGGCACATTTAACACCACCTGCGGCAAAAGCAGGGTGGAGAGAAGGATACCGAACAGGAGGCCCTTTCCCCGGTATTGGAATCTGGAAAAGCCGTATGCCGTTATGGTGGCGGAAAGCACGGTCCCGATTACTTTGGGAATCACGAATTTGTACGTATTCAGCATATAGGTTGCAAACACCGTCTCCGTTGATTTCCACCCCTTCCGGTACGCCTCAAACGTAGGGTGGGCGGGAATAAAACCGATGGAGCTGAATATCTCGTTGTTGCTGGCTTTAAAGGATGCGCCTACCATCCAGATCATGGGATAGATCATGATCAGTCCCACGGCGGTCAGCAGCAGATAGCGGATACCTAAGGAAACTCTTTTTTTCCATATTATATTCATCTTCATCCGTCCCTACCTTTCCTCATCGTCGTAATAGACCCAGTACTTCTGGCTGATAAAAGCCATTGCCGTAAATGCTGCGATGATCGTAAAAAGCAGCCATGCCATCGCGCTGGCCATGCCCATGGCATTTGTCTTAAACGCGTTCTGATAGACCAGCAGGGAGATCAGCGTGGTAGAACCCATAGGGCCGCCCTTTGTGATGATAAACGGTCCGTTGAACTCCTGAAATGCCTGGCAAAGCTGCGTCACTAAGTTGTAAAAGATTACCGGTGTGATCATCGGAAGCGTCACACTGAAAAACTGCCTGACCTTTGTGGCCCCATCCATGGAAGCTGCCTCATATAAATCGACCGGTACGCCCTTTAAGGCCGCCAGAAAGATTACCATGGAGGACCCAAACTGCCACACACGCAGCAGGCAGACCACAAAGAGGGCGTATTTGGGCGTCCCCAGCCAGTTTAGCCCCTCCCCTCCAAACAGTCCGATGACCTGATTTACCAAGCCGTTCGTTTGAAACAGAAACTGCCATAACACAGCAATTGCCACGGAGCCTCCCAATATGGAGGGAATATAGTAGACCGTCCGGTACAGACCGATTCCCTTAATTTTGAAGTTTAAGATATAGGCGATAAACAGGGCAAATACCAGCTTAAGCGGAACCGTCAGAAATGCGTACTGAAACGTTACTGCAAACGCTTTCACATATTTGGCCGTGTGCATGATCGTGACATAGTTGTCCAGTCCGATCCATTTTGTGTTGCTGTTAAACATGTTGTAATTGGTAAAGCTGTAAAACAGAGATGATATAAACGGGTAAAGTTTAAAAATCAGGAATCCAATAAACCAAATGGATATGTAAAGATAGCCCATATTCTGTCTTCTGGCCCTCTTTTGAGAACTCCCCTTCATATGTATCGCCACTCCCCTTTCCGGTACTTTCATAAAAACTCACATTCCTTTCGCTGAAGCCAGTTATAAAACCTGCTCCCTTCAACTTAGCATCCTCCTCTCAAATACTCCCCGGCATGTCAGGACCTTGGCCTGGGATATGCCGGGGAGTGTATTATTAATATGGATTCGCCGCGTAGACTTCGTTGCAGGAATCAATCAGATACTGTGCCAGCTCGGCGGGATCCCCCCCTGCGCTGAGGTTTTCAAATACCTCGTAGTAGATTCCGGTATCATCCTTTAGCGCAGAATTTTCAAAGTTCGGGTCCACCGCAAATCTGGCTACCTTCATAGCCTGCTGATTTCCTTCAAAAGACAGTCCCTTCAAAATTCCTTCGTTCTCCAGTACTTCATTTGCGTGCCGGTTTAACAACATGCCTCTCTCTGTGGACATCAGCTTAACGCCCTCGTCCACCGAGGTGATGAATTCCAGCAGTAAGGCCGCCTCGGCCGGATGCTCCGATGTTTCCGGAATGGAAAAGGTCTGTGTGATCTTTGTAAAGCCCGCATCCTTCATCCCCTCTCCGGTGATATGGGGTCCAAGGACAAACTCCTGGCCCTCGTCCAGAGAATCGTCGAATTTGGCCTGAGCAGCATCCCATTCATAGATGCCCGCATACTTTCCGCTCATCCAGTTCTGGTTCCTTTCGATCGTTGTGGCCCCGTCTCCCTGGAGAGTCTTTACGGACGGCATCACATGCTTTTTCTCCAGACTGTTTATAAATTCCAGGCCATCTAAAACCTCCTCCGGCGTATAGGCTACCACATTGTTCTCCGCCCAGGGCTTCTGGTATTTTTCCTGAATGTAGTACAGCATCAGCAGCATTCTCTCATATTGGAACATCGCCATGGGATAGTAGTCACCGCCAAGCTTTGTCTGGAATACGTCACCTGCGGCATAAAGCTCGTCCCAGGTTCCGGGAATCGGAATACCGGCTTTCTCAAACGTGGTTTTATTCCAGTAGAAGCATTTGGTATTGGTTCCAAGAGGCAGTCCCTGCAGCTTTCCGCCCACCACGCAGTTGTCTAGGATCTCCTGGGGATAGTTATCCAGGGAAAGGATATGGGCGTACTGCTTAAGATCTACAAATTTGGAGCCGTCTCCAGAATACTGATACAGCCAGTTCCAGTTGCCCTGAAGCAGATCCGGCGCTGTACCGGCGCTGAGCTGGGTCGCTACCTTTTCGGTCCATCCGTCCCAGGTTCCGTACTCGCATTCCACCTTGATGTTAGGGTATTTTGCCATAAATGCGTCGACGGCAGCTTTCGTGGCTTCATGCCTGGTGTCCCCGCCCCACCAACTGAAACGGATCGTACACGGCGTGCTTCCCGGCTCCGCCTTTTCCTCCTGCGCTCCTGCAGAATCCGGTGCTGCGCCGATCTCCTTACCGGAAGCCAAAGCCTCCTCTGTCCCCGGAGCTTTCGTCTGCTTCGTCCCCGGACCTGTGCAGGCAATCAAAGATACCGCCATACTAACCGCTGTAAACACTGCAATCAATCGTTTCATAAGCCCTTCTCCTTTTTTACTTGTCTGTTGACAGTTTTTTTAATACATCTATCACGATCCCGTGGTCTTCCTGATGGGAAAAACCGGAGGCCGTTATACTCCCAACTACTCCGCCGCAGCTTCTCACCCGGACCGGGAACGCGCCGCCTACATCCGCGTAAGAGCCGGGGTCCAAGTGCCATTTTTCATCTATGGTCATCCCTATATCCGCCAGCATATAATGTGCCCATAAGGAGCTGTGTCCCGTGTAGAGCGCCGTGTTACGTTTTCTTCGGAGCATCTCATCATTGCTGGGTGCGTTTCCATTGCTGGAAAAATGAAACAGCGTTCTGCCGAATGCGCTGATATCCACCGCAATTTTGTTTTTTCGCCTTTTGGCCTCCTCAATCAGCTCCAGGCCGATTTTCAGTGCTAAGTCCGCATCAAACTCCTCAAAGACCAGATTCTGTTCCTGCCGCTCCAGATCTTTTATCAGTTCCTCATATTCCTTCATGTCTGTGTCTCCTTTTGCCCTGCCCTTTGTTCCGGCCCTGCGGCAGTGGCTTTATGCTGTTAATTTTAGCCGGCAGTATTATACCTGCCCTTTGTTCCAAAGCTGCGGCTGCGACTGTACCACAGTTCCGGGGAGTTTCAGTGCCTCTTCCATAAGAATCGCCAGGTAGGCATCCTGAAGGGCATCCGCCAGGGGGTAGCGTTCCGTTCCGTTCCGGATATATTCCTCCATTCCGTCTAACAGCACCGCCAGCGCCGTCTCGTCCTCCGCCAGGCCGCTTCCCGGAAAGGGATTCTGGTAGACAGCCTTTTCCCCTAAATAAACCGCTTCAATGGAGCCCGCCTGTTTCCCTGTCTCTATCCTCAGTTCCTGTGTCACCGGCCTGCGGTTTTCATCCAGAAAGCGAACCGTAAAGTCGTCAAGCTCCCCCAAAGGTCCCTGGAGGTTCATATGCCTGCTTCGCAGAAAGGAATGGTACTGGACGCTGCAGAAATCAGAAAACGCCGTTTTCCCGCTTTCAAACTCAAAGGTAAAGCGTTCCAGAACCTTCTGCACCAGTTCCCCGTCTGTGACCGCGCCCCAGCGGGAATCCGTTTCCACGATGGAAACCTGGTAGGATTTTCCACATATGCGTACCGGTTCATCCCACACCTTCAAAAATCTCCGGATCAGGCTGGCTCCATGATAGCCGTGAGCCAGGGACAGTCTTAAAAAGGCTGGTTCTCCCAACACGCCGCTTTCTGCCACGCCTAAGCGGCAGGCGATGGCCGGATAATTTAAATATTGCTCCGCCACCTGTATTTTGTATCCGTTCTCTGTTCGGAGCCGCCACAGCTCGTTGAGTCCGGAAAGCTCCAGAGAGGGCGGAGTCTCACTGAGAACCGGAAATCCGGCCTCCATCCAGAACTGGCTTATGGAGAATATGGACGGTTTACTTACCGCCACTACAACGAAATCAGGCTTCATCGCCATGCAGTCCCCGGCGGATATACTGGTTAAAACGCCGTGTTCCCGGCGGATATTCTCCGCCTTCTCCTTAGACCGGCAAAGCATGGCGCACACTTCAAAACGCTCCGGAAGGGCCTTTGCAATCCTTACATAGAATAAGGACCGCCACCCGGAACCGACGATTAAATACCGCAGCTTATTCATTTCCTCCGCCTTCCCCGTGAGGCTCTTTACGAAGCTTCTCCTCCTCACGCACCCGTTTTTCCAACTCCAGTTCGTAGGCTTCGGCGTCGACGGGCAGCGTCACCTTTTTACCCAGCCATGCGGAAAGATAGGCGGCATTGGCGATCTCCAGAGCACGTATTCCCTCCTCGCCGCAGGCGGTTAAGGGCTCATCGGTAAACACTGCAGCCGCGAAGTTTTCAAACATCTGGGGATAAGGTTCCTCCTGCCCGCCAAATTCCTCTATTCCGTATTCCTCGCCCAGTTCTTCCCTGGCGTTACAGGAAGCCCGTTTCCCATACTCCCTTGTATCCTCATTGTATTTCCAGAAGTGGAGCGTATCATCCTCCAGAAGCAGCTTTCCTCTGGTACCCACGATCTCCAGCTTCTCCGTCCAGGTTCCTTCCCCCGTGGTCAGGATGAATGCGGCGGTCATCTTGTCCGGATATTCCATCAGGACCGTGGCCTCGTCGTCTACCAGAAAATTATTGTACTTTCCAAACGGGATCTCGGCGTAAACGGCCACGGGCATACCGAACAGCCACTGCCAGATATCCAGAATATGCTGCCCCTGGTTGATCAGACCGCCTCCGCCTTCCCCGCTCCAACAACTTCGCCAGTCCGCCGACTGATGATACCGAACAGTTCTGAAAAATCTGGAGTTCTCTAATAGGACTCTGCTGATTTTCCCCAGCTCCCCGCTGCCTATCATGGTTTTGATCCTGTTGTATTTCCGGTACAGGCGCTGATGAAACATCATGGCGAATTTCTTTTCCGCCGCCGCCGCAGCCTCGTTCATGGCGCGGCACTGCAGTAGTGATACCCCGGACGGCTTATCACAGAATACATGCTTCCCGTGTTCAAATGCCTGAACCGCAAGCTGGGGATGCGTCCTGTGGGGGGTAGCGATGAGCACCGCATCAAATCTCCAAGCTTCCTCATACATGGCTTTTGCATTGTCGAATATGACGGCTTCATTGCTGAGATTTTCTTTTGCCCACTGCTTTGACTGCAAGCTTCGGCAGCATACCGCTGCCAGTGTCAGAGAACTGTTCCTATCCCCGTCAATCATCTTTGCATAGGTTTTTCCTATAGAACCGACCCCTATGAGCGCTATTTTGATTTTTTCCATATGTCGCCTCCTCTTACCTATATCATAGCAGGAGCCAATCCGGCGCCGCCACGATTTTTTTATGTATTTTAGATAGAAACTTTGTTTTTTTGCCTTTTCTTATAGCTGTTTTTTCTGTAAAATAAGTTGCTTTCTATAAGAAAATGTGATTTTTTGTAGGATATTTTCACATCCGCCCTATAAATTTTTACTATTTTAGGGACCTTTCCTCCATAATTTATTCCGGTCCCTTAAAGGCATGAAAAAAAGAGCTGCCGAAGATTTATCAAATAATCCATTAAAATGCGGCTGAGAAGTTAATTCGAGTAGTTTCTTTATCTTTTTTTCGCAATGGGGCTTAAAGGCCGTATACATTATGAGGTCTATTGGCTGAAAGAGAGATATTGTATCAGTTTCCGTAAGCACTGGCGGAAATGGTTGCTAAGGCACAGAATAATCTGTGAAGAGTGGAAATGTTATGTATGAATTTTGAGTCGGCGGAACAGATGAGTTGGAGATTTAGGATTTAGCGTATCGCAGAACATGGTTCTTAGAGTAAAATAGACTTACTAAAGATTTAAGGGGAGAGTAGTGAATAAAGAATTTTGGAGTGCAATAGACAGGCTGGTAAGAGAATCGGAAATTGTTATCGACAGACCGAAAGGAAGTGTGCATCCACGTTATTCTAACTTTCTTTACAAAGTTGATTATGGATATTTGAAAAATACATCATCTATGGATGGAGGAGGTATTGATATCTGGAAAGGTACAGCGCCGAAACAGAAGGTCGATGCCATCATATGTATTGTTGACTTGTTAAAGCGTGATTCTGAAATAAAATTATTAATGGGCTGTACAGAAGAAGAAAAGGGTATTGTTTATAAAACCCATAATGAAACAGAATATATAAAAGGAATTATAAAACAAAGGCCATAAAGAAAATAGATTTATTGATATATATATCTTAAGAAGATTATACCTGCATTTTATAAGGATTTCTTGCAGCTGCCAGGGTTTATTAATGGCAATAGTTGTGATAATGGATATTTTTATTTCGCTTTATTATCATCAACTTTTTCACGCGGATGTACTCCCCATCTTAGGAATAAGGTATATTAAATATACCGCTTAACCTTATTCATGTAGTTTATATACTCTGTCCCAAATTTGTTGACACACCATCTTTCTTCGGAAAGAATAATCCAGTGTGCAGATATTTGAAAAACAAGCAGAGATATAAGCAGCAATATAGAATGTGTTAACAATACACAGCTTGAGAAATATATGAAATACCCTATATACATAGGGTTTCTGGAAATCTTAAATATTCCGTTTGTATTTATTCCGCTTTGCTCAGGTTTTGCAAAGTTAACAGTGGAAATGATAAGAACACTGATGCCTAAGATGTAGATTAATAAGGCGATAAAAAACAATGGCGGTTTGGTCTGGATTTTCAGAAAAACCAAATATAAGATAATAAAAGCGTTTGAAAGCTGGTAAAAAAGGTAGGCAACCTTTTCTCCTCCCTCTAATGGGGCAAAGAGAGCGGCACGGCTTAAAGCATCCTTATTTATCATTTTCAGCAAACCGAACCTTATGAGAAAGAGTGGTATTATTAATAGAAATGCATTCACTTTAAGCGCCCCCCTATCTGTTGCTATTGCGTATCAATAGAAATCTTACCATTTGCTAAAATTATATCACATGTGCCATAAACAGTCTATTGAGAAAAGTCCTTCTCAAGCAGACTTAGCGAAAACGTAACTTCTTTTGAAGTGTAACTGTTTTAAGTACTGGATATTTCATGAGAGTTGGATCGGAAGTTCGCGATTAGAAATGTAGAAAACCCTGATAATATTAAGATTTTTGATATAGTATAGGGCCGAAATTCTAAGCAGTCCAATCAAACTGTTCTAAATTTCGACCCTATATCAGCTAATGGAGACAACAGGACTCGAACCTGCGACCCTCTACACGTCAAGCAGATGCTCTCCCAGCTGAGCTATGTCTCCATAAAAGCATTGTAACTGAAAAACCGAAAAAAGGCAAGCAAAATTCTTCCATAAACTAGTAGAGTTTATAGCAGCCAATCCAAGTTGTCACACCTGTTTTGAAGCTCCAAAAAGAACTTAGAAATATGGAATCCATCCATAAGAGCATGATTCGCCAGAACTGATACCGGTATTTTTAAGCTTCCTTCTGATTTAAAATACTTCCCCCAGGTAATACGGGGATTGCTGTCCGCAGGAATGGGAACCGGTTGTATAATAGAAGTATAGCTTACCCAGGGAATGCTGGAAAAGAAAAAGAGCTGGTTCTCGTTTTCTCCGTCTGATAGGACCTGGATTTGTCTGGCATTTTCCTGCCGCTGCTTACCATCCTTTAGAAAGGCGTCGAAGGGCAGCCTGTCGTCTGCGGTGCAATAACAATAATTTTCATTTTCTAACGCCAGGGTATAGGAAGGAATGCAGTGGTCATATTCGATGATCCCTTTTCCTTGGATACGGCGGCGAAATTCCGGGATAGAGTTGGCTGTCTGAGCTGTCGCGTAAAGGAAAGTCAAATAAAAGGGCAGCTCCTTTTCTTTTATGTAACTCATGAAATTTGTTATGTCCAAATTTGCGGTCATACCTACATATGGATAAGCGAGATTACGGAAAAGGTCAAATTGATCCTTTCGCAGATAATGTTCCATGTCAAGATAATGATAACTCATAAGACACACCTCCTGATTTCATAAACCTATTGCGGCATAAATCCTTAGGGAAAGGCACAGGTAATATGCGCAATGATGATACAAAAAAATACCGGAGACCTTATATTAATAAGGAAAACCGGTATTCTTAAGTATATTGTCAATCGGAGTAACAGGATTTGAACCTGCGACCTCTCGGCCCCCAGCCGAGCGCGCTACCAAGCTACGCCATACTCCGTTCCCTAGACACTATGACATTATAGCAGAAAATTTCCAATTGGTAAAGTATATTTCTTGAAAAATTTTCAAATTTAATATATTATGATAAGGAGACGATTATTTAGGAAGATAAATAGGTGAATATAGATGAAGCCAATTGTAAGCTTTGATGTAGATATGACACTGCTGGACCATAAAGACTGGACAATTCCGGCCAGTGCTTTGGAGACCATAGAAAGGCTGAGAGAAAATTATACCATTGTTCTGGCAACAGGCAGAGACATGGATTCCATTTTCAGCACTGCCATTCGGGATGAGATAAGGCCGGAGGCAATCATCCATCTCAATGGGACCAAGGTAACCGTGGGAGATAAGGTCATTTATGAACATACTTTTGATAAGGACCTGCTGAGGAAGATTCTGGCCTACGCGGAGAAAACCCCTTACAGCGTCGGAACTACTGTAGGTGAATGGGATTATTATGTTCATCCGGAAGTGGTAGAAAGTCATGATGCAACTCTCTGGGGAGAATGCGGAAGAAGATTTCAAGATCCCAGAAAGCTTATGGAGCTGGAAGTGAGGACCATGGCTTATATTGGAGATGAAGGTGGAGCAAAAGCCATGGAAGAGGAATTTCCAGAGATTCATGTGCATATGTTTGCTGATAAACGGGGAGCAGACGTGGTGGAGCGGAAGGCTTCTAAAGCCATGGGGTTGATAAGACTCTGTGAATATTATAAAATACCTCTAGCGGAAACAATTGCCTTTGGCGACAGCATGAATGACTATGATATCATAAAGATTGCAGGCAAGGGTATTGCCATGGGCAACGCCATGGCAGAACTGAAGAAGGCGGCTGATTACGTTACGGATCCTATTGATCAAGAGGGAATTAAAAATGCCTGCCTGCATTTTGGATTGATCCGGTAGGAGGGCAGAAATGGCAGAACATTATGATATACTTGTGATCGGTGGAGGGCCGGGCGGATATACGGCGGCTTTAAAAGCAGCCGGTCTTGGGCTTAAAACCGCCATTGTGGAGAAGAATAAGCTGGGAGGAACCTGTATTAATAAAGGCTGCATTCCCACAAAGGCTTTGCTTCATGCTTCCAGTATCTTTGAGGCTCTCCAAAACAGCGATGAATTCGGGGTATCCACAGATTTTATTTCTTTTGATTTTAAAAAGATGCAAAATTATAAGAAACGTTCCGTAAAGGCATACCGCAAGGAGGTGGAGGAGCTTATTGAAGCTGCCGGAATAACTGTCATTTGCGGGACAGCCATCATACGCCGGGGGCGTACCATAGAGGTGAACAGCCCGGAAGGCAAGGATTATTATGAGGCAGATCACATCATCATTGCCACCGGGGCAAAACCGGTGAACCTAAAGATTCCGGGAGCGGATCTTCCTGGGGTGCTGACCAGTGACCGCCTGCTAGCTTCTGACACGTGGAATTACGACCGCCTTACGATTATTGGAGGAGGGGTGATCGGGGTGGAATTTGCTACCATTTTCAGCGCCCTCTGTTCCCATGTGACCATACTGGAGAGTAAGGCCCACTTATTAGGGCCTATGGATTCTGAGGTCTCCCAGGCCCTGGAAGAAGAGCTTAAAAGAAAAGGGATCGCGATCCATTGCAGGGCAAGAGTTAAGGAAATCCGGGAGGAACCCAATCAGGGTCTTACATGTATCTTTGATGTGAATGGAGAGGAACAAGCCGTCCGGTCCGGACAGGTCCTCATGGCTGCAGGACGGGCTCCTTGTCTGGCAGGGTTGATGGGACAGGATGTGAATCTTGAGATGGAGAATGGCCATCTAAAAGTGGATTCAGAATTTAGAACCAGTGAACCGGGGATTTATGCCATCGGCGACGTGGCGGCTGATATCAAACTCGCCCATGTGGCGGCCGCACAGGGAACCTATGTAGTAGAAAAGATTGCAGGAGTGGGACATACCATCCGGCTTTCTGTTGTACCCAACGGTATGTTTGTCAAGCTGCCAGTAGTGCCCAGCTGCATTTACACGGAACCGGAAATCGCTTCCGTAGGGCTAACCAGGGAAGTTGCCAGCGCCTGCAGCATGAAGGTGAGCTGCGGCCGCTACTCCATGAGCGGAAACGGAAAATCCATTATAACCAGAGAGCAGAATGGGTTCATCCATTTGGTGTTTGAGGAATATTCAGGCACTCTTGTGGGAGCCCAGATCGTATGTCCCAGGGCAACAGATATGATCAGCGAGATGGCAACAGCTATTGCAAACGGCTTAACGGCAGAACAGCTTATGCTTGCCATGCGCGCCCATCCTACCTACAGCGAAGGGATTGGGGCAGCCATAGAGAATTATTTTGAAACCAAAGGAGAGATAAAGCGATGATTCAGGAAAAATTGGAACAATTAAGAAAACTGATGACAGAGCACCATATGGATGCTTATATGATTCCAACCTCGGATTTTCATGAATCCGAGTATGTGGGAGAATATTTTAAATGCAGAGAATTTATGACCGGTTTCAGCGGATCAGCAGGTACGTCTGTGATTACAAAAGATGGAGCCGGTTTGTGGACCGACGGCCGTTATTTTGTACAGGCGGGCAAACAGCTTGAGGGAAGCGGGATCACTCTTCAGAGAATGGGACAGCCTGATGTTCCTGAAATAGCGGAATATTTAGATCAGATCCTTCCGGAAGGCGGTTGTCTGGGATTTGACGGCCGGGTGGTAAACTGCCAGCTGGGACAGGAACTGGAAAAGCTTCTGGCAGATAAAAATGTGACACTGGCTTATCAGGAGGACCTGGTAGATGTTCTGTGGAAGGAACGCCCGCAGCTGTCTGCGGAACCGGTCTGGATCCTTGAGGAGAAATATAGCGGAAAGTCTTCCGCTCAGAAAATAGAAGAATTGAGAAGCCAGATGAAGAAGGAAAAAGCAACCATTCATGTCCTTACTTCTCTGGATGACATTGCATGGCTTTTAAATATCCGGGGAAATGATGTGGAGTGCAATCCTGTAGTCCTTTCCTATGCAATGATAACTCTGGACCGCTTCTACCTCTTTGTCAATGAAAATGTACTAAAGGATGAAGTGAAAGCATACTTAAAGAATCTTTCCGTAACGGTATGCCCTTACAATGACATTTATACAGCAGTCCTTCAGTTAAGAAACCAGAAGGTTCTTTTAGAAACGGGCAAGATCAATTATGCCATTGTAAAAAATCTTGACAGCTCCAACAGCATCATTGATAAAATGAATCCCACCGCCCTTTCAAAGGCCATGAAAAACCCTGTGGAAGTGGAAAATATGAGAAAAGGCCATATCAAGGATGGAGTGGCTATGGTAAAATTCATCTACTGGTTGAAGCAGAACGTGGGAAAGGAAACGATCACAGAGGTCAGCGCCCAGGAGTATCTGGATAATCTTCGTTCCCAGCAGGAAGGAAATCTGGGACTGAGCTTTGACACGATTTCCGCCTATGGTGCCAATGCGGCCATGTGCCATTATAAGGCCACAGCGGAAAGTGATGTGAAGATAGAACCTAAGGGGCTTTATCTGGTGGATTCAGGCGGACAGTATTATGAAGGAACGACTGATGTGACCAGAACCGTTGCGGTAGGGCCGCTGACAGAGAAAGAGAGGGAGCATTTTACTCTTACCGTTATCAGCATGCTGCGCCTGGGAGCAGTGAAATTCCTTTACGGCTGCCGGGGGCTGACGCTGGATTATGTGGCAAGGGAGCCGTTCTGGAGCCGCGGCATTAATTATGACCATGGAACCGGTCATGGAGTAGGTTATCTGCTAAATGTCCACGAGCGTCCAAATGGGATACGGTGGCGCATGGTACCAGAGCGCCAGGACAACGGTATCCTGGAGGAAGGCATGATTACTTCTGATGAGCCTGGAGTATATATAGAGGGCAGCCACGGCGTCCGCACGGAGAACCTGATTGTTTGCAGGAAGGCTGAAAAGAATGAATATGGGCAATTTATGGAATTTGAATTCCTGACTATGGTTCCCATTGATCTGGAAGCCATTGATAAATCCATCATGACGGAAAACGATGTAAAGCTGTTAAATGATTATCACAAAGCCGTTTATGAAGCCCTTTACCCGTATTTTGCAGGAGAGGAAGCATTATGGCTGAAAGAGAATACAAGAGCCATTTAGCAATAAAACAAGGCAGAACCGTAGTTCACGGTTCTGCCTGTTTTTGATTGTCCGCATTTGTTTTGAGCCGTAATAATATGGGAAAAACAGCTTCCAGATCTTCTTTACTCAAGTCTTTCATCAACGCAGCGGCCTCCCTTAGAAGAGGCTGTTCTTTTTTTTCTGTTTTAAAAAATTCTATGGGAGTAATTTCAAGATAATCGCAGATTTCAAAAAATTGTTTCATAGATGGCATGGAACGTCCTGAAGAAATTCCCTGGATATAGCTCTTATTTTTTCCTAAATCCAGGCTCATTTGATATTCGGAGATATCTTTTTTCAGTCGAAGTTCCGTGATTCTATTCCTGACAAACTGTTCATCCAACATTATCACCTCTAGGTTAATCATAAAGGATATTGTATGCAAATGCTACGTATTATATGCGTAATAATGGCTGAAAAACTGGTTGCATATACGGTTGAAAAGCGTTATCATATACCATATACGAATGGAAAAGAAGCGGAATGAATGATTCCAGCAGGTACAGGGGGAAGGATCATGACAGGAAATTCAGGAAGGCGGTTCGAGAGGTGGAATTCGGTAAACGAGCATGAGTTCTTCCGGTTTAGTGAGACGGAGCAAATGTACAAAAACATGAATCTTTTTAAAGATACGGTTTTATTTGAGTATTCTTATATGGATAGGAGACTATATCTGTCACCAAATGCCAAAGGACAGATAGATTTGCTGACTTTTGGACGGATTCTAAATAAGCATAGAAACAATGCCCCCCAAGACGGGGAAATCCGTTCGTTTGAATTTTGCCTGGGTAAAATGGGAGAACCATATCACTGGTGCAGCTGCAAGCTCACCGCTCAATGGGATGATCGGACAGAAGATCCTGTTAAGCTTATTGGAAAACTTCAGGATATTACTGGACTGAAGGCAAGGGAAGAGCAGCTTTTGCTCCAGTCCCTAAAGGATGGGCTCACCGGTTTATACAACAAAATGGCTTTTAAATACCGGGTAGAGGAGAAATTAAAGGTCGGTGGATCGGGTTGGCTCTGCATGATCGATATTGATAATTTTAAGGAAATTAATGACTGCTACGGCCACCTGGCCGGAGACCGTATTTTGATGCAGGTAGGTGGAATGCTCTGTGATATTTACCCGGAACCTGATCTGGTGGGAAGGGCAGGCGGAGATGAGTTTGTTGTATTTACAACGGAAGAGAATGTCCGGGAAAGGGCGGATAATTTATTGGATAGGGTAGAAAGGATGATACCGGAAGAGAAGTGGCGTATTTCTGTCAGCGTTGGAATTGCTCCCAGCACCGGAGAGCGGGGAGAGGATTATCAAAAACTATTTTCCAAAGCAGACCGGGCCATGTATCAAGCAAAACAGGCCGGAAAAAACCGGATTGCTTTCTTTGGTGATGGTTGATGGGATATGAATTATGGCGGTGGATTATAAAGAATGGAAATATATAATGGGACAGGATGAGTGTATCCTGTCCCATTTTGATCTTTTGATATTCTATTTTTAAGACTTTTTATCTTTAATATCTTTTTGTTTTTATGATCTTTTGTTTTCACTTTCTGGAAGATGCAGGTGGATAAACAAGGATCATTCCTGTTCGGAGGGTAAATCTACCAGGGTGTATTCACATTGGATGGCCGGGAGAAACTTGTCCAGTAGGTCCGTGGTTTTAAATTTTAAGCTGGAGGTATTGATACAAGGGTGGCAGCCGAAGAATTCGTGGGTCAGTACATCCTTATCGATCAGCAGCCGGACATGGTGGTTTTTATCGTTCATAAGCCCAAGAACCGAAACAGATCCAGGGGTGATGTCCAGGAATTTGACCATGAAATCCGGTTCTGCAAAAGAGAGTCTGGATGAGCCGATTTGCTTGGAAAGAGCGGCAGTTCGGAATTTTTTTCCACCTGGCAGCAGCAAAAGATAGAAATCGGTTTTCTGGGCATTGCGGAGAAACAGATTTTTGCAGATTTCTATATTTAACAGCGCATCGACTTCCTGGCAGGCATCTATGGTGGGAAGCGGGGAGTGATCGACCCGCTGATAGGATATGTTAAATTTATCCAGTAAATCATAGGTGCGGATTTCCTTGGGAAGACGCCCTGTTATATCATTGGGTCGCCCGTTATAAAGGGTTTTATCCAGGAAAAAGGTGTCGTTTGTATGAACCATTTGCTACACTTCCTTTTGTCTTTTTATGATTTATTATATCTGAGACGAGAAAAATTACAAGTATTTTTGAAGATGTGGAAGGATTTTAGTGGTTTTGGAGGTAGAGATGTATTATAATAGCTGTGAAGTAAAGAAGAAGTAAAAAGCCCGGCGGAAAGGTAGGAATGGAAGTGGCTTTATGAAAGGGCCGGGATTTTATTATAGGAAGGGATTAAAACAGGAAGAGTTTAAAAATTTGAAAGAGATTAATAATAGGAAGAGATTAAAGGTAGGAAAGGTAGATTGCATATATGATAGATAACCGGTTGAAAAAAGAGAGATTCAGAAATGATAGAACGGTAAAAGGCAGTGATAACGGGAAAATAGAAGGAAAAAAGGGAAAGGCTGGCGGCAGCAGGAACAACAGTAAAACCGATAATAGGAATGGCAGCAAGAACGGTGGCAGGAATGACAGCAGCGTTGGCAGTTGGAATAGCAGCAGAAATGACAGCGACATTGGAAGTAGGGCTGGCGGCAGAAACGGCAGTAACATTGGTAGTAGGACTGACAGCAGGAATGACAGCAAGACCGGCGGCTGGAATGACAGCAAGACCGGCGGCCGGAATGACAGCAAGACTGGCGGTAGGAATGACAGCAAGGCTGGCGGCCGGAATGACAGCAAGGCCGGCAGATGGAATGATAGCAAGACCGGCGGTAGGAATGACAGCAAGGCCGGCAGATGGAATGATAGCAAGATCGGCAGCAGGAATGACAGCAAGACCAGCGGCAGGAATGACAGCAAGGCCGGCGGCAGGAATGACAGCAAGGCCGGCGGCCTAAATGACACAAAGACCGGCGGCTGGAATGAAAACAAGACCGGCAGAAGGAATGACAGCAAGACTAGCAGCGGGAATGATAGCTGGACCGGCAGAAGGAATGACAGCAAGACCGGCGGCAGGAATGACAGCAAGACCGGCGGCAGGAATGACAGCAAGACCGGCGGCTGGAATGACAGCAAGACCGGCGGCAGGAATGACAGCAAGACCGGCGGCAGGAATGACAGCAAGACCGG
>NZ_BAAJYQ010000008.1:0-153562 GCF_057543815.1 Lacrimispora sp. YZC11 | reverse complement strand
TCAAAAGAAAAAGTTAAAGAAGATAAGCGCGAGTGGCTCAGTTGGTGGAGTACGACCTTGCCAAGGTCGGGGTCGCGGGTTCGAGTCCCGTCTCGCGCTCTTAAGAAAATGTAGTGTTTATGGGGGTTTCCGGGTTTCGGGAACCTTCATTTTGTTTACATAAATAAAAGTACTTAAAGTTTTTGCTTTACCAATTACTGCATACATTATATTGTATAAAGTATTTATTGTTATAATATCACTCCAACAAAGTGGGCTCCGGTGATCTGAACTGGGGCCTTTTTTCTACCCATTCTCAAAATTCACACCCCGCTTACTAGTCCCATATAATATTGTGTAGTACGACTTGAAGGGAGTCTAAGTATATGAGTAGCGATACTTTTAAATGTAGATTAAGTTTTAAGAATTGCAAACCAAAACATGAATGTGAATGCAGACCAAAACATGAATGTGAGTGCGAACCAAAACATGAATGTGAGTGCAAACCAAAACATGAATGTGAGTGCAGACCAAAACATGAATGCGAGTGCAAACCAAAACATGAATGCGAGTGCAGACCAAAACATGAATGCGAGTGCAGACCAAAACATGAATGTGAGTGCAAACCAAAACATGAATGCGAGTGCAAACCAAAACATGAATGCGAGTGCAAACCAAAACATGAATGTGAGTGCAAACCAAAACATGAATGTGAGTGCAAACCAAAACATGAATGCGAGTGCAAACCAAAACATGAATGTGAGTGCAAACCAAAACATGAATGCGAGTGCGAATGTGAATGCGAATGCGAATGCGAACGCGAATGCGACTGGTGCAAGCAAAAAAAAGAAACCTACTGGGAAGGATCTAAAGACGAATATAGTAAAGATAGTCGGCGAGAAAATGAATGTGACGAATGTGAAAAGAACGATGAGTATGGCGAGTATGATGAGTATGACGAGTATGACAAGTATGACGAATATGAAAGATAGTTAATGTTAAGAGCGGGCTTCGGTATTCCGGGCCCGCTTTTTCTGTTAAGTACATTCTGTTTATGTGTGCGATTGCCAGATCAGGGCGGGGTAATGCAATATTCGTGCTTGAAAAATTAACATATTTGATGTATTGACATTCTCTAAAGTCAACATATAATAATAGTGCAGATAGAAATATGATCCATAGAATTGAATTAGTGTTTAAAATTGTGAACAATTATGTAATCATCATTTATAATTAAAGTGAGTAAAGCTGAATATACAGATGATACTTATGAGATTCGCTCAAAATAAATATGAAGGTACAATATGGATAATACTAAAACACATTTCAAGTGTGAAGTTGAAAGTTTGAACATTATGAAATTGAGGAAGCGATAGCGAATTATTTTGATATGGGATATCCTGATAATTCTGAAATACCACAAGAAATGTTGAAGAATCGATCTGAAAAGTATATTTTAATAGGTACTAAGAAAAGTGGAACGTTCAATATTTCTAATTCTAAATTAAAGAATGGAAAGTATACTTTGTCCGTTACGTTGGTCGGAAAGCTTAATAAAGAATGATAAGATTAGAAGAATACGTAGCCAGAAGGAAAACGGAAGATCATCTAAATGAATTTAAAGGTAAGTAATATTAAAAAATCCATTGATTACATATTTGAATATTTTAGCTATTATCTTCCCTTGGAAGGTGCTGAAAATCACTCTGCAGAAGAAAATGAACGATTAAATAAATATGAGAAAGCTCTTAAAGAGTATTCTCCTGAACTTAGTAGATGGTTTGTGACGATATATGACGAAACAGGTCATCAGGTTAATAAAACCATACAAAAATACTGTGTTAATACATCTGGTTTAATTCTTACGTTTGAAGATCGTGAATTTAGGATGAAATCATATAATTGATATGCTGAGTTGATAATGAAACGTCCTTATTTAAAAGATGAAACAGAGAGATTATACCAGTTTATAAAAGAAATATCATGCAAGAGAATCTGAGTACTTTGGTTTTCCTCAAATTTCTGAGAAGATTACCACATGGCTATAATGATACATATATCATGTATAATGTAAATTTACCGAATTAAATTAACTTGTAAACCAGTCCCTTATTGGGACTATTTTTATTGCCCAAAAGGCAGAAAGGAAATTATGAGCATTATAAGAATTGAGAAAATTAAATTTAGAACCCAGGAACTCGATCTGGTTCCTGCGGGTGTAAACAAGATGGAAGGCGCCATTTCTATTTTGAGTTGTTTTCTTTTCTGGTCCAAGCTATAAGGGTAAGCGTTGTTACTACAGAACCCTTAACAGCTTTCTTTTCAAACAAACTAATTTGTAGACAAGCTGTAGACGCACGGTAGACAGTGTGCGTTACACCTTGTTTTATACAGGTTTGCGAATGACAGTAATGTTCGTGCTCCCAACATTTAGCCATAAATTGATCCTTACACTTTGAAATATAATAGAAAACCGTATTGACATTTTTTAATTTGAGGCATATGATAATATATAGAAAATATTCTATGTGAGGTTGTCCTATGGAAGAAAAATACATTCAGAATGCCAAAGTCCTAAAAGCTTTGTCCGACCCCAAACGATTGAGAATTGTTGATATGCTTTCATGTGGGGAGCTGTGCGCCTGTAAGATTTTGGAGAGATTTCATATTACCCAGCCGACCCTATCCCATGATATGAAAGTGTTGATGGACGCGGGGTTGGTGAAAGCAAGGCCGGAAGGCAAGTGGATCTATTACTCATTAAATGATGAACGCCTACAAGTTTTTTATCAGCAGTTAGGAGAGGTGTTCACTTCAAAACCCGATTGCATATGCCATCGTAAAGGTGGTGATATATAGATGCATTATTGTCACCGCCGCTGTCGGTGTCATGTTCCCTAGGGGTAATTTGGCATCGACAAAAAAATCGTCATAACATAGAAAAAATTCAATATGACAGGAGTATGATTATATGAAATCTGAAAAGCAAACAGACATAGGCTTTTTTCAAAAATATCTAACCGTATGGGTTATTCTCTGCATGGTGATAGGCGTATTAATAGGAAGGTTTTTCCCAGCTATTCCCGTTTTTATGAATCAGTTTGAATATGCAAAAGTGTCTATACCGATGGCAGTTTTAATCTGGCTAATGATTTACCCTATGATGATGAAAGTGGATTTTCAAAGCATTAAAAATGTTGGCAAAAATCCCAAAGGACTGTTTGTCACGTGGGTTACTAACTGGTTTATTAAGCCATTTACCATGTATGCAATAGCCTCACTGTTTTTCTTTGTGATTTTCAAAGCATTTATCTCGCCAGATTTGGCAACGGAATATCTGGCAGGCGCGGTTCTTTTGGGAGCTGCCCCATGTACTGCGATGGTATTTGTGTGGAGCAGCTTAACGAAAGGAAATCCGGCTTATACCGTCGTACAGGTAGCGACGAACGACCTTATTATTTTAGTAGCATTTGTTCCTATTGTAAAATTTCTGCTTGGCATTTCCAATGTTGCTGTACCATGGGATACTCTGATTTTATCGGTGGTGCTGTTTGTGGTAATTCCACTGGTAGGTGGAATGCTGACCCGAACATTGGTAATCAAAAAGAAAGGTCAAGAATATTTCGACAATACTTTTGTTAATAAATTTGATGGTGTTACAACTATAGGTCTATTATTAACGCTGGTACTGGTTTTTGCGTTCCAAGGCGAAACCATAATCCGCAATCCTCTCCACATTGTTTTAATTGCTGTACCTTTAATTATTCAGACGTTCATTATTTTTTTTATCGCTTACTTTGCCGCCCGACTGCTGAAGCTGCCATACTCCATTTCCGCACCAGCTGGAATGATCGGTGCGTCCAACTTTTTTGAACTGTCTGTTGCCGTGGCAATCGCCCTGTTTGGTACCAGTTCCGCCGCTGCCCTTGCCACTACCGTTGGGGTCTTGACCGAAGTGCCCGTCATGTTAATATTAGTAAAAATCGCAAACAGTACACAAAAATGGTTTCCAAAGGAGGAAACAAACCATGTTAAAGAAAATAAGAATTAATTTTCTGTAACTGGACTTGAGTACCTGTGATCGTTGCATGGCTACGGAAAGCACTTTAAATGAGGCTCTTGCAGAGCTTTCCCGTGTGCTGAACGCGCTGGACTATCAAGTTATAGTCAACAATGTCAACATCACTACAAAGGAACTTGCAGGGTAATATCACTTTTTAAACTCCCCGACCATACGGGTGAATGGTTTTGATATCTGTGGCAGCGTCACCGAAAACAATTGTTGAAGCTGCGGCGAATTTTCGGTGACAATGTGGATTCCAGAACATTTACGTATGAGGGCGAAACCTACGATCAGTCGTCAAAAGAAATGGTTATAGATGGTATCTTGGGCGCAATTTATGGGGGGGCCCGCATGATAGCCTCCCCTACGCGCTGCCTGCTAATCTGGAACGTTTCTTCACGGGAAGCGATTCTAAAATAAATTCAATGAAAGAAGGTAACTTTATGAAAACAATGCAAATTTTTGAACCTGCTATGTGCTGCTCAACTGGACTTTGCGGAGTAGGGGTTGACCCTGAAATACTTCGTATATCTACTGTACTTGATACCTTGAAAAAGCACGGCGTAACCGTTGATCGTTTTAATCTCAACAGCGCACCAATGGAGTTTGTGAATAATAAGGCCGTGAGTGACTTCCTCAACGACAAAGGGCCAGACGGCTTGCCCATAACCATAATCGACGGAAAAATCGTTTTAATCGGCAAATACCCTACCAATGCGGAGTTTACAGAGTGGTTTGGCCTGCCCGCCGATCTGCTGGGGAAACCAGTGGAAAAGGCACAGGGAAATGATGGCTGCTGCTGCAAAGGGGGTTGCTGCTAAAGTGAATTTATTTGATCCACGTACTATCAAACTTACAAAATACCTTTTCTATACCGGCAAGGGCGGCGTGGGAAAAACCAGCGTTGCCTGCGCCACCGCTGTATCACTTGCAGACAGCGGAAAGCGGGTGCTGCTAATCAGTACCGACCCTGCCTCTAATTTACAAGACGTATTTTCGATGGAGCTAACAAACAAGGGGACTCCGATTCCCGACGTGCCTAACTTGGTTGTGGCGAATCTCGACCCAATACAAGCCGCAGCTGAATATCGGGAAAGCGTCATTGCCCCCTATCGCGGCAAACTTCCTGGCGCTGTTCTCGCTAATATGGAGGAACAGCTTTCCGGTTCCTGCACCGTGGAGATTGCAGCGTTCAATGAATTTTCCAGTTTTATTACAGATGGCAAGGTACAACAGGAATATGACTATATTATTTTTGACACCGCACCCACGGGCCACACTCTGCGTATGCTCCAGCTACCGTCCGCATGGAGTGATTTTATTAGTGAAAGCACTCACGGTGCGTCCTGTTTGGGCCAGCTTTCCGGCTTGGAAAGCAAAAAGGCGATTTACAAGCAGGCTGTGGAAACTCTGGCAGACGAGAACCTGACCACATTAATCCTTGTGACACGCCCCGAAACAGCACCGTTCAAAGAAGCAGCGCGTGCTTCCGGTGAACTTTCTTCACTAGGCGTTAACAATCAAATGCTGGTTATCAATGGTGTACTGACTGAATACAACGATTTGCTTTCTTCCAACCTGTATGAGAAACAGCGGACCGCACTTAACGCAATGCCGAAAAGTTTGCAAACACTTCCGCTCCATATGGTACCCTTACGTGCCTATAACGTTACGGGACTGGAAAATGTGCGTGCCTTGCTGCATACTGACCATGTGACTGCACACACGGAAACGCTGCACGCCATTCATGTTCCTACGTTAAATAATGTGATCGACGAACTGGCGGCAAGCGGTAAGCGTGTTATATTCACGATGGGCAAAGGAGGCGTAGGAAAAACTACTGTTGCCGCAGCTGTCGCGTTGGGCCTTGCAAAGCGGGGAGAAAAAGTCCATCTTACAACCACCGACCCCGCCGCACATCTGAGATTTGTACTGGACGAAAGCTGTGGCGTTTCTATGAGTCATATCGACGAGGCGGAAGAACTGAAAAAATACCAGTCCGAAGTGCTTGACAAGGCCCGCGCGTCTGGTATGAACGATGGGGATATTGCCTATGTTGAAGAAGATTTGCGTTCCCCCTGTACACAGGAAATAGCAGTGTTTCGTGCCTTTGCAGAAATAGTAGATAAGGCCGACGATCAGGTAGTGGTAATTGATACCGCACCTACCGGTCATACCCTGCTTTTGCTGGAGTCCACACAAAGTTACAATCATGAAATCCAGCGAACAAAAGGTGAAATCCCTGAATCAGTGAAAAAGCTCCTGCCACGGCTGAAATCTGATGAAACCGAGGTTCTTATTGTGACCCTCCCCGAAGCAACACCTGTTTATGAGGCATTGCGATTGGAGGACGATTTGAAGCGCGCAGGTATATCCACTCAATGGTGGATTATCAACCAATCCTTGTACGGCACGGACACCACCAATCCCATGTTGGCAGCAAAGGCGGCAAATGAGGTTGAATGGCTTAACCGTGTTGATAAACATGCTGGAGGTAAATTTGCGTTAATTACATGGAGTGCCGAAGAAATCAAAGGCGACCGTTTGTTAACGCTTTGATAGGACGGATGATATGGTAAAGGCAGCGTTTAGAAATCCCATCCGTGGACATTGTAGTGACAATGAGCTGTAACGTCCAATGCACAATCCTGCCCTGTATGCGTCGTTAGGATTGGGGATTGAGTGACCCAACTGGCAAGAGCGACCAAGAATTTATAGAATTAATACACGTTATAGAAACAATAATTAGAGTTTTAACAAAAGAAATAAGCCGATAAATAATGCTGCCGTTGGTGATACGAAACGGCGGCATTTTCCTGTTTTAGCAATATATATAGCTCTTATTCGGATAGATCAAGGAAGGCTTTGTTCCTATGGAACTTCTGACGAATCCTAAGATGAAATCCAACAATAATAAGAATCTGCAGACCCCAATCAAGAGGAAACACCGGATAAGGCCTGCCACATGATTTGCCATTTTCCTGACTGCAAAAGACAAGCATATCTCTACGAAAGGTGTTGGGATGATGGCTAACCTGTTCCTGCGGTGGTGTCATTTGCAAGAATAACAAAATATGTTTATTGTTCATTCCTTTCTCCGATTCTTAATTTAGTTAATTATAAATTGAATCATGGCTTATGGGAAGAGTTTCGTTGTTTCCCTCTATGCTTTTTCTGCATTTTCTTCAACTAGATTTCCATAGCCCTTTAAACGTTACAAGCAAGTCTTTCCTTTCAAGTGGTGCTTTATCATGCTTATATGAAAACTATACTCTGTTCATCCAATAACAAAATCTTATGTCCGCTTAATATTCTCCATTCCCCCAGTCCCGCATCCAATAATCGATTTCCTTTCCTGTTTCATACTTAATAAAAACAAGTGTGTCATAATGATACATTTTAGTATATATATCTATCAAAAACTAATAATATATGCGAAATAAATGTATAAATTAACTAATAAAAGCGCTGAAAATGCTGTATTTTAGTTAAAATATACAAAAATAAATTGCAATGTAAATGGCCAGATGATATACTGTAACCATGAAAGCTAAGCAAAATCAGACTAATAAAAACGAAATATCAACTGTTTGCTGGCGGCACAGTAGATAGGAGGAGCATGCAGAAAGTAACAGAGAAGCATTTGATTCACATTTTAGAAACTGAGCTGGTAAAAGCACTGGGATGTACAGAGCCCATAGCAATTGCATTTGCAAGTGCCACAGCGAAAAGATACCTGGGGGCTGTCCCTGAAACAATTATCATATCCTGCAGCGGAAACATTATAAAGAATGCAAAAGCAGTTGTGGTTCCCATGACCGGCGGCATGAGGGGAATTGAGGCGGCTTCCGCTGTTGGGGCAGTGGGAGGAGATCCGGACAGAGGACTGGAGGTCTTGACCACAGTAGCAGAACAGGACTTACAGATCGCAAAGATCATGCTTCAGGAGAAGATATGCCAGGTGGAACTTCTGGATACCCGTGAAAAACTACATATTGTTGTAACTATGAGGCAGGGAAAGGATGAGGTCAAGTTGGAGCTGCTGCGGACCCATCTTGGTATAGTCAAAATCGAGAAAAACGGGCAGATCCTTTTTGAAAGGGAGTTGGCAGCCGAGGAGGAATCGGCAGATTATAGCTATTTGGATATGGATTCCATATTTGAATTTACAGAACAGGTCAACATTAAAAAAATAAGGGGGTTGATAGAGGAACAAATCCAGTGCAATACCAATATTGCACGTGACGGGCTTTCCAATTGTTACGGAGCCCAGATTGGAAAGACACTTCTTGAAGTGTATGGGGATGATGTGAAAATCAGAGCAAAGGCAGTGGCTGCTGCTGGGTCTGATGCCCGAATGAACGGATGCGAATTACCGGTAGTCATTAACTCCGGCAGCGGCAATCAGGGAATGACTGTGTCTCTTCCGGTCATTGAATATGCTAAAACCCTCAGAAGCAGTGAAGAAGAGTTATATCGGGCGCTTGTGCTCAGCAACTTAATCGCTATTTATCAGAAATACCGTATGGGCAGATTGTCAGCCTATTGCGGAGCGGTCAGTGCGGCGGCCGGTGCCGGGGCAGGGATCACCTATTTGATGGGAGGAACAAGGGAACAGATCGAACATACAATTATCAACACACTGGCAAATACTTCAGGGATTGTATGCGACGGAGCAAGTGCTTCCTGTGCGGCCAAGATCGCTTCCAGTGTTGATGCGGCAATTATGGCCAGTTATTTATCCATGAACGGACATGTGTTTCTTCCGGGAGAAGGGATTGTAAAAGAGAACGTTCAAAAGACAGTGGATGGGGTCATTACACTGGCAAAGGATGGGATGAAAGAAACGGATGAGGTAATCCTTAACATTATGGTTCAGGGTTCATAAAAACAGCGCAGATAAAAGAAAGGAAGGTAGTTTCAGTTATGAAAAAGGGGTTTATTAAGTATTCATTGGCTATGATGATGTTGGCAGGTGTGCTGGCAGGCTGCTCCCAGGTAAATGGACAAAGTACGGGAGATACCAAAAATACTTCCGGAGCACAAGCTGGGGGGACGAACACACAGGGGGGTGAAGGGGCTATAAAGATTGCAGTAGCAGCTCCTATGACGGGAGATAATTCCGAGTACGGCATCGGTTTTACCAATGCGGCAAAACTGATGGCTGACCAGTGGAATGCACAGGGAGGAGTTTTGGGGAAACAGATTGAAATTGTGCCCTATGACGATAAGAATACTTCCGAAGAGGCAACTACCATTGCGCAGAAAATTGTTTCAGACGGAGATATCAGCGGTGTTATCGGTCATTTCTCTTCCGGAGTCTGTATGACGGCGGCTCCCATTTACCAGGAAAATAAAATCATTGAGATATCTCCGTCTGCTTCTCATCCGGATTATTCTAAAATAGGAAACTATATTTTTAGAAATAATACGATCATATCCAAGGAAGGTGCGGCCTCCGTTGATATTGCAGTCCATGATCTTGGAAAGAAAAATATCGGAATCATTTCTATTATGACAGACTGGGGAACCAATACGTCAGGCATCATCAAGGATCTGATTACAGACTTAAATGATCCAAATATAAAAGTAGTTGCACATGAAGAAGTAATGGAAGGTTCCGATGATTATACACCGGCAATCACCAAATTGAATGAGGCTGGAGCCGACGTAGTGATCTGCTGCGGCATGTATAACCTGGTGGCCCCGGTTGCAAAGCAATATAAAAATATTAATCCTGATATTGCGATTGTAGGCTTCTCCAATGCTTACAGCCAGCAGCTGATCCAGTTAGGAGGGGAAGCGGTAGAGGGAGTCTGTTTCCCGGTTATTTTCTTCTCAGAATCAGACGATCCGGATGTAAAGGCATATGTTGATAAATTCACACAAACTTATGGAAGCGCACCATCTGCTCTTACTTCCCAGGCCTATGACTCCGTGGGAGTTCTTTTGACAGCTATGAAAGAGGCAGGCACCACGGATTCTGAAGCGGTAAGGGAGAAGCTTAACGAAATCAATTACAAGGGTGTAACTGGTGATATTAAGTTCGACGAACAGGGAGATGTTGATAAGCAGTTTAACAAGGTTACGATTAAGGATGGAAAATTTGTTAAGATGAACTAGTTTACGCGGCGGGAATGGTGATCGGCTGTTCCCGCAGAAAGGTGAATATATGATTGCACAACAGATATTTAATGGACTTGCATTGGGAATGGGATATGCTCTCATTGCAGTCGGATATTCATTGGTGTTCGGTATTCTCAGGCTGGTCAATTTTTCCCACGGTTCCATCTATGCATTCGGTGCTCAGATGGCAATGGTTTTCATTGGCCTCCGGTTCGGAATCATTCCGGGGCTCATTGCCAGCATGCTGCTGACGGGAGTTCTGGGTGTGGCAATTGACAAGCTTGCTCTGGAGCCTTTAAGAAAGAAGAAATCCATTCCCATCGCCTCGCTTATTACCACCATTGGAATCTCCAACATTGTAACCAATCTTCTTATTGCGTTTTTCGGAAGTGAAAAAAGAGCCTTTCCGGCCCTGTTCGATTCTGGAACTGTTCAGATTGGAAAAATTGTTATTTCCTCCACACAGATCGGAATGTTTGCAGTTTCCCTGGTCCTGATGCTGGTTCTGGTGGGCATTGTATTCTATACAAAAATCGGGCTGGCAATGAGGGCTGCAGAACAGAATCCCAAGGCTGCCAATCTAATGGGAATCAATGTGAATTTTGTTATTTCATTTACTTTCTTCTTAAGCGGCATATCCGCGGCCATCGCAGGCTCTCTGGTTGGAAGCTATTACCAGATTGTCTATCCGAATATGGGATTTATGGCCGGATTAAAGGCATTTGCGGCAGCAGTGCTTGGAGGGATCGGAAGTCTTCCAGGGGCGATTATCGGAGGTCTGATCGTGGGGGTGTCGGAATCAATGGCTGCCACCATTCTCGGATCCACCTATCGGGATTCCATGGCATTTATCATATTGATTATTGTTCTGATCGTAAGACCCAATGGCTTGTTCGGAAAGAAAGGGATCACGAAGGTATAAAATATGACAAATACAAAAATTGAAAAACACAGCTTATTATTTCAGTTTGAAAGCTTTGTGAGTAAATACCAGAAAGTACTCCTGATCCTGCTTGCGGCATTTTTGTGCCTGCTTCCAATGGGAGTAAACAATCAGTATTTCCTGACCGTGATGGTAAAAATGGCCGTTTATGCCATGTTTGGTCTTGGACTTAATATTTTAACCGGTTACACCGGGCTGGTCTCTCTAGGGCATGCCGGATTTGTTGCCATCGGGGCGTATGCAGCTTCTTTATGCGCAGTAAAGCTGGGGTGGAGTTTTTTCCCTTCCATGCTGTTTGGCATGGTGGCAGCGGGGCTGGTAGGAATTCTTCTGGGGCTTCCCACTCTCCGCCTGACTGGTACTTATCTTTCCATTGTTACTTTGGGGTTCGGTGAAATCATTAAAATGATTGCCATGAACTGGGCGGCCGTCACCAATGGGACTCTGGGAGTGAAAAATATTCCAAAGCCTGCCTTGTTTGGTATGAAGCTAACCATTGCAAACCATGGGTTGTATTACCTGGTTATGATTATTATGGTTATCTGCACAGTTTTCTGCCTTGTACTTGTTAAATCCAAAACAGGCAGGGCACTTCAGGCAATCAAGGGAGATGAGCTGGCCAGCATTATGATGGGGATCAATACCACTTACTATAAAATTCTGGCTTTTGTATTATCAGCATGTATCTGTGCTGCTGCCGGAGCGCTGTATGCAACGCTCATCGGATACGTGGATCCCAATACCTTTAATTTTGACGTGTCGACCCTGATCCTTTCCATAGTAATTCTGGGGGGTATGGGTACCATCAGAGGAATGTTCCTTGGGGCCGCCATTCTTATCGCCCTTCCTGAGGTGTCCAGATTCCTCATGGTCTACCGGTTTGTTTTATACGGCGTGATTCTGGTCGTCATGATGCGCTTCCGGCCTCAGGGGATCCTTGGATGGAAATCCCAGCTTCCATATAAATTATCAAAGCAGGTGATGGAAAGGCTTAAGACAGCGGATACAGAGGAGGCGGGAGAGAATGGCTGACAATGGATGTTTATCCGTAAAAGGAATCACGAAACGATTTGGCGGCATTGTTGCGGTGGAACAGGTGAATTTTGAAGTAAATAAAGGGGAAGTGGTTTCCATCATTGGTCCGAATGGTGCCGGAAAAACAACGGTATTCAATATGCTGACGGGTGTGTACCAGGTGGATGAAGGCACCATTGTATTTAACGGCGAGGAAATCCAGAATAAAAAGCCGAAACACATCGTAATGGCAGGAATGTCCCGGACGTTCCAGAATATCCGGTTGTTTCAGGACATGCGTGTGATAGAAAATGTGTTGATTGGGGCCCATATAAAAACCTCATACAGCTTTTTTGACTCCACGTTCCGTACGGCCAGATACCGGAAAGAGGAAGACGAAAAAGTACTTGAGGCAATAGAACTTCTGAGGTCAATCGGCTTGGAAGAAAGAAAGGATGACTATGCATCCAACTTACCCTATGGAGATCAGAGAAAGCTGGAAATCGCAAGAGCCATTGCTACCGGCGCCAGACTGCTTTTGTTAGATGAGCCGGCAGCAGGTATGAATCCAAGGGAATCAGAGGAGCTGATGCTTTTTATCCGTTCACTGAAACAGAAGGGATATACCGTATTGCTGATTGAGCATGATATGAGCGTGGTTATGAATATTTCCGACAGGATATACGTGATCGACCATGGCAAACCCATCGCACAGGGACTTCCGATGGAGATTGCCAACAATGAACGGGTAATTGAGGCTTATTTGGGAGGTGTGCATAAGGATGCTGAAGATAACTGATCTTAATACTTATTACGGTCCCATACATGCGCTCAAGGGTGTTGATATGGAGATAGACAAAGGGGAAGTCGTATCTCTGATCGGAAGCAATGGAGCCGGGAAATCCACCCTGTTAAATACGATTGTAGGGATCACGAAATCTTCCCGGGGCCGGGTTGAATTTATGGGAAAGGAAATTACCAACAGTCCGCCCTATTTAATGACAAAGCTGGGAATCAGCATTTCCCCGGAAGGCAGGGAGGTATTTCCGGCGCTTACGGTAGAAGAGAATCTCCGTCTTGGTGCTTACACCGTGAAGGATAAAAGTAAAATTGCCGACAGCTATGACCGGGTCTATGAGATATTCCCCAGGTTAAAGGAGAGGATCAAACAGACGGCAGGAACTCTTTCCGGAGGAGAACAGCAGATGCTTGCCATTGGGAGGGCATTGATGTGCAATCCGGAGCTGCTTTTGTTAGACGAACCTTCCCTGGGCCTTGCTCCCAACTTTGTTCTGCTTATTTTTGACTTAATAAAAGAAATAAACAAGCAGGGAGTGACCATTCTTCTCATCGAACAGAACGCCAACATGGCTTTAAGTGCTTCTCACAGGGCATACGTGCTGGAGAATGGAAAGGTCACCATGTCAGGGAATGCCAAAGAGATCGCGGCTGATCCGAGAATTAAAAAAGCATATTTAGGCTTGGGTTAAAGGAGACAACATGAAAAAAATAATAAACAAACCAATGGATGTAGTATCAGAGGCACTGCGGGGAATGGAGCTTGCCCATCCGGAACTTCGGTATACCCCGGGCTTCGAGGTAATTTCCCGTAAGGAAAAGGCAGATAAAGTGGCAGTAATATCAGGAGGTGGGGCCGGACATGAACCGGCCCATGCAGGATATGTGGGAAAAGGCATGCTGGATGCAGCCGTATCCGGAAATGTATTCTCTTCCCCCAGTCCGGACAGGATCGGCGAGGCCATTAATCAGATGAATTCCGGAAAAGGGGTCCTTCTGATCATAAAAAATTATTCCGGAGATATTATGAACTTCGGCCTTGCCTCTGACCTTGCTGAAGCAGAGGATATAGAAGTGGAAAGCGTAGTTGTTAAGGATGACGTTGCTGTTCCTGACAGTACATATTCCACGGGAAGAAGAGGGATCGCAGGCACTGTATTCGTACATAAAATCGCAGGAGCAAAGGCGGAACTTGGAGGAAGCTTACAGGAAGTAAAGGCAGCTGCCGAGAAGGCCATTTCCAACATAAGAAGCATGGGCATGGCTATGAGCCCGTGCACCCTTCCAGCAGTGGGAAAACCGGGATTTGTGCTGGGTGATGAGGAAATCGAGATCGGAATGGGCATCCATGGAGAGCCGGGGGTTGAAAGAACCAGGGTAAAAACAGCGAAAGAGACAGCGGAAATCCTTCTTGGAAAAATTCTTGAAGATTATGATTATACCGGAAGCGAAGTCGCGGTGCTGGTAAACGGTCTGGGTGGAACCCCTCTTATGGAGCTTTATATACTGAATATGGAGATCCAGAAGCTGTTGGAAGAAAAGAAAATCAGGGCTTATAAGACACTTGTGGGAAATTATATGACGGCTCTTGATATGACCGGATGCTCCCTGACACTCATGAAACTGGATGACGAGTTAAAGGAGCTTCTGGATGCTCCTTGTAATACTCCGGCATTGGATATCAGATAAGGTGGTGGAATATGGGATTTGTATTAACGGGTAAGGATTACGCAGAGTACATAAAAAAAGCATATGAGCTGATCCATGAAAATGGAGAATATGTGACTGAACTGGACTTAGCAACCGGCGACGGCGACCACTGGTCAAACATTAACATGGGATTTGAAAAGCTGGTTGAGAAAGCGGATGAGCTGGGAGAAATGCCCATCAGTGATGAATTAAAAGAAATCGGCAAAATCATGATGGCTGTGATCGGTGGGTCCTCCGGAGTACTTTACGGCTCCGCTTATCTTGCAGCAGCCAAGGCGGTAAAAGGAAGGGAAGCCCTGGACAGCCAGGGAGTATGCGACATGCTGGAGGCCATGCTGGAAGCGATCATGTCCAGGGGGCAGGCAAAGGAAGGGTTTAAAACCATGATAGACAGCCTTGCCCCGGCGGTAAATGCATATAAGAAAGCAGTTTCTGACGGGAAAAGTGAACTGGAAATCTGCGAAATAGTGAAGCGGGCAGCGATTGACGGAGCTGACAGTACGAAGAATATGGAGGCGGTGAGAGGCAGGGCCACCTATCAGGCCAACAAGGGACTGGGACATCTGGATCCGGGAGCCGTTACCATGTCTTATCAGATCGGCACGTTAATGAATTGCATAAAAGAAAAAATCAATATTTAAGGAGGTACAGTTATGTACAGCAACACACCAGAAGACAGAGGTCAGCATATCAAGGATTTGCGGGATGGGATAGAACACAGAGCCACATGGTTCTATTACATGTTTATGGAGGCAAAAAAGAGAGGCCTTGACAGCGAATTTGCCCATGAAGCCATTACTAAATGCGGATGCTTCCATGGAGAGAACAAATACACCCAGACCAGTGATTTAAAGGCTTTTGAAAAGGAATTTGTCAGTGATAATGTAAGAAATATCTTTCAGATGGATACGGAATGCACCGATGAACGGCTGGATATTACATTCCATTACTGTCCGCTGGTAGCCGCATGGAGAAAGCTTACCGATGATGAGGAGCTGATCGCTGAAATGTGTGAGATCGCCATGGACGGAGACAGAGGGATCTGTTCCCAGTTTAAGGACTTTAACTTCCACCTTGGAAAAACCATTGCAAAAGGAGATTCCATTTGCGAAGTGACCTTTCATAAGAACCAGGAATAAAGAAACGGTTTTAATTTCCAAACCAAAGGGGTTGTTGTATATTTACAGCATCCCTGTTTGGCGTTTAAAAAACAGATATTGCGGGGGGCGCGAGATGGAAAAAAGCCTGTTGGGATTAATCGGGAGCTATACCAATCATTTTGCAAAAATCATTTCGGATACATTGGACACGGACATTCTTATTATAGATACAAATATGAAGATTGTCGGGAGTGCCTTTAAATATTTAAACCTTTATACAGATATAAAAATCGGTACCATCATTTCCACCATTCTTCTGGAAAACAGGAATGTGATCGTGGAAGACAAGACGCGCCTGCCTGGCTGCCGCCGGTGCGATCAGTTCAGGGAGTGTAAGATGAGCAGTTTAGTAGGAGTGCCCATAAGAGTGGAAAACCAGGTTGTGGGTGCGCTTGCTTTGATTTTAACCAGGCACAGGGCGAAATTCCTGTTTGAAAGCCTGGATTCTACAGTTTCGTTTCTGGAAAATTTTGCCGAACTTTTGTCCGGAAAAATTGAAAATGAAACAAAAACCATTGGACTTCAAAACCGCCTGAAAGAAATAGAAGCCATTATGGACAAGATGTTTGAGGCGGTCATTTATACGGACTATTACGGAAATATCATTCATGTGAACCAGCGTTTTTGCGATATCCTTCATTTTGACAGAGGATTGACCGGAAGAAACATGAAAGAGCTGTTTCCGTTTCAATTAATAGAGGATTATTTTCAGTCTTATGAAGATATCAGCAATGAAAGGCTGACTTATGAAATGAATGAGCATCTGTTTCATGGGGTGGTGTCCAGTAAGAAAATATATTTAAGTGATACGGAATTCAGCACCCTGTTCTATTTCAGACCTCAAAGCGATTTTGTTAAGAGGATCAACATCTCTGAGCAGGGGTCTCTTGTTACTTTGGAGTGGTTAAAAAGATATTTTTCAAAGCAGGAACTGGACATGGTGCGGACTTTGGCCAAGACAGACCACCATGTTTTAATACAGAGCTCGGATAACGAGCTGAATCTCCTCCTTGCTAAGGCGGTATTTAATACTTCGGAAAGAAATTTACACGATCTGTATGTGGTTTATGCGGATAATCTGTACAGGGATTTGTTTGAAATTTATATGATGGATGAATACGGGCTCTTAAAAAATGCCAATGACTGCACCATCGTAATCCTGCAGCCGGAGAACATGCCTATTTACATACAGAATTATCTGGCTGATTTTATGAAAACAGGTAAGTTCAAATCACATAATAAGCTGATCCGTTCCAATGTAAGATTTTTGTTCTGCACTGATAAGGAGCTGGAACCACTGGTGGATCAGAAGCTGTTTTCCCGGGACTTATACCGCCTCATGGTTTTGCATAAAGTCAGTTTTGAAGAAATGGAAAAGGATATGGTAAAGTTCCGGTACTATGTGACCTCAGGGCTGATTTATTATAAGAATCTCTATCAAAATAGAACGGTTGAACTGTCAGGAGAGGTTATAACATATTTCAGAAACCATTATGCGGAAATAGGAAAGCACAGCATGGAGCTGATTCTTGAACGGATCGCCGCGGAATGCTCCGGGAGGGTAACCATAGAAGAACTGAAAGAAAAGAATCTGATCCGGTTGAAAGAAGAGGTATTTTGCGGGCTTGGAGAGACTGCCAGGGACCGGATTAAAGCAATGCTGGAGAGGGGGTATTCCAAAACGGATATTGCAGATGTGCTTGGCATTTCCCGTTCGACCCTGTACCGGAAGATAAAAGAGTATGGCGTGGAGTGAACCTTGATTCGAAACGGATTTTCAAGTTCTCTATACAGCAAAAAATATCAAGTTATGGTTTTGAAGCGGATTTATAATATCTATGAAAGGAAGGGCGCTAAATATGGAAAAAACAAACGTATATTTGAAGAATTTCATTGGTACAAACTATGAAGTTGGGAAACAAATAGGACAATGGGTTTTGTCTACTCCCAGCTTACTAAAACAGGTTCTTTTGCCGCCAAATGCTTACCCCCATGATAAGTTTGAAAAAATTGTTGATTTATTGGATCATTATTGTGAAGGTATTAACGAGGAAATAAGAGGCTTTTCAGATACGGTTGGGGTATCATCAGAGCAGGCACTTTTTTATGCCATGACCTATTTGGAACGCGGATGCAGTCTGATGTCCGTATTACCTGGTAAATCAAAGAACGGTCATACATTAATGGCAAGAAACTATGATTTTAATAATGAGATGGAAGAAATGTGCTTCGCATTTACAAGTATAAAAGACAAGTACTCCTATATTGGTTCCACACTGAATTTGTTTGGCAGATGTGACGGTATGAATGAGCAAGGTCTTGCTGTTTGCAAAGCCAGCAATGGTTTGCCCGTAGGTAATTTTGAGGGCGGTCAGAAGGCCGGGGCAACAGGCTTTAGCTTCTGGGCCGTGGTCCGGAGCATCCTAGAAAACTGTAAAAACGTTCAAGAAGCAATTGAGTGGACGATGAGTGCACCCATCGGTTATAATATAAATTTAATGTTGGCTGACAGCAGTAATAAAATAGGTTTGCTTCAATGCATTGACGGACATAAAGCTTATAAATTATTAGATGCATACAGCCAGGAAGCATTTCTAAGCGTCACAAATCATGCGCTATTGGATGACATTAAACCTTATGAAAAAATGATAATTGAAAATTCTGTAGTACGTAACCAGAGGATTATGGAGATGTTTACAGAAAAGAAGCAGCTTACCAAAAATGATATGAAGGTTCTCTTATCCACGTCCTATCCGGAAGGCCTTTGCTGTCATTATTACAAAGAATTTTTTGGCACATTGCGTTCTATGATATTTGATGTAAATGATAAAACCATAGAAATGACTTTTGGCTCCCCGCAAGCAAATGAATGGCGGACTTTTTCTGTGGAACCTTTGAAAATGCAGGAAATTGAAATCATACTGCCCCAGGAAAAAGCCGGACCAGACTTTTATAAAATCAGATGATAGGCTAGAGAGGAAGAAACCGGTTTGATTGATAATTCAACCATAGGAAAAGCAATTGTATTTATAGAAAATAATTTATATGAGCCCATTGCCGCATGTGATGTGGCTAAAGTGGTTTCCTACTCTTATTATCATTTCCATCGGTATTTTCAGGCTGTTATGGGGGAAACCATAGGGAGTTATATAAGAACCAGGCGTTTGACACAGGCCGCATGGGATCTGGTACACAGTGAAAAAAAGATATTAGATATTGGAATTGCCCTTTATTTTGAAACAGCTGAAAGTTTTACAAGAGCTTTTAAAGACAGATATTCTATGGCGCCAAGAGAGTATCGAAAAAACGGGATCGATGTCTTGATAGGAAACAGGCCCCCAGCCTGTATGTTCCATAATACAATACGCACATACGCTGATTTAAGTCCGCAGATTGTTACAGTTCCGGAAACTTATCTTATGGGGGTTCGTTACAAAACAACTATTAGCGGAAATGAAAGCATTGCCATGTGGCACCGCTTTAACCAGCAGATTCCAGATACATTAAAGGGGAGTACACGATACGGTATTTTTGAAGCAGGAGAAATCTGTTCTTTAGATATATTTAATCCTCAAAGCGAAACAACCGGGTTTGTAGGAATTGAAATTTCAAAAAATCAGCCAATCCTTAGGGGAATGGAAAGAAAAAAACTGTATGGCGGAAAATATGCAAGGTTTATTCATAAAGGAACGGTAAAAGACTTAATACAGACATATCATTACATCTGGGGTGTCTGGTTCCCTAAAAGTGGCTGTGTGCTGGATGACCGTGATGACTTTGAATGTTATAGCGAACGGTTTGCAGGAGAAAATATGGAAAACTCTGAGATTGATATTTATTTTCCGATTAAGTAGAAAAGCGGAAAGTTTTGTGTTTATGCGGTTGAGGGCATACGGGATAATGTTACATGAAAAAAACTTTTTTTATAATGTCTTTTCCCTGGAAGCTCATTAAAGAATAACTGAATAATCGCTGTAATTGAGAAGGGGCTGTGCCACGCATAAGATGGACCGTTGGATGTCAGCCGGCAGTGAATGCACAATATTTGCAGTTTGATTCAGCCTGCTGTATAATGAGTCCTTATAGAGGTGGTGCACATGTTTAAAATAGGCGAATTTTCCAAATTGACCCAGGTATCGATCCGAATGCTAAGATACTATGATGAAACAGGGTTGTTAAAGCCAGCGGAAATAGATAAATTTACAAGTTACAGGCTATATTCCATAGAACAAATCCCTGTTTTGAATAAAATAATATTCTTACGGGATTTAGGGTTTACTGTTTCTGAAATTACGACAGCCCTTAATCATTGGGACGATGAATTTATAGCAAACCAGCTTGACAATAAACGGCTGGAAATTGAGGACACAATGAAAGCTGAGCAGGATAGGCTGTCTAAAATTGAACTTGCAAAGAGAGATATTTTACAGGAAAAGATTACGATACACTATAATGTTTCCATTAAATCCATACCCAGTTATCAGGTGTTTTCTTTAAGACGGGTCGTCCGGGATTATTATGCCGAGGGCCAGCTGTGGAAAGAAATGTCGGCCTTTGCAGAAGAAAATAATATCCCTATTTCAACCTATACCTTCGCTGTTTATCATGATACAGATTATAAGGAAACGGGCGTTGACATAGAAATATGTGCTCCCGTAGCCAGAACAGGAAAGGATATGTACGGTTTTACCTATAGAAATACAGAGCCTGTGCCCATTATGGCATGTACTATGGTATATGGGCCTTTTGAAAACATAAAAGGTGCATATCTTGCTTTTGCAGGCTGGCTGCAAACACATAACCAATACAATATGAGGGGCCATAGCAGGCAGATTGTCCATCGCGGGCCCTGGAATGAGGATAATCCTGACAACTACCTGATCGAAATCCAGATACCATTGGAGAAAATATAAGCGTTTTGCAGATTTTTGCAGGACGCTTTTTTATTATTGACTCTCACATGATGTGAGGGTCTACACTGAATTTGCAGGTAAATTAATTTTAATATGGAGGTATGCACGATGCAGAATTTTAAGGTAAGCCCTATCGGCAAAATCAGCGTAAACAATGATGGAATGTTCATTGAACTTGAACCGAGGTATATTCCTGCGCTGCAGGCACTGGACGGATTTAGCCATATCAATGTTATCTGGTGGTTCAGTGACTTTGATCATGAGGAAGCAAGAAGTACCCTTGAGACACCCAAGCCGTATAAAAAGGCTCCGGCTGTCATGGGAATATTTGCCACAAGATCGCCTGTTCGGCCCAATCCTATTGCATTAACTGCGGTACAGGTCATTGATATCAACTGTTCAAAAGGCATCATTCAAATTGCTTATATTGACGCAAATGATGGCACGCCTGTGCTTGATATAAAGCCATATACACCAAGCTTAGACAGGGTTGAAAATCCCGGCGTGCCAGAATGGTGCGGCCATTGGCCTAAAAGCTTAGAGGAATCAGAACGATTTCATTGGGAAAACGAATTTAATTTTTAATATCTACATTACCGATAGGACGAAGTCCAAACAGCTGACAGGCTGACAATAGCGTGCTTTTAAAGCCTTCCAATGGCAGGATTGCGATTGGAGGGCTTTTGACTGCTCCAATACTTTTGCAGAATTTTCCTTAAGTATGAATAAGAGGGACAGAATTGTGGTATACATGCATTTAAGAATGTGGTAAAATGCAAATATATTAAGATAACCAAGAGATTCAAAGCCCATTGGACAGCCTTGCATATATCTTGCTATACAGAAAATATGATGGGTAGACGAGAATTACTCAGCAGAAGATAAGGAGGAGCATATGTTGGATAAGGTGATTACAATAAGCCGGGAGTTTGGAAGCGGCGGACGAGAGTTGGGCATGAAGCTGGCTGAAAGGCTGGGACTTCCCTTCTATGATAAGGAACTGATTTCTATGTCTGCGGAAGAAAGTGATTTAGCAGAGGAAGCATTTCTGCATTACGAGGAACATCTCCCCGTCCAGCAGGAATCCTTGGAACAGACTCATTATTCCCCCTTCTCTACAGTGTATGAAATCTCCATGTCAGATCAGATTTTTCTGGCCCAGTCTCGTATGATACGAAAGCTGGCAGAACAGGGACCTTGTATCATCGTCGGACGCTGTGCGGACAGAGTGCTTGAAAACAGCATAAATCTGTTTGTGTATGCCAAGATGGATAACCGGATTAACCGGATGAATACTCTAGAAACAGGAGTTAATCCGGAATTGATGGAAGAGAGGATCCGGGAGATTGATAAAAAAAGAAGGGATTATTACCAGTATTATACCGGTTGCGAATGGGGCAAGGCACAGAATTACCACCTTTGTCTGGAAAGCAGTTTGGTGGGGGTGGAAGGCTGCCTGGATGCTGCACTGGCTTATTTACAATGCTTATTTTAAAAAGATGTATTATAAAATGGAAAATTTTGGATGGAAATGTAAGAATATTGTAAATGATAGTTTCCAAAATGGATGGTATAATGTAACAAAAAAGGAGAGTTAAGAATGATGAAATGGGCAGGAAAAGGATATAAGTGTCTTATCTCAGCCATTCTGGTCATTGCTTTGGCGGCATCTTCCCTTGTTACAGGGTACGCAGAGCCGGTATCCGGTCCCGGTGCCAATATTACCTCCGGCAATTCCGGTTCGACAAGTAACGTGACCATATATGTGAGCAAGAGAACGAAGACACTTTCATTAAAGCAGAATGGAGTTTTGATTGCAGAATACCCGGTTTCCATGGGCGCGGCTTCTTCGGAAGGAAACAAAAAAGTAGAGGGCGATATGAGAACACCCAGCGGGGAGTTCTATGTATGCACCAGAAATGATAAGAGCGTGGCTTATCTTGCATTGGGCCTTTCCTATCCGGCCATCAAAGATGCGGAGAGAGGATATGCGGACGGTATTATCACGGAGGCCCAGAGAGATGAAATAATAAAAGCCAATAAGGAAGGCAAGCAGCCGCCATGGGATACGCCCCTTGGGGGAGCCATTGAGATTCATGGCTGCAGGGTTCCTGACGGAACCACTCACGGCTGCGTTGCAGTGGACAACAACGACATGGATGTATTATGGAGTTACTGTAATCTAGGCGTACCAGTTACGATAGGACCATAAAAGGAATTTCCCCAAATGTGCGGTTTTAGGCCGTTTTTGGGGATTTTTTTTATGCCTGTCCTTGTATTATAACTGCTGTTGTACTATAATAGATGAAATTATGATAAATTATGGAAATTTAAGGAGAAGAACATTCATGCATTTTCCTGAGAAAATGATCCTGATCGGCTGCGGATTGGAAGAGCCGGCGGAAAAAAGCGGAATTTTAAGGTGATGGCTATGAAAAAGAAGGCGATATGGACGGCAGTGACCGTTCTTTATGTCCTGTTCATATTTTCAAATTCCATGAAACCGTCGGATATCTCATCGGCAGACAGCGGATGGGTGCTTCGGGTGGCACAGGAATCATTTGGATCCATGGGAATCAGCGCTAAGTGGCTGACAGAACACATAATACGTAAAACCGGGCATTTTTCAGAGTATACCTTATTGGGGATTTTGCTGTACGAAAGTATCAGGTCCTATGGTTTTATGGCGGAGCGAAGATATTTTATCCGGTTAACAACTGGATTTATGGTACCATTTGTGGATGAGACCATACAGCTGATGGTAGAGGGTCGCTCCGGCCAGATATCTGATGTGTGGTTGGATTGCGGGGGAGTGGCTTTTGGAATTTTGCTGGCTGCTTTTCTGCTGAAATATGGAAGAAGGTCGAAAACAACATGATAAAAAATTATCGAATGATTCTGGAATACGACGGAAGCCGTTATGACGGCTGGCAAAAACAGGGAAATACGGAACAGACCATACAAGGGAAGATAGAATATGTTTTAGAGCGGATGGTGGGACAGGCAGTGGAGGTGCATGGTTCAGGACGAACGGATGCAGGCGTTCATGCACTGGCCCAGGTAGCTAATTTTCATGGAGATACAGGGATGAGGGAAGGGGAGATCATGGAATATTTAAACCAGTATCTTCCGGAAGACATTCGGGTAAAAACCGTGGAACGTGCGGCGGAGCGATTTCACAGCCGTCTTAATGCCCAGGAAAAGACCTATCTGTACCGGATCGAAATGGGGGAAAAGAAGCTGGTATTTGAAAGAAAATACATCTATGGCTTATTTAAGGAACTTGATATAGAGGCCATGGAACGGGCCGCAACCCATCTTATAGGTGAACATGATTTTAGAAGCTTTTGCGCAAACAGGAAAATGAAAAAATCATATGTCAGGGTTTTAAAGCGGATTGAATTTGAACAACAGGGCAGCCGGCTTCTGATACGCTATACGGGAAACGGCTTTTTGTATAATATGGTCAGGATCTTAACGGGCACGCTGATTGAGGTGGGATTAGGACAGCGTAAGGCGGAAGAGATAAAGAAGATCTTAGATGCAAAGGACCGGAATGAGGCAGGCTTTACAGCCCCGCCGGAAGGACTTTTTCTTGAGAATGTACGCTATAAAGGATCAGATACACCGCAGTAAGCTTCGGGGTATTGCCCCCTGAGGGCAGCCGCCAAAGTCAAGCGAGCTGCTTTCACGAGAATAAAGCTGAAAAGGAGCAATATGACAGAATTTTTAGTTAGGACATTTGTAAAGGACTATAAAAATACAGAGGACACGCAGGTGCGGACCCGGTACGGGCTTATGGCAAGTGTTGTGGGTGCCTGCTGCAATGTACTGTTGTTTGGCGCCAAGCTTTTTGTTGGAATGCTGGTGGGCAGTATCTCTGTTATGGCAGATGCCTTTAACAACCTTTCTGACGCTGCTTCTTCTGTTGTCGGATTTTTAGGGGTAAAAATGGCCGGAAAACCGGCGGATGAAGACCATCCCTTTGGACATGGAAGAGTGGAGTATATTGCTGCCTTTATTGTAGCCTTTTTGGTCATTCAGGTGGGCTTTTCCTTTCTGAAAACATCCATTGAGAAAATTATTCATCCCGAAGAGATGACGTTTAAGGCTGTGTCTATAGCCATTTTACTGTTATCTGTCTGTGTAAAGCTTTGGATGGCGCTTTTTAACAAGACACTGGGAAGACGAATCCAGTCCACGGTCATGAAAGCTACAGCTGCAGATTCCCTTGGGGATGTAATAACCACTTCTGCCACGATTCTTTCGATCCTGGTTTATGGAATATGGGGGCTTAATATTGACGGAATCATAGGAATTGCGGTTTCTGTTATTGTCATGTGGGCAGGAGTGAAAATTGCTAAGGATACCCTGACTCCTCTCATCGGTGAACCCATTGATCCGAAGCTATATGTTGAGATCACAGAATTTGTAGAAGGCTACGATGGAATTATGGGGAGTCATGATTTAATTGTACACAACTATGGTCCTTCCAGAAGCATGGCTTCCATTCACGCAGAGGTACCTAATGATGTTGATATTGAAGTGTCTCACGAAATTATTGATACCATTGAACGGGAAGCAGTAAGAAAGTTCGGGATATTTCTGGTAATTCATATGGATCCCGTAGAGACAAAAGATTCCAGGGTTATGGAATTTGGGAACATACTGAAACAGGTGCTTAAGGAAATAGATTCCAGAATTTCTTTTCATGACTTTCGTATGGTAGAGGGGAAAAACAAGATCAATCTGATCTTCGATCTGGTGGTGCCCCGGGAATATGACAGGAAAAAGAAGGATTGGTTAAAGGAAGAAGTCACGAAAAAAGTAACTGAAATAGATAGACGGTGCTGTCTGATCATAACGGCGGAAAGCGGTTTTGGGGTGGAAAAATAAGGTAATAAAAATTTTCCATATTATGCAATAAGATGACAGTATTTCGCATTAACATAGTAGAAAGGAAATCGGATCCATGTTATTTATGGGATTGATGAGCCTTGGCGGGCCTGAGGATTATGGCCGTTTGAGCGACGAAGAACTGCTTAATAAAGTTGCGGTGGGAGACCAGGAGGCCTTTCAGCAGCTATATCAGAATACGGACCGGACAATATACAGTTTTATCCTGTCCATTGTAAGGCACCCCCAGGATGCGGAGGAGATCATGCAGGAGGTATATCTTAAGATATGGACTTCTGCATCAGGCTATAAATCCCAGGGGAAGCCTTTGGCATGGATGTTTACCATAGCGCGGAATCTGTGCTATATGAAATTCCGTGAGCAAAAACATGATTCGGATGTTACACTGGAGGATTTAACAGGATCAGAAATGGGAGAAGTCTGTCCTGAAATTGAGATGGTGGCAGATAAGATGGTGCTTCTTGCCGCGCTGCAGATTCTTAAGGAAGAGGAAAGGGAGATCGTTCTCCTTCATACTTCAGGAGGTATGAAGCATAGAGAGATCGCCGCCAGCCTTAAGATTCCTTTGGCTACAGCTCTTTCCAGATATAACCGTGCAATGAAAAAACTGGAAAATTATTTGAGAGAGGAGTAGGCTTTAAGATGGCTGAATTAAATCGCAGACAACTGAATAGACAACAGATTGAAGCCTGCTTAAAATCTGCGGCCAGGGACTTGACTCCCAATGTTTTGGAACGGATTGACTTGAGTACTCCTCAGATAAAGGCAGAGAAGGAAAAACGTTCTGTTTTCTTCCTGAGACAGAGGGTCGTTGCGACTCTGGTGGCTGCATGCTTTTGCATGATCGCTCTGGCAGGGGGAACCTATACTTATCAAAATGGTAAAGTGGATTCTGTAATCGGAATCGATGTAAATCCAAGCGTGGAATTATCTGTGAATAAAAAGAATAAGGTCCTGGCGGCAAAGGCTCTCAATGAGGATGGGGAGAGCATTATGCAGGACATGGATTTAAAGGGTGTGGATTTGAACACGGCCGTTAACGCTGTGATCGGTTCCATGGTCACCCATGGTTATCTAAATGATCTGGATAATGCGATCCTGGTCACTGTGTCCAATGACAGCATCAGCAAGGCCCAGGGCCTGCGCCATGCAGTAGTAAATGACATCCGGAATACACTGGAGGAGAAACAGCTGAAGGCTGTGGTGTATGACCAGCAGGTCATGGAAGAGGATGAAGTAAAACAACTGGCAGAGGAATATAAGATTTCTTATGGAAAGGCTTATTTTTTAAGGGAGCTGATCCTGCAGAATCCGTCTCTTACCATAGATGATATGAAGGCGCTGGCGCCTCTTACCATGGAGGAGATCGCAAAAGTAATAACGGAGCGTTCCTATGCGGTGGGCGGAAAGACAGATGCAGGGGAAGAAACGACCCCGGCGGATACAACCCAGGCTGCCACAGCAACGGAGCCACAGACCATAGCGGATAGTTCTTCGGCGGAAGAATCCAATACGGCAGCATCTGCCTCGGAAACGGATGGCCAGACACCGACGCAGGCATCCCAAAGCCAGCCAAACACCTCCACAGCGGCAACTGCAGCGGAAGAGACTACCACGGAAGAGGAAGTCGTATCAACGGAAAAGATTAAAGTGGATTATGTGGATTACGACAACGGCGTTGTCATGGTTTATTTTAAAACCAAAGTGAAATGGAAAAATCCTACGGTCTCAATAAATGATGGGGATGGAAATTCCTATTCCGCCAAGGTGGGAGATACGGATTCCTACTCCTGTGAGATTCATGTGACAGGGCTTCAGGGAGGAATGGAATATACCTTCACCCTGGGCGGCATTTCTCCGAAGATCGGGAAGCAGACAACGGTTAAGGGAGTTTTTGAAACTCCTGTGATCGGAGACGGAAATGCGGATCCGGATCCGGCGGAAGAAGAGAGTGAAGAGACGAAGCAAACGGAGCAGACTGACCCTGCCAAGGAAAGCCCGTCTGAAACAACGAAGAATGTGACGGAAACAGGGAAAAATGCTTCCCAGGAAGAAACCCATACAACAAAAAATCAGGAAGAATCTGCAAAAGCACGAAGCTCTTCCTGATGGGCTTTTTTTGGAAATAAAATGGAATAAAGTGCTTGACCGGAATGAAAAGCTATAGTATAATACATTCGTTGCACTGATGGGCTATCGCCAAATGGTAAGGCAACGGACTCTGACTCCGTCATTTCAAGGTTCGAATCCTTGTAGCCCAGTGATAAGAAAAACCAGTAAATCTTGTATTTACTGGTTTTTTTGTGTTTATTTCTATGTTAATTCAATGCTTCGACCAGTGAAATCAGTGCCAAAGATTGCCCGTAGGCCATGGGGCGAATGGTAATATTTTTATAATGATCTGCATGATAGCCCATTCCGGTTCCTGCGGAAACATTTAACACGGTTCCGTCTTCCGCTATATTTTTGCATATCGCTTTGACTGCCCGGTCTGCACAGTCATGATATGATTCATCAAGAATCCCCATTTTTATTCCTTTTAAAATACCACCGGCGATTGCTCCCGAACCGGATACTTCTTCGTAACTTTCAGGATCAGTAAGAACGGTGTGCCATAAACCAGAAGGGGCCTGTAAATCTTTCAAAGCATTCACCTGGGCTTTAAAAGTATCTGTAAAGTAAGTGAGAAGTCCCTGGTCAAGAGTTCCTTCATAGGACTCAATAAATTCCAGAATTCCATAGGTAAACCAGGAGTTGCCTCTGCACCAGAATATTCCTCCGAAATTATTGTTTAACGGAAAACTCCAGCCATGATAAAATAATCCGGTATGTTTGTCGTATAAATATTTGATATGTAATAATACCTGGTGGAGAGCCTCACCAATCCACTCCTGATCCTGGAAACGCAGGCCCATTTTATGTAAAAACAGAACTGCCATAAATAACGTATCAATCCACATTTCCCCATCATTTAGCAGGACGCCGTCACGGTTTCCTATGGCAGTTACCACATGCTGGAAGCCGCCTTCCTTTGTCTTTGGAAGTCCGGTCATCAGCCAGCGGGCGTGATCCAGACACAGCTTATCGTATTCCGGATTCTTAAGAGTATCAAGCAGTTCGGCTAAGACCAGGTATGGGGCAGTCGTATTAATATTTTTACTGGGCAGTCCTTTCTTTAAATTGTTCTCAAACCAGCTGTCAAAAAATTCTAAGTAACGGTTATCTCCGTAAAATCTCTGAAGCTTTAAAAGACCATAAAGACCTACGCCCTGAGGCCAGTCCCATTCTTCGATACCAAAGTCTCTGGCGATGATGCCGCGGCTTGCTTCTTCCTTTCCTACAGAGCGGTCATTTTCATAGTCGGCACCTCCCAAGTTCATTAGTTTGTCCATCACAAGATGAATTTTTGGCAGTAATACTTTGTTTGTCATGTCATTCTCCTCCATTTAATTTTTTTGCATACGCGCTAGGCGTCATTCCCGTATTTTTTTTGAAAATCTGGCTGAAATACTGGGGATTATTTCCACATCCTACCTGCTGCGCGATCCATTGAATCTGTTCGGTATGCCCTTCTGCTAATAATTGCTTGGCTTTCTGGATGCGCAGGATAGTGATGTAGTTTGAAAATTTTTGTTTTGTTTCCTTACTGAACCGTTTGCTTACATAATCCACATTCATAAAAAGGTAATTTTCTGCGATGGATTTCAAGGTAAGATTTGGATTGCCCAGATGTTCTTCTACATACTGCATGACCTTTTCGATAAAAGGGCTGTAGCGCTGGGAATGGGCGGATGGCTCTTTTAAGACCTCGTTAAGCTTTTCACAAAGCATGGCACGGATGCCGCCAATCTCAGTCTGCTGGTTTAAATCCATCAGATACTCCGTGGTGTCCACGGATGAGAGATAGTTGCTTTCTGTGGCAAATTTAATCAGAATCCGGGAGCCTGCCTGTTTTAAAAAATCGGTATTACTGATGTCGTTTAAAATCGCAGTAAGTTCCTCAAGATGTGATTTTAGTTCGAAACCGTTTGCTTCTATCAAAATCGTGGTCAGCTCTTCTATTTTGGAGATCAAGTTTTTATAATTACAGGTGGGGACTGGCTGCAGTCCATTCATAAAATAGATGATTCCGTAACGTTTGATCTTTGTAATCAGGGTTTCTAAAAGCTTTCCTAAGCTGGAAAAGGTATAACGTTTATAATCTAATTCCACAGACTGCACCTTCGGATTTAAGCTGCGCATGAAGGAATCGAACTTATCATAAGAGACCTGGTACCCCTCAAAAAACAGAATCAGGGAGTTTTTTACATAGATACTGTATAGTTCAATACCAGGTGCATGTTCGGCCATGTAATCGTAAATACGGCTTAAAACAGAGATAAAGTAATCTTCTTCCAGATAGTGGAGAAAACACATTTCGTAACCTGTATTATAGAAATCCATAAATCCGGAATAGGCATTCCAGGAAGATTCTGCTGGTTTAAGCAGAAAAATCTGTTCGTTGATAATATTTGCCAGGATGCTGTGGTGGAGATTGGCTGTCAGCGCCTTCTGGCGTTCTTTCATATCCTGAAATGCCTGACGGTGATAGTATTCCTGGATGACATCCCGCATACTTTCCATGATTTGCTCCTCGTTGCAGGGCTTGAGAAGATAATGATGGACCCGGTATTTCATCGCCTGTTTTGCATATTCAAATTCCCCAAAGCCAGACAGCAGGATAAACTGGGTATCTATATCGGCTTGGGATATACGTTCGATCAACTCTAATCCTGACAGGCCAGGCATCCGTATGTCAGTCATAACGATATCCGGCGATTCATCGAGGATCATATGATATGCCTCAATCCCATCGCGGCAGGTTCCTATAAGTTCGATGCCCAGGCTGTTCCAGTCAATAAGAGAAGAAATAGATTCCCGGATCATTCGTTCATCATCGGCAATAATTAATTTCAGCATTAACGTTCTCCTTTCGTATCAGAAATGACTAAAGGCGGAGGGTTAAGAGGAAAAGACAACCGGGCAACGGCTTGGTCTTCCTCATTATAGAGCGTAAGACCGTAGTTCTCTCCGTAAGTAAGTTCCATTCGCTCCAGAATATTTAAAAGACCAATTCCAAAACCATGAGGTTCTATTTTGTGAGTTTTTAGTTTCTTTAAGAGGTCTTCTTCAAAGACGGAGCTGTTATTTTTTACAGATACGAAGAGGGAAGAACCATCTGTTTCAGCTACGATCTGAATTCGGCATTCTTCCGTATTTTCCTCCAATCCATAACGGATGGCATTTTCCACCAGTGGCTGGAGGGTCATCTTAAGTACATAACAGCCGATGAGATTCTGGGGAGCGGATATCTCATATTCCAGCCGGTCTTCATAGCGATATTTTTGGATTGTCATATAGCATTGCACAAGCTCCAGTTCCCGGCTTAAAGGAACTTCTTTGTGCTTCTGGTCCAGTGTAATGCGAAGGAGAGTGCCCAGGGATTCCGTCATGGAGGAAATATCTTTTGCCCCAACTGTCTTTGCCCTCCAGTTGATAGATTCTAAGGTGTTGTATAAAAAGTGAGGATTCATCTGAGTTTCCAGGGCTTTTAGCTGAGCTTCCTTTATAAGGATTTCGTTTAAGTAATTGGTTCGGATCAGCTGGTTTACTTTATCCACCATTTGGTCAAAACAGGTGTGAAGAATGCCCAATTCATCGGTACGTTTGCTGTAATCGTAGGAAATCTGCGGTGTTTCGTTTTGTCCGGCTGCAAAGCACTCCATTTTTAAAAGCAGATTATCAAAATGCCTTGTAATAGAGTCAATCAAAGCAGAGGAGAGCAGGATGGCCAGTCCTATGGATACAGTAATGATTGCCAGGCAGATTTTTAAGCTGGTACGGAGAGAATCCGCGATGCTGCCATATGGAATCAGACAAACATAATCCCAGTCAAATTCCGGTATGATTCCTTTGACATAAAAGAAGCTGTTTCCATCCGGATTTACAATACCATATCTGGAATGAAAAAAATCATCAAAAAGTGATAATTCACCGGCTTTTAAACTGGAGGAATTATAGATTAAGTCCTCCTGACCGTAAAGAATATAACGGGTGTCATCATAAAAGTGGCTGGTGCCGGTGGCTGCCTTGATCAGTCCGTCAATATTTAAGCTGACAACAAGCGTTCCCAGAGAATCAAGACTTAAATATTCCGAGCGGCGAAGATTCTTAACCATAAACAGGCCGTATTCATCGCTGTAATCGGTGATCCAGAGGGTACGTCCCTTGGCTTTTTCGCCTCTTGTGACAAGATCTTTAATGACGGATTCCGGAAGGTTATTTCCCGATGTGATATGGGTATGAATGGAAAAGCGATCCTGATAAAGACTCATATAGTTGATATTGTTTTTCCGGAAGGTAAAATAATATTCATTTAAAGTTCCGTAAAGTGCTTTGTATGCAATGGAACGGTCCTGAACGCTGGTAGAATCCTTTAAAGTCCCGAGTCCGCTTTGAACATAGGTATCGGCCAGAAACATATCAGCCATGGTAGAAATATTGTCCAGCCGGTTATTCAGCTCTTTGGCAGTATAGGATAAGGATGAGGCTACAGATTGATAGAGCACCTTTTGATGGGCCTTGGAAACCAGGTGAATACTGAACAGAGAAACGAAAGCCAAAAGGATGATGCAAAGAAATACAATGGAATGAATCTTCTTTTTTAAGGAGAGATTTCTTATAAACTGCTTCATAAAGGACCGCCTTTCGCGTACTGAACTAATGACAGCTAAATTATATATAAAACATTCCCGTAAAACAACCAATTAAGTAAAAGAACTATTCAAATTATACAGACAACACGGTTTTTTCAACTTGGAACCCGGTTTTACTCATTTACTGGAATAATGGTGGGAAGTATAATGAAAACGCTTGATACAGCAAAAGTAGATGAATGGAGGAAGGTTTCATGAAGAAAAGAATTGCGTTACTAATGGCGGCAGCTATGGCAGCAGCTTCACTTACCGGATGCGGAGGCGGTGCCACATCTACAACTGCAGACACTACGGAAGGTTCTGCAGCAGCAGGGACTACCGAAGCAGGTGCAGGGAATGGAGGCGGAGATGTTAAACTGACTATGAGCTGGTGGGGAAATCAGGTCAGAAATGAGAAAACCCAGGCTGCCTTAGACTTATATGCGGAGCAGAACCCGGGGACAGTGATAGAAGGGCAGTTTTCCGAGTGGTCTGATTACTGGAACAAACTGGCTACGTCTGCAGCAGGACAGGCGATTCCGGATCTTGTTCAGATGGATTATTCGTTCATTGATCAATATGTAAAGAACGGACTGTTGGTAGATTTGAAGCCATATATTGAAGATGGCACCCTGGATGTTTCCAATATTTCTGACAACACCATGGCCAGTGGTACGGTTGGAGATGGGATCTACGCGATCTGCGCAGGAATTAATGCGCCATCTCTTCTGTATAATAAGACTCTGCTGGAAGAAAACGGGATTGAAATTAAGGATTATATGACTACAGATGAATTCATTGATGTGTGCCGCCAGGTTTACGAAAAGACAGGGTATAAAACAAACATTGCCTATTATAATGCGGGAGCCTATCTGGATTATTTTATGAGAGGTTATGATGTCGTTCTCTATGGAGACAAAAAGATGGGTGGAACCGCAGAAGAGTATCTTCCGTTTTTCCAGATGTATGAGACGGGAATTAAGGAAGAATGGTTTATTGATCCAGGTGTATTTGCTGAACTTTCTATCGGTTCCGTTGAACAGGAGCCTCTGGTTTACGGCTCCGGTCCTGAAACCATGTCCTGGTGTGCCTTTTATAGCTCTAACCAGCTGACTGCCGTACAAAAAGCAGCTCCGGATGGCATGGAGATCGGTATTACCACCTGGCCGTCAGCAGATCCCAAGAAATCCGGTTATTTGAAATCCGGTCAGTTTTTCTCTGTTGGCGCTCATACAAAGAATCCGGAAGAAGCAGTTAAGGTTCTAAACTTCTTAACCAATTCCAGTGAAGCAAACAATATTTTACTGGGTGAAAGAGGAGTTCCGGCTTCCAGCGTGATTGCCAACGAACTGGCACCGAAGATGAGTGATGTGGATCAGGAGGTGATCCGTTATATTAACGAGGTTGTGACCCCTAACTGCTCTCCCATCAATCCGCCGCAGCCAGACGGCGCAAGCGAGGTTTCCAATCTGTTAAATCAGGTTCAGGAACAGCTGTGCTACGGTGCATATGATGCAGCTACAGCCGCAGAAGAATTCTTTAACGGGGCCAATAATATCATGAACAAAAAATAATTTAACCGAATCAAGCGGATTGCGAATATCTGCCTGATTAGAAGCTGTACAGGGGCAGAGACGGCTCTGCCCCTATTTTAATAAGAAAACAGTTATCCATGAATGGAGGACGTCTATGAAATATGACAAAGGTGCAGGCCTCAGGCATTTCCTGAACAAAGAAAGTACAGTGGGAGTGATATTCAGTCTTCCGTTTATCATCGGCTTTCTACTGTTCATGGTGGTGCCCATGGGGATTTCCTTTTACTATTCTTTATGTGATTATAACATTTTGTCGCCGCCTGTTTTTGCAGGACTTAAAAATTACATAAAAATGTTTACCGATGATAAAGTGTTTTTTCAGACCATAGGGGTTACGTTTTATTTCGCCTTTGTATCTGTTCCTCTTCGTTTGGTTTTTGCACTTATGGTGGCGATGCTTCTGCTTAATACAACAAAGGCAACCGGCTTTTACCGGGCGGCTTACTATCTGCCATCCATTATTGGAGGTTCTGTGGCAGTCGCCATTCTCTGGAAGCGGATGTTTGCAACCGACGGTGTGATAAATCATCTTTTGGGTATTATGGGGATACAAACCAGCTTTGCATGGCTTGGAAATAAGAATACGGCTATCTGGACTCTTATTATCCTGGCAGTATGGCAGTTTGGTTCTTCTATGCTGATCTTTTTATCATCCTTAAAACAGATTCCGGTGACGCTTTATGAGGCGGCCAGAGTTGATGGTGCAAATAAATTTTCCCAGTTTTTTAAGATCACTCTGCCTCTTTTAACACCGACTATTTTCTTTAATTTAGTAATGCAGATGATTAACGGTTTCCTGGCATTTACACAGTGCTTTATTATTACTCAAGGCAAACCCTTAAACTCCACTCTGTTCTATACCGTTTATATGTACCAGCAATCCTTCGAGTTCCATAATACTGGATACGGGGCAGCGCTGGCCTGGGTAATGCTGGGGATTATAGGTCTTATTACAGTAATTCTGTTTGCAACAAAGAAATTCTGGGTTTATACGGAAGGAGTGTGAGACAGTTGAAAACCAAAAGAAAAATAGGAAAAGCTTTTTACCATGTAATCGTCTGTGGTCTGGGGCTTGTGATGATTTATCCTCTGGTTTGGATGGTTATGAGTTCTTTTAAGGAAACCAATACCATCTTTATAACGGCAGGCCAGCTGATTCCGGAAAAATTTGTGCTTTCCAACTATATAAATGGCTGGAAAGGTTTTGCAAAGATTACTTTTGCAGTTTTTTTTAAGAATTCTTTATTTATATCCGTTGTGGCTACCTTGGGAACTGTTTTTTCCTCGGCTTTGGTAGCCTATGGCCTTGCAAGATGCAGATTTTTTGGCAGAAGGATTTTGTTTGTGGCCATGCTGCTTTCTATGATGCTCCCGGCTCAGGTACTGATGATCCCTCAGTATTTATGGTATCAGAAATTAGGGTGGGTAGGAAGCTATATGCCGTTGATTCTTCCTTATTGCTTTGCGATCCAGGGATTTTTTGTTTACCTGATGATTAATTTCATTGATGGAATTCCCAGGGAGCTTGACGAGGCAGCCAAGATTGACGGTTGTTCTTATTATGGCATATTTTCCAGGATCATCATGCCGCTTATAACCCCTGCGCTTATTACGGCCAGCATTTTTTCATTTATGTGGAGATGGGATGATTTTCTTTCAGCTCTGCTCTATATCAATGAGTCTGCCAAATATCCGGTCAGCCTTGCTTTAAAATTGTTTTGTGATCCAGGATCTTCTTCCGATTACGGTGCGATGTTTGCAATGGCAACCCTATCAATACTGCCTGCAGTAATTATCTTTATCTGCCTGCAGAAATACCTGGTGGAAGGCATCAGTACTTCTGGTTTAAAGGGGTAAGACAACGTGCTGCCTTTCGTGCATGCATAAAAATGGAAAGGAGAATGAATATGGTCATTGATAATTATCCAAGACCTGATTTTAAAAGGGAGGATTGGACGACTCTGAATGGAGAATGGGATTTCTCCTTTGATGAACCGGTATTTGACCGGAAGATTCAGGTTCCGTTCTGCTATCAGTCCGAAATGAGTGGAATCGGCGATACAAAGGTCCACCATATGGTATGGTACCGGAAAGAGTTTCTTGTGGAGACAAGCAGATTAAGTGGAAAAAGCCTGCTTTTAAAGTTTGGAGCCGTGGATTATGAAGCCGAGGTTTATATCAATCAAATCTATGCAGGCGGCCACAAAGGCGGTCACACCCCCTTTGATTTAGATATTACCGGACTGGTTTTAAAAGGTAAGAATATCGTAACGGTTAAAGTTACAGATTACAGTGACGCGGATAAGCCGAGAGGAAAGCAGACATGGACAGGTGAAAATTTTGCCTGTTGGTACACTCCTACAACTGGCATCTGGCAGAGCGTGTGGCTGGAATACGCGGGTAAACCCTATATCAAACGAATTAAGGCAACTCCGGATCTGGAACGTAATGAAGTTCTATGCGAAATCTTTATTTCCCCCATGGAGCGTATTGGTGCGGAAGTTTCTTTTCATAGCCTTCCTGTAGAAGGTGGTATTGAAATGGATTTAGGCATCTTGAAAATTTCTTGTGAAAATGGATATGGAAAGGGAATTTTAGCTTTGCCGGACTTGGATCTGCGCCGTGATCAACTGACATGGACGCCGGAAAAACCCAATCTAATTGAGATGGAGGTAAGTCTACAAAATGATAAGGTAACCAGTTATTTTGGACTCCGGTCTGTCTGCGTTTCAAATGGGAAGATTCTGTTAAACGGAGAAGTATTATACCAAAGACTGGTTCTTGATCAGGGCTACTGGAGTCAAAGTCTTCTTACACCTCCGGATGAAGAAGCCATACGGAGCGATATTCTGCTTGCAAAGAAAATGGGGTTTAACGGGGCCAGAAAACATCAGAAAATTGAAGATCCAAGATATTATTACTGGGCAGATAGACTGGGATTTCTTGTATGGGGAGAGATGCCAAGCTGCTATATGTATACGGACAATACGGTTGAAAATACTTCCAGAGAGCTTACTGAATTCATTGAACGGGATTATAATCATCCGTCCATTATTACATGGGTGACAGCAAACGAAAGCTGGGGAATGAGAAATATAAAAACAGATCATAGCCAGCAGAGCTTTTCTAATATGTTGTATTATCAGGCCAAAGCTTTGGATAAAACCAGACCGGTCAGTGGAAACGATGGCTGGGAGCAGACGGAGCACACAGACATTCTGGCCTTACATGATTATGAACTGATGCCGGAAACCGAAGGAAAGTACGAATGTCTGGAAGATATCTTGTATAGCCAGGCGGAACGCCGCTTTGTTCTGGCGGATGGGCAGACGTATCGGGGACAGCCTGTCCTGATGACGGAGTATGGCGGTATCGCTTTTTCTGCAGAAGAGAAAGGCTGGGGATATTACAATAAGGTAGGAAGCGAAGGGGAATTTTTAAAACGTCTGGAACCTATTACGGATTTCCTGATTAAAAGCAGAAAATTTTCTGGTTTCTGCTATACGCAGCTTACGGATGTTATGCAGGAGACAAACGGTCTTTTAAGGGAAGATAGAACGCCTAAGCTTCCATTGGAAAAGCTGGAAAAGATATTTGGAAAGAAAATTTACAATTAAAGCCGGGTGGTTATGAAGTTTTTATCTTATCAGTTCAGCCGGGGGGCTGAACTGTAATCTTTTTAGTGGCCGGCAGAAAAATCATTAAAAAAAAGCTTGACTAATAGAGAAAAATCTTGTATAATTCCTCTTGTTGTATTGATGGGCTATCGCCAAATGGTAAGGCAACGGACTCTGACTCCGTCATTTTCAAGGTTCGAATCCTTGTAGCCCAGTTTGATAAACGGAACCCTATAAGGTTCCGTTTTTTGTATTACAGATCGTTAAGTTATTGTTAAGACTTTCCTTTTTGATATAATTTCTCTGGAAACCGGGACAGTGTTCTTTCGGGTTTATCTGGACAAGAGCATGAAAATGCTTTATAATGTTATATAATTTTGATGAGAGGTGTGAAATGTATACATTTGGCAGCAGGGTCCGTTACAGCGAAACTGATGAATGCGGAAGACTGACATTAACAGGCATCATGAATTATCTGCAGGATTGCTCTACGTTTCAGTCTGAGGATATCGGCCTTGGGATTTCCTACTTAACTGACCGTCATAAGGCATGGTGGCTTTCCTCATGGCAGATCGTGGTGGACCGTTATCCTGTGTTGGGCGAGGAGATTGTGGTGGGTACCTGGCCCTATGACTTTAAGGGGTTTTACGGATACCGGAATTTTACCATATGTGATCAGGCCGGTGAGTACCTTGTAAGGGCTAATTCCGTATGGTTTTTATTTGATACGGAAAAGGGACGTCCAGTTAAGATTGAACCGGATGACATCCGGGGATATGGAAGCGGCAATGAAAAGAGGCTTTCCATGGACTATGCTTCACGTAAGATCCAATTACCGGAGGAATATGAAAACACTGAGCCGGTCATCGTTGGAAAGCATCATATTGATACGAACCACCATGTCAATAATGCTCAATATGTAGAGATTGCCAGGGAGGTGCTTCCGGATGAAATGGAGGTTTCCGAACTGAGAGTGGAATATAAAAAGGCGGCAGTCTTTGGAGATGCAGTTTATCCCCGTGTGAGCCAGACAGAGGAAGGCTATACGGTTTCCCTGTGTGATGAGCGGGGAGCAGCTTACGCAGTCATCTGGCTGCGGGGAACAACAGAGAGGAAGTAACATGATTGAATTAGGAAAGATGCAGACCCTGGTGGTACAGAGGGTCAAGGAGTTCGGCGTATATCTAGGTGAGGAAGCAGGAAGCGATGTTTCCGTGCTTCTGCCAAAAAAACAGGTACCGGAGGGAGCCGGGCCCGGAGACAGGATCCCTGTATTTATCTATAAGGATTCGGAGGACCGGCTCATAGCCACAACAACAACACCGAAACTTCAGGCAGGTGAAACCGCTGTGCTTCAAGTGAAAGAAGTGGGTAAGATCGGCGCATTTCTCGATATGGGACTTGAAAAGGATCTGCTTCTTCCTTTTAAGGAGCAAACCCATAAGGTACGGCAGGGAGAGAATGTGCTGGTAGCCCTCTACGTTGATAAAAGCAAGCGTCTGGCGGCTACCATGAAGGTATATTCCCATATGAGCAATCAGTCGCCTTATAACAAGGAGGATCAGGTAACCGGGATCATTTATGAAATCAATGAAAGCCTGGGAGCCTTTGTGGCAGTAGATCATAAATATTACGGGCTGATTCCCCGGAAAGAAGTGTTTGAAAATTATCGGGAAGGCGATGAGGTAACGGCGCGGGTAACTAAGGTAAGAGAAGACGGGAAACTTGATTTAAGTCCCAGACAGAAGGCTTATATTCAGATGGATACGGATTCCGGCAAGGTTCTTGAGATCATAGAAACACAGTTTGGCGGCAGTCTGCCATTTACCGATAAGGCAGAGCCAGAGATTATCAAACGGGAATTTTCTATGAGCAAAAATGCATTTAAGCGGGCAATAGGACATCTCCTGAAAGAAGGAAAAGTCAGGATAACAGAAAGTAAGATCGAAAGAATCAAATAACGGGTAAAAAGGATAACAGGAGGATTATTTTGGACTCGATAGACTATTATAATAAGTATGCAGCAAAGGAATTTGAAGAAACAGTGAACCAGGATATGTCAGGAATTATGAAAGAATTCCTGGATCTTCTGGAAGAAGGTGATACGATTCTGGATTTAGGATGCGGATCAGGCAGGGACAGCCTGTCTTTCTATGAACTGGGATATGATGTGACACCGCTTGATGCGTCGGAAGAGATGTGTAAGCTGGCAGAAATCCATACCGGTCTGGAAGTGCTTCATATGACATTTGAACAAATAGATTTTGACAATGTGTTTGATGGAATCTGGGCCTGTGCATCCTTACTTCACACTCCGAAAAAGGAACTGTCTGACATTCTTACAAAGATAGCAAGGGCCTTAAATGATAAGGGAATCCTTTATATGTCTTTTAAACTGGGAGACTATGAGGGATTTAGAGGAAAACGGTATTTCTGCGACTTTACGGCAGATTCCATGACTGAACTTTTAAGAGATAATGAAAGGTTTGATATCGTAAAGCTTTGGGAAACAGAGGATGTGCGTTCTGGTCATTCTGACGTAAAATGGCTGAACGTTCTTGTGAGAAAGCGATAATACAACTTATCAGAAATCGCTTTTTAGATTTCTGATAAAAGGCAGTGCTTTTTACTGCCGTCAATCCGATTATGAAAACATCCTTTTGTTTTCATAATACAACGTATAAGATTTACAAGACGGTGCCAAAATTATTGGCACCGTCTTGTGATTTCTGACTAAAACAGGGAGGAAATACTCCCTGGCTATCGAATATAAACAGAAATAACTGAGCGTTTCTCTTGATATTTTGACGTTTCAATCATTTTTAAAACCCGTTATACAAATTAGCCAAAAGCCAGAATTGTATTTTGGTAAATAACAATATGGTAAAAGAAATTTAATTCATGTATGATTGTTTCAGAACAAGGGCCGCAGCTGTGGGGGCTGCCGGTTTAAATCAGAGTATAAACACTTTATTTTAGGAGGATTAGTAAATGGCTAGTTTATCACTGAAAAACATCGTCAAGAGATATCCTAACGGATTTGAAGCAGTTAAGGATTTTAATCTGGATATTGCTGATAAGGAGTTCGTCATTTTCGTAGGACCATCCGGATGTGGTAAGTCCACAACCCTTCGTATGATTGCGGGTCTGGAAGATATTTCTTCTGGTGAACTTTACATTGATGGAAAATTAATGAATGATGTAGAACCAAAAGACAGAGATATTGCAATGGTATTCCAGAACTACGCTTTGTATCCTCATATGTCAGTATTCGATAACATGGCGTTTGGTCTGAAACTGAGAAAAACTCCAAAGGACGAGATTGATAAGCTGGTACATGAAGCTGCAAGAATCCTTGATCTTGAGCATTTATTAGACCGTAAGCCAAAGGCTTTATCCGGTGGACAAAGACAGCGTGTTGCTATGGGACGTGCTATTGTTCGTAACCCAAAGGTCTTCTTAATGGATGAGCCGTTATCCAACCTTGATGCCAAGCTGAGAGGCCAGATGCGTATTGAGATTTCCAAGCTGCATCAGAGACTTCAGGCAACCATGGTCTACGTAACCCATGACCAGACAGAGGCTATGACCCTCGGTACCAGAATCGTAGTAATGAAGGATGGCGTTATCCAGCAGGTTGATTCTCCTCAGAGCTTATATGATAAGCCAGGTAATAAATTCGTTGCAGGTTTTATCGGAGCTCCTCAGATGAACTTAATCGAAGCTACTGTAGCTAAGAGAGGAAGCGACGTTACTTTAACATTTGGCGGAAATACAATTGCTCTTCCAGAAGGAAAAGCGAAAAAATTAGAGGCTGCCGGTTATATCGGAAAAACTGTTGCCTTAGGCATTCGTCCGGAAGATTTACATGATGAGGAAGCTTTCCTTACATCTTCTCCGGATAGTGTAATTGACGCTACTATCAGAGTTTACGAATTGTTAGGTGCGGAAGTTTACTTATACTTTGATGTGGAAGATGTGAACTTTACAGCAAGAGTAAATCCTCGTACAACAGCAAGACCTGGGGATACAATTAAGCTGGCTCTTGACTTAACAAAGATCCATGTATTCGATAAAGACACAGAAATCGTCGTTTTAAACTAAAATTTATGAAATTTTAAGCAAGCGGTTATTCTACCCGCTTGCTTTTTTTTTCTTTTTGCTTTAATATATAATAAGGTAAATTTACGAAAAAGGAGAATATGCCATGATTTCGAATCAAATACTTCAAACAACCATTGAAGGATTAAAAGGGATTACGAGAATTGATCTGTGTATTTGTGATACAGAAGGAAAGGTACTGGCAACCACATTTCCTGATGCGGAAGATTATGAAAGTTCAATCCTGGCGTTCGTGGATTCTCCGGCCGACAGCCAGGTAATCCAGGGATATCAGTTTTTTAAAGTGCTAGATGAGCACCAGTTAGAGTACATCCTTCTTGCAAAGGGTGGAAGTGACGATGTTTATATGGTCGGCAAGCTGGCCGCTTTCCAGATTCAGAGCTTGCTGGTAGCGTATAAAGAAAGATTTGACAAGGATAATTTCATTAAGAACTTATTGCTTGACAATCTGCTTTTGGTGGATATCTACAACAGAGCAAAGAAACTTCATATTGAAACAAATATCAAAAGGGTCGTATTCATCATTGAAACCCAGCATGAAAAAGATGTGAACGCACTGGAGACAGTCCGCAACTTATTTGCTGCAAAGACCAAAGATTTTGTTACCGCCGTTGACGAAAAGAACATCATCCTTGTAAAAGAAGTAAAGGAAGGCGAAACTTACGAGGATCTGGAAAAAACCGCCAACACTGTTTTGGACATGCTCAATACCGAGGCAATGACCCAGGTCCATGTAGCATTCGGTACTATTGTGAGCGAAATTAAAGAGGTTTCCAGATCTTATAAGGAAGCCAAAATGGCCATGGATGTTGGCAAGATTTTCTACAGCAATAAAAACGTGGTTGCCTATAGCAAACTGGGAATCGGACGTCTGATTTATCAGCTTCCGCTGCCTTTATGCCGCATGTTCATCAAAGAAATTTTCGACGGAAAGTCTCCGGATGATTTCGATGATGAAACTCTCTCAACAATTAATAAATTCTTTGAGAACAGCTTGAATGTTTCTGAGACATCCAGACAGCTTTATATTCACAGAAATACACTTGTTTACCGTTTAGACAAGCTTCAGAAAAGCACCGGCCTGGATCTGCGTGTATTTGAAGATGCCATCACCTTTAAGATTGCCCTGATGGTAGTAAAATACATGAAATATATGGAGAATCAGGACTATTGATATTAGTCTGGCAATGAGCAGTGAGAAAAGAGGCAGCTATACAGCTGCGTTGTGCTTGCACAAAAGCAGTTGTATAGCTGCCTCTTTTCATAATGCGAAGCCCGTTAACCGAGATGGAGCGAAGAGCATTCGGGGTTTTACTGCGGGGTTGAGGTCAGCAGTATCAAATTCTTTTCCCAATCCGCCAAAAGCAAAAGTAATCAAAGCACAAAAATTAGAGGACTGAAATGATTGAACTATGGAATGTAAGCAAAACATATGAGGCCGGAAATAAGGCGTTGCGTAATGTCAGCATAACCATTGAGGACGGGGAATTCGTTTTTATCATCGGCCGCAGCGGTTCTGGCAAATCCACGCTTTTAAAAATGCTGTTAAAGGAAGTGGAACCTACCTCCGGTAAAATCATTGTGAATGATATGAATTTGAGCAAGATGCCCAGAGGGTTCATTCCCAAATACCGGCGGAAGCTTGGCATGGTTTTCCAGGATTTCCGTTTGTTAAAGGAACGGAATGTTTATGAAAATGTAGCCTTTGCGCAGCGGGTGATCGGAGCATCCACAAGGAGCATAAAAGAATCGGTTCCCGCCATGTTAAAGATGGTGGGACTTTCTTCAAAATACAAGTTTTTTCCTCAGCAGTTGTCCGGCGGGGAGCAGCAGCGCGTTGCCATTGCCAGGGCTTTAATTAACCGTCCGGAGATCCTGTTGGCAGACGAGCCTACCGGAAACTTGGATGGACATAACTCCATGGAGATCATGAAGCTATTAAATGAGGTTAATAAGCTGGGGACAACGGTGATTGTTGTCACCCATAGCCAGGAGATCGTAGACCGGATGAAAAAACGGGTGATTGTGATGGACCGTGGAACCATCATAAGCGACGAGAAAAAAGGCGGTTATACATATGAGAATTAGTACGTTTTGGTATTGCCTGAAACAAGGTGTAAATAATATATGCAGGAACATTTTGTTTTCCCTGGCGTCCATTGCAACGGTTTCCGCCTGCATTTTTTTGTTCTGCCTGTTTTTTTCTATTGTTATTAACGTGCAATATGTGATTAAGAATACGGAAAGCACGGTGGGTATCACGGTGTTTTTTGATGATGGGCTGGACGAGAATAAGATCAAGGAAATTGGAAATAAGATCAAAGCCAGAGACGATGTAAAGGAAGTGACATACACTTCAGCAGAGGATGCATGGGAGGAAGCGAAACAGGAATACTTCGGGGATATGCAGGACCTTGCAGAGGGATTTGAGGAGGACAACCCGCTGGCCAATTCAGCTTCTTATACCATATTTTTAAAGGACCTGGTGGATCAGGACCAGGTTGTTGACTGGCTGAAGAGCATTGACGGTGTCAGGAAGGTCAATTATTCCAAAACCGCAGCAGAAGGAATGAATAGCTTAAGCAAGGTGATCGGAGTTCTTTCCATGCTGATCATCGGCGTCTTATTGGCTGTGGCCATATTCCTGATCAGCAATACCATTTCAGTGGCAGCGGCCTTCCGGAAGAGTGAAAACGAGATCATGAAATTAATTGGCGCCACCAACTATATGATCCGGGCTCCCTTTGTGGTGGAAGGAGTTGTCATCGGACTGGTGGGCGCATGCATTCCTCTGGTATCTATTTATTTTCTATACCGGTCCACAGTTGAATATGTGGTCACAAAGTTCAGCATCTTATCAGGGCTGTTTCAGTTCCTTCCGGTGGAAGCCATATTCCCCTATATGGCGGCAACGGCGCTGGCTCTTGGCGTTGGAATCGGATTTTTTGTAAGCTTCTTTACCATCCGGAAGCATTTAAAGGTATAAGGGAAGAATTTCGGCTTTTGAACGTGGGAATATATTGGCAGCATTGCTGCATAAGATAAAAAATGCCGGAGAGTGATATCCGGTCCAGGAAAAAATTCTCAGCTTTCCAGTTACGGAAAACAGATTAAGGCCCATCAGAGAGCTTTTCTGAGCCGGAAAAACGTATAATACGGTTTCTATGGGGAATATTAAGTTTATATGGTTCTGCCCGCATTAAGCTGGATCATTTCGGTTTTGCGCCGGGAATCTGCCATATCTACATACAGTTATTCTGCCGGCATATATTATTCTCTTTTGGCGGAGAAGTTTATGCCGTCTGTATGCACTGCTCCCGGCTTCTGGAATGAGCGGGAAGTATGGCAGGGGCAGGTAATTGCAAATGTGGGTGATACTGGATATTCCACAGGGCCTTGTCTCCATTTTGGGATCAGGCAAATGGCCGCCATGTAAATCCGGTGAAATACGCAAGCCCATAAAGAGCTAGATAGGAGAATAACAGTGGAAAGTAAGAATAAATTTTGGAAGGGTGCCCTAGTAGGAGCGCTTCTGACCACATTGGCAGGTCTTGTTATTGTGGGTATGTCTTTAGGAATCTTTCTGATCGGCAGGGCTGCAATTGACGGAAAGGGTCAGGCAGCTGAATCTGCCCAGGCGGAGAACCAGGAAGGCAATCTGGATATGAACCGGATCGTAGCCAAAATCCAGACCATTCAGAGCGTGATCGATAAGTATTACCTCTTTGATGAGGATACGAAAAATGTGGAAGACTGGATTTACAAGGGAATGCTGTATGGGCTTGAGGACCCTTATACGGTTTACTATACGGCAGACGAGTATGAGAAGCTGGTGGAGGACACCGCAGGAGAATACTGCGGAATCGGAGTCATGGTCAGCCAGAGTGCTACCACTGGTATCATCACGGTAACCAAGGTCTTTGAAGGAACACCTGGGGCTGAAGCAGGAATGCTGCCCGGCGACTTAATCTACAAGGTGGCCGATGAGGAAGTGACCGGCATGGATTTAGAACTGGTGGTAAAGGATCATATCAAAGGGGCGGAAGGAACATCAGTAATGGTCACAGTCCTTCGTCCGGATACCGGAGCCTATATTGACATGTCAATGGAGCGCCGTCAGATTACGGTTCCTACTGTAGAGCATGAAATGCTGGCGGACCATATCGGATATATATCAGTCAGCCAATTTGATACGGTTACAGCAGGCCAGTTTAAGAGTGCCATTGATGATCTGGAAAAGCAGGGTATGGAGAAAATGATCGTGGATTTGAGAAATAATCCTGGAGGAGTTGTGGATGCGGTGGTTTCCATGCTGGATTACATTCTTCCGGACGATCTGATAATCGAAGGGGATCCTAATCTGGTTAAGTCCAAGAAGAATAAAACGCTTCTGCTCTATATGGCGGATAAGAATGGAGAAGGGGAGCAATATTACGCCTCTGACGGTCATAAGGTAGATGTTCCCATGGCTGTATTAGTCAATGGACAGTCCGCCAGTGCCTCTGAAGTATTTTCCGGAGCTCTTAAGGCTTATGGCAGGGCGAAACTGGTGGGAACAAAGACTTTTGGAAAAGGAATTGTCCAGACACTGTTTCCTCTTGACCATGGTACGGCTATTAAGATGACTGTGGCCCATTATTATACCCCAAGCGGTTTTGACCTTCATGGAAAAGGCCTGGAGCCGGATGTTGCAGTTGATTTAAAAGAGGATTTAAAAACTAAGATCAAAATAGAGCATAGCGAAGATAACCAGCTTGCGGAAGCGATAAAAGCATTGAATGAGAACCGTTAGATTTTAACTATATCGTAAAAGGAAGAAGCCTTCTATGGCCGGCAAATTTAACTGCTGGCCATAGAGGGATTTTTTTATCAGCTCGTTTCCAGGAGACTGACAAACCGGCGGCATGCTTCTTCGCTGGCAGCCCAGGAAGTAACCAGCCGGATGGAGGTGTGGCTGTCATCGACCCGCTCCTGAATGGAGAAAAGGAAGTCCTTTTCCAGCTTTGCAATCACCTGGTCAGGAAGGATTGGGAAAAGCTGGTTTGTCATGGAATCAGAAAGAAAGGAATATCCGCATTTTTCAATTCCCCTTCTCAGGATGGCGGCCATCTCATTTGCATGGGAAGCCAGATCATAGAAGAGATTGTTGGAAAACAGCTCTTCAAACTGGATTCCCAGCAGCCAGCCCTTTGCCAGCATGGCTCCCCGCTGCTTAACCATAAACCGGAAATCCGGTTTTAAATCCTGATGGCAGATCACAAGGGCTTCTCCAAACAAAGCGCCTCCTTTTGTTCCGCCAATATAAAATACATCGGTAAGCTTAGCTATATCCTGTAATGTTAAATCATTCACAGAGCTTGTGAGTGCTGATCCAATGCGGGCTCCATCTAAAAACAGGTACAGTCCCTTCTGGCGGCAGATGTGGTGAATGGCTTCTAACTCTGCTTTGCTGTATTGGGTGCCGATCTCCGTTGAGTTGGAAATATAGACCATCTTCGGCTGAACCATGTGCTCATCGGTGTGAAGATCCAGGGCTTTCTGGATATGGGCAGGAGTCAGCTTTCCATCTTTGCTTGGCATGGCTAAAACCTTATGACCGGTGGCTTCAATGGCTCCTGTCTCATGGACGTTTATATGGCCCTTATCCGTGGAGATAACTGCCTGCCAGGGGCGCAGGGCAGTGCCGATGGTGATCAGGTTGGTCTGGGTGCCGCCCACGATAAAATGGACATCAGCATCCTCTCTGCCGATTTCCTGTCTGATGAGGGCGCGGGCACGGCTGCAATGGTCATCCAGTCCGTATCCATTGTTTTGGATTAAATTGGCATTGATCATTGCTTCTAAAATCTTCGGATGTGCGCCTTCGCTATAGTCATTATTAAAGCTGTACATTAATTATCCTCCTGCTGTTTCGTAGTATAGGATGTATGATATACTAAAAAGAGGAGAATTTCAATACCAAAGGAACAGATGTTCCCTGTTTTGCTATACTTTTTTACGGTCATATGCTATAATTGGCGGTAACAGACATTGTTATTCTTGCAAAGGCAGCGGACCAGGTGGATATGCTTGCATGCCCATTTGGGATTGCCCGCGGAGAAGGATTTGGAGGTAAAATAATCATGGACTTTATATTACATTCAGAATATGCCCCTACCGGTGACCAGCCAGAGGCCATTGACCAGCTTGTGAAGGGATTCCAGGAGGGAAATCAATTCCAGACATTATTGGGAGTTACCGGCTCTGGAAAGACCTTTACCATGGCAAATGTAATCCAGAAGCTGCAAAGGCCTACTCTCATTATCGCTCATAATAAGACGCTTGCAGCCCAGCTTTACGGTGAGTTCAAGGAATTTTTTCCTGAAAATGCTGTAGAGTATTTTGTTTCCTATTATGATTATTACCAGCCGGAGGCTTACGTGCCTTCTACGGATACCTATATAGAGAAGGATTCGGCGATTAATGATGAGATTGACAAGCTTCGGCATTCGGCTACGGCTGCTCTTTCGGAGCGGAAAGATGTGATCATCGTGGCATCGGTTTCCTGCATTTATGGCTTGGGAAGCCCTATTGACTATCAGGAAATGGTTATTTCCTTAAGACCCGGCATGATAAAGGACCGGGATGAAATGGTCCATAAGCTGATTGATATCCAGTATGACCGGAATGATATGGATTTCAGACGGGGGACCTTCCGGGTAAGAGGAGATGTAGTTGAGATATTCCCGGCCTATTCCGGCAGCGAGGCTTACCGGATCGAGTTTTTTGGAGATGAAGTGGAACGCATTACGGAGATAGATACCCTGACAGGAGAGATCCGGGCGGATCTGGGACATGTGGCCATATTTCCTGCTTCCCATTACGTCGTGTCCAGGGATAAGATGGAGCGTGCCGCCCAGACCATCCTGGAGGAATTAAAGGAACAGGTGGCGTATTTTAAGAGTGAGGACAAGCTGCTAGAGGCACAGAGGATTTCGGAACGGACGAATTTTGATGTGGAAATGATGAAGGAAACCGGCTTTTGCTCTGGGATCGAAAACTATTCCAGGCATTTAGTTGGAGGCAAGGAGGGAGAGCCTCCCTATACCCTGATCGATTATTTTTCGGATGATTTTCTTATCATAGTAGATGAATCCCACATTACCCTGCCTCAGGTGCGGGGCATGTTTGCAGGAGACCGTTCCAGAAAGTCAACACTTGTGAATTTCGGTTTCCGCCTTCCATCAGCCCTTGATAACCGTCCCTTGAATTTTGAGGAATTTGAATCCAAGATCAATCAGATGATGTTCGTTTCTGCCACACCATCTGTTTATGAGGAACAGCATGAGCTTTTAAGAGTGGAACAGATCATCCGGCCTACAGGGCTTCTTGACCCTGAAATCGATGTCAGGCCGGTAGAAGGACAGATCGACGACCTGGTTTCCGAGGTTAATAAAGAAGTGGCAAAGAAAAACAAGATTCTGATCACCACCTTAACCAAGCGGATGGCCGAGGATCTGACCGATTATATGAGAGAGGTGGGAATCCGGGTAAAATACCTCCACTCCGACATCGATACCCTGGAGCGATCCGAAATTATCCGGGACATGCGTCTGGATGTGTTTGATGTACTGGTGGGAATCAATTTACTGCGGGAGGGCCTTGATATCCCGGAGATTACCCTGGTGGCCATTTTAGATGCAGATAAGGAAGGTTTTCTCCGCTCGCAAACCTCCCTGATCCAGACCGTTGGAAGGGCGGCCAGAAACTCCGAGGGCCATGTAATCATGTACGCGGATCGGGTGACTGATTCCATGCGCGTGGCTATTGAGGAGACCAACCGAAGGAGAGCCATTCAGCAGAGCTATAATGAAGAACATGGGATCACTCCCACTACCATTAAAAAGGCGGTCCGCGATCTCATTGCCATCTCAAAGGCAGCCATTGAGGCTGAGAAGGACTTTAAGAAAGATCCGGAATCCATGGATGCAAAGGAACTGGAAAAGCTTGCCAAAGAGCTTACCAAGAAGATGCACCAGGCAGCGGCAGAGCTTAATTTTGAGGAGGCGGCAAAGCTGCGTGACCGGATGGTCCAGGTGAAAAAGATGCTTCAGGATATGGATGATTAAGGTATTAAAAAATGTTGCCCGGAACGGGTGAATGGTATTGACAATGATTCTCAATAAGAGTAAAATCTCAGTGGATGCATCCGAGGCAGGAGCCTTGAACGCCATCGGTTGGAAATGGCTGCATCCAGAGGAGATTATTATGAAGCTATATGAAGGAGAAATCGGAAAAACCTACATCGTTTACAGCGTGATGGTAAGAGATGCCATCACCAGGCGGCTGGAAGCCCTTGGAGTCAATGAACTGACGCCAGTTACCCTGATGAATAAGAAGGGAAGCGGCACTGTGATTATCAAGGTCAGGGGTACCCGTCTCGCTCTTGGGAGAAGGATATCGGAAGGAATTGAAATCAGGGAGGCTGTGGAGCATGAGTGAGGGTAGCAGAATGATTCGAGTCGGTTTTGTGGGAAACCCAAACTGTGGAAAAACAACCTTGTTCAATGCTTTTACAGGGGCAAAGCTTAAGGTGGCCAACTGGCCTGGCGTTACTGTGGAGAGAATGGAAGGAGAAACCAGCTACAAGGGACGCCCCATCCGGGTGATCGACACACCTGGAATTTATAGCCTGACCTGTTATACTCTGGAAGAAAAAGTAACAAGAAAATGCCTGGAAAGCGGGGAAGTGGATGTGATCATCAATGTGGTGGACGCCTCATCCCTGGAACGGAATCTGTATTTAACCCTTCAGCTTCTGGAACTTAAAAAACCGGTTATTTTAGCCCTTAACATGATGGACATCGTTGAGGACAGGGGAATGGAAATTGATTTGCACCGTCTTCCTGAGATGCTTGGATCCATCCCTGTAGTTCCGGTTTCCGCAAGAAAACGGACCGGTCTTGATGTGCTGCTTCATGCGGTAGTCCATCATTATGAAGAAGGCCCTCAAGGTGTGGTCGTAAATTATACGCCTAAAATCGAGAATAAAATTTCCAAGATAGAGACCGTACTAAAGGCCCATTACGGAAGCATGGACAATCTAAGATGGCATGCCATCAAGTTTATGGAATATGATGAGGAGGTCTGTAATGATCACCCCCTGGATTTAAGCAACATCGTTGACCATAATTATGAGAAGGAAATCATCAACCAGAAATACGATTATATAGAAAGCATCATCCACGAATGCCTGGTGAATAAAGAACAGAAGGCAGCATTTACAGATAAGATCGATGAGTATCTGACCCATCCCTTTTTGGGATTGCCCCTTTTCCTGGGTATCATGGCTATGGTGTTCTTTTTGACCTTTACTGTGGGCGATTTTTTAAAGGGGTATTTTGAAGTCGCCTTAAGTCTGCTTTCCACCTACATGCTGCAGTTTATGGAAGGAATCCATGCTTCTGCCTGGATCACTTCTCTGGTGGTAGACGGAATTATAGCCGGAGTAGGAGGAATACTTACGTTTCTGCCCAATATCTTTATCTTGTTTCTTGCCCTGGCTTTTCTGGAAGACAGTGGGTATATGGCAAGGGTTGCCTATATTATGAATGAGATCATGGGGCGGGTAGGACTGTCCGGAAAGGCTTTCCTTCCCATGCTTTTGGGGTTTGGCTGTACGGTTCCGGCAGTTATGGCTGCCAGGTCCCTTCCCAGTGAAAAGGACAGGAAGAGAACCATTTTAATTACGCCATTTATGTCCTGCTCCGCCAGACTTCCCATCTACGTGCTTTTTTCCCAGATGTTTTTCCCGAAACATGCTTTGATCGTAGCCTATTCCCTATATCTTATCGGGTTAATGGTGGCTATTACGATTGCGTATGTGACCCACCTGACGCATAAGGCGGAGGAAGAGGATACCCTTCTTATTGAGCTTCCAGAATATAAGACTCCTAACGTGAGGACGGTAGCAATTTATGTATGGGACAAAGTAAAGGACTATCTGAGCAAGGCGGGAACTACTATTTTCCTTGCTACCATAGTGCTTTGGTTTGTTTTGAACAGCGGGCCGTCGGGATTTGTGGCAGATGTATCACAAAGCTTTGCAGCCGCCATCGGCCGTGTTTTAATTCCTGTACTCCGTCCTGCAGGCCTTGGGGACTGGAGAATCGCAGTGGCCCTGATTTCAGGACTTTCGGCAAAGGAAGTGGTGGTTTCCAGCTTTTCGGTTCTGTTTGGAATCAACAATATAAATTCTGCAGCGGGAATGGGAGAGCTGTCCGGGATTCTTGGGAGCTTTGGTTTTGGCGGCGTCAATGCTTATGCCCTTATGATCTTCTGCCTCCTCTATTCCCCCTGTATTGCGGCTGTGGCAACAATTAAAAAGGAAACAGGTTCTATGAGATGGACCCTTGGCATGGTGTTTTTCCAGCTGGCAGTGGCCTGGGCCGCTTCAGTGCTGGTATTTCAGATTGGAAGTCTGATTTTTTAACTTAATATTAGAGGAATAAGCCTATGAATGATAAGCTGCTTGTGGAAACTGCGGTTCTGGCAGGTGAAATTATGCTGGTAAGCGGTGCGGAAATTTACCGGGTGGAGAATACCATTGACCACATTTTACGAAAGGCAGGCAGGGATACTGCGGAAGCCATTGTTTTTTCTACAGGGATTTTCGCGTCCCTTAACGATCCCTCCATTGAGGCTATAACAGTAGCCAGAAGAGTTACCGGAAGATCCACCAACTTAAACAGGGTCTATCTGGTCAATGAAGTTTCCAGAATGCTGTGTGAAGACCGTATGACGGTGGAGGAGGCCTATGACAGGCTGAAGGGGATACGGGATTCGGTTCAGTACGGCAGGAGACTAAAGGATATTGGAGTTATAGGAGTGGCAGTATTCTTTACCCTGCTTTTAGGCGGAGGAGCAAGAGACTGCCTGGCGGCTGCCGTGACCGGAATTTCATTAGCAGCGGCCATGGAGGCTTCCGCAAGGATCAGGCTCAACGACTTCTGTGCCAATGGGATCTGCGCATTATTAATTGCAATTACCACCCTTTTTATGGAACGGTGGTTTATGCCTGGGATCAAAAGTGACATTATCATCATCGGTGCTATCATGCCTCTGGTTCCCGGTGTTATATTTACAACGGCGATCCGGGATACCTTAAACGGAGACTATGCCTCGGGAACGGCCAGGATCATGGAGGCAGTAGTGATCGCTCTTGCTGTGGCGGCAGGGGTGGGAGCTGGCATGGGCTTATATCAGTGGATGACAGGAGGGCTTTCATGGTAGTACAGACGATTGGTGCTTTCCTGGCTGTAATCAGCTTTTCTTTAATTTTGGAGCTTCCAAAGAAGCATGTGGTTCTGGCTGGAGGAATCGGTGCGGCCAGTTGGCTTGTCTATCTATTGGTGCATGCCGCAGCCGGATCCGTCATAGCCGCGGCCTTTTTATCCAGTCTGCTGGTGGCTTTATCCAGCCATATCTTTGCGCGGATTTTTAAAGCTCCGGTCACGGTGTTTCTGGTGGCAGGAATTCTGCCGTCTGTTCCAGGAACGTCCATCTACCGGAGCGTGTCATATGTGATCGCAAATAACCCGGAACTTTCCAGCCACTATCTGGTGGAAACACTTCAAGTTTCAGGTGCCATAGCAATGGCTATTTTTATCATGGATTCTTTGTTCCGATTGGGGCAGAAGAAGTGAATGCAATGGTAAGTTTACCGCTGCTTCTGGAATAGAAATAGATGTGATTGGACAGACGGTCTTCTTCCGGTACTTCTTCCTGGTTAATGGAGAAGACGGTTTCTGCTAATTCATCAAAAGAAATATCTTCGTTATATGGAATGATGAGGACTTCGTGAATGCTGGAGGGCAGTATGATCAAATCGCTGCCGCTGCATGATGCGAAGTCTTTTAATATTCCTTCATATAGCAGGCACCCGGCTCCGTTTATTCCGGAGGAATTGGACAGCACGTACATAGGAGGAGACAGGGGGGAATCATCAAAGAACTCTTCCAGGGTGTCTTCGTTTATCTCGTCTTCGGACGACTTTTTTACAATGTCTTTTATGGCTTCGGGAAGAGAACGGATGCGGGCAGGAAAAAGGCGGGGAGTATTTGTTATGGCTGCCAGGGATAATTCCTCTGTAGACCGGTTCCAGGCCTTTTGATGGCGGTTGTGGATGAGGGCGGTAAGGAGACTGTCTTCGTCTTTTTGAAAGGAAATGTAGAATATAATGGAAAGATCTAGCTGCGGATAGTTGATATGAGGGACTTCCTTTAGCAGTTCCCGGTTGGCCGGCTCGTTGATAAGGCGGAAGATGACCTTTTCCATGATCTGTTCCTGGGACAGGAATTCTTCGATTGGAAGGTCATCCGGAAGAGGGCTGCTTTGGTAAAGAGCCATGATGTCATCCAGGATGGCATTAAGAGGTCTGCCCTTTTGGTATGATTCATAGAAGTGGTTTAAATAGATGGTGGGGGCTGCCCGTTCGTCCTCCTTTCCAATGCAAAGCCCATGAAGGATAAGTCCGTTGTTCTTTGTGATAGGCTGGAGAATCAGAGTGAAATCCGGCCCCAGCCTCTCTTTCATGGATTGTTTGACAGTTTCCAGAAATGTTTCGTATACCATATGTATACCTCCTTAGATTTGTTTATGTAAACTGCTTGGAGCAGAATTACAATAAGAATAGAGTGGAGACAGAAATGTTGAATGAAGTTAATTATCATACAATGTAGTAAAAACCAACGTTCTAAGCGTTGTTAATAACAATTTGACAACTTATTGACCACTTATATAGTTGGACATCTAAATAAGTCCATATGCTTGTAGAGATATGAGTATATGGGCTTATTTTAGTGCCTTAAATTATCATTTCCGCACTGACGTACATGAAAGCCGAATATGGAGATTCTGGTGCGCCATAGAGGCATTGTTAAGGTATACCTTGAAACATGGGTTTCGTTTGATGTAAAAAACAGTAAAAGGAAGGAACAAAGAATTATGGCAAAGAGAGTAAGTAATATGAATGAATTGGCTGCTGCTTCAAAACCTACTATGTTAGGTATTGTTGATGAGATGGCAGAAAGAGTCTATCAGACATTGAATTATTTTCTACAAGAGTATTATGACAGTTATGATCCCAAATACTACCGCAGACAACGTGATTTTTTGCGTTCAGCAGTAAGGTTGAACCAAAAGTAAAAGGTAATAAAGTAATAGCTTCTGTGTACATTGATACAGATTCTATGGACGTTAGTGACATATTGAAGGAACAATTAAAGGAAAGGTTAAGTGAAAATCTAAAAAAGGGAATTGTTGGATTGGAAGGAGGAGGAGAATGATCGGAAGAGTGACCAGATATTTTAATGAAAAGAGATACGGATTTATTCGTAGAGACGACAACCAGACATATTTTATTCATGCATCCAAATTAAACGGTGAACAAATAAAAACCGGATATTTGGTGCTTTTCAGGCCGTTTTCTAATGATAGATTAGAGTGTGGCATATAGACAGGAACAAAGATAACTGTTATTACAAAAATTTGGTATGGGTGACAAAGAGAGAATATGTTGACTTGGATAGAGAGGTATTACTTGTATCTGAATTAGGCAGACAACAGGAATATGTCCTTTATATCACATTGAAAAGCAATGTTGCCTATTCCATCTGGAATGGTATATATAATCGTTGCTATCGGACGACCGAAAGTAATATAGGGTCAAGTTATGATAAGGCTACAATGTGTGAACAGTGGTTAAAAGACAAGGATATTTTTGCAGAATGGCACAATGCAAATTATTATGAGTGCGAGGGGGAATCCATGGCGGTCGATAAGGATTTATTGTGTCCTGGTAACTCTGAATATGATCCTGACAAATGCTGTATTATACCACAGACAATCAATATTATGCTGTTTAAATGTAAAAGCATAGTATGCAAAAATGGAAAGTGATTTTCGTCTGAAGAACAGTCATTAAAAACGAAATCCATATTTTTGTTATAATCCCAAGCATTTAATAGATATTTGTAATGTTTAGCGTTAGTATAATCAAATGAAACAAACCCCTTTTTCTTTACTATATAGCCCCCCTTAGAGATTTTATTGTTACTATATTACCTCTTTATATGGCATAAGTCAATTGTATTGATCTGAAATTATTCATGATGAAAGGCGAAAATATGAAGTGTAATCATGAATGGAAAGAAATAAAGAGAAGGTATTATTTTGATTTCTGTGGATATAAAGTTTCGAAAAATATAATGTACTGCGAGAAATGTAATAATAAAATTGTTAAGAAATATTATTTGAATAAGTTAGTAAGGCATATGGGATAAAAATATCTGATATGCCTCTTTTTTTATTTTAAAGATATGGTATGCTTATATAAGTACTATAGTTTGATTTTTACTGGTGAAACCCAGGGTTGCTAAGCCGGCCTATCATTTTAGATAGTGCTGGCTTTATGCATATAAATGTAGCAGTTTCATGTAATTATTGGAAGATAATTTTATTGGAATATATTTTATATTTGTGGTGTTTGCATAAATAATGAAACCTCCATAATTGTAGTGAAATATCGCATTCACATAACCTATCAAAAAGGAATCAGAGTAAAATGCTCACATCTCTACATATAATTATAGGATATTTAGCAACAAGGTGCAAGCCGCACGAATATTAGGTACTTATAGTCGAAATAAGGCGAGTTATTGGATTTATCATTGTTTCCAGATATAATAAAGGATTAAATTCACAATTTGATGCCTCTCCTTTTGAAGTGAATATTGAAATGAGTGAAGAGGCGGTATGAATTATTCGTATTGCCTCTTTTCTTGTGTGAAAAGTGAGGAGAATTAAAAACGACTAAGGAACAAATTGCTAATAAAAAAGTTATTGATACAAATAAGTCCGGTATGGAATTGATTGCAAGGGGTGAAGTCTTTGTGCTAGTATCTTTAATCATAAGGGTTTTTATTAAAGTACGGATTAATTATAATATTATGTATCTTCAGTACGACTTCTGCTATGGTGTGTTATATAATAATTGATACCGAAACTAAGTTAGTAATGTGATTAGGCAAGTAGCATTAGGTGATTTTGATTTATATTATAAAAAAATAGACTCATTGTTGAGAGGTAACATTTGGTCTGAAATTAAGTATGGTAGGGTGTAGCCGTTTCATTTGGTTACACCCTTATTTTTTCCGCCTGTTTCAACTTCTTTCTTTCCTCTGTCTGTACCTCAGTACTTCCATAATAGTTCCTTATATCGTCAATGCTCAATTTCTTAGGATAAGGGTATGGAGGAAATTCCTACTGGGATAAAAGAGGTCAAGACAGTAGATGCAGAATATTGAAGGTATATTAGAACAATAATAAAAGAGGACTTGATTTCCCAAGCCCTCCATTGTATAATCTACTTAGAAAGGTTTTCGGAATTGATTTTCCGATTGCCCTCAGTAAAATACCTATTTTGAAATAGCATCTACTTTGGACGGTGGGATGCTATTTCTTTTTGCAGTATATCTGTCAATCCAGTCAATAAGGAAGATCGAATAAGATTCTCTGGTAATTTCAGTAAGATGGAAAATGCCAGGCCTTCTGCTTCGTTATAAATATTGTAGAACAGCTCTTTAAATCTGTTGCGTTTCTTAAGTTCAAATGTTTTCATATTGCCTAGATCAGTTGGACATGATTTTATTTCCAATGTGATAGGAGATTAAGAATACGAAAAGTACAGATGTTTTTAAGTAGAAATGTAAGCAATAATGCCACCAAGAAAAAGACTGCAAAAGTCCAAAGAAGATGTCCCAAAACTAGAAGGACATCCTCTTGACTAACCACCTGCTAATGGCGGAAATATAAATGATACATTCAATACCAATATGATAATTGACTTTATTTAAATGTTATTGAAAAAGTATTTACTGTAATAGGATCTGATGAATAATTCGCAATTATACCATAGAAATAGCCAGCTTCAGACGGTGTATAACTCTGTTTAACAGCAATTGCTTGTAAAGTTTCACCAGCTACTTCACCTAAATTAACTTCATTTAATGACCAGTGGTGGGAAGCAGATCTATTTAACTGATAATTTACCGTAATCTTATTACCGTCCTTGCTATGTACCTCATATTCCCACTGAACTTCATTAATATTCTGGGAGGTTTCTTCGGCAAATGAGGCAACTGCCCCTTTCTTATCTATTGGTATTGAATGTAATACTACCCTCTTTTAATGCAATATTTTCCGAGGAAAAATTAGCAATATACAAATAATACTCTCCGGTTTCTTGGATTTCTTCTGTATACTTCCCCGTTCTATTTTCATAAATATTGCCCTTAGTCATAGTGTTATTTTTAATATACCCTACGGCCATTGACTGCGTTTCTGAAAAATCTACAAGATATTTTTCAAAAGAATAAATAATGGAATCCCCTTTCTCTAATTCCCAACCTGATCCATCGGGTTTTGTAAAAACTGCTACACTGCCATTATTAAATATTATTTTAGGAGTAATATACCTATCATTTTCTTTAGTTGTTTTGAATTGGGATATAGCAACAGGTATAAATTCTTCACTATCAATAATAATTGAATTATCTGGCATGGAATGAAGAATAGGCTCTTTACCGCTTTGGTCATCTTTGGTATAGACAGTAGCGCCATTAGTAATTACCTCTCTACCGATTAGATGCCTATTAGTAATCGAAATCAATTCTGGTTTAGAAATAGAATTCTCTTTAATAAAAATTTCAAAAATAAATAGTGTAATCAGAAATAGAGATAGTGCAATTGCAATACTCTTGACTTTTGTTCGATTTTTCATTGGTTTTTCTCCTACATTAATATTATAATAAAAGCATAACACATTATAGAGGAAAGAAAATTACAAATTTATTATTATTAACTTAATTACGCTAATAACTATATATTTGTCTGACAAAATACCGATATACGACAAATATCGACATTATTATAAAGGGTTTAGTATTAGATACAGTAATGTGTTTTTCCATGTGCAATCCACGTTCCCAGAATTGGGAGCGTCAACATATCAGCACAACTATTTCCTGTGATAAAGACATGAAAAATAGATATAGGATAATTGGATTTATCTAGTTCAGGATATATGTATTCTGGGCTTATTTGCTATGGGACTGAATTAACGTAAAATGGCGGTTTTGTAAGTGGCCAATATTGAAGTAATGCTTATAGAATAAGCGTTTCTTTGATGGGACCATATATGGAGCCTTATTTTATAGGAGTTATGACAAAGATTCCCCTTAAAATACGGCATTTAAGGGATTGCCCCTGGGATATAAAAGTCATAATGTTAATCACACCCCCCATAGTGATTTTCTTGAATCTCTGGTTAATATAAAGGTGGTTCAATGAATGACATTAGAATTAATTACGACAAGAACAACGAGGTTTCTTATAACCTAGAAACTAGGATATGTAATAAATGCGGAAGAGAATTACCGATGGGCAGTTTCAGGCTTATGGATAACAAAGTGAATGTACCTTATTACCTGGAGCAGTGTAAAGCGTGTGAATACATGTATCAGCGAGAATATATTGAGACTAAACAAGAAATAAAGTTTTCAGACAACTTAGATATACTAATGAATCGACACTTTAAAAAAATAAAGCAAGAAAGAGTTTTGAATTTATCATATATCCAATAATTCCAATAGGCACAGATGAAACATTTATAAGACTGATGGATTATAAGGACTACTGGATTTCTAACTATGGTCTCATGATTCATTACGCATACAAAAAATATTCCTTGCTTACAGGCAGTTGTGACAATAATGGAACTTTAGGATATCGTGTATCAAAAAATGTTTTGTGCAATGGTAAGTGGGTTTACGAGCAGAAAAAATGGAAGATTGAAGTTAATGATTGATGATTATGCATAATGAATAGGAAGTACGTGTATATAGGAGGATAGGAGTATGGATCTCGCTCTATGACGGAACTTGTTGTATTAGAGTTTGAATTTAGTTAAATAACTACAAATGGGTATATTAGAAAAGTTACAATAAAATGGCTATGATATGAATTTTTGGAAAAGAAAAAACTGAAAAATCTCTATTTTATATTATTTATGTTCGAAATTTGTGAATGTTTCTAGATTTACTTATTTATAGTAATTAAATATAAATTGCGTTAAGGAAGAAAAAATTAACGAAAATTGCAAAAATATTTATTCAGAGATATATTGTAGTATAATATCAATATAAGTTAGTGAATTTTGTATATACTAATTAACATTATTAAATATGAAATGCTTTTTATATGAGTTTTATATATTTTGAAAGAAGGTGATTCCAATGGTTTGAGTTGATTTAAACCGGATAACTATATGACGCTTACCTTATAAGCACATCTCAAAGGGGGAATTTATTATGACTATGATTAAAAAAATAACTAGCCTCGTTTTATTGCTTACTTTTTTTTGCACTGGAACTGCATTAGCTTCGGGACAAGATTCTGTCACTACAGATGATTTAAAGGTAATATCAAAAAAAGAGATTCCATCTAATGTAACCCCAGTATCATTCAAATCAGATGAAGAAGCTGTGGCATACCTAAATCAGGTGTTTAACAATATTAATGTACAAACAAATTTCGATATCCTAACTCGTGCTACTAACGGGAATACAACAGTAGCTACTACCAAAGTTAGTACTGGTACGATTTCTTTAAAATTAAGATATACAACTTCTGGCAATGGAAACACAGGGACGATCACTAGCCTTGACCCATATACGACATTTACTGGTTTTACTTTAGGTTTTGGTTGGACAGAAAACAGTATTGGTGCAACAATTACTTCTAGTAGAAAAGATGTATATGTTTATACTGACGGAACAATTGATTATTATCTTTTAATAGATGGATTGTTAAAACTTTACAGCAGACCAATTAGTATGTCTGGTACTGTATCTGTAATTCGGTGATAATATGGTATTGTTTAATTATATTTGGACAGCTATAAATTATTCATTACTTATAATTGTTATTATTTTGATAATAATATTTATCAAAAAACGCAAAAGCTAAAGATTATAGCAACCAAGAGTGGGAGTGATTAATTACTCTCACTCTTGGTTGTTTGCCTATATGTGATTTTAAGACTATCTGATATAATTTTTTTCGCATTTAACTAGGAGGATATGTAGTGAAAAAATTAATTTTATCAATAATAGTAAATTAATAATGAAAGTCAACATTATACTTAAACCCTTGTGGATTTATTATAGAAGAAAAGGATATAAAAAGTTTTAATACCTATGATATTTCAAATTTGAGCGAAAGCGAAAATAGGGGTCTTATATGAATATATATTCTTATATGATAGGGGACTGCACTTTTTGCTACGCCAAACCGGGGTATACTTTCACATTTTTACTCAAAGTATCCTACGCGAAACCGGGGTATACTTTAGAAATTTCAATTATAGCTAAAGTCAAAAAAGCAAACCCACCAAATTGATAAGTCCGCTTTTTCATTCGATTTTATTTTTGCGGAAAATCAAGGGGAGAGAGTATTGTAATTGCCATATAAATACCATATAATCGTGTTATATAGCACTTTATTTTGAAGTTATTTAGAGGAGGAATATGAGGAAGAAAATAAAAGGAGCAGTTCTTGCTGCTATTTTTTCAATCATGTTGGTTTTTTCATCATCTGCGGAATCAAACAAGCCGTATTCACCAAAGAACAGTGCAGGAACGGTATTTAAATCGGAGAATATTGCATGGACGCAGACTGATCAGGGGTGGACTTGCAGTTACAACCGAGATGGGCAGCAGTTTACAGGGCAGTGGGTTTCAATTTATAAAAAAGAAGGAAATAAAGAAGTAAGGAAATGGTATTATTTTAACGAAAGCGGAGTCATGCAAATAGGCTGGTTGTTTTTTGATAATGATTGGTTTTACCTGCAGTCGGATGGTAGTGCTATAATTGGTGATAGTTTGATTCAGGAGATTGATGGTTTTTACTATATGTTTAATCTTCATGGTACTATTTATAGGAATGAGAGTATTACAAGAGAAGGATCTTTGTATACATTTGATGAGCAGGGAAGGATTATTTATTCAGGAGACGACAAACATGCCGGAACTGGATATCGTTACGGCAGTAAAAATCAGTTGGATTATATTAACTTTACCCGTAAGGAAAAGGGTATTACCCCATTAATCCATGATAATAATCTGAATGTAGTTGCAAAACAGGCATTTGATATTACTGTTGCAAATCAAGGCAGCATAACACTTGATAAAGTGTATTCGCTAACAGCGAACCAGACCCAGAATAATATTATTCATGTTGCTTATATTCATTGTGAGGCTCCTGCTGAGGGATATAGCTTGTTTCTTTCAAGCGGCGCAGAGGAGGTTTTGTTAAATCTCTGGTTCACTAGAGTAGGATATTACAAACAAGGTACCAGTATTATGATTATCCTAGCCGCCTATGAGGGAGAAGCAGCAACACAGCTTTCGCCGGAATTAGCTCAGGGACAGTGGTTATTAGACAGTGGGAAATGGAAATATCTGCGGAATGATAATACATATGCCATATCTTGCTGGGTAAAGAATCCGGCAGATGGCGAGTGGTATCACTTTGATGAAATTGGCTATATGAATAAGGGGTGGTTCCAGGATATGGATGGAAAATGGTATTATTTCGACCTGAAAAGCGGAGTAATGCAGGTGAATAAAACTGTTGATGGATATTTGCTTGATTCAGATGGTGTTTGCCAATAATAGATGAGCCTGTGAGCCAATGCTTGCAGGTTCTTTTCGTTTTTATGCCATGTAGATGAGTAGAATGAGATGTACATATGAATTCCGCCAAATTAATGTAATAAGCAGTTTCACATTTCAAATATATCAACCATATCATTCAAATTTTGCCTCAAATACCGCTTAAAATGTCTTGGGCGTTAAACTTGTAAGGATATGGTTTTAGAAGCCCTTATTAGCCTTTAAAACGTATTGTAGATACATTGGGATTTGTTATGCTACGTGTCAGAATGGCACTCGAATATCTGCGTCTTAAATTTAAGATTCAGAGGCACAATAACAAAAGGTTAGAGTCAAATAATTTTACTCCCAATATTAGCCTTATCCGTTTTCTATTTGGGAATCGGTTCTTTTGCTCTTATTTGAGCAGAAGTCTTTTTCGCTATATTGGTAACTAATCGGATTTTCCCGCGTGGGATTAAGTTATAGTTTTTCACGCGTGGGTGAAAAAGGTGTGCGTCTGATGCACATCAGGCGGAAATTGATGCCTTGCAGGAAAAGGCTGATCTATTAGAGAAAACCAATGAAAAGTTGAAGTTACAGATGTCGTTGGAGCAGGCAGAATACAATCTTGCAAGGTCTCTATCTCAGAAGGTATATAAAGAAATCAGAAATGGCGAAGAGGTATATGTTGAGGACTATGACGCTTGAACAGCAGATAGAGGACGCAAAGAAATTACAAATTAGTGAGTGATTAAGGGCGAGGTCAATGCTTACAAAAGAGGCTCTTGATGATTGGTTCAAGAAAAATTCTGGAAAAACTATAAAATATGACTTATTTTGATAAAATATGAGCATGGTCAAATTGATTGCCTATGCTCTACTATTATGGAAAGGATTCGTATAATGAGCGATATGCAACAAAAAGAAAAGATAAAGGTGAAGGTTCAACAAGATTAAGGAAGGATGGACGATATGAATACCGCTATGTAGCAGGAAAAAGACCAGACGGAAAGGCATTATACAAGTCATTTACCGCTAAAACCGAAAGAGAACTTAAACGTAAAATTAAGGAATATAATGAGGACAGGACAAAATATACTGTAAAAGCAGAATCCACATCCTTTCACGACTATGCAGAATTTTGGATGAAGACAGTAAAATATCCTATATTAAAGCCAGTATCATATGACCGTCTTGAGCAGACATACAACACTGTTTGTAATTACATAGGTTGTATTCAACTTGGAAGTGTAACCACAGAGGACAAACAGTACATGATTAACGATTTATCAGCCACAAAGGCATATTCTACGGTTAAGAAGCATTATGAATTTGTAAAAGGGGTATTCCAGTATGCTTATAACTCTCAGAAGATAGCCCTTGATCCATGCCCCGCTGTTCGATTACCAATTGAGCGTAACATGAAAGTAAAAACAAAAAAGACTGAAATTCTACCTGAAAACATAACTGACAAAATGTTTGAGTTTAATAATACATTACGGGAGAGCAATAGTCAGTTCTTTAAGCATATGCCTGTCCTGCTGCTGATTTTAAACACTGGAATGAGAATTGGTGAAGCTTTGGCTTTGGAATGGCAAGACATTGATTTTGAAAAGAGGACTCTAAGGGTAAACAAAACATTGACCATAGCAAAAGAACGAGACAAAAGCGGCTCTGTTGTAGGAAAGCAAAAGAAGACCTTCAGTGATATAACGAAAACGGAATTGGGAAATCGGCTGATACCTTTGAATGACATGGCGGTCTCTCTTCTGACACAGATACAGGATTATAATAGAAGAAAGAAGATTAAAACGGATTATGTAGCAAGTACTGCTGATGGTGGTTATGTTTCTGAACGGAATATTTTGAGAACGTTTAAAAGTGTTCTTGGAGTAGTAGGAGCGGAAGATTATACGATTCATGCATTCAGACATACATTTGTTTCCAGGCTGTTAAAAGCAGGAACATAGATTAGTGTTGTCAGCAAACTATTGGGACACACCGATATTAATACTACATACAGCACATATATCCACGTTTTGAATGATCAGATGACAGACGTAATGTCCGGTATCTCTAAGGTTTAGAGGGGTATTATTTTGACCCATTATCTGACCATTACGCGACCCATTATTGACCCATTATCTTTCAGTAAAAACCAGTAGAAATCAGTAAAAACCAGTAAAAACCAGTAAAAACCAGTAAATGGGAAGATTCGCGAAATGCTGATAAATACGAGAAAGTCCTTATAAAATAAGGCTTTCGAGAGGATTAAAAATAGATAAAAAAAGAATGCATCTGATAGGAATCGAACCTACGCACGCGGCTCCGGAGGCCACTGCTCTATCCACTGAGCTACAGATGCATCTTTTATATTCTACTATAGTTTCTTTTAAAGCGCAATAGTATTTGTTGATTTTTGTCTGTTTTTTTGTTAGAATGAAAAGGAGATTGATTCTCCAGGAGGTCAAGCCCATATGAAGGACTTATTTGAAAAATGGAAGAAGTGTTCCAAGGAAGAAGTCAGACGGATACTGAAATTTCTGTTTTTTCCCTTGGCAGCGATTATATTGATTTTTGCCGTTATTGTTTTGGATAAGCCCGAACAGACAGGAAATGATCCGGCTCATGTATCCTCAGAAGCAGTGGATTCATCGGCTTCTGAGGCTGAAAGCACACCATCAGATTCAGCAAAGGTAGAGATTACGCTGCAGGAAGAGGCCATACCGGCAATTCATGATTTGATGGAAGCATATTTTAAAGCCAGGAAAACCTGCGATATAGAGGCGCTTTCAAAGGTATATGGCAATACCTATTCTGAAGAGGTACTGAGAGAACAGGGAGCCAGAATGGAAGAGGAAGTGAAATTCTACCAGAGTTTTGAAAACCTGGTATGCTATACGGTTCCGGGAGTGGACGAGGGCGAATACCTGGTATATGCCAGATTTGATATCAAATTCCGTCAGGCGGAAACCTTAGCGCCAAGCCTGGTTGTATGCTATGTAAAGACAGCAGCAGATGGAAGCTATTATCTGGCTGCAGATACCAGCGCAGAACAGTCTGAATTTATGGAGAGGGCAAACAAGTCTGAGGCCGTGCAAAGGCAAGCAAAAGAGGTAAACGATAGTCTTGAGAATGTCTTAAAGTCTGACGAAAATCTCCTTGCTGTCTATCACATTCTGATGGATGAGAAGGAAGCGCCGGAAGATACAACCGATTCAGACAGCCAATCAAACAATACGTAAAACAGATGCTTCTCTGCGTAGCACCCTGCAGAGGAGCATTTTTGGCAAAGGAGAGTACAGATTTATGAACGTTAGGGACTTTTATTTTGATCTCCCCCAGGAACTGATTGCCCAGGACCCCCTTGAGGACCGTTCTGCTTCCAGGCTTCTGGTATTGGATAAACACACGGGAGATATTCAGCACAGGCATTTTAGGGACATCCTTTCCTATTTACGGAAAGGGGATTGTCTGGTCATAAATGATACCAAGGTCATTCCGGCAAGATTGTTTGGTGTGAAAGAAGGGACCGAGGCAAAAATAGAAATCCTCTTATTAAAGAGAAGAGAAAACGATATTTGGGAAACTCTTGTAAAGCCCGGGAAAAAGGCAAAGGCAGGAACGGTTATCTCCTTTGGGGAGGGCTTGTTAAAGGGAACTGTAATCGATGTGGTGGAAGAAGGAAACCGTCTTATCCAGTTCTCCTATGAGGGAATTTTTGAAGAGATACTGGACCGTTTGGGACAGATGCCTCTGCCTCCTTATATTACCCACCAGTTAAAGGATAAGAACCGCTATCAGACGGTTTATGCAAAGCATGAGGGATCAGCGGCCGCGCCAACGGCCGGTCTGCATTTTACAAAAGAGCTGCTAAAGGAAATTGAGGATATGGGAGTGTCCATCGCTCATGTGACTCTTCACGTGGGTCTTGGTACCTTTCGCCCGGTGAAGGTGGATGAGATCGAAGCACATCATATGCACTCTGAATTCTATATTATAGAAGAGGAAGAGGCGAAAAAGGTCAATGACACGAAAAAAAACGGCGGCCGCATCGTCTGTGTGGGAACGACCAGCTGCCGTACGGTGGAATCTGCTTCCACAGAAGAAGGGAATTTAAAGGCAGGAAGCGGATGGACGGAAATCTTTATTTATCCAGGATACCGTTTTAAGATTCTGGACTGCCTGATCACGAATTTTCATTTGCCTGAATCTACGCTGGTAATGCTGGTATCCGCTCTTGCAGGGAGGGATCATGTGCTTCATGCCTATGAGGAAGCCATTAAAGAGCGTTACCGTTTCTTTAGTTTCGGCGATGCCATGCTTCTTACGGACCTTCATAAGGAAGGGGAGTCTTAAGAACTGAAACGCAACAGCTTTGAAAATTAAGGGAAATGATGAATCCAGCAGTTAAAAATAAGGTGGGGGTACACACTTATGGAAGAGAAAAAAAACATGGTCGGAGGAATATCCAGGAAGACTTTGGAGCGCCTTCCGATGTATCATCATTATCTGGAACGGAAATATCGGGAAGGAACAGAGACAATATCGGCGCCGGCCATTGCCCTGGATCTTCAGCTTAATGAGGTTCAGGTGCGCAAGGATCTGGCAATGGTGGCAAAAACAGCCGGAAAGCCCAAATTGGGATATGTGGTGAAGAACTTAATCAGAGACATGGAGGAGTTTTTGGGGTTTCATAATGCGAACCAGGCAGCTCTGGTAGGAGTCGGATCCCTGGGCAAAGCCCTTCTGTCTTATAAAGGGTTTGAGCAGTATGGTGTGGAGATAGTCCTGGCTTTTGATTCCGATGGAAGAAGGGTGAATACAAAAACAGGAGGAAAGCCGGTTTTTCCCATGGAAAAGCTGGAAAACCTCTGCCAGAGAATGAACATACACATCGGCATCATCACGGTTCCGGCGGAATGTGCCCAGGAGGTATGCAACCGCCTGGTAAACGGCGGTGTAAAGGCCATATGGAATTTTGCTCCAACCCACTTAACCGTACCCGATCATGTGCTGGTGCAGAACGAGAACATGGCTGTGTCGCTGGCCGCTCTGTCCAAATATCTTTATGAGGCGGACAAGGAAGGCAGCCAGTAGGCCAAGGAGGAAGATGATTGAATACCGTATTGTTACAATATGCCGTTGAGGTGGAAAAAACAGGCTCCATTACCCAGGCTGCCGTCAACCTTTACATGGACCAGCCTAATTTAAGCAAGGCGATTAAAACGTTGGAAGAAAGCCTGGGCGCACCGATTTTCAGACGGACTTCCAAAGGCATGGTTCCTACGGCAAGAGGAAGGATTTTTCTGGAGCATGCCAGAAATGTCCTGGACCAGATCGAGAAGATGGAACATTTATATAAACCGGATGAGGTAAGAGGGGTGGAGTTTTCTCTTTCCATGCCAAGGGCAAGCTATCTAAGCCTTGCATTTTCCAGATTCATCCGAAGTCTTTACCAGGAGGAAGGAATTTGTGTATGGCTTCGGGAGACAAATTCCGCAGATACTTTAAAGGATGTGGAAACAGGAGAATATAATCTGGGAATCATCCGGTATCAGTCCTCTTTAGAAGGGCATTATACCCAGGCAGCAGCGGCAAAAGGCCTTCTTATGGAACCGGTTTTGGAATATTCCTTAAGGCTTCTCATGTCCGCAGATCATCCCCTGGCAGAAAAAGAGGAAATCACGGGAGAGGATTTGCTGCCGTATATAGAAATTGTCCATGGTGACGGAGCAACGGGCCGCCGGGAGAATTTTGAAAAGAAGGGAAGACTTTTGGAATCTCCAAAACGCGTTTACGTATTTGAGAGAGGAAGCCAGTTCAATCTTTTGCTGGAAGATCCTCATACGTATATGTGGGTTTCTCCCATGCCGGAAGAGCTCCTTACAAGGTATGGCCTGGTGGAACGGCAGTGCAGAAAAAAGACCGGGACCTTTCGGGATGTGCTGGTTTACAGGAAAGGGTATTCGTTTACGGCCTGGGATAAAGGATTTTTAAATGAGCTGGAAGCAGTGAAGAATATTTTTTAGAATAGGAATGTTAAATATATATCAGTATCTATATACTGATATATATTTTTTTACCTTTGTAATTCCTGCATGGTTGAGCTACAATATAGCTATAACAAAGAACTGGAATTTTACAAGGAGGATTATACGATGGCAAGATTTACATTACCGAGAGACTTGTATCACGGAAAGGGCGCCCTGGAAGAGCTTAAGAATATAAAAGGAAAAAAGGCAATTGTGGTTGTCGGCGGCGGCTCCATGAAACGTTTTGGATTTCTTGGCAGGGTCGAAGCCTGTCTAAAGGAAGCCGGAATGGAAGTAAAGCTGTTTGAAGGCGTAGAGCCGGATCCCAGCGTGGATACGGTGATGAAGGGCGCTGAAATGATGCGGGAGTTTGAGCCGGATTGGATCGTTGCCATCGGCGGAGGATCCCCTATTGATGCGGCAAAAGCTATGTGGGCATTCTATGAGTATCCTGATACCACATTTGAAGATTTATGCATTCCTTTTAATTTCCCGACTTTGAGAACAAAGGCAAGATTCTGTGCCATTCCGTCTACCTCTGGTACGGCTACCGAGGTTACAGCATTCAGCGTAATTACGGACTATAAAAAGGGAGTGAAATATCCGCTGGCAGATTTCAACATCACACCGGATATTGCAATCGTTGATCCGGACCTGGCTGAGACCATGCCTCAGAAGCTGACCGCCCATACCGGTATGGATGCCCTGACTCATGCGGTTGAAGCTTACGTATCCACCCTTCATTGCGATTATACTGATCCTCTGGCTCTTCATGCGATCAAGATGATACATAATGACTTAAATGATTCTTACAATGGGGACAAAGAAGCCCGTGCCCGCATGCATAATGCCCAGTGTCTGGCCGGTATGGCATTCTCCAATGCTCTTTTGGGAATTGTTCATTCCATGGCACATAAGACAGGTGCCGCTTATTCAGGGGGACATATTGTCCATGGCTGTGCAAACGCCATGTATCTTCCAAAAGTAATTAAGTTTAATTCCAAGGTTTCTGAGGCTGCAAAACGTTATGCAGAGATTGCCCGCTTCATTGACTTAAAGGGGAATAATGATGAGGAGCTGGTTGATGCATTGATCGCAGAGATCCGTTCCATGAACAAAAAGCTGGATATTCCTGCTTGTATTAAGGAATATGAAGGTGGAATCATTGACGAAGCAGAGTTCAATGATAAATTAAAGACAGTAGCAGAGCTGGCAGTAGGTGATGCATGCACCGGCTCCAATCCAAGGCCGATTGCGCCCGCAGAGATGGAGAAACTGTTAACCTGTTGTTACTATGATAAAGAGGTAGATTTTTAAATAATCTCCAGTAAATGAATGCAATGTGTGCAGCAGGCGCAGAACCTTATGGTTTTGCGCCTGTTGTGCGTGAAAAGAGGTTTGACAGTAAAGTTCATCTGTGATATGGTAATCGGGAAAATGGTTAGAGTTCAGCCATGCAGTAACATTTACGGGATTTTTTTGTGCGAACTTGTTCACAAAACACGGATTAGGAATGGTATGGCCGAACCATAACGGAAAGCATGGGATAACAGAATGAAGCAGGCAATTTTAGTAGTGAGTTTTGGAACAAGCTATCATGAAAGCAGAAAGAAAACCATAGAGGCCATTGAACAGGCTATAAAAGAAGAGTTTCCGGAGTATGAGCTTCGCCGGGCATTTACTAGCCGGATCATTATTGGAATATTAAAAAATCGGGATAACATACACATAGACAGCGTGGCGGAGGCATTAGAAAAGCTGGCTCTGGAAGGGTTTCAGCGTGTGATCGTACAGCCGACCCTGGTTATGGGAGGGGAAGAGAATGACGGCATGGTAGCTGCCGTGAAACAATATGAGAACCGGTTCCAACGGATCCTGTGGGGAAAGCCGCTGCTTTCAGAAGAAGAGGATTATAAAAGGCTTTGCAGCGTGCTGACAGAGGACACGAAGGAATATGACAGGGAAGGAACGGAGATCATATTCATGGGACATGGCACGGAGCATGAGGCCAATGAATGCTATCCCCGCCTGGCGGAGGTTTTCAGACAAAACGGATACGGAAGGTATCACATAGGGACCGTGGAGGCGGAGCCAACCTTTGAAGCCGTAAAAGAAGAGGTGGAAAAAACCCAATCCAGCCGGATGGTGCTGCAGCCTCTTATGATCGTTTCCGGTGACCACGCTCACAATGATATGGCAGGAGAAGGAGAAGAGTCCTGGAAAAGCCAGTTAGAGTCTGCCGGTTACCAGGTGGTCTGCCGGCTAAAGGGGATGGGAGAACTGGAGGGAGTCCGCCGGATGTTCCTGGATCATGCCAGAGAAGCATGCAAAAGGCTGGAGGATACGGAATGAAAAAATGGAGAGCAGTTGTTTTGATCACAGGCATGGTTTCGCTCTTGCTTATGGGCTGTGAAAGAAGGGTGGAGCCGCTCAGCAAAACCGGTTTTATGCTGAACACCTTTGTGACTGTGACTCTTTACGATAAAGACGATCCTAAAATTTTATCTGACTGTCTGGATTTGTGCCGGTCCTATGAAAATATTTTCAGCAAAACCATTGAGGGCAGTGAGGTTTACAAGTTAAATCACAGGCCTGCCAGTGAAAAGACCATGACAGTATCCACGGATGTGGAGGCTCTTCTTTCAAAGAGTCTTTATTATTCCCAAATCTCAGACGGGGCTTTTGACATTACTGTGGAACCCTTATCCTCTCTATGGGATTTTACCTCCCCCAATCCGGTTGTACCGCCTGATGCAGAAATCCAGGAGGCCAGGAAAAAGGTTGATTACCGGAATTTAAAGCTTGAGGGAAATGCCCTCACATTTTTATCCCCTGATACTTCCCTTGATTTTGGGGCAATAGCCAAGGGATATATTGCGGACCGGATGAAAGATTTTCTTTTAGAGCAGGGAGTAAAGAGCGCAGTGATCAATCTGGGCGGAAATGTTCTTTGTGTAGGGCAGAAGCCTGGCGGCACGCCATTTAAAATCGGCCTTCAAAAGCCTTATGCAGATAGGAATGAAACCATAGAAACCCTGGATATCAATGACATGTCAGTGGTATCTTCCGGGGTGTATGAGCGGCATTTTGAAAAGGATGATGTGAACTACCATCATATTTTAAACCCAAAGGACGGTTATCCATATGAAAACGGGCTTGTGTCCGTAACTATTTTGTCAGAACTGTCTGCTGACGGGGACGCGCTTTCCACCACCTGTTTTTCCCTTGGGCTCAAAAAGGGAATGGAGCTTCTGGATTCTACGGACGGCGCGTACGGCGTGTTCATTGCGGAGGATGGTGAGGTTTATTATTCCCAGGGAGCCAGGGAGTTTCTGGCTGGGAAGCCTTAGAATCCCTTTACAATTTTCTTTCCCTATAATACAATAGAGGAAATACCCTGCGGGCATACCTGTATGCCCAAAATACATGGGCAGGAAAGAGGAAACACCCTGCGGGTATACCTATATGCCCAGAAAACATGGGCAGAAAAGAGGAAACACCCTGCGGGTATACCTATATGCCCAGAAAACATGGGCAGAAAAGAGGAAACACCCTGCGGGTATACCTATATGCCCAGAAAACATGGGCAGAAAAGAGGAAATGTAATTTTGCAGGAGAGAAAAGATGATTAGAAAAATCTGGGACAAGGTCATGAACCGGGAAGTCATTTCCTATCTGATATTTGGAGTGCTGACGACCCTGGTAAACTGGGCTGTCTATTGGTTAATGGTGAGGGCCGGCATCGATTACCGGGCCGCAACAGCGGCAGCATGGGTGGTATCCGTCCTGTTTGCCTTTATTGTAAATAAAATCTTTGTTTTTCAAAGCTATGACCTGCATCTGAGCTTTGTCATGAAGGAGATTCTATCGTTTACCGCATGCAGAGCAGCGTCAGGCGTCATGGAAATGATTCTTATGGTGATAATGGTTTCCTGGCTCAAAATGGATGAATATGTAAGTAAAATACTGGTATCCGTGGTCGTTGTAATTGCAAACTATGGATTCAGCAAGGTTTTCATATTCCGGAAGAGAGAGGAAGAACCCCTGTAAAGAGAGGTAAATGAAATGGAACACGATGACGAGATTGAAAAGATATCGAAAGAACTAGAGGATATGCTGCAAATGACATCAGGTGAAAAAGAAATTACAACAGGGGAAAATGACTTGAAAGAAGGAAATGAAGAGGAGAGGGTGACTTACGATCCCCAGGTGGAACGGGCGGAACAGGAATTTGACCTGGCTTCCGCGCCCAGGATACGCCTTGATATTCCGGTTGACGGTATGGAGGAGCTGTATGACAGGGATTTGGATTATGGAGAGGACTTGGAGCAGGAGAAAGAGAAAGAGGCCTTTCCTGATCAGGATTTCATGGACATTCCTGAGGAACCGGAAGACGATGAAGATGAGGAAGAATTGGAAATTGGGCAGTCAGAAAGCTTTAAAGAAAGGATAACCGGTAAAAAAGAAGGGATAGCCAGCAGCCTGGTAAGGCCTTCCGACGGACTCCTTGCAGCTTTTTTTGTGCCAATGGTGATCATGGTCATCATATTTGCCCAGCGGGGGATTTTTCCTTTTGGCGAGGAAAGCTTTTTAAGGACTGATATGTATCATCAGTATGCTCCATTCTTTTCTGAGTTCCGTTATAAGCTGACCCATGGAGGGAGCCTGCTGTACAGCTGGGATATCGGCATGGGCGTGAATTTTGCAGCCCTTTATGCCTATTATCTGGCAAGCCCTTTAAACTGGCTGCTGGTACTTTGTCCGAAGAATTATGTCATAGAATTTATGACCTATCTGATCGTATTTAAGATCGGATTAAGCGGTCTTTCCTTTTCCTGGTATCTGCGCAGGCATAACAAGACCATGGACTTTGGTGTGGCTTTTTTTGGCATCTTCTATGCTCTGTCCGGATATATGGCGGCTTACAGCTGGAATATCATGTGGCTGGACTGCATTCTTCTCTTCCCGCTCATTATGCTGGGCCTTGAAAAGCTGGTAAAAGAAAAGAAGTGTTTTTTATATTGTTTAACACTGGGATTATCAATTTTATCTAATTATTACATATCTATTATGATATGTATTTTTATGGTATTTTATTTTATTGCTCTTCTTATATTAGAAGGTTTGAAATCCTGGAAGGAAATCCTCATCCGCGGGGGGCTGTTTGCCCTGTTTTCCCTGCTGGCAGGAGGTCTTTCAGCAGCAGTCCTGCTTCCTGAAATTTATGCGCTGCAGTCGACTGCATCGGGAGATTTTAATTTTCCCCAGACAATCAGTTCCTACTTTTCCATATTTGATATGATTGCCAGACATCTTCCGGCGGTAGAGCCGGAAATCGGACTGGATCACTGGCCAAATATCTACTGTGGTGTGGCTGTCCTCATGTTTTTCCTTCTTTACCTGGGTTGCAGGCAGATCAGGCAGAAAGAAAAGATTGTTATGTGCTCCCTGCTGCTGTTTTTCTTTGCCAGCTTTTCCGTTAATACTCTGAATTTTATTTGGCATGGATTTCATTTTCCCAACAGCCTGCCATGCAGACAGTCCTTTATTTATATTTTTCTCATGCTGTTTACCTGCTATCAGGCTTATATCCACTTACATGAAATTCCATGGAAGCATGTAGTAACGGCCTTTTTTGCTTCGGTGATCTTTGTTTTAATGGCGCAGAAGCTTATAACCGATGAGGCCTACCATTTTTCCGTATTTTACGTGGCTATTTTGTTCCTTTCCATTTATGCCGGCCTTATCAGCCTTTACCAGAAAGGGATCAGCCGGAACGTGCTGGTGCTACTGGCCCTTGGCGTGGTTTCCCTGGAAGCTGCGGTTAATACCACGGTCACCAGTGTGACGACAACCAGCAGGACCAATTATGTGAAGGATAATAAAGCGTCTTCGGAGCTGGCAGACAGCTTAATGCCGGGGACATCCTTTTACCGGATCGAGAAGGTCACCCGGAAAACCAAGAATGATGGTGCCTGGTTGAACTTCCCCACGGTCTCTCTCTTTTCTTCCACAGCTAATTCAGACCTTACGGCTTTCTTTAAAAAGCTGGGATGTGAAAGCTCCACTAATGCTTACAGCATTACTGGAAGCACGCCTTTGGTAGATGCCCTGTTTGCGGTTAAATACGGGCTGTACTCTGAGGAAACAGAGGATGATGGCATATCCGTACCGGTTTCTTCAAAGGATGAGATGTATCTCCGAGAGAACACCTATGCCTTGTCCCTGGGCTTTATGGTGCCTTATGACCTTGAGAATAACTGGCAGCTGGACTTAACAAATCCGGCGGAGGTTCAGAATGATCTTTCTGTGGTACTAGGTGCCAACCCTGTTCTTTCTGAGGTTCCGAGCGAAATCACCGGAACCAGCTTTACCTTTACACCGGAAGCGGATGGAGACTATTATGTGTTTGTCAGCAATAAAAAGGTGGAAAAGGTAAACGCCCAATTGGGAGAAAAGACCAAAAGCTTTGATAATGTGAGCCGCGGCTTTCTGCTGGAACTGGGCTATTTAAAATCCGGGGAAAAGATTACCCTGCGCAACGATGACAATGATCAGGATCTGGTAGCGGCCGCTTACCGTTTTCAGCCTGAAGGCCTCGAATCTGTGTATAATATTTTAAACAGGAATTCCATGAAGCTTACAAAATGGACGGATACACAGATACATGGTACCGTCACGGCCGATAAAGCCGGGCTGCTGTTTTTAAGCATTCCCTATGACAAGGGCTGGACCGTCAAGGTTGATGGGAAAATGGTGGAGCCTTATAAATTATTTGATACGTTTCTAAGTGTGCATATGACCGCCGGTACTCATGATATTACTCTGGAATATATGCCCCAGGGACTTAAAACAGGCGGTATGATTACGGCTGGAAGCGTGGTCTTTCTGCTGATACTTGCAGGTGTATCCGCAGGAAAAGGAAAAAAGCGCAGACCCATGCGGGTTCATTCCACAGGTTAAATAACCACTTGTTTATGTAGAAGGCTGCGGGGAATTTAGCCCCTGCAGCATCCGCCAGCCGTAGAGATGCTTTTATATCTGCGCCTGGCTCATTACATGCAGAAAAAGAAAGGGGAATTCTGAATTATGAAACTATGGGGCGGACGCTTCACAAAGGAAACCAATCAGCTGGTTCACAATTTTAATGCATCCATATCATTTGACCAAAAATTCTATCATCAGGATATTGAGGGCAGCATTGCTCATGTGAAGATGCTGGCAAAACAAGGGCTTCTTACGGATGAAGATAAGGACAAGATCGTAAAAGGCCTTATGGAGATCCGGGAGGATTTAGAAAGCGGTGCCCTGGTAATAACAGGGGAGCATGAAGACATTCATTCTTTCGTGGAAGCAGTTTTAACGGAACGGATCGGGGAGGCCGGAAAGCGCCTTCATACCGGAAGGAGCCGCAATGACCAGGTGGCTCTTGACATGAAGCTGTATACCAGAGATGAGATCGATGAGCTTACCCTTTTGGTGGAAGGACTTCTCTCAGAGCTTTTAAAGCTCATGGAAGAAAATCTTGACACTTACATGCCTGGATTTACCCATCTGCAAAAAGCGCAGCCAATCACTCTGGCTCACCATCTGGGTGCTTACTTTGAGATGTTTGACAGGGATCATTCCCGCCTTCATGACATTAAAAAAAGAATGAACTATTGTCCCCTTGGCTCTGGCGCCCTGGCTGGAACCACTTACCCCCTGGACCGGGAATATACGGCAGAGCTTCTGGGATTTGCAGGGCCGACTCTTAACAGCATGGATTCCGTGGCCGACCGGGATTACTTAATCGAGCTTTTAAGTGCTTTATCCACCATTGCCATGCATTTAAGCAGATTCTGCGAAGAGATCATTATCTGGAATACCAATGAATACCGTTTTGTGGAAATTGATGATTCCTACAGTACCGGAAGCAGCATCATGCCTCAGAAAAAGAACCCGGACATTGCAGAACTGATCCGGGGAAAGACCGGCAGGGTTTACGGCGCGCTGGTATCGCTGCTGACCACTATGAAGGGGATTCCCCTTGCATACAATAAGGACATGCAGGAGGATAAGGAGCTGGCTTTTGACGCCATTGACACGGTAAAAGGCTGTCTTGCCCTGTTTACAGGAATGATTTCCACCATGACCTTCCGAAAGGATGTGATGGAAGCCAGCGCCAAAAACGGCTTTACCAATGCAACCGATGCGGCTGACTATCTGGTAAATCATGGGGTGGCTTTCCGGGATGCCCATGGGATCGTTGGGCAGCTTGTGCTTTTCTGCATTGAAAAGGGCATCGCCCTGGATGATATGAGCCTGGAAAAATATAAGGCCATCAGTCCGGTGTTTGAGGAAGATATTTATGAAGCCATCAGCTTAAAAACCTGTGTGGAAAAAAGAATGACCATTGGAGCTCCTGGTCAGGAGGCAATGAAAAGAGTCATTGAAATTTATAAGAAGAAGCTTGAAAAATAGAATCATTTAGAAAAAACAGGAAAACAGCGGAAGATTGAACCGCTGTTTTCCTGTTTTTATGGTATTCTTTGCTTATCCGAAGATCTGCTTTCGCAAGCGGCAGCCGGTAGGGGTTGCAGCCAGGCCGCCTTCTGAAGTTTCCTTTAAGGAGGAAGACATGAGGTTGCCCACCTGCTTCATGGCAAAGATCACCTCATCTGCGGGAATGGCACTTGTGATTCCGGCACAGGCAAGCTCTGAAGCGGTAAATGCATTAGCAACTCCCATGGCATTGCGTTTGATACAGGGAACCTCTACCAGACCTGCCACCGGGTCGCACACCAGGCCCATGGTATTTTTCAGGGCGATGGCACAGCTGTCGGAAACCATCTGGGGCGTTCCGCCAAAGATTTCCGTTAGAGCTGCAGCAGCCATGGCTGACGCTGATCCCACCTCGGCCTGACACCCTCCCTCGGCTCCGGCGATGCTGGCGCATTTGGCAATGACCATGCCAATGGCCGATGCGGTGAACAGGGACATGATGATATCATGTTTTGGTAAGTCAAATTCTTCCATAACGGATATGAGGGCTGCCGGAATGACTCCGCAGGATCCTGCCGTAGGAGCCGCCACGATCTGCCCCATGCAGGAATTGTATTCTGTCACGGCCAGGGCCATGCTTATGGCATTGCCGAGGAGATGGCCGTAATGGTTTTTTCCTTCCTCTACCGCCTTTTTTAATTTGGCGGCAGCTCCTCCGGAAAGTCCGCTGGAAGAACGGAGGGTCTCATCCATGCCGTTTAACACAGACTGTCTCATGACCTCAAAACTGCTTTCCATGGTGGAGTAGACATCTTCCGGACTGGTCTCCATATCCTCGGCCTGCTGCTCCAGCACAATTTCCGATATTTTTTTATTGGAAGATGAAGCGGCTGCCACAAGCTCTTCCACGGAATTATATTTTAATTGCATAGGATCCTCCTGGTCAGTTTAATTTTAACAAAATCGTGTTGTATACATGAGGGATGGTTTGAATTTGGGAGACCAGGGACTGGTCGAAGTCAGAATCCATTTCAATGGTCATAATGGCAAGTCCGCGTTTTTCCTGCCTGTTTAAGCGGAAATTGCAGATGTTGGCATTGCCCACGGCCACCAGGTTCGTAACATGGGCGATGATTCCGGGGACATCCTGATGCATGACGATCAGGGTGGTATTTTGCCCGGTAAAATAAACCTCCATGTCATTTACCTTGTTTATGACGATGTTGCCGCCTCCCACCGATGCTCCCTGGACGGAGATGGTGCTGCCATGATCTGAGGTAAGGGTGATCAGCGCCGTGTTTGGATGGGCATTTTCAATGGTTCCGGTGTGTATCGTGATGGCTATCCCTTGCTCCTTGGCCGTTTCAAGGCTTGTACGGATTCCCGGGTCCCAGGGGTCCAGCTTTAAGATTCCCCCCACAATGGCTTTGTCTGTGCCATGCCCTTTGTAGGTTTTGGCAAAGGAACCGTGAAACAGGATATCTGCCTTAGCCACTGGAGCACCTAAAAGCAGGGCAGCCGTTTTACCGATGCGGGCAGCCCCGGCCGTATGGGAGCTGGAAGGTCCGATCATAACAGGACCGATAATATCAAATACATTCATGGCAATTCTCCAATTCCGAGTATTGTTTCTCTCATTTGTTTACAGGGGTTTGAATTTCGGATTCCGTCCTCGGAATTCTGTATAATAGGAAAATCCGCATTGCTTAAGAAGTTCACCCGCTGTATGAAAGTCTGCTCCTAAATCTTCCGGTATATGGGCATCGGAACCGATGGTTATGATCTCCCCGCCTAATTCCTTATAACGCTTTAAAATATCAGCACATGGGTTTGGCTGTCCGATCCCTTTCCGGAAACCGGCTGTGTTGCATTCAATTCCTTTGCCCCGCTCTATAATCACTTTTAAAATGTCATCTAAAATATCCCGGTATGCTTCATAGCTGTAGTAAAGAGCCTTATTCGGGCCATAACGGACGATGTAGTCAATATGGCCTGCTACGTCATAGTTGTCAATATTTTTCACATTATCCAGTGTGGCCTGGAAATACTGAAGATATGCTTTCTGCTCCTCTCTTCCTTCAAAATACTCAGGATAAGCAGGATCCTTTCTGTTAATAAAATGGGTGGAGCCGATGACAAAATCAAAGGGATAGCTTGATAACAATTCCCTGTAGTATTCTTTTAAATGGGTCTGAAGTCCCAGCTCGATCCCTATGTGAAGGTCGATCCGGTCTTTGAACTCTTCTCTTAAGGCAGACATTGCTTCAAAATACTGGTCCGTCTGAAGGGTAAAATCGATGACAGAGTCCACGTCATAATCGTGGTGGTCCGTAACACAGAGGGAAGCCATTCCAAGGCTTATGGCCCGTTCCAGCTGGGCCCGCATAGGGGTTTCGGAGTCTCCTGAAAAATTTGTATGAAAATGATAATCTGGCAGCATGGGGTTCTCCTTTCAAAAATTAAATTCATTATAATCAATCTCAGGAAGAAAAGCAACGCAGGGAAGCGGAGTTTTTAACGAAAGGAATTTAATAAAGTAAAAAAAATCACCTTTTCAGCAAAATAATTAAATTTAGTAATCCATCCACCTGGGATATACTTTAATAAAACTACCGGTATGAAAGGATGGGAAATTGGGATGAAATATGAGTTTAAAGGAAATCAGGGCGATTTTTATATGGAAAATCCGGATCTGACCAGCTATTTGTATTTTCCCCTGGCAAATGAGTCCGGGGTAATGAGCTGCGTATCTCCTGATCTGGGAGGGGACAGCAAGATGGATCAGAATTCCTTTTTTATGCCTCCTGCCAGTTGTGAAAATCTACATAACGACAAATCCTCCAGAAATGTATGGTGCAGGGTTAACGGGACGGTATTATGGTCCCTGACCGGCCGTTCCTCCTGGCAGCAGGCCCAGCTTTTTTCCGAAAACAAGGAGCAAGTGGCTGTGGAAGCTGGCTTCATGCATCATAAGTTGACCAGAACTTCAAATCAACTGGGCATAAAAGGGTCAATAAGCAGCCTTGTTCCGGCCACCGGAGAGAAGGTGGAGCTGATGAAAATCCAGATTGAAAATACCTCTGAAGAATATAAAAGTCTTCAGGTCGTCACGGCCATTCCTCTCTATGCCCGTTCTGCGGATAATATCAGGGACCACCGGCATGTGACATCCCTTCTCCATAGAATTAAGACGACGTCTTCCGGAGTCATTGTGACTCCCACTATGACCTTTGATGAACGGGGCCATAAGAGGAACCACCGGGCTTACGGCGTATTCGGAGGGAATGAATCCCAGCATCCTGTGGGGTATTATCCGGTTTTAGAGGATTTTACTGGGGAAGGCGGCAATCTTGAAAATCCAAAAGCCTTATATGAAACCCCTTTAAAGCCTCAGGGGGTGGATTTTGAGACAGGCGGCTATGAAGCTCTGGGAGGGCTTTGCTTTCAGGAATGCCGGATAGGGCCTAAGGAAAAGATAACTTATCTTGTGGCCATGGGATATGGAAATACGGAAGAAGAACTGATGCATAGCTGTGTGCAGTTTCTTAATGAAACAGCATTTGACAGGTGCTGGAAACAGACCGCAGAATATTGGAACCAAAAGGTCAATGTGAGACTGAACACAGGCAACTCTGTTTTCGACCGCTGGATGCGATGGGTAAGCTTTCAGCCCATGCTGCGGAGAATTTATGGATGTTCCTTTTTGCCCCATCATGACTATGGAAAAGGCGGACGGGGCTGGAGAGATTTATGGCAGGACTGCCTGGCATTGCTGATGATGGACTCGTCAGGGGTCCGTCAGATGTTAATTGATAATTTTGGCGGTGTACGGATGGATGGGACCAATGCCACAATCATTGGAAGCGGGCAGGGAGAGTTTATTGCGGATAGAAACAACATTACAAGGGTCTGGATGGACCATGGGGTATGGCCCTTTTTGACCACGGAATTATACATCCACCAGACCGGAGATCTTGGGATCCTGCTGGAAAACAACAGCTATTTTAAGGATATGGAAGTCTGCCGTGGGGAGGAAAAAGATCTTAAGTGGAAGACAGAAGACGGGGAACGGCTTCGGGATGACGGGGACCAGATTTATTCTGGAACCGTCCTGGAACATCTGCTGGTTCAGAATCTCACATCCTTTTATGATGTGGGAGAGCACAACCACATCAGGCTCAGAGGCGCAGACTGGAATGATGCCCTGGACTTAGCTTCCCAGAGAGGGGAGAGCGTAGCATTTACCTGTATGTATGGGTATAACTTAATGGGGCTTGCCGATTTCCTTAAAGAGCTGAAAGCACAGGGAGTGGAGGAATTTGAAGTTGCCGAAGAAATAAGGCATCTGCTGATAAAGGACAGGACAGTTTATGATGACATCGGGAAGAAACAGGAAGTACTGGCACGTTATTGCAAAAACTGCTCCCACCATATTTCAGGAAAAAAGGCAATGATAAAAGGAGAGGAATTACAGGAGGATCTGCGGGCAAAGGCTTCCTGGATATACGATCATATACGGGAAACGGAATGGATCGCTTCTATGGAAGGGTTTGGATGGTATAACGGATATTACGACAATTCCGGAAACAAAGTGGAGGGTGAAACAGAAGCAGGGGTGCGCATGATGCTCACCAGCCAGGTATTTTCCCTTATGTCGGGAGTTGCAACGGACCGGCAGGTCAGGGAGATCGTGGAGGCTTCCGATGCTTATCTTTACAGGGAGGAAATCGGAGGATACCGCTTAAATACGGATTTCCATGAGGTAAAAATGGACTTAGGCAGGATGTTTGGCTTTGCTTACGGACACAAGGAAAACGGAGCAGTATTCTCCCATATGGCCACCATGTTTGGGAATGCCTTGTACAGGCGAAACGCTTCAAAGGAAGGATATCATGCTCTCATGTCCTTATTTGACCATTGCAGCGATTCCGGGAAGAGCAGAATATATCCGGGAATTCCTGAATATGTGGATGCCAGGGGAAGAGGAATGTATCATTATCTGACAGGAGCCGCCAGTTGGTATCTGGTTACGGTTGTCACCCAGATGTTTGGAATCAGAGGGCATTATGGGAATCTGGTTTTTAAGCCCCAGCTTTTGAAGGAACAGTTTGACAAACAGCATGAGGCTTCGGTTTCTCTAATATTTGCCGGAAAAAACATAAAGGTCATTTACAAAAATCCTAAGAATTTGGACCCGGATACTTATGGGATAACCGGTATTTCATTGAATGGGATTCCCTGCCGGTGCCTTGGTGGGGATTGGAGCATTAAGAGAGAAGAGCTATTAAAACTTCCGGATCAGGAGCTTCATACCATTACGGTTGATTTGAACGCAGAATAAGCGGTCAGTGTCTAAAACCAGGTATGGGAGCGGATTTGGAATATTTGCTTTATTTAGGAGGACAGAATGGAAAAAGAATTGATTGATATCATTAAGATTTCACAAGAGGGGTATACCCCTCTTGTGGATTATCAGACATGGAGAGTGGCAGTGCTTAAGTATTGCGATGATGTAAGAGCAGAACGCCTGGTTTCCATGCAGAGGCACTTGGAAACAGATGAGGTATTTGTATTGCTGGAAGGCAGCTGCGTCCTGATTTGTGGCGGGAACGGAGAACGGCCTGGAGAGGTGGAGTGTGTGAGAATGGTAAAAAACCATCTCTATAACGTGAAGAAAGGCGTCTGGCATACTCATGCCCTGGATGAGGAAGGGAGCGTCCTAATTATTGAGAATCAGGATACCTGCGATAAGAATTCCCCTACTGAGCTTTTAAACAAGGAGCAGATAGAGGCAATCCGAACTTTCTTTTGACATCCCCTGCCAAACTCGTTAGAATAAGGGTGAAAAATCATATGAATGGGAGGTTGCTATGACTAATCTGATGGCTGCATGGAAGAATATGAGGATTAAGACAAAGATCCTGATTATGTATTTAACGGTCGTATTATTATCCTTTGTAATCACCTTTTCGGTCATATCTGTCATTAACAGCTCCTACACGAAAAGAGAAATTCTGGGAGCAGGCACTCAGACGGTCAGCGCCCTTAAGGGTAATTTATCCCTGATCTTTGATAATGTGACCCAGTTCTCAAACCTGATCTATTTTGATAAAAATGTTCAGGAGGCTTTAAGAAATGTAGATAACAGGGCCATTGATCCGTCTATCCAGCGAACCATTAAGCAGAGTCTGGTGAATATGATTCTGTCAGGGGAATATATTTCCAGCGTCCTGATTATGGATTCCTATCATAATGTGTACAGCTCTTATAAAAAGACTCCCAAGGGCATTTACGGTGAAAAGATTCTGGATTCTGAGTGGTACCGGCACTTAAGTGAGCACAGAGGAAACGGTTTTTTTATGAAAGGCAGCGAGGGGGTCATTGAATTTTATGGAGACACTCCTTATATTACCTATATCCGGGAAATCCGGGATGAAAATACATATAAGCCTTTGGCCATCCTGCTGGTCACGGTCAATGAGGAAACAATACGCAATTACTTCAATGGAGTCAGCAATTCCAGTGACAGTGATTTTTATATCCTGGGCGATGAGGATGAATACATTGTAGCTCCTGGGAATCCCGGACAGCGGACCGGCGAAAACCGGCTGGTGATCACCCAGGACATCGGCATAGAAAACTGGAAGCTGGCCGGATCCTTTCAGTTGGATAATATGACTGCCATGGCGCCCTATTATTCCACCGTTATCCTGTTGATCATGTGTATGAATGTTGCTTTTGTCTTTGTCTGCTCGGTCATGCTCACCCGTTTTATCTTCCATCCCCTGTTAAAGGTGGAAAAGCATATGATGCTGGTGGAAAAGGGGCAGTTTGATGAAATGGAGGTGGACCAGCAGAAAAATGAAATCAATAATCTGAAGCGGGTATTTAATCATATGGCAAGATCCATTAAAAACCTGATCCAAAAGGTAAAGGAAGAAGAGCAGATCATTGCAAAGGTAGAACTAGATCTGCTCCAGGCTCAGATCAATCCCCATTTCCTGTACAATACCCTTGATGCGGTATCCGCTCTTGCCCTCATGCGGGATTATGATAATTGCTTTAAAATGACCCAGGCCCTTGGAAGTTTTTACAGGAACAGCTTAAACAGCGGATTGGATTTTATTACGGTAAAGGATGAAATAAGTTGTATACAAAGCTACTTAACCATCTTAAATATCCGCTATGACAATGAAATAAAGGTAGAGGTGGACGTGGAAGAAGAGGTGAAGGATTGCAGGATATTAAAGCTGCTTTTACAGCCTTTGGTGGAGAACGCCGTCCACCATGGAATCAAGCCAAGGGAAGGAAAAGGAACCATTTCCATCAAGGCCTTTTCCGATGAGGATGAAATTATTTTTCTGGTGTCTGATGACGGGATCGGCATGAGCGAGGAAAAGATCGAAGAAATCATGGAAGGCAGGACAGTGACCGGTAAGTCAGGATTCGGACTTTATAACCTGATGCAGCGGATTACCCTCTACCATGGAATCAGGCAGCCGGTCCTTATCCACAGTGAGATCGGAAATGGAACGGAAATAGCGGTAAGAGTAAAGCGTATGGAAGCAAAGGGGTTGGAACATGGAGATCAAGGTACTGATTGTGGATGATGAAAAACTGGAACGGGTGCTGATCAAACGGGGATTTCCTTGGGAAGATCATGGGTTTTCAGTCATTGGGGAGGCTTCCTCCGGTACGGAAGCATTGGAATTTATAAAATACAGAAAGCCGGAGCTGGTTTTAACTGATATCAATATGCCCCATATGGATGGTCTTGAGCTTGCGGAACATATTTCAGCTTTGGATGAGAGCATTCATGTAATTATGATCACAGGATACCGGGAATTTGAATACGCAAGGCGGGCGGTAAAGCTGGGAGTAGAGGATTTTCTTTTAAAGCCCATTGATATGAATGAACTAAAGGAAATCACTCTTAAGATCAGGGGAAAAATCATAAAGGAAAAGGCCCGCCGCAAGGAGGTGGAGATGTTAAAGCAGAGCGTTTCCGCCGACCAGGACATTTTAATGGAAAGCTTCTTTCAGCGGCTGGTGGAAAAGCGGACCAGTGAGGAGGAAGCAGAGAAAAAGCTTCTTGCCTATGGCTGTGAAGCGCTGTTAGAAGGGTGCTGCTGCTTAAACCTCCACTTAAAGGAGGAACGGTCAGGGGAAGCAGACGGCAGCCTCCATAAAAGGGCCATGGAACTCCTTGGCAGGGATCCCATTGACGGAACCATATCCTTTCTTCATTACATGAAAAATATTATCTTGTTTTGTACGGTCAGGCGCTTAAAGGACAGCGGGGAAATTGCACGGCAAATCCATCAAAGGCTGAGGGAAAACCACATTGATTCCACCATTGGCATCAGCCGCAGCCATGAGGGCTATGGGGGAATTGCAGAGGCCTTTGCCGAGTCGGAACATGCCCTCAGCGCATCGGTGCTTTTAGGGGATAACCGGATCATCACGTACGAAGAATATATGCATATTATGGAGAAAAATCCGGATAAGCTGGCCTTTGACTGGGAGGACTTCCTTTTTTCCCTGACCAATGGAATTTCCGACAGGGTGTCTGCTGCAATCGAGGATTATGTGGAAGGAGTCAGGAATTCAAGGGTAACGGAAGTGGAATATTTAAGGCTTACGGTTATGGATTTAATGTCCAAGGCCGGAAGCACCCTTAATAAGTATGGGGTCAGCTTGGAACAGCTCATAGGAGAAGACCGTCTGTATGAATCCATACAATCCATACAGACGGTGGAGGAGTGCCGTCCGTTTCTGGATGATTCCATCCGTATGATTTTAAACTATCATAACAGCAAGAAAGCAAAGCAAGGAAATAAGGTGGTAAACGAGGCCCTGGAATATATCGATAAAAACTTTTGTGACCCCGCTCTTTCTCTTAAAACCGTAGCCTCGGCTGTCTTTTCCAATGAAAGCTACTTAAGCAGGGTATTTAAAAAAGAGGCAGGTCAGAGCCTTATTGAATATGTCTTGAAAAAAAGGATTGAAGAGAGCATCCGCCTTCTTAATACAACGGATTTCAAGGTATACGAAATAGCGGAAAAGGTGGGATTCCGGGATTCCCATTACTTTGGCATCTGCTTTAAAAAGCATGTGGGAGTAACCGTTAAGGAATTTAAGCAAAGGTAGTAAAATTTCTAACCTTTTGGGTCAAAATATTAAATTGAGTTAAAATAGGAGTTTCGGTATACTGATATCAGAAGGAAACAAAGAAAACCCAGGAGGAGATTGAGATGAAAAAAAGTTTATTAAAAAGAGTTTCAGCCGTGGCACTTACGGTAGCTTTGGCAGCAGGTATGACAGGCTGTGGAAGCAAAGGCAGTGCTGCTCCAACAAACGCCGGCAGTTCAGGGGAGGGAAAGACGGAAAAGACCGTGTTAAATGTCTGGCACCAGTGGTCCAATGATACCAATGAACTAAAGAAAAAATATGACGAGGCGGTTGCAACTTACTTAACGGAAAACCCAAATGTGGAAATCAACACCCAGACCCTGGATACGGAGGCTTATAAGACTAAGATTTCCGCAGAGTTTGCAGGAGATGCAAAGGGAATTGATGTGTTCTATTACTGGGGGGCAGGAACCGCTAGAAAGATGATCAATGCGGATAAACTCCTTCCTCTGGATTCTTATATCACAGATGATATCAAGGGAAAACTTCTGGAGGGTTCTACGGCAGCTTTTGAATACAATGGAAACACCTATTCTCTTCCTTCCTTTTCCTGGTACATGACCTTATACTGCAATAAGGCATTATTTGATCAGGCAGGAGCAGAGCTTCCCGATACATACGACAAAATGGTATCCGCAGTTGAAAAGCTGAAGGCTCTTGAAGGGGTAACTCCTCTGGCTTCCGGCGCAAAGGATGGCTGGAATGCGGCATTCATCTATCAGGCGCTGGCACTTCGAACTGTAGGGGCAGAGGGAATCAACAAGATGCTCTCCGGCCAGGCTCCCTTTGAAGGAGAGGGCTACGCAGAAGCGTCTGATAAGGTCCAGGAGTTATACAAGATGGGCGCATTTGGAGCCAATCCACTGGAGCAGAGCAATGATGATGCCAATGCAGCTTTTGGAACCGGCAGGGCAGCTATGAGGCTTATGGGAAGCTGGTTTGCAAACGGCATTTATACGGATAAAGCCGTTACCATCAATCCGGAGGATGTGGTGGCAATGAAAATCCCCATGATTACCGGCAAAGGAAATGAGACCGATTATTGCGGTGGATTCGTAGAATCCTTCTGGGTAAATAAGAGCACGAAGAACCCGGATGAGGCTGCTAAATTCGCAATTTACATAAACGAAAAGATGGGAGAAGCTGCTTATGAGTCAGGCACAGGCTTCAGCGGCTGGAAAACAGAGGTGGATGAAAAGGGCTTAAATCCTCTTTTCGTACAGATCAAGGATCTCCTTTCCCAAGGAAAGACCTCAGTCCTTGCATGGGATACCTCACTTGATGCGGAACCTGCCACCATTCACAATGAGCAGGTGCAGACCCTGTTCGCTCCAGGCGCCGATACGGGTGAGTTTATAAAGGAACATGAAGCAGCTATCAATAAGTAAGTAAGAGCAAAGGGGGTATCGCTTACAAAAAACAGGCGATACCCATTTTTTGCCCAAAGGAGATTGATCATGAATAACATGTTGGGAAAAAAGAGCTTTGTGGCCTGCTTTGTGCTGCCTGCGCTCATCCTGTTTATCAGCTTTAGTATGATACCCCTCTTTATTTCCGGGGCCTACAGTCTATTCCAGTACGATGGCATGGGGGAAATGAAGTTTATCGGACTTGGAAATTATATAAGGCTGCTTGCAGAGGATCGCCACTTTGTGAACGCCGTTTTAAATTCCTTTCTTTTAGTGGGCGCATCCTTACTCATTCAGCTGCCCATCTCCCTTTTTCTGGCTATGGTTCTGGCAAGGGGGGTGAAAGGAGAAAAGTTCTTTCGTACCGTTTACTTTTTGCCGGTGGTTATTTCCAGTATGGTGATCGGTCAGCTTTGGATGAAGATGTTCAACAGCGAATATGGACTTTTAAACCATTTAATCCGTGCCCTGGGAGCCTCTGATTTCAACTATTCCTGGCTTTCCAATCCCAAAACCGCATTTCTTTCCACTCTGATTCCTGCGGTGTGGCAGTACATCGGCTATCACATGCTGATTTTTTATGCAGGGATCAAATCCATTTCCCAGGATTATTATGAGGCGGCTCAAATCGATGGCGCCAGTAAGTGGCAGGTGAATACAAAGATTACCCTGCCTCTCCTTGCACCGGTTATCAAGACCTGTGTCATATTCTCAATTACCGGTTCCCTAAGGGCCTTTGACTTAATCTATGTCATGACCGGAGGCGGCCCAAACCATGCCAGTGAAGTGCCTGCAACCCTGATGTACAACAATTTATTCCGCAGAGGCCTATACGGGTATGGAAGCGCGCAGGCATTTTTTATTGTAGTGGAATGCCTGCTGTTTACCTTTATTGTGAGCAGGCTGTTTAAAAAAGCGGAAGAAAATGCATCAGCCATATAAATGAGGAGACGGTCCTATGAAGATGAAAAAAAAGATAAAGTTTTTGCTGCTGTGCCTCATTGCACTGACTCAGCTTTTTCCCTTATATTGGCTTTTTACCTTTTCCTTAAAAAGCAATGGAGAGATATTTGGGGTAAACCCCATCGGGCTTCCCCAGGTCTGGAGATGGGAAAATTACGGAAATGCTTTTACCCAGACAAACTTAATCCGGTACTTTTTAAACTCCGTATTCTATTCCATGGCAACCGTGGCCGTTGCAGGAATTTTGTCCGCTATGGCTGCCTATGCCATAGCCAGAATGAAATGGAAGCTTAAATCCCTGGTATTTGGAGTTTTCGCATTGGGAATCATGATTCCGGCTCAGGCCGCCCTGCTGCCCCTGTTTCAGGTCCTTGATAAAACTGGATTAAAGGGCGGATACTTAGGGCTGCTTATTCCTTATATTTCGGGAGCTCTTCCCATGAGCATCATGATATTAATCGGATTTTACAAAAGCATCCCCATAGAAATAGAAGAGGCAGCCTGTATTGATGGCTGCGGGATTTTCCGGTGCTTTGCAACCATTATACTTCCCATCGTCAAGCCGGCGATTGCCACTGCCTCTATATTTACATTTTTAGGGACCTGGAATGAGCTGATGTTAGCCAATACCTTTGTGGACAGCGACCGGTACCGGACCTTGCCCGTGGGAATCATGTCCTTTGCGGGTCAATATTCCACTGATTGGGGTCTGATCGGAGCGGGCATGGTCATTGCCACCCTGCCCACCATTGTAATTTATTTTATACTGAGCAATCAAATCCAGGATAGTCTGGTTGCAGGTGCGGTGAAAGGATGATAGGATTATGTTTGATTCAAGAGGAAGATTTATTATAGAGAATTTTAATCAGAAACCGGTATTCTCCAGTTTTCTGCCCGGGATCAGCGGAATTTACGGCATTCCTCTCTGGTGTTTCTACACGAACCGGGGCCAGGCAGTTGCAAGCTTTGGTGTAGAAAACAAAAATCATTCCATTATGGAATTTTATCCGGCCCATCAGGCATACCAGCTTGTGAGGAACATGGGGTTTCGCACCTTTATAAAGGTTGGGAGTGAAGTATACGAACCCTTTCGTCTGGATTCTGTGAAAACCCGTATGTATGTGGGCATGAATGAGTTGGAGCTGGAAGAAATCAACGAAGAAAGAGGCTTAAAAACCAATGTTCTGTTTTATACCCTTCCCGATGAAGCGGTTGCTGGTCTGGTGAGAAGGGTGACCATACAAAATATCTCCAAACAAGAGCTGGACCTGCAGATACTGGATGGAATGCCTGGAGTCATCCCTTATGGAATCGGATTAAAAGAAATGAAGGAAATGGCCCAGACCATGAAAGCCTGGATGCAGGTGGAGGATGTGGAGAAGAGGATGCCTTATTACCGGGTGCGGTACAGCACAGGAGATTCGGCGGTTGTTTCAAGGGTGGAAGAAGGGAATTTCATGCTCTCCTTATCAGAATCCGGTCAGTTGCTACCCATTATTGCAGATCCTGAGCTTGTGTTTGAACATGATACGGCAATGGAACATCCGGTGGGCCTGATCCGCCACAGTCTTGATGAGCTTCTTCAAAAAAAGCAGATCACTCAAAATATTGTGCCTTCCGGCTTTTCCTGCCTGACAAGTGTTCTGCCTGCTGGGGAGGCTGTGGGCTGGAACAGTGTGGCAGGTCAGGCCTCAACCAAGAAGATCCTGTCCGATTATGGGGAAGGTCACTTAGACAGGAGCTATTTTGAGGAGAAATACAACAAGGCGGCTGAAAAAACACGGGAACTGGGAAGCTTTATCCACACGAAAACCTCTGATCCGGTGTTTGATGCCTATTGTGAACAGACCTATGTGGATAACGTACTGCGGGGCGGGTTTCCAATAAAAACAGGGAAGGATTCTGTTTTTTACGTGTATTCCAGGAAGCATGGGGATATGGAGCGGGATTACAATGATTTTTCCATGGTTCCGGAGTATTACACTCAGGGTAACGGAAATTTCAGAGATGTAAACCAAAACCGGAGAAGCGATGTATTGTTTACGCCTTATGTGAAGGACCATAACATCAAGCTGTTTTACAATCTGCTGCAGTTGGATGGGTATAATCCCCTGGTAGTACGCCAGGTTACTTATAAAGCCGTGCGGCTGGATAAGATTCTTAAGGTTGTGAAACAGGGAGGCAAAAGCCTTATGGAAGAATTTTTTCGCAAGGAATTTTCGCCTGGAAGCCTGTTTGCCTTTCTGGAGCAGCATTCCATTTCCTTAGAATGCGGCAGGGAGGAATTCTTAAGTGCAGTGGTGGAACACAGCATTCTTAAGTTCCACGCAGATTTTGGCGAAGGATACTGGACTGATCACTGGACATATCATCTTGATTTGATTGAAACTTACCTTTCCGTTTATCCTGAAATGGAAGAACACCTGCTGTTTTCTGATAAAAGCTACACGTATTATGAATCAAGAGCGTCTGTGAGGCCACGCCATGAGCGTTATGTGAAGACGGAACGGGGAATCAGGCAGTACCACGCCCTTTGTGAGGACCGGAAAAAGGAAGTATTAAAGGATACGGTATCCACTGATTATGGAAAAGGAACCGTTTATGTCACAAACCTGATGACAAAGCTTGTGGTGGTGGCTGCCAATAAAACCGCTTCTCTGGACATGTCCGGCTTAGGGATAGAAATGGAGGCGGGAAAGCCGGGCTGGTATGACGCCTTAAATGGCCTGCCAGGACTTTTAGGCTCCTCTATGCCGGAAACCTTTGAGCTGTACCGTCTGCTGAAATTTATGGAAAGCGCTCTGGAACGGTTTGAAGAAGGGGTTACGGTACCGGCCGAGCTGTATGAATTTATCAAAGGTCAGGATAAAACCTTTGCTTCCTATGAAAAAAAGGCTAAGAGCAGGCTGTGGGTATGGAATGAGTGCAATGGTTACAAGGAGCGCTACAGAGCGATTACGGCGAAAGGAGTCCGGGGAGATGAGATATTCATGTCTGGACGGGAGTTTCGGGGAATTCTTTTAAAGTGGATTTCCTATGTGGAAGACGGCATACAATCAGCCTGCAAAAAAGATGGAGGGATTCCCACCTATTATATTCATCAGCTTGACAGCTATGAAATGGCTGGAAATCATATCATTCCTGAAAATCTGCAGGTCACTGCGCTTCCTCTGTTCCTGGAAGGATTTGTCCGGTATATGAAACTGCCGGTATCCAGGGAAGAAAAATTATCCTTGTATCATAAGGTTAAGGAAACCGGATTATATGATACAAAATTAAAGATGTACAAAGTCAATGAATCTCTGGACAATGCCTCCTTTGAGATCGGGAGAGCAAAAGCATTTTCACCCGGCTGGCTGGAAAATGAGTCCATCTGGCTTCACATGGAATATAAGTATCTGCTGGAATTACTCAAATCAAAATTATATGATGAATTCTTCCGGGATTTCCACAATGCCTGCATTCCTTTTTTGGATGAGGAGGTATACGGAAGAAGCTTGTTGGAGAATTCCTCTTTTCTTGTAAGCAGCGCAAATGCCGATGATAAGCTTCATGGAAGAGGCTTTGTGGCAAGACTGAGCGGTTCCACGGCTGAATTCCTGCAAATGTGGCAGATTATGATGTTCGGAGAAAAACCCTTCCGCATGGAAGAGGGGCAGCTTTGCTGCTTTTTTGAGCCGGCGATCCCCGGGTATCTTATACCGGAGGACAAAACCGTTGAAGCCATCTTTTTAGGAAAAACCAAGATCGTTTATGAGTTTTTTGAAAAGCAGGATATGATACCGGGATGCTACCGCATTGAGGAGATGGAACTGGAATACTTGGATGGGCAAAGGTCGCAAGTAAAGGAAGCAGGACTTTTTGGAGCGGCTGCCATAAATCTGAGAGACGGTAAGGTGAAATCTCTTGTTATAAAGATTGGAAAAGCAAACGGTATCTCATAGGTTAAAAGGCCTGCTCCTGCATTCATACCAGTTGAAAAATTTTAAAAGGTGAAAGGTCTTATATGAACATTCTTATTGAAAAGGGAACAAAATACGATATTGATCAACTTGAGCAGCTCTATGACGATCTGAATGATTATCTTGAGAATAGCATTAACTATCCCGGTTGGAGGAAAGGCATCTATCCTACCCGTGAAGACGCAGTTAATGGTGTTGTAAATGACAATCTTTATGTCGCAAAGATAGCAGGAAAGATCGTGGGTTCAATGATATTAAGCCATAAGCCGGAACCTGTATATCATAAGGTTCAATGGGGAATAAATACTGACTATTCTGGTATATTTGTGATTTATACGTTTGCTGTTCATCCTGCGTATCTCAAAAATGGAATTGGCATGGCACTTATGAATTTTGCAGTCCAGCATGGCATGAAAGAACACGCAAAAGCTATCCGCCTTGATGTTTATGAAAAGAACTTACCTGCTGTCAGGCTGTATGAAAAATGCGGATTTAAGTATGTGGATACCGTAGATTTGGGACTTGGAAAATATGGATTGCATTGTTTTAAGTTATATGAAAAGATACTTTAAATTTCACCACGGAAAAGCTGCCCGCTGATTTTCAATCAGCAGAGCGGCTTTTTGGCATTCATGGGGCACTGGTTTTACTTAAATTTCACCAAAATTTTACATAATTTTTAAAAAACATTGAAAAAGCAATTCCGCCTATGCTATATTTTAAACGGTGCGCCTTCCGGAAAGAGGGAGACGAGCCGGAATAAAACCATAATCAGTGTTTATAAGGAGGTAACACATGTCTATAAATGACATATCGAGTCTGTTTGGTTTTTTAGGGGGACTGGGAATGTTCCTGTATGGCATGAACACCATGGCAGATGGAATGCAGAAGAGTGCAGGAAGCAGGATGAGCCAGTTTTTGGGAATGCTTACTAACAACCGTTTTCTGGCAGTGCTCCTGGGGGCTCTCATTACAGCCATCATCCAGAGCAGCGGAGCGACCACGGTCATGGTAGTCGGCTTTGTAAGCGCAGGAGTGCTTAATCTGTCTCAGGCTGTCGGCGTTATCATGGGAGCCAATATTGGTACCACCATTACGGCCTGGATCGTATCCATGAATCAGTTAGGAGATGCATATTCCATATTGCAGCCGTCCTTTTCAGCCCCTCTTTTTATCGGAATCGGAGCTGTCCTTCTGCTGTTTAGCAAAAAGCAGAGGATGAAAACCATAGGGGAGATCCTGGTGGGCCTTGGCATGCTGTTTATTGGCCTGGATTTTATGTCAGGAGCAATTTCTCCTTATACTGATGCCCCTATTTTTTCTGAGGCATTCCGTATTTTAGGGAAAAATCCTTTGCTGGGCATGCTGATCGGCGCCATAGTTACGGCTCTCCTTCAGAGCTCATCCGCATCGGTAGGTATCCTGCAGACCCTTGCCATGAACGGTGTGGTCACTACCAATGCCGCTATCTTTATCACTCTGGGGCAAAACATCGGCTCCTGCGTAACCGCCCTCATTTCCAGTATCGGCGGATCCAGGACAGCAAAGCGCGCGGCAGTGATCCATTTGTCTTTTAATGTGATGGGGGCAGTTATATTTGGCATCGGTTCTTTCCTCCTTTTTATGGCCACCCCGGTTTTGGCGGCCCATAACATAACTGCAGTTCAGATTTCCATATTCCATACGTTCTTTAACCTGACCAATACACTCCTCCTGTTCCCCTTTGCGAAGCAGCTGGTGGACTTATCCGGATTGGTTGTTCCGGAAAGAGGAACCGGTGATGGAGAGCTGGCGGGAGAAGAAGCTGTGACCATGAAGCACCTGGATGAGAGAATCTTTGAATCCCCGGCTTTTGCGGTGGAAACAGCCTCCATGGAGGTAGTGCATATGGGACAGATCGCCCTGGAAAACGTGAAGCGGGCCATGGACGCAGTTCTCACGAAAAATGCGGATAAAGTAAAGGAAGTGTATAAAACAGAAAAGACGATCAATAATATGGAAAAGATGCTGATCGAATATCTGGTCAAAATCAACAATCTGTCCCTGACAGAGGAGCAAAAATTGGTAGTCAACAACTTATTTTACAGCATTAATGATATAGAGCGGGTAGGAGACCACGCGGAAAACCTGGCCGAACAGGCAGAATATATGGTCCAGCATGAAGTCAGTTTCTCCGGTACTGGTGCTTCTGATTTAGAGGTCATCTGTCAGGCGGCTTACAAATCCTTTTTCCATTCCATAGAAGCCAGAAGGAAAGGGGACATGGAAGATGTCCGTAAGGTGAGCCAGTGGGAGGATGAGGTGGATCTTCTTGAAGAGGAACTGAGGGAAAAGCATATCGAACGGCTTTCCTCAGGCGAGTGCAATCCTTCGTCAGGCGTTGTGTTCCTGGAGCTTATAAGCAATCTGGAACGTATTTCTGATCATTCCTATAATCTTGCCAGCTATGTAAAGAATGAGATTTAAGGGGAACAGGATTAAAAATAAAAAAGGACTTGCTATTTAGTGGAATATTAGGTAGAATAAAGGGTAGTTGATTAATATTTAACAATCAAATTTAATTTTATTCTTAGGAGGAATTGAATTATGGCAGTAAAAGTGGCGATTAATGGTTTCGGCCGTATTGGCCGTCTTGCATTCAGACAGATGTTTGGCGCAGAGGGCTATGAAGTAGTAGCTATTAACGATTTAACAGATCCAAAGATGTTAGCACATTTATTAAAATATGACACTGCACAGGGCGGATACGCTGGATACTATGGTGAGGGTATTCACACCGTAGAGGCTTCCGAGGACTCCATTACTGTAGATGGAAAGACTATTAAAATTTATGCTCAGGCAAAAGCTGCAGAGCTTCCTTGGGGAGAAATCGGTGTTGATGTAGTTCTTGAGTGTACAGGATTCTATTGCTCCAAGGACAAGGCTCAGGCTCACATTGATGCAGGCGCTAAGAAGGTTGTTATCTCCGCTCCGGCAGGAAACGATCTTCCAACCATCGTTTACAGCGTAAATGAGAATGTCTTAACAGCAGATGATAAGATCATCTCCGCTGCTTCCTGTACAACAAACTGCCTGGCTCCTATGGCTAAGGCTCTTAACGATTATGCACCGATCCAGTCTGGTATCATGAGCACAATCCATGCTTACACAGGCGATCAGATGATTCTTGACGGACCTCACAGAAAAGGCGACTTAAGAAGAGCAAGAGCAGGCGCTGCCAACATCGTTCCTAACTCCACCGGTGCTGCTAAGGCAATCGGTCTGGTTATTCCGGATTTAAACGGCAAGTTAATCGGTTCCGCACAGCGTGTTCCGGTTCCTACAGGCTCCACAACCATCTTAACAGCAGTTGTTAAGGGTGCAGACGTAACCAAGGAAAGCATTAACGCAGTTATGAAGGCAGCAGCATGCGATTCCTTCGGATACAATACTGATGAGATCGTTTCCTCTGATGTTGTCGGCATGAGATTTGGTTCCTTATTCGATGCAACTCAGACCATGGTTTCCAAGATTGCAGATGATTTATATCAGGTTCAGGTTGTTTCATGGTATGACAATGAGAACTCCTATACAAGCCAGATGGTTCGTACAATTAAGTACTTTGCTGAATTAGGCTAATGATCCACAAAGGGTCCGGTCGTTATGGACCGGGCCTTTTATTTTTATAAATATATGAAATAAGAGAATATAGGAAATACCTTCCAGGTATCCCTTTATGCCCGGAAAACGCGGGCTATAAATTGGAAAGGAGCATTGAAACATGCTTAATAAGAAAACAGTTGATGATTTAACCGGATTACAGGGAAAGAAAGTTTTGGTGAGATGCGATTTTAACGTGCCGTTAAAGGATGGAGTGATTCAGAATTTCAACCGTATTGACGGAGCCATTCCTACGATCAAGAAATTATTGGACCAGGGCGCAAGAGTGATTCTTTGCTCCCATTTAGGAAAGCCGAAGGGCGAGCCTCTTCCGGAGCTGTCTTTAGCACCTGTTGCTCCTGCTTTAAGTGAAAGACTTGGGGTAGAAGTGAAATTTGTAAACGATCCAAAGGTAACAGGTCCTGAGACCAGCAAGATCGCGGAAGAATTAAAGGATGGAGAAGTTCTGCTGCTTCAGAATACCCGTTACAGAGTCGAAGAGACTAAGTACGGTAAGGATGAGAGCGCGGAAGAGTATGCAAAAGAGCTGGCTTCCCTTTGCGACGGCATTTTCGTAAACGATGCATTCGGTACTGCTCACAGGGCTCACTGCTCCAATGTAGGCGTAACGAAATACACAACAACCAATGTAGTTGGTTATCTGATGGAAAAGGAAATCAAATTCCTGGGCCAGGCAGTTGAGAACCCGGTACGTCCTTTCGTGGCAATCCTGGGTGGAGCAAAGGTTTCCGATAAGATCAACGTAATCAACAACCTGCTTGATAAGGTTGATACACTGATCATCGGCGGCGGCATGGCATATACCTTTGCAAAGGCTCAGGGCAAGGAGATTGGAAATTCCTTATGTGAAGAAGATAAGCTTGACTATGCCTTAGAGATGATTAAAAAGGCTGAGAATAAGGGCGTAAAACTGCTGCTTCCAGTTGATAACCTGGAAGGCAAGGAGTTTTCCAATGATACGGAAAGAAAGGTAGTAAGTGTTATTGATCCAGGCTGGTCAGGTTTTGATATCGGACCAAAAACCATTGAACTTTTCAAGGATGCCTTAAAGGGCGCCAAGACTGTTGTTTGGAACGGACCGATGGGTGTATTTGAATTCTCTAATTTTGCAGAAGGCACCTTAGAGGTATGCCGTGCGGTTGCGGAACTTTCTGACGCCACTACGGTTATCGGAGGCGGTGACTCCGTGAATGCGGTTAAGAGACTTGGATTTGCTGATAAGATGACTCATATCTCCACAGGCGGAGGTGCTTCCCTTGAATTCCTTGAAGGCAAGGAGCTTCCAGGTGTGGCTGCAGCAGACAATAAATAACGAAATTCAATTCACAATACAGGCCCGGACAAAGGATGACTGTCCGGGCCTTGCAAACAGGAGATCCCGGTCTTCTGAATGACGAACATAAAGGAAGGTTGATACTATGTCCAGAAAGAAAATTATAGCAGGTAACTGGAAGATGAATATGACTCCCACCGAAGCGGTCCAGCTGGTGGATACATTAAAGCCTCTGGTGGCGAATGATGAAGTAGACGTTATTTTCTGCGTTCCGGCTATTGACATTATGCCCGCTATGGATGCTGCAAAGGGAACCAATATTAACATTGGTGCTGAAAACATGTATTATGAAGATAAAGGGGCTTACACCGGAGAGATTTCTCCTGCCATGTTAAAAGATGCAGGCGTGAAATATGTGGTAATCGGCCATTCCGAAAGAAGGGAATATTTTGCGGAAACAGATGAAACTGTTAACAAAAAAGTTCTTAAGGCCTTTGAATACGGCATCACTCCTATCGTTTGCTGCGGAGAAACACTGACCCAGAGAGAACAGGGAATCACTCTTGACTGGATCCGCCAGCAGATTAAGATCGCTTTCTTAAACGTACCGGCAGAGAATGCGGCAAATGCGGTTATTGCTTATGAGCCGATCTGGGCGATCGGTACCGGAAAGGTAGCGACAACCGAGCAGGCACAGGAGGTTTGCAGTGCCATCCGTGCATGCATTGCTGAAATCTATGACAAGGCAACAGCGGAAACCATCCGCATCCAGTACGGCGGTTCCGTATCAGCAGCAAGCGCACCGGAACTGTTTGCACAGCATGATATTGACGGCGGCTTAGTTGGCGGGGCATCCTTAAAGCCAGAGTTTGGAAAAATCGTAAATTACAATAAATAAGCGGGTAAAAGCTGCTGTTTCCCTTCCTAAAAAGGTGAGGGACGGCAGCTTTTCCTCATGGCAAAAGGCGGGGACCGGATCATTGTTATTATTTCATCATTCACCGGTTGCAAGAAATGGGCAAATCATGTAAAATATAGATTGTGAGACAATGATTTCCATTCGATTTCCCACGCTTTTGAGGCATAACAATATAGTAGTGAATGCTTCTATTACAATAGAATGAAGAAGAGAAAAAGGAGAACTAGTTATGAGCAGAAAACCGATTGTATTAATGATACTTGATGGTTATGGATTAAATGATAACTGCGACCATAACGCTGTTTGTGAAGGCAAAACACCGATCATGGATCAGCTTATGAGCCAGTGCCCTTTTGTTAAGGGAAATGCCAGCGGACTGGCAGTAGGTCTTCCTGACGGACAGATGGGAAACTCAGAAGTAGGACATCTGAATATGGGCGCAGGCCGTATTGTATATCAGGAGCTTACCAGAATTACAAAATCTATAGTTGACGGTGACTTTTTTGAGGTTCCGGAATTTTTACAGGCAGTGGAAAACTGCAAGAAATCCGGATCAGCTCTTCATATGTGGGGCCTGGTATCTGACGGCGGAGTACACAGCCACAACACCCATATTTACGGCCTTTTAGAGCTGGCAAAGAGAAGCGGTCTGGATAAGGTCTATGTCCATTGCTTCCTTGACGGGCGTGATACGCCTCCTGCTTCCGGAAAGAGCTTCGTGGAAGCGCTGGAAGCAAAGATGAAGGAGATCGGTACAGGAAAAGTTGCTTCTGTTATGGGCCGCTACTATGCAATGGACAGGGATAACCGTTGGGACCGTGTGGAAAGAGCATACAATGCCCTGACAAAAGGAGCAGGAAATCATGGGGAATCGGCTTCTGCCGGAATCCAGGCTTCCTATGATAAAGAAGTTTTCGACGAGTTTGTGGAGCCTTTTGTTGTGACAGAGGCTGGAGAACCGGTTGCTACGGTGAAAGACGGTGATTCCGTGATCTTCTTTAACTTCCGTCCTGACCGTGCAAGAGAAATAACAAGAGCCTTCTGTGATGATGAGTTTAAGGGATTTCCAAGAGAAAAGCGCCTGAACCTGACCTATGTATGCTTTACGAATTACGATGAGACCATTAAAAACAAGCTGGTTGCTTTCAAAAAGGAAGCCATTATAAATACATTTGGCGATTTTTTGGCTCAGAACAACATGACACAGGCCAGAATTGCTGAAACTGAAAAATATGCCCATGTAACCTTTTTCTTTAACGGCGGTGTGGAAGAGCCGAATAAGGGAGAAGAAAGGATACTGGTTCCATCTCCAAAGGTTGCTACCTATGACTTACAGCCTGAGATGAGCGCTCCTGTTGTTTGCGATAAGCTGGTGGAGGCGATCAAATCCGGAAAATATGATGTGATCATCATTAACTTCGCAAATCCGGATATGGTTGGTCATACGGGAATCGAAGACGCTGCTATCAAGGCAATTGAAACTGTGGATGCGTGTGTGGGAAGAACCGTGGAAGCCATCAGGGAAACTGATGGAATTATGTTCATCTGCGCGGATCATGGAAATGCAGAGCAGCTTTTGGATTATGAGACAGGAGAACCTTTTACTGCTCATACCACCAATCCGGTTCCGTTTATCCTGGTAAATGCAGACCCATCCTATAAGCTGAGAGAAGGCGGTTGTCTGGCAGATATTGCTCCTACTCTGATTGAACTGATGGGATTAAAACAGCCAAAAGAGATGACAGGAAAATCTTTACTCGTGAAATGAGTTTAATTATGCCAAAAATAAGGGCTTTCCAGTAATAGTGCTGGGCAGCCCTCATTTTTGTATACGAATGTAAAACGGATATGCTTTTCTTTCGACCTTTCCTATCCGTCGGCAGCAGGCTTGGTTTATGTAAACTGGAAAATTAAATTCGTCCATATTCGTTTTATGCTTCCATTTCTATTGAAAATAAGATAGAATAGAGAAAGATATCTTAGGAAGGGTTTCAGATGAGTATTCGAATCAGATTTTCTTTGGAGCCAAAGAAAAAAATATTTTCAGGAATAGACTGGAATTGCCAGTCAGCGGAGGGTATGGCTAAAAAGCTGGCAAAGGAAATGGGGTACCGCTGTTTTCGGATCGAAGGATTTATGATTGTACAGCTATGCCAGGAGGGCTATGTCTGGCTTAAGTGGAGCAGGCACAAGCTTCAGGGAGAGAGCCAGACGAACATTGCCGGTCCGGGTTTCCATGCGGCAGCCATCGATTTTCTGGAGCGTCTGGCAAAGGAAGAAAAGCTCAGGCTCAGGGTCGAGGACAGAACCGGATATTTTATAAAGAGGGACTTTCTTGCCATGAGACAGAAGTACTTTTACCAGTGGTTTTCTGATCTTATGAAGCTGGTGTCCGGATGGAGCGGGGATGGGGAATACATGTTTTGCTGGCCTGCGGTTTATTATATTCCGGACCGTCAGGAGGGGAAACTGGTTACCCATATTCGGTCATTTTCTTTTAAAGAGATAAAAGGGATGATGAATTCTGGTATAGGCGTCGCATTTGCCAGGGATTTTTTTGTATGGAATGAACTGGAAAAGGATGCCTGTTTTTACAGAAACAGCGCCATGGTTCTGCTTCACCAATTCTGTTATTTCATGCCGTCAGACCGCAGCAAGCAGGATGAGAAGGTAAACAGGGAAGTCATCGAACTCCTTGAAACAGCGCTTTCCATGGACCGTAAGCTCCCTTTCCCCAAGAAGGAATATTTGGAAGTATGCAGTCTTCATGGCCATGTTCCTGTGGATTTAGAAGGTGTGACGCCTTTGCCTGAGGAGGTTTCCATTGGCTGCAGAAAGCATCTGGTTTACCGGAAGATCGGCAACATGAGCTTTGGAATTCCTGGAAATTTTCTTTATGATGAGACAAACAGCGGCAGCATGGACCATTACTATGACGGGAACGGGTATGGCGGCCATGATTATTATGTCTACGCGGCGGTTTTTGAAGGGCGTAAAGCCGAGTTTAAGAATCAGTGGTTTGAGCAGGGGAAAGGGCCGGATATCTCGGATTTTGACGTAGGAAACGCCAAAGCGCGGGTGGCTTTTTATGAACCGGAGGAGAAGGAAGGGGAAATCCGTTATGGGATGTCCGCACAGGTGCTTTACAAGGAACAGCGTATGAACATTAATATTGTGAGCAGAAGGCCTGGAGAAAGGGATTGGGCTTTGGGGCTTATTAAAAATATTAAGATTACAGAGTAGAGGATTATATGAAACAAAATGAGATGAGAACGGGCACATTGTTAAAACGCTTTGTGCCCTACTATAAAAAATATACTAAAGTTATGGTCATGGATTTATTCTGTGCGTCGCTTACTACCATCTGTGAGATGGTATTGCCTTTGATCTTACGTTATATTACCAATCAGGGATTAAGAGACATAACGTCCCTTACGATTCGTACGATCATCGTGATCGGCGCCCTTTATTTTGGTCTCAGGATCATAGACGGAATGGCCAGCTTCTATATGGCTTACACGGGCCATGTTATGGGAGCGGCTATTGAGACCGACATGAGACAGGATGCATTTGCACATTTGCAGAAGCTGTCGGATAACTATTTTAACAATACAAAGGTCGGGCAGATCATGTCGAGGATCACCAGTGACTTATTTGACGTTACGGAATTTGCCCACCACTGTCCGGAAGAATTTTTTATTGCCTTCTTAAAGACGTTGGTATCCTTTATTATACTTGCAGGGATCAATCTCCCTCTGACCCTTATCATTTTCCTGCTGATTCCGCTTATGGCGGTATCCTGTACTTACTTTAACCTGCAGGTGAGAAAGGCTTTTAAACACCAGAGAAACCACATCGGTGAGCTGAATGCCAGAATTGAGGACAGCCTTCTTGGAAACCGTGTGGTCCGGGCCTTTGCCAACGAAAAGATTGAGATTGAAAAATTCAACCGGGATAATCTGGAATTTTTGGAAATTAAACGGAAAACCTATAAATACATGGCTGCTTTCCAGAATACCATCCGTATGTTTGACGGTTTGATGTATGTAGTGGTCATCGTAGCAGGCGGTATATTCATGGTAAAGGGACTGATTGAACCCGGAGATCTGGTGGCTTATACCCTGTATGTGACCACGCTGCTTGCCACAATCCGCAGGATCATCGAATTCGCGGAACAGTTCCAGAGAGGAATAACCGGAGTCGAACGTTTTACGGAACTGATGGATGCAAGTGTGGACATCTTTGATGAAGAAGGTGCAAAACCTCTTCATGATGTAAAAGGAAATATCACCTTTCATCACGTATCTTTTGAATACCCGGATGACCATAATCCGGTGCTTAGCAGCATCAACCTTGATATCAAACCGGGTGAAAAGGTGGCCCTTGTCGGTCCTTCCGGAGGAGGAAAGACAACGTTATGCAACCTGATCCCCCGCTTCTATGATCCCACGGAGGGAGAGATCCTCATCGACGGTCAGGATATCAGGAATGTAACCTTAGAGACTTTAAGGAACGCCGTAGGCGTGGTGCAGCAGGATGTGTATCTGTTTTCGGGAACGGTTTTTGAAAATATTGAATACGGCTATCCCGGGGCTTCCAAGGAGGAAGTGATCCGGGCTGCAAAGCTGGCCGGAGCCCATGATTTTATCACAGGGCTAAAGGACGGCTATGATACCTATGTGGGAGAGCGTGGAGTTAAGCTTTCAGGAGGACAAAAGCAGCGCATCAGCATTGCCAGGGTATTTCTTAAAAATCCCCAGGTGCTGATCCTTGATGAAGCCACCTCTGCTCTTGATAACGAGAGCGAGCATTTGGTTTCCCAGTCCCTGGAACGCCTGGCCGTAGGCCGTACCACGCTGACAATTGCCCACCGCCTTACTACCATCCAGAATGCAGACCGGATATTAGTACTTTCCGACAGTAACATTGTGGAAGAGGGAAATCATGAGGAGCTGCTTTTAAGGCGGGGAATGTATTATCAGCTTTATACGTCTGTGGGCGAAGAAGAACAGGCTGCCCTGACAAGGTAGTTAAATATTATGCAGAAATGCAAACATTCCTGCGCCTGGCTCATTGCCTACAGGAAGTCAAATATCCCCCAGCAAGCTGTGAGCTATTTGACCCTTGCAGCATTCGCCAGATGCAGAAATGCAAGCATTCCTGCGCCTGGCTCATTGCCTACAGAAATTAAGGAGAACGGAAATGAAAGTAGCAGTAGTAACAGACAGCAACAGCGGAATTACCCAGAAACAGGGAGTTGAAGCTGGGATTTACGTAATACCCATGCCATTTATGATGGCTGGGGATACGTTTTATGAAGATATCAGCCTGACCAGAGAGGATTTCTATGAAAAGCTGGTGGAAGGGGTGGATATTTCCACCTCACAGCCATCTCCGGCCGATCTTCTGGATCTATGGAACAGGCTTTTAGAGGAATATGATGAAATCGTACACGTCCCCATGTCCAGTGGGTTGAGCAGTGCCTGTCAGACTGCCCTTATGCTGGCGGATGATTATGAGGGAAAAGTGTTTGTCGTTAATAACCAGAGGATTTCCGTCACTCAAAGGCAGTCGGTTCTGGATGCCAAGACAATGGCAGACTCCGGCATGACCGCCGCTGCCATTAAGGAAAAGCTGGAAGAAACGAAGATGGAGTCTACCATTTATATTACCCTGGATACGCTGGAATATTTAAAAAAGGGCGGGAGGATCACTCCGGCAGCGGCTCTTTTGGGGACATTTTTAAGAATCAAGCCGGTTCTTACCATTCAGGGAGAGAAGCTGGACGCCTTTGCCAAGGCAAGAACCATGAAGCAGGCCAAAACCATGATGATCACGGCTGCGAAAAAGGATATGGAGGAGCGATTCGGCGATCCGGAAGGGATTCGCACCAGCATTGCTGTTGCCCATACCAATAATGAAGCGGCTGCCATGGAATTTAAGAAGGAGCTGGAAGAGGTTTTTCCAAAGACAGGAGAAATCTACGTGGACAATCTTTCTTTAAGCGTATCCTGCCACATTGGGCCGGGAGCGCTGGCAATTGCTTGTATTAAAAGGTTAGATCTATGACAGGGATAAGGTTGGAGGTGCAGGGACATGTTCCAGATAAGGCTTTTTAATCAGAAACATGCCATAAGCCTGCGTGTCACTCTGATCATTGCCCTACTGGTGGTTGGAATCATACCGGTATTTATCCAGAACTCGGTTATGCTGGGGACTTACCGGCAGAACCTCATTGAGTCCAGAATGCAGGATATCCAAAACCAGTGCTGGATATTAAGCAACAAAATGACAAGGATCGGGTACCTGACCATGGAGCCCAGGGATCCTCTTTTGGACAATGAAATGTCCGTAAAGGCGGATATGCTCAATGGGCGGATCGTGGTGGTGAACCGGAATTTCAGGATCATCAGCGATACCTTTTCCCTTTCTGTGGGCAAGCTCAATGTATCGGAAGAGGTCATCCGCTGCTTTGACGGAGAAAACAGCAGCAAATATAATTCTGATAAACATTATTCGGCGCTGACGATTCCCATTTATTCCAACAGCCAGGAAAAGGAAATTGCCGGGGTCATGATCGTGACGGCATCTACGGAAGATCTGCTGAACCGGGTCTCCATTGTGTCGGAAAAGGGAGCATTTCTTCAGCTTATGATCTTTTCCGTTCTTGCCATATTTGTGTTTGTTCTTGCCAAACTTTTGATGAAGCCCTTCCGGGAATTGCAGCGGAGGTTAAACAGGGCGGCAGAGGGAGATATGGACGAGAACATCAGCCCCTATGCTTATAAGGAAACCATCCAGATTACAGAGACCATTAACTTAACGTTAAAGAAGCTGAAGGCAGTGGACCAGTCCAGGGAAGAATTCGTATCAAACGTTTCCCATGAGCTGAAAACCCCGATTACGTCCATCCGGGTGCTGGCTGATTCCCTGATGGGGATGGAAGACGTTCCGGCTGAGCTTTACCGGGAATTCTTAAGTGATATCTCCGATGAAATCGAGCGGGAAAACAAGATCATTGATGATCTGCTGTCTCTGGTCCGCATGGACAAGACTGCAGGGGGAAATTTAAACATTGCCCAGGTGAATATCAATGGGCTGATGGAGCTTATCTTAAAGAGGCTGCGTCCCATTGCCGGAAAACGTAATGTGGAGCTTACTTTTGAAAGCATCAGGGAGGTCACTGCCGATGTGGATGAGATGAAGCTTTCCCTTGCCTTAAGCAATCTGGTGGAGAATGCCATCAAATACAACGTGGAAGGCGGCTGGGTACGGGTAACCCTTGATGCGGATCATAAGTTTTTTTATGTAAAGGTTGCAGATTCTGGTATCGGGATCTCGGAAGAGTTCCAGGAGCATGTGTTTGAGCGGTTCTACCGGGTAGATAAAGCCAGATCCAGAGAAACAGGAGGCACAGGCCTTGGCCTTTCCATTACAAAAAAAATTATACTGATGCACCAGGGAGCGTTGAAACTTCAGAGCAAAGAGGGCGAGGGAGCCACTTTTACCGTACGGATTCCACTCACTTATATTTCTTAGAAACAGGAGGCTATTAGATGAAACGCCTTTCAGGCATATCTTTTCGCCCGGCAAAGCGGGGCGGGCACAGCTTAAATAGCGGTGCAGTAACAACGAAAATGCTAAGGGGTGTTCTCCTTCTTCTGGCGTGCTTTCTGTGCCTGACCGGCTGTGAAAGAAGTGAAGGAAAGGGAACGGAAAACGTCGGTGATGTTTACCAGATTTATTACTTAAACTCTGCCATGACAAAGATGGAACCACAGGAGTATCACATGCCGCAGAAACCGGAAGGGGACTTGGAAGATGTGACGGACTGGAGGATCAGGAATTTAATGGAACAGCTTCGGACTGTGCCAAAGGACTTAGACCGGCAGGCCGCGGTTCCGGATAAGGTGGGGTTTGAGCGCTATAAGCTGGAGGACACGGTTCTTTATCTGTATTTTGATAACAATTATGCCATGATGAATGCAACCAGGGAAATCTTATGCAGGTCTTCCCTGGTGAGGACACTGACCCAGGTAAAAGGGGTGGACTATGTTGCTGTGTATACGGCGGAACAGCCACTGATGGACAGCTCGGGAAGTCCGGTAGGTCCTATGGCAAATTCCGATTTTATTGACAACATCAGTAACGTCAACTCCTATGAGAAGACGGAGCTGCCCCTGTATTTCTCTGATGATACCGGTGAGAAGCTGGTTAAGGAGACAAGAGAAGTGGTGCATAACGTAAACACTTCCTTAGAAAAGCTGGTAATTGAACAGCTGATCGCCGGTCCGGGACGGCCGGGGATGAATTCTACTCTGCCGAAGGATACAAAGCTTCTCAATGTGTCGGTCAATGAAAACATCTGTTACATTAATTTTGATTCCGCATTTCTTAATAACACCCTGGAGGTAAGGGAATATATCCCGATTTATTCTATCGTGAATTCCCTGGCCGCGGCTTCCTCCATCAATAAGGTGCAGATTACGGTGAACGGTTCTCAGGAAGTCATGTTTCGGGATTCCATTTCCTTAAACCAGCTTTTTGAACGCAATCTGGATTATAATGCGGAAAATGAGGAAGCATTGAATGATATAGGAGGAACAGAACAATAAAACGCCCATTATGTCTGATCGCAGGGGGATTTGTACTTGGAGAGACTGCCGCTTTGCTGGTTTTGACATCCTGGCTTTTGATTCCGGCTTTTTTTGCTGCCGGGGTTGTTCTTTATGGTTATTGGAGAGGCAGAAACCGGCTTTGGGTTCTTTTGCCTCTTCTTTTTTTATACCTGGGCGCAGCCTGGGCCGGATACGACGGGAGAAAGTGGGAAGAGAGGGAAAGGACCATTGAGGAGCTTTCGGCCGGTTATGTGGAAGCAGAAGGAAGGGTATCTTCTTTTGAAGAAAAGAATGGATCTCTTCAGATTGTTATAAAGGAGAACCGGGTATGGAAGCAGGATACTTACTATTTTGTTTCTGGTTTGATGGTGTCGGTCAAGCCTTTTAATCCTCAAATCATAGGGGATAGCAAGGTGAAAGGATTGAGGCTGGGACAGCTCATCAAAGTGAAGGGTGAGGTACAGCCCTTTTCATCGGCCAGGAATCCGGGGGAGTTTGACAGCAAGGAATATTATCAGGGGCTGGGGATTGACGGAAAATTTTCCGGGAAGGAGCTGGAGATTCTGGATTCAAGAGAAGATCCACTTTTAGATGGGATACGCCAGGCCAGGGAATGGGGACGCTCCCTCCTTTATAAGTATACATCCAAAGAAGATGCCGGTGTTTTAACGGCAGCCGTTTTAGGGGATACAAGCGGGCTACCGGAAGATATAAAATCTTTATATCAAAAGAACGGAATTTCCCATCTTCTTGCAATCAGCGGCATGCATATGTCCTTCCTCGGTCTTGCTTTTTACCGGATTTTAAGGAAAGCCGGTCTGGGCCTTGGAGGCGCCGGCTTGGCAGGAGCTGTCCTGGTGGTGTTGTATGGAATTTTAACAGGCAGTGGTCCTTCTGTGGTAAGGGCTGTAATTATGATGTCTGTCGCTTTTCTTGCCGCCTATCTTGGAAGAACTTATGATCTTTTATCTTCCACTTCCCTGGCGTTGCTTCTTATAGGACTTAAGTCACCGATGCTCCTTATGAATGGAGGCGTCCAACTGTCCTTTGGGGCTGTTTATGCAATCGGATGGGCAGGTCCCATCCTTGAAAACTGGCTTGGAAAGAAAAAAATTCTGTCTAGTGCTATTTCCACAGGAGTGGCGGTACAATTGGTCACCATGCCAATTACGTTGTATCATTTTTATCAGATTCCTTTTTATGGAGTGTTTTTAAATCTTCTGCTTATCCCGTTAATGGATTGGGTGGTTTGCTCCGGAATCGGCGTTATCTTTCTTGGAAGCTTCAGCCCCCTTCTTGGGATCGGTGCGGCGGGAACAGGGCATTATATTCTTGCCTTTTATGAATGGATCTGCAAGAGCATGGAGGGACTCCCCGGATACTGCCTGACTTTTGGAAGACCGGAGTCCGGCCGGCTGGCCGCTTATGGACTTATTCTATTTGCAGGAATGTCCTGCCTGAACGTCTGGAAGGGGTATGAGGCTAAGAGATCCGGGGAGAATAAAGAAGAGAAAAAGAAAGGGATTTCCTATGGCTTAAAGGTACTTTTTCTGGCAGGAATGTATTGTTTTTGCATCCTGCTTTTAAAACCTGGTCCTGTCAATGGGCTGGAAGCAGTATTTCTCGATGTGGGACAAGGAGATGGCATCCTGCTGCGGGCAGGAAGGTCTGCGGTTTTAGTGGATGGAGGAAGTTCTTCTAAAAAGTCTTTGGGCAAATATTCCCTGGAGCCTTGTTTAAAAAGTATGGGAGTACCTGTGATACAGTATGCATTCATCAGTCATGGAGATCAGGATCATTTAAGCGGGGTAGCCTATCTTCTGGAAAGCAGTGAAGATATAAAAATTGAAAATCTCATGCTTCCTTATCATGGAAGGGAGGATGAGGCAATCAAGAGGCTGGAAGAGCTTGCCAGGCGGAGGGGAACCAAAGTGAAGTACGTGGCAGGAGGCGATGGGGTCCAGGTAGAGGGCCTTCGCATTACCTGCCTGTACCCAGGAAAAGAAGACAGGCCGGAAACCACCAATGAGGAATCAGAAGTATTAAAAATGGACTATGACAACTGCCGCATGCTGTTTACAGGAGACATGGAAGAAAGAGGAGAGGGACAGCTTTTGGAAAGGACCGGGGAAAAGCGGATGCTGGCGGAAGTGAATGTGTTAAAGGTGGCCCATCATGGCTCCAAATATTCCTCTGGGGAAGCATTGCTTGACGCAATAAAGCCCCGGTGGGCTGTGGTGTCTTATGGGATAGGTAATTCTTATGGACACCCTCATCAGGAGGTGTTAGACCGCTTAGAGGAGAGGGGAACAGAAGTTTTTAAAACAGGAGAAGGAGGGGCCATTAAGATGTGGACCGATGGGGAGAGGATCCGGTTTGAAAGTTTCGTTGACTGAGAGAAGTTCTCCCGGTATAATTAAAGAGAGTAAAAAAAGGAATTACGTGTTGCTTTCATTAAGAAAGCTATGCCAGAGAGGAAGGATACCATGCAGACGCTGACTCAGGATATCAAAAATCACAACTTCAAACCGATTTATCTTCTGTATGGAGAAGAAGCATTTTTGAGGAACAGCTATAAAAATCAGATGAAGGCAGCCATTACAGCAGGCGATACCATGAATTTCAACCAGTTTGAAGGAAAGGGAATCGATGTGCGGGAGGTAATCAGCCTTGCTGATACCATGCCCTTTTTTGCAGAAAAGCGCCTGGTCCTGGTTGAGAACAGCGGTTTCTTTAAATCGGCTTCTGACGAAATAGTATCGTATCTATCCCAGATGCCGGATACCACCTGCCTGATTTTTGTGGAATCAGAAGTGGATAAGCGGAACAAAATGTTTAAAAAGGTAAAGGAACTGGGGCATGTGGCTGAAATGGAGCGTCAGGATACGGCCCAGCTCGCCAGATGGGCAGGGACTTTGCTTTCCAGAGAGGGTAAGAAGATCACAGGAAATACTATGGAACTGTTTCTTCACATGGCCGGAGATGATATGGAAAATATCCGCATGGAACTGGAAAAGCTCATAAGCTATACCCTGGGAAGAGAGGTTATTACGGCTGAGGATGTGGAAACCATCTGTACGGTTCGGACAACCAATAAAATTTTTGATATGGTGGCGGCAATCGTGAACCGGCAGACAAAAAAAGCTATGGATCTTTATGAAGACCTGCTCACCTTAAAGGAACCTCCCATGAGAATCCTTTTTCTTATTGCCAGACAGTTTAACCAGATTTTGCAGGTAAAGGAGCTGATGGGAAAGGGATTGGATAAGGGCGGAATTGCCTCAAAGCTTAAGATCCCTCCCTTTGCGGCAGGAAAGATCATGCCTCAGGCTAAGACTTTTACCAGGGAACAGATTTTGTCTTATGTAAACTTGTGTGTGGATGCGGAAGAAGCTGTGAAGACCGGAAAGTTAAATGACCGAATGGCGGTGGAATTGCTGTTGACACAGAAATATTAGGTTTTAACGATTAAACCGGTAAAAACTGGTTATTTTATTTGGAAAGGAGGTTCGGATGGAAAACTTGCTGAAAAAAAAGCAGATAAGGATATTTTTATCAAGACTGCTGCTTGCCATGCTGGTTATTGTATTTTATAAAATTGTTATGAACTTTTCTGACGTGATGATTTGGTTCAAATCATTTACCAAGGTACTGATTCCCTTCTTTTATGGATTTGTCATAGCATATCTGCTGAATATTCCATGTTCTGCGCTGGAACGGCGTTTAAACAGACTGGGATCTGGACCGTTGAAAAAAAGATCCAGAGGGATCAGTGTTTTTATTATTTATGCTTTATTTATCGCTATCGTTGTTCTTATTGTGAACAAGGTCATTCCCCTGCTTCAGAAAAGCATTTTAGATTTTATATCAAATTTTAATACTTATTATAATAATGCCATTACGGCCATAGAGCATCTGCCGCTGGAAAAACTGGGCTTATCGGAAATGCTGGAAAATATGATACCGCCCCAGACCGCCTGGAAAAATATGCTGGAGGGAATCGGCTTAAAAGAAGTATTAGGTTCGTTAAATGCAGTTTTGGGAGTTACTTCCCATATTTTTAGTGGATTTATTACGATTGTGACCTCCATTTATTTCCTGCTGGAGACTCATAATTTTAAATTCCAGATGAGACGGCTCATAGATTTATATCTTAACGAAAAAATCAGGGAAACAGTTTTAAGGTACGGAAACATAATCAATGACAGTTTTAAAAAGTTTATTGTCTGCCAGCTTTTAGACTCCCTGATTTTATGTGTGATTACTACCATCGAATTTACCATACTTGGTTCCAGGTATGCAATGGCACTTGGAATTATGTTGGCTGTATGTAATATCATCCCTTACTTTGGTTCAATCTTTGGCTCCATTGGTGTTGTAATCATCATTTCGTGTACAAGCGGAATCAACACAGGGGCGATTGCTGCTTTGGTTTTACTTACTACTCAACAGATTGACGGGAATGTGATACAGCCAAAGCTTATGGGGACCTCATTTTCCCTAAGCCCGGCTTTGATCGTCATTGGAATCACTGTGGGTGGCGCAATCGCCGGAATATGGGGCATGGTTTTGGCAGTTCCGGTCGTTCATATTCTGAAGGTCATTGCAGGGGACCTTATCGCGGTCAGAGAAAAGAAGGTTCGGGAAGCCTGTGCGGGTGCATTAAAAATCACTGCGGATACGGCTCCGGAGGTCACGTCCGATCGTAATGAATAGGGGCTTTAATGTTTATGTCTGCAGGCCTGCCTGATGTTATGGCTGGAATAGATGCTTTGTGAATAATACCATGGATAGCAGGTTCTTCGGAACCTGCTTTTCTGTTTGAAACGTAAAAAGAAGCGTTGCTCCTATAGATGATGGATCATCTGTTCTACAACACTCCTTTCTTTATGGATCGGATTTTACGGTATTCCCTTTTTATCGTAGCTATTGACATTAGCTGGTATCTTTTTCGTCATTTAAATCACTGCAGATGTCCTGCTGTGCCGCAATAGTTGCCAGAGAATCTCCAAGCTGAGAGAAAATAGATGCAAGCAGTGCGAGTTCATCGGAGGACCGGTCCTGAGCAATGCAGCAGGCCAGAGAAGAGACAAACATCACCAGTTCACAGGGTTGCATAAACACATCACCTCTGGATAGTATATGTGGCAGAACAAAAGACAGGACAAAAAAAGATTAATCCACCAGCTTATAAATGTTAAAAGGCTCAAAAAGGATCAGGTAATTATCCTTTTGCAGGCCTTTTCCATACTTGGAATGATAGCAGTTCAGGGCATCCAGTAAAAATTCCTCGGTTACGCTTAAATACTCAGCGATCTCATACCCATTCCGGCAGCCTGCTTCCTTTGCCGCCACCAGCTTTTCCAGGGTTATCATTTTATTGTAGGCCCATAGCCGGGCGGTGCGTTCCTGCTTCTTGTTGGATACTTCAGACTGGTCCAGGATGTTGCCGGTGGTGGTATGGTAGTGTCCCAGCTCTTCCGCCAGAACACATGCCTTTTGACAGTCCGTCATATCCTGGCGGATCAGTATCTGTGTGCCCTTTATCCTTCCGTCATTGGCGATCAGCGGCCGTTCCTTTATGATGATTCCATGGGAATCAGCTTCTTCTATTAAAGATTCATAGTTCAAATAAATCACCTCAATGAGTTCTATTTATTCATCAAAAAAGGCATCATCATGCTGCTTCATTTCTTCTGTCACCTGAATGTCGGTCCGTTCATGGGCTGCCACCGGTTCTAAGTAGGCCCTGCTGCCAGTATTTAAGATCTTTACCGGGCTTTGGTCTTTTACGTATTCAGGGATATGAACCATTTCCCTGACACGTTTTAAGGCCTCTTTCTGCCCCTTTTCATTTAGACGGTGAAAGTTCTCAAGCATTTCTCCTGCAAATTTCCCAAAACAGCCGCTTACATAGTCAAAGGCGGAAGCAGTATCACTCTCCCAGCCCATGAGATTGGCTGGGGTTGTCTTTAAAGCATTGGCGATTGCTATGATCTTTGACTGGGGAAGCCCTCTTCCGTCTACCTCGATTTTGTTGATGGAAGAACGGGATTTATAGCCTGCCTTCAGAGCCAGTTCTTCCTGGGAGATTCCCAGCTCTTCCCGTCTCCTTTTAATGATCTGTCCTATTTCCAAAGGATCACCTCCATAGGAGCATTATATCATGGTGTAGAAAAATGTTCAACAAAATTCCGAAATGTTGTTGACAAATGTGATACATTGGAGTAAGATAACAAATGTAGACTATACGACTACAAAAAAAGGGGGAGGAAGTATGACAGATACGGTTCGGCTAAATAATGAAATCAAAAGGTCCGGACTGAAAAAGGGATGGATCGCGGCAGAATTGGGCCTGTCCAGCTATGGATTTTGGCGGAAAATAAACAATGAGAACCAGTTTAAGGCAGGGGAGATCAAGGTGCTGTGCCGGTTGCTTAAGATTACGTCGCTGAGGAAGAAGGATGAAATTTTTTTTGCTGACCATGTAGACGTAATGACTACAAATGGCGGTGGGGAAAGGAGAAACCTATGGAAATGAAGGACTGGGGGAAGGTGAGGAGTCCAACAAAGAAGGAAGACATCCCATATGGGGAAAGACAGGCGTTGGAGGGAAAGAAGGGCGGCCTAGGAAAGGGGGGATTAAATGTATAACGAAATCGTGGATGGAGTTATGAAAAGGCTGAAAGAACTTTTTCCGGAAGCCAGAATCGGCACAATTCCTTTGGGGGAGGAAATTGATGAACCTTATTTTGAAGTCGGACTTTTAGAAACATTTGAAAAGCCAGTGAACGGACAGCGTTATTTCCGCAGCATAAGCATGTACGTAAAATATTACAATCAGGATTCAGAACAGCAGTTAAGAGATCGGAATCTTGTACTGGATGTTCTTATGGACAGGCTGGAATGCATTACTCTGGAAAATAACTCCTTGATAAGAGGCAGTAGTAGAAGGGGGAAAATTGAAGGGGATGCTTTAATCTTCCAGGTGGATTATCAAGTTTACATTTTAAAAAACGGGGAGTCAGAAGAATTCATGGAAGATATGAAATTAAAATGAAAGAGGTGTTTTTGTGGCAAAAAAGAATGTAAAAGAAACGGGCGAGGCTTTTTCTGCACGCTACACGAAAGAACAGCTGATCCGCTCGGATAAGTATCGTAATCAAAGGGACTTACTAATGGCTTTGCTTGACGATAAGAACGTATACTCTGCAACAGAAGCAGAAAAAATTATGAATCAGTTTATGAAAGGAAGGGTGAAAGTATGTTAGGTGGAGGAAATTTTACAATTCAAAATAAAGTATTTCCTGGTGCATATATCAATTTTGTCAGTACTGCTTCAGCCGGTGCGTCCATGGGAAACCGAGGGGTGGCAGCAATCCCTATGGTTCTCGAATGGGGACCGGAGAAGGAGGTATTTGAGGTCACTGCAGAGGATTTTCAGAAAAGGTGTAAAGAAATTTTTGGCTATGCCATGGATGAAGCGGCCATGCTTCCGGTCAGAGAGCTTTTCAAGAACATGACAAAAGGAATCTTTTACCGCTTAAATACAGGGGTACATGGAGCCAGCGATTATGGTACTGCAAAGTACTCTGGTAAGCGTGGGAACAGTCTGATGACCATTATTACAAAAAATGTAGATAATACATCAAAATTTGATGTAAAGACCCTGTTTGCAGGAAGAGAAGTTGATTGCCAGACGGTCGCTGAGGCAGAGGAACTGGCGGATAACAGCTATGTAATATTCAAAAAGGATGCTGCATTGGCAGAGACGGCAGGACTTCCATTTACAGGGGGAACTAATGGCACTGATGTGACAGGAGAGGATTATTCAGAATTCCTGGAAAAGGTGGAGAGTGCCTCCTTCCAGATTCTTTGCTGCCCTTCCGCTGACGATAATGTAAAGGCATTGTTCACGGCATTTACGAAACGTATGAGGGATGAAGCTGGTGTTAAGTTCCAGACTGTTTTACACCGGCATTCAAAGGCCGATTACGAGGGTGTTATCTCCGTAGAGAATGAGGCGGAGGAATCAGCCACAGGCCTTGTTTATTGGGTTACAGGCGCAGAATCAGCATGCTCTGTCAACAAGACCATTGAAAATAAGGTTTATGACGGCGAGTATACCGTTAAGGCTTCCTATACCCAGGTTCAGCTTGCTGATGCAATAAGGGCAGGTAAGCTCATGCTCCACAAGGTAGGAAGCGAAATCCGGGTTCTGACTGACAGTAACACTTTGGTTACTTATACAGAGGAAAAGGGAGAAGATTTCTCAAACAACCAGACAATCCGCGTTCTGGACCAGATTGGTAATGACATTGCTTCTCTTTTCCATACACGTTACCTGGGTAAGATTTCAAATGATGATGCAGGACGTGTCAGTCTTTGGAATGACATTGTTACATATGGAAAACAGTTGGCGGTGTTAAGGGCGATTGAAGCTGTAAATTCAGAGGAAGTTACTGTGGAAAAGGGACAGGGCAAGCGGTCCGTTGTGGTAAATTTCCCGGTAAAGCCGATTAATTCCATGAGCATTTTATACATGACAGTAATTGTATCTTAAGAAAGGGGTAATGAACATGAATAATATTACAATGGACGCGTGGGACGCCATCAGTGCCACAAAAGCAGAGTGTTTTATTACAATCGGAAATGAACGGTATAATTTTATGCAGGCATTGAACCTGGAGGCAAAGATTGAAAAGGTAAAATCAGAGATCCCGATTCTGGGACGAGCCATGAAGGGAAATAAGACTGTGGGAATGAAGGGGAGCGGATCGGCTACGTTCCATTACAATACAAGTATTTTCCGTGATATCTTATACAAGTTCCAGCAAACAGGAGAGGATATTTATTTTGATATCCAGGTGACCAATGAAGATCCTGCTTCCAGAGTGGGCCGCCAGACTGTGATTTTAAAGGATTGTAACTTAAATGGAGGAATTATCACCAAATTTGACGCAACAGGGGAATATTTGGAAGATGAGTTCGAATTCACATTTGAAAGCTGGGAAATGCCGGAAAGATTTAGTAATCTTGCTGGAATGCAGTAAAAGAAGAAGGGGATAAGAAAAAATGGGAGATTTAAGTTGTTTTTTAAGTCAGAATGCAGTAAAGGCAGAACATGAAAAATTCGTTGCTTCCAAACGTTTTTTAGGAACAAACAAAAAACCAGTGGAATGGGAAATTAAAGCGATTACTTCTAAGGAAGATGAAGCCCTGAGAAAAGAGAGCACGAAACGGGTTTCAGTAACCGGAAAAAAGGGACAGTATACTCAGGAAACGGATTACAACCTTTATCTTGGTAAGCTGGCAGCAGAATGTACGGTTTATCCTAACTTAAATGATAAGGAACTGCAGGATTCCTATCATGTTATGGGGGCAGACGGCCTTTTAAAGGCCATGCTGACTGCCGGTGAATACGCAGGTTATCTGGAACGCATTCAGCAGGTAAATGGTTTTGATATTACACTGGAAGAACAGGTTGAAGAGGCAAAAAACTGATAGAAGGAGGCGATATGGAAGCAAATATTGCTTACTATTGCCTCCACAAGCTCCATAAATGGCCTCATGAGTTTTTAAGCCTGGACCGTTATGAACGGGCATTTGTCATGGCAGCGGTACAGCTTAAGCTGGAAAATGATAAGAACGAAGCACAAAAGGCGAAGGCTGCAAGGAAAAGATAGAAGAATGGAAGAACACCTTTTAAGGTGTTCTTCCAAAAAGGAAAGGAGGGAAAGCGTATGGCAACAATACAAAATTCAATACAGCTTCAGGATGGAGCCTCCTCCGTGTTAACGAGAATCAATCATTCAATCAATATTACAAGTGAATCCTTTCGAAAATTCCAGATGGCGGCAGGCAATTTTATGGGACTGCCAGGGTTGTCGGCTTCAGTAACGGATATTCATAGTATGGGAATTCAGTTTGAACAGGTTACGGAGGTAATCGTACAAGCCAAGGAACAGCAGAAAAAATTAAATAAAAGCATAGATGAGGGCAAGGAAAAAATCCAGAAAATGAAGAAACTCTGGGATAAGGCATCATCTGGTTTGGGTAAGATGGGAATCAACACCAACCCTATGGAAATATTCAACCAGGCAAATGATTTAAAAGCTGCCGGAAATATCATTCAGTCCAGGACCGGAATGCAGGGGCAGGATCTGGATATGGCAAAGCAAAGTGCTGAAAACCTATATGTGGATAACATAAGCGGCAGTCCGGGAGATGCAGCAAAGAGTTTGTCTTCGGTTCATCAAATGACTGGTCAGACGGGGGATAGTCTGGAGCAGCTTACAAGAGCGGGATTGCTCCTTGAAGATACCTTTGGTTATAGCTTAGCAGACAGTATCCAATCTGCCGGAGTGCTGCAAGAACAGTTTGGAGCTACCGGAGCCCAGTCATTGGATTTAATTGTGCAGGGGACCCAGGCCGGGCTTGATAAAAACGGTGAACTGCTGGATACGATCAATGAATATTCCTCCCAGTTTAAGGCTTTAGGCCTTGGCGGGGCGGACATGTTTAATATGCTTATCAATGGAGCGCAGAATGGAGAGGTTTCAGTCAGTACTTTAGGTGAGGCTGTAAAGGAATTTTCATCTAGGGCTGTTGGCGGAGGAAAGGACGCTCAGGAAGGTTTTTCTGCTTTGGGGCTTGATGCTGCTAGGCTGACTGAGGCATTCGGAAGTGGCGGTGATACAGCAAAGCAGGCATTCCAACAGACCATTGCCGCTTTAAGCAGTATGGAAGATCCTGTCAGTAGAAATATAGCAGGAATGAAGCTGTTTGGCAGCGCCTGGGGAGAGCTTGGCAGTGAAGGAATAATGGCATTGTCCAACTTGGATGGGTCTGTAAAGCTGTCAACGGAACACCTGGAAGAATTAAACAATGTGAAATACAATGATGCAGCAAGCGCATTGAGCTCTTTGGCTAAGACGGTCAATATGGGACTTGCCGGTCCCATAGGCAATACAGTTGACAATGTTACCAAAGCGATCAGCAGATTCACAACCGGGCTTAAAGGAAATGTCGGTGAAATTAGTGGGATTTTTGGTGCTATTGGATTTGTTATGGGAGTTGTGGGGAGAGCTTTTTCTGAAATATGGCCTGTGATTGAGCCTGTTTTATGGGGAATCATTGCGGCTTTGATAGTTTACAATGCGACCATGAAGGAAGGTTGGATTGAGACAATAAAGAATGCGGCTAGTGTGGTAGGGAAAACAATTTGTGATTGGGCGGAGACTGCAGCGATAATTGCATTGATAGCTGCACAGGATGGATTAAATGCAGCATTAGCTGCCTGCCCTATTAACTTTATAATTATGGCAATTATCATATTGATAGCACTTTTTTATGCAGGTGTGGCTGCTGTTAATAAATTCGCCGGAACCTCTTACAGCGCAACCGGACTAATATGCGGTGCTATTGCGGTAGCCGTTGCATTTATAGCCAATGCTCTTATGGGGCTTCTGGAAATTGGCTTTGGGATTATTGAGTACTTTTATAATGGTTGGGTAGCCTTTGCAAACTTTTTTGGAAATCTGTTTAATGATCCGGTCGCTTCCGTGATTCATTTATTTGCGGATTTAGGTGATACGGTTCTCGGGGTGATACAAAAGATAGCAGAGGGACTGGACTTTATATTTGGTACGCATATGGCAGATACTGTGAAAGGCTGGCGGGATAATTTATCTAATCTTGCCGATGAGTTAGCTGATAAGTATGGAAATGGATCTTATGAGGTCAAAGCAGATAAACTGGACATGGATCAGGTATTAGCTGACCTTGGCTGGTCAATGGAACGGTTGAATTATGGTGATAACTTCCAGAAGTGGGATACATTTGGAAGAGGGGTAGAAGGTGGTGCAAAGGGAAAATTTGATGAGATAAAAGATTACTTTAGAAGAGGGAATTCGGAAAACGCTCTGTCCGGAACAACTGACAGCATAGTTCAGAGTACTGCAGATACCGCCATGAATACGGCGGCCATGGCAGACTCAATGGATATCGTGGATGAGGAGCTGAAGTATATGCGGGATGCTGCAGAACAGGAAATCATCAACCGCTTTACTCTTGCTGAACTGAAAGTTGATGTAAATAACAACAACACCATAAAGAACGTGACTGATTATGATGAAATGAACCGAAGGCTTGGTGATGCTACCAGCGAAATTCTTTCTTCGGCTGCGGAAGGAGTGAATTTTTAATGGCATATGAAGTATACGTTGACGATATGCGTTTCCCATTACCGCCGGAAAAAATTCCTGTCAAGTATAGCGGGCAGAATAAGACGGTGAACCTGATAAACGGTGAAGAAATCAATTTGGTCAAGTCCTTTGGCCTCGCGGAAATAAGCATTGATGTAATCATTCCACAAATGGATTACCCCTGTGCGGTTTGGGATGGAAGTATTGACAGTGCGGAGGATTTTCTGGAAAGACTTCAGGAGTTAAAGGATGGCCAAAGCCCCTTTGAATTTACCGTTATCCGGCAGGGGATGGGAGGTAACAGTCTTTTTGATACCAGCATGGATGTAACCATGGAAGATTATAAGGTTACGGATGATGTGAATGAGGGACTGGATCTTATCGTTTCACTCACAATGAAGGAATATAAAAGTTATGGAACTAAAATTATGAATTTTATCATTGATGAAGAGAAACAGGAAATAGAGTCTGGGCAACAGGAAGGGGAACGCCAGGGAGAGCTGCCGCCGGTAAAGAGCTATACGGTTGCCAAGGGGGACTGTTTATGGTCCATAGCGAAAAAGCAGCTTGGCAATGGGAGCCGGTGGCAGGAAATTCATAACCTGAACCGTGACAAAATAACAAATCCCAACCTTATTTATCCGGGACAGGTTCTTACTATGCCATAGGAGGTGGGAAATGGAAGCACATTTATATATCCAGAATGGTCAGACCGTATATGAGCCAGTGGTGAACGGAGCCATTACCTGGGAGACTCAGCGCAGAGGGCAGCCTGGAAAGTGCTCTTTTACCCTGATCCCGGACAAACGTCTCCAGATTGAGGAGGGCAATGCCCTCCGTCTGGATGTGGATGGGAAACCTGTTTTCTTTGGGTTTATTTTTGAACGTAACTGGAGCAGCAATGGGGAAATGAAGGTCACAGCTTATGACCAGCTCAGGTATTTAAAAAATAAAGAGACCTATAATTACACGGATTTGACTGCCGGAGAGGTGATCCAGATGATCGCCAGGGATTATCACTTAAAAACAGGAGAATTAGAGGATACGGGAGATAGAATATCCAGAAAAGAAAAGGATAAGACCCTTTTTGATATTATTTTAAACAATCTGGATCTTGCAATGATACATACGAAAAACCTGTATACATTTTATGACGATGCTGGAAAGCTCACCCTGAAAAATATGGAGAACATGAAGCTTGACATTATGATTGATGACAAGACAGCGCAGGATTATGACTATAAGGTCAGCATTGACAGCAATACTTACAACCAGATCAAATTGTATTGTGACAACAATGATACAAAGCAAAGAGAAGTCTATATGACAAAGCATACAGAAAATATCAATAAATGGGGGATTCTCCAGAAAGACGAGTCCATTGATAAAGGGGTAGACGGCCAGACAATAGCGGAAACATATCTGACTTTGTATAACCGCCCATCCAGGATCCTGACTATCAAAGATGCCTTTGGAGATATCCGGGTACGTGCAGGCTGCCTGATTCCGGTATTCCTTGATATAAAGGATATAGAGAATAAAAATTATCTGGTGATCGAGTCTGCGACCCATAAAATTGACGAAGGGGTACATACTATGGATTTGACATTGAGGGGGGCGAAAGTCAGTGGCTGATGTAGAATGGATTGAAAATATAAAACGGATCGTAATTCAGGCAATTGAAGCCGGAGATCCATGTGACGTGATACCGGGGACTGTAATAAAGGAAAGTCCCATTGAAATACAAATTGACCAGAAGACAATTCTATCCAAATCGCAGGTTATCTTGCCGAAGCAGTTTACAGATCATGAAGAAATGATGAATATTCCTGAGGTAGGAGAGGTGTCTGTAACCGTGAAAAATGGATTAAAAGCCAGTCAAAAGGTTCTTATGCTTCAGAAAAGGGGCGGACAACAGTACGTGGTAATAGGCACATGGTAGGAAAGGAGGTGTTGCCATGCTTCCGGTGACAGGTAATATTTTAGAACGGGATTTTAAGATGGTACAGATACCGTCAAAGACCTTTCGGCTGGATACGGAAAACAAGCGAGTGACCGGAATGGCTGATGGTTTGGATGCGGTAAAGCAAGCGGTTTTCTGTATTCTTAATACAGAACGGTTCGAATGGTTGATTTATAGCTGGAATTATGGTGTGGAGCTTAACGGATTATTTGGGAAGTCAACAGGGCTGGTAAAGGCAAAGATCAAAAAGAGAATCAAAGAAGCATTGCAGCAGGATGACAGAATTCAGAGCGTTGACACGTTTTCCTTTGAAAGCAATGGGCGGATACTCCATGTAAGTTTTATAGTTCATACTACTTACGGTGAAATTATGATTGAGAAGGAGGTGAGTATTTAATGTATGATAATATGACGTATGAGGTTATTTTGAGACGGATGTTGGATCGGGTTCCTCAGGGCTTAGATAAACGGGAGGGATCTTTAATCTATACGGCGCTTACAGCAGCAGCGGCAGAAATGCAGATCATGTACATAGAGTTTGATACAATATTAAACGAAACCTTTGCAGACACTGCATCCAGGGGGAATTTAATTCGCAGAGCCGCAGAACGGGGAATGCAGCCTAAAAAGTCAACCAGAGCGGTCTTAAAAGCGGTTGCCACTCCTGAAACAGCTGCGATTTCAATTGGCGACCGTTTCCGTCTAGGACTTAACAATTATGTGATTTCGGGCAGCATGGGCGAAGGGGCCTATCAGGTTACTTGTGAAACCGCCGGGGCAAGCGGGAATCACCAGTTTGGCCGCTTGATTCCGGTATTGAATATTCCAGGACTTACAGCCATGGAAATGACGGAGCTGTTAATTCCGGGAGAAGATGATGAGGAAACGGAAGTGTTCCGAAAAGCCTATTTTGATTCCTTTCATGAAAAGTCTTTTAGCGGTAACCGAAAGGACTACATGGATAAAACAAATGGCATTCCAGGAGTCGGGGCAACGAAGATCACCAGGGCTTGGAATGGCGGTTCTACCGTTAAATTAACAATACTGGATTCTAACTTTAATAAGGCTTCCGATCTTTTAGTACAAACCGTTCAGGAAACAATAGATCCGGCGCAAAGTGGAAGCGGAGATGGTCTTGCTCCGATTGACCATATTGTAACCGTAGATACAGCTGAGGAAATAAGGATACAGATTAACAGCACCCTGGAGCTTGATAATAACTATCCTAATGAGGCTTTACAGGAACAGATAGGCAACACGGTTGATGCTTATTTAGGAGAACTAAGAGCCTCATGGGAAGGTCTTGGAGATCATGGGTGTATCATAAGAATCTCACAGCTGGAGGCAAGAATTTTAGAAATTCAGGGCATTTACGATATCAGTCACACACGTATAAATGGAGCGGCAGAAAATCTGGAATTAAAAAAGTACCAGATTCCAATATATGGAGGGATTGAAATTGATTAGAGAAGTTAATTTGTTGTCCTATATTCCTGACTTCCTTAAGGAATATGAAGAAATGAGGGCCGTACAGGAAATGCTCCAACCGGAGATACAGCGGTTGGAGGATGAAACAGAGAGTGTATTTGACAACCAGTTCATTTTAAGTTCTGATATTAAAAGTATCAAGCGCTTTGAACGAATGCTGCGTATTTCGCCGTTAGCTGAGGATACGCTGGCTGACAGACGTTTTAAGGTGTTGTCAAAATGGAATCGCATGATCCCATATACAAAGATTACTTTAAAGCAAAAACTGTCTGTTTTATGCGGAGAGGATGGTTTTACGCTGGAAATTGATCCAAGAAAGGTTATTACTGTCCGAGTGGCATTAAAAAGCAAAAGGAATTTTTATGAAGTGAAGGAAATGCTGGAGGAATTTGTGCCTTGCAATATGGTCATTGATTTGGACCTCCTTTATAATCAGCACAGTTTGCTTTGTAAATTTACTCATAAACAATTAGCAGCCTGGAGCCACAGGCAGATAAGAAATGAGGTGCTTATCAGTGGGGAATGAAACAAAGAATTATAAGTTTCCGAAGCCAAGTGAAGATGATTTTTATGATATATCAGAATACAATAAGGCTATGGATATTTTAGATGAAACATTGACAGAAATGAGTGACCGAAAGCTGGATAGCAATGGGAATGCTTCGGATGTAGTTACTGAATTCAGTCAGGAAATTTTACGTAATAATATCGAATCTGGAGAAAAATTATCGGTTTCTCATGGAAAAGTGCAAAAATGGTTTTCAGAGATGAAAAATATAGCTTTTTCCGGTCTGGCATCGGATGTGGCGCAGGATGCGGCTCATCGTTATGTAACGGATACGGAAAAAAATGGATGGAATGCTAAGGTTTCGGCTTCAGGAGGGGATATTTCTGGTACGAAGATAGGTTCGCTTGAAAATATTACGACTGGATTTCCGGTTCCGGCAGAAGGAGAAACGCCAAAAGTGTTTCTGGGGAAGGTTAAAAAGTTTATAGAGGATACTAAAGGCAGGTACCTTGAAGCCGATGTAGCCTACTATGTGGCAACAACTGGTTCTGATGATTCAGGTGAGGGTACACAGAATAAGCCATTTAAAACCATTCAAAAGGCAATGAATATTGTACCTAAAGATTTGGGTGGATACACTGTGACAATCAATGTTGCCGAAGGAACACATGTTGAAAAATTAACCTTAAATGGTTATTTCAGTGGAAAGTTTATTCTAACTGGACCTACATCTGGTAACGCAGTTATTGATGGTGGTAGAGAACGTCATATCATAAGCAACAATTCTTGTGCGGTAGAAGTTGCGTATTTACAGTTTAAGTGCCCTACAGCTATTCCAGCGTATGACGGTCTTGTTAATTGTACAAATAATAGCTTTTTAACTTTTCTATTTTGTACATTTGATGGTATAAATACGGTTGAAACAACCAACAGCTTAGGTGTTAATATTGTTGGAAGTATTGTTGAACTTGATACCTGTGTCTTCAACAATTGTACTGTGTGTATCTACTCTCCAGTATTGAATGACAAAGCAAATCCTCCAGGACAAATTGCTATTAGAAAATGTACTGGTGATAACAACGTTAGGGCATATATATGTCAAGGAAGTATTCTACAACTTAAAGACAGCTTTCTCCCAACAGCGACCGAAACTCCAATTATTGCCTCTGGGGGACTTGTAGTTCGCAATACTGGAGCATTAATAGGTGCGCTTCAAACGTATACCACTTACTACGTTGCAACCACTGGTTCGGATACAACGGGAGACGGCACACCAGCGAAACCGTACAAAACTATTCAATATGCGATTAATGCATTACCAAAGAATCTCGGGGGATTTACAGCAACTATCAATGTAGCAAACGGTACATATGTGGAGAACTTGTATATCTATGATTATACAGATGGCACGATAATCATCAAATCTCAGAGTTACACCGATACGGTGAATGATGCATGCGTCATTTTCGGGTCTGTGACCATAGGTAGGACAACGGCGTTTGTACATATCAACAGCATCAAGGTAGATATACCGAGTGCCTCCAGTGATTCTGTGATCATAGATAGATGTTCCCTTGTTAGACTAGCTTACATTAAGGTTGTAAAGAGTAATCTATCGAATAATGCAATTTACGCATCGAGTGACAGTAGTATAAATTTGATATCATGTGAGATATCAAATCACCTCAGGGCTATACACGTTGACTACTCCAAGGCATATGTAAGTAACTGTACCGGTACTGGTAATACATATGGTATATATTCGGCAAGCGGTGGCGATGTGAGGATATGGGGAACGACTCCAGATGGTACAACAAAGTCCATGACTGGTGGGGGCGGTACAATATTCTATGACTCCGGAACGCAGTTAACCGGATTGATAAATACGGGTCTATCATGTACATGGGCGTCATTATATGGTGGTTATGTCCGTCATGGTAGTCCAACCTCAAGGGCAATGGTTACGATTCAGATCAGGGTAACAATCACAACTGCATTATCAGCCGGAGTTGAGTATTCAGTCAACGGTTTTCCGCCGATGACTTCATATGCTCTATATGCGTTAGTACCTGTAAATTGTAACTACCCAGGTGTTATACAGCAGGCATTTATGGACACAAATGGAAGTATAAGGATTACACCCAATAAGGCGCTATCAACTTCCGACGCTTTTGTACTCGGTTGCACATATCTAACAACCCAATAAGGAGGAATTATTATGAAACGTGAGAGTATTAAGGTTGGTTAAACAATTCTGGACATTGCTGCTGGTAGTTGTGGCTTAGATCGTGCAGGAGATACAGCTACCGTTGCCATTGTAATAGGCTCAAATACGAATGAGGCTATACACAAGGCTTTGACCTCTGGCAACGTCATCACTAAGTACGATATGTATTTTAAAATGATCTGATGAAATAAAAAACTATTAGTAACTCAATTAAGATACAATTATTAGAAATGAGGTGAGAAAATGAAACACATTCTATGCACCCTTATCGGAATCATCGTCAACATCTTCACAACCCTATTTGGCATCTGGGATGTCAGTATCGGCACCCTAATCCTATTCATGGCCATCGATTTCTTCTCCGGCCTAGCTGTAGCCGGAATATTCCACAACAGCCAAAAAACAGAAACCGGCACCTTAGAATCCAAAGCCGGCCGAAAAGGCCTCTGCAGAAAATGCATGACCCTGCTATTTGTACTAATCGCCCACCGCCTGGACCTCTCCCTAGGCACCCACTACATACGCGACACAGTCATCATAGGCTTTATGGCAAACGAGCTCATATCCATCGTAGAAAATGCAGGCCTCATGGGCCTGCCTCTCCCAGCAGCCATAATTAATGCCATAGACATTTTAAACAAAAAATCGCAACCATCATAACCACAATTAAAACCCATCTCCCCCCGGTACATTCCCACCCCATCCATCATATAATAATACAAAAAGGACAAGGTGAATTAATGGTTAAAAGCGAAGCAACAGAAACTATGCCAAACATAGAACTGCTGGGAATACAGGAAAATCTAAAGAATTCCGATTACACGGAGATTGAACGTTTCAGGGAATCCTTTGATGCAGACGAGATGGGTTTTGTGGGCCTAAGGGAAGGAATTTAATATGGAAGTTCAAAAACTATTGACACCATACAACTACAGCAACGGTCAGATCGACCGGATAAAATATATTGTAATACACTATGTAGGAGCTCTTGGAGGAGCAGAAGCAAACTGCAAATATTACGCCTCCCAATACATTGGGGCCAGCGCCCATTATTTTGTCGGATTCAGCGGAGAAATATGGCAATCCGTTGAGGACAAAGATATTGCATGGCATTGCGGAGCAAAAACATATACCCATCCGGAATGCCGCAACAGCAACAGCCTGGGAATAGAGCTTTGTGTCAGGAATAAAGGCAGCCAGTCAGATACAAGCAGAGACTGGTATTTTGAAGATGCAACAGTAGAAACCGCGGCCCAGCTGACAAAAGAACTGATGAAACAGTACAACGTTCCGGCGGATCATGTAATCCGCCATTATGATGTAACGGGAAAAATCTGTCCCAATCCTTATGTATACAATCATACCGAACATACCTGGGACGGCTTTAAAGCAGCACTGGCAGAAGAACCGCTGCATAAAACCGGCTGGATCGAAGAAGAGGGCGGCTGGAAATTCTACTTAGGGAATACTGGGAAATATGTTACGAACGACTGGTATAAGGACGGAGAAAACTGGTATTGGTTCGATGATGCCGGATTTATGGTAAAAGATACATGGAAGACCGGATCAGATGGTAAATGGTATTATCTAAATGCCAACGGCGCTATGGCCAAAAACCAGTGGATCATCTGGAAAGAAGAGCTATACCGGGTTACGGAAGACGGAAGCATGTTTGACGGAAAAATAAATTTAAGCACAGATGAAAAAGGTGCCCTGTATATTGTCTGAAAAAATGACGGGAGTCCGGCAATCCGGCCCCGTCTAAAATTATGGAAGCCGTCAAAAGATGCTGGAAAATATCCATACACTATGCTAAAATGGCCTGTATAACGGATTATGTGCATCCCAAGGAATTCATCAGAAGATGATCCCATGGATCAGCGGCATCGGAATTTTTCCAACTTCATAAACAACAGTCAGAGAGGTATCCCTATGCTGGATTACAAACGAAACCCAATTCCAATCATTCTCATGTTTTATGCCATTTGCTTTGCATTCCGTACAATAGAATATTTCATATTCCGTACTGACCAATCGATGATCGGTGAAGCATTTATACATAAACTGGCCGGCATTCTACTGCTTGCGGCCTCCATGCCATTATTCCGGTATTCATGGGCAGAAGTCGGCTTTTCTCATAAAAAGGTGCTCCGAAATATTTCGTTAGGAGCGCTGCTTGGCGCCGTTGTTTTTACTGTAGGCTATGGAATTGAAATACTGATTCAATTGTCAGCTGGCAATTTTACTGGACTTAAGTTATACGTAACCAGCTATTCCGTTTTAGGCAACAGAGGGATGCAAAGCAGCATTCTGTTTATCATGATCTGTATAGCAGGAAACATGATCAATGTAATAATGGAAGAGGGAGTTTTCCGGGGACAGTTTGTCAGGCTGGCAGAAGAAAAGTATTCCTTTTTCGCAGCATGTATCCTGTCTTCCGTTCTTTTTGGAGTATGGCATATCATGCAGCCCTTAAGAAATGTAATAGACGGCAGTCAGTCCATGGCAGGTGCATTTATGGCCGGCCTGATACTGGTAGTCACCAGTACTCTGCTGGGAATTCAGTACTGCATGCTTTACAAGCTTACAGGATCCTTATGGGCAGGAATGGCAGCTCATTTTATGAATAACACCACGGTCAATCTCTTGCATGTGGTTACGGCTTCCGGCGTGGATGAACTACTGACTGTCCGCATCGCCATTGCACAAACCCTTTCTTTTCTCATAGTACTTTTCTTATATATCTCTCGTAACAGAAAGGCATAGATCCCATCCGTAGGAAGAAATGAGAACAAGCTTCTCAAGCAAATCCCGGAGGACAAAATGCCTAAAAATAACGACGATAATTCGGCATTTATAACAAACAAAATAAAATATATTGACACGGACCTAAGAAAATGTTATTTTGTAATCATCAAAAACGTTTTCGCAAATAGGTATTTCATGCAACACTTCTAAAAAGAAGTGTTAAAAAAAACCAAAGACCAAAAACGTTTTTGGAAAAAGAGGTGTAGAATGGCAAAATCAATTTATGACGTGGCACAGGAAACGGGATTATCAGTAAGTACGGTGTCAAGAGCATTAAACGGATACAGCGATGTATCGGCCAAAACCAGGGCGCGCGTGGTGGAGGCGGCGGAAAGACTTGGGTATGTTCCCAATACCAGTGCCAAAAATCTGTCTTCAAAGAACAAAAAGAATGTGGCTTTACTCATCTGCGGACTTTTGGAAGAGGCCCAGTCTAACGAGTTTATGATGAATGTTATCCAGGGAGCTTATACCTACATGATGAAGCATGAGATCAATCTGGCCACGTATTCCATTGGGAAGGAAGAACAGGAAAAAAAGGATTTTGACACATTTTGCAGAGAATATTCATTATCTGGAGCCGTAATTATGGGTCTCAGGATAACGGATCCTTTGGTAAAGAGCCTGCCTCACTCCACCCTGCCCTGTGTGTCCATTGATATCCAGCTGGACGGAGCATGCACATCGGCAGTCATGACAGATGACAGAAAGGCGTTTGAGCAGGTCACCCAGTACGTGATCGACCGTGGACACCGGAAACTGATTCTTGTTTATGGGCGGAAAAAGTCTGACGTTTCCATCAGACGTCAACAGGGTTATTTAGATGCCCTTGAAAAGAACGGCATTGATCCCAGAAACTGCAAAGTGATCTATACGGACTTTATGGAACAGAAAGCGTATGAAGGAACAAAAAAACTGCTGAAAGAATATAAAGAGGAGGCTGGGACCGCGTTTGTCTGCATGAGCGACTTAACAGCCATAGGCGTTTTAAGAGCAGTCCAGGAGCTGGGATATCAGAGCCCAAAAGATTTTTCCATTACCGGTTATGACGGCAACTACTTTATGAAATACATTGATCCTTTTATCACCCGCATCGACCAGAACATGTGGCAAAAAGGCTATGATGCGGCAAAACTTCTCATGAAAATGGTTAATGACGAAAAGTATTCCAGGGTTCATATGACAAAATATTTTCTTGAGGAAGGCAAGAGTGTGAAGCAATTGTAAATAAATATTAAGGAGGAAATTTATGAAAAGAAAATTGGCGGGGATTATGGCAGCTGTTATGGCTGCGGCAACGGTGATCAGCGGCTGTTCCGGTGGGAACAGTAAAACAACGGCACCAGGGACAGGCAATACTGAAAATGCATCTGGTAAGGAAATACAGATGACCTTTCCAACCTATCTGGCAGGTGAAAATGTTGGTGCAGTTTTCTTTCTCCCTGAAGTAGAGCGGTTTAATCAGAAGTACGCAGGCAAGTATAAGATCGTGATCGAGGAAGTTCCTCAGGCCCAGTATGCGGAAAAGATTAAGCAGTTGGCCCAGCAGAATAAGCTACCCGCTATTGTCCACGCACCTGGTTCCGGTGGAATCGATCTTCAGTGGTTTAAGAGCGTAGCTCTGGCCAATGGCATGGCATACGATTTAAGTGAATTTGCAAATGCTAACCCGGAGGTAAAGAATAACTGGATTGACGATTCCGTGGATTACTGCACCGTGGACGGAAAACTAATCTGTAAGCCCCTTTCCGTGTTAAAGCCTGTGGGTCTGTATTATAACAATACCATGTATAAGCCGGAAAAGGCCGTCAAAGATATGAGCCTTGACGAATTCACGGAAAGCATCGGAGATAACAAGTTCGCATTCCAGACTGCGGAAAATGCATGGACATCAGGACTTCTACTTACCGCCCTTATTGCCAATCAGGAGGGGGGAGAGGCGTATCTGGCTCAGTATGTGGATGACAAGCTGTATGATTACACCGATGCAAAGGTCGTTTCCGCAATAACCATTCTGCAGAAACTCCTTCAGAGTAATGCATCAGCCAATACCATTGGTGCAGCTTACGCAGATGCCGCCAATGCATTTATGAGCAAAAGTGCTGCTCTTATATGCAACGGTTCCTGGATGGCCTCTGATTTTGATAAAGAATCAGCAGACAAGTGGTCAAATGGATTTACCGGTGAGGAAGTGACTTCAGATATTTATCCAGGTAATTTTGCCATTGCCAATCCAAGAGTATTCGGTGAGTTCTGGATCGCAAATACCGCTTCTGATGAGGAAAAAGAGCTGGCAAAAGCTTTCTTTGCTTTCCGTGATTCCAAGGAAGAAATCGAGCAGCTGGTACTGACCGAAGGCGGAGTGGCTCCGAAGCTGGAATACAGCGATGAATTCTTAAAGAAACAGGCGGAAAACCGCATCTTATCCCAGCTTGCCGAAAGCATGGATGAAAATACCAAGTACACGGCATCTATTTTCGATGTGATGCCAGCTTCTGTTGCTGATACGGAATTTGGAAAGCTGCTTCCTAAGCTGGCAGATGGAACTCTTACGCCGGAGGAATTTTGCAGCCAATTGACTCAGAAGGCGGAAGAAGCTAAAAACTAAACATCGTAACATGGGAATTAAATACTGTTGCAAAAGCCTGCGAAAACAGGTGTATTGCAGCAGTATTTTTTAGAAAGAGGGGAAGAAAATGAAAGCAGGAAAATCAAATTCCACTGTTTTGGAGAGAAGGAATTATAAGTGGTGCTACTTATTTTTGCTGCCCTCCCTCCTGATATTTTTGCTGTTTTACTTATCGCCAATCCTTACGGTAATCGCCACATCCTTTACCAAGTGGGATGGCTTCAACAAACCGGTTTTTATTGGGCTTAAAAATTACATCGATCTTTTTCATTCCAAAACCTTTCTCATATCTTTGAAAAACCTTCTTGCCTGGTCCGTGATTGCGGCCACTCTCCATTTAGGGTTCGGCGTGCTGATGGCATTTGTCCTATACGCAAAGCCCAAAGGCTGGAAATTCACCAGAGTAATTTTTATGGTGCCAAACGTGATCTCAGCGGCTGCATGGGCCATGATATATAAATTCATTTTCAATGACGATATGGGAATTTTAAATAACCTGATCCGAAGATTTTCCCCGGACTTTCATGTCCAATGGTTCTTCCAGTCCCCATATGCATTCTGGGCGGTTACATGCACATGGATTTTTTATGCGGTTATTGTAACCTTGGTAGTATTAAATGATTTAATGGCAGTCCCTGAGGAAGTGGTAGAAGCCGCAAGGGTAGACGGGGCCTCCCCGTGGCAGCTGACCCGTCATATCATGCTTCCCCTTTGCAGAAATGCCATTGGGACCGGAGTGATCTGTTCCATTACTTCCAGGATCGCCATGTATGAGCAGATCAGGCTGACGACCGCAGGCGGCCCTGGGGACGATACCATGAATATACCATTAATCCTGGTCAATTCCATATCTGATATGAAATACGGGTACGCCAATGCCAACGGTATGGTCATGTTTGCTTTAGGCCTTATTATTCTGGCAGTCGTCAATATTACATTCCGTATGAATGACAGTATTTATTAGGAGGAGGGTGCAATGAAGAAAAAGATTACTGTATTTTGTATGTATTTTCTTATGGTCTTTACTGTGATCATATCGGTCTTTCCGATTCTCTGGGTGATCATGTCATCCTTTAAAACAAATGCCCAGATTCTTGGAAATCCATTTACATTGCCGTCTTCCATAAGTTTTGAACCATATATATACTTATTTGAGAAATATGATTTTCTGCGGTACGCGGTCAATTCCTTTCTGGTCTGCATTACCTCAACGTTCCTGTCACTGCTGTTCTTTGCCATGGGCGCTTATGTGATCGGAAAGTTCCGTTTTCCAGGAAAATCCCTGATTTTTGCATTGTTTACCATTACTCTTCTGGTACCTTCCCATTCCAAGGCACAGCCCATCTTCTCCCTGATCATGAAGATGAATCTGTATGACAACATCTGGGGTCTGGCGGTGGTTTACTTATCCATGGGGCTGGCAATGTCGGTGTTTATCTTAAAGTCCACCTTTATGTCCATTCCTGCCTCCTTAGATGAGGCGGCAAGGCTTGAAGGGGCAGGCTTTCTCCGGGTATTTTTCCAGATCAACCTTCCTCTGGCAAAAGGAGGGCTTGCTACGGCCGGGATTCTTATGTTTTTAAATAACTGGAATGAATTTTTTTATGCTTCCCTGCTGACCTCTTCCAATAGGAACAGGACTTTACCGGTGGCGCTGCAATTTTTTACCGAATCATTTTCATATGACTATACAAAGCTGTTTGCCGCTTTGACCCTTGTCGTGCTTCCTGGCATCATTTTATATGCGCTGGCCCAGGAGCAGGTACAGGCCAGCGTTGCGGCATCAGGAGTAAAAGGCTGACAATATAGGAGGGCATAATGTTTAACACAATGAATTTTTTGAAGGGTCAGGGAGATTTAAAAAACTGGCTGATGGAGGAAACGGAATTTGATGCCCGGAATCTGGGAAAATACGAGGCGGTTTTTGCCCAGGGAAATGGTTACATAGGGATGCGAAACGCCCTGGAAGAGCGGTATGTGGAAGAAGTGAGGAACACGTTCATCACCGGAACCTTCAATAAAGCAGGAGATGAAGAGGTGACGGAGCTTCCCAATATTCCGGATGTAACAGCTATGAATATCTATGTTGACGGATACCGTCTGAACCTGCAGTCCGGAAAGGTAAGGTCGTATTCCAGGGTCATGAACTTAAAGAACGGAGAAACCACCAGAAAGGTTGTATGGGAATGTCCATCGAAGACTCTGGTAACGGCTGTTTTTAAACGGTTTGTATCTTTAAATAATGAACATGTTGCGGCGGAATGCTTTGAGCTGTCCTGTGACGGCAGCGCGCAGTTGGTGATTGAAACGGGAATACATGGGGATGTAACAAACCAAGGGGCCATGCATTTCGAGAATTTAAGGCGCAGGATCTATGACGGGATCACCATGCAGTTTCTGGCGGAAACGACCGAGTCCCGGGTGCTGGCGGCGGTCCACAGTGCCTGCAGGATAAGCCGGGAGGAAAAGCCTCTTCCGGTTATGGGAAGAAGAAATATGGATCTGCGCTGGTCCGTGAAAGCAGAGGCCGGTGAAACCATCCGCTTGGAAAAGATATCCTGCTTTCATTCCTCCAGGGATCTGGCTTATGAAAAGGAAGAACATTCCGGTATGTCGGAACGGCTGAAAGCAGACGGCATGGAGTGCTTACGGATAGAATTTGATAAGGGTTATGACAGACTGCTGGCGGAGTCAGAGGCAGTGTGGGAAGAATTCTGGAAAGATCATGAGGTGACCATACGGGGAAATGATGATTTTGATCAGCTTGCCCTCCGGTTTGCCCAGTACCATTTGAATATCATGGTGAAAAAGGATGACAACCGGGTGGGAATCGCTGCAAAGGCTCTGACAGGTGAAGGCTATAAGGGCCATTCCTTTTGGGATACGGAGATGTTTATCCTGCCTTATTTTACCCTTACGGAACCCAAAACCGCCAGAACGCTTCTGGAATACCGCTACAGAAATCTATATGGCGCCCGCAAAAAGGCCGCCGAAAACGGCTGGGAGGGAGCCATGTATCCTTGGGAGTGCGCCTGGATCGACGACGGCGAGGTAACTCCCTTATATCTTGGCACCGATGTGGTAACGGGCAAGGTGCAAAAGTGCCTGACAGGATTAATCGAGCACCATATCAGCGCTGATGTGGCTTATGCGGTATGGCAGTATTACCAGGTCTCTGGAGATCAGGACTATATGGACCGGTACGGATATGAGATCATACTGGATACTGCACTTTTCTGGTCCAGCCGCCTGGAATGGAATGAGAAAAAGAGCTGTTACGAAATCCTTGATGTGATCGGACCGGATGAGTATAAGGAGCATGTGGACAATAATGCCTACACCAATTATATGGCAGATTACAATATGGGGCTGGCTGAGCTTATTATAGAAGCTTTGCCAATGGAAAATAAGGAGGTTTCAGACCGGCTGGACCAGAAGTTCCATTTTGGCCAGTTAAAACAGAGGCTAAACGAAAAGAGGGCAAAGCTCTACTTACCGGTGCCCGGGGAAGACGGTATTGTCCCTCAAACCGACCAGTATATGAGCTTAGAGCCCATTGATCTGGCACCTTATAAGGCCTCCGGAAAGGTCTTGGGAATCCACCAGGATTATAATATGGAGCAGATGGGGAAATTGATGGTTTCCAAACAGGCCGATACAGTCATGCTGGATTTTGTGCTGCCGGATTTATTTTCCTTGAAAACAAAAAGAGAAAATTTTGTGTTTTATGAAGATAAGACCCTTCATGATTCATCCTTAAGCCGCTGCGTTCATGCGGTTTTAGCCAATGATTACGGAATGGAGGACATGGCATACCAAATGCATCAGGCGGCATGCTCCATCGATCTGGGACCAAATATGAAATCTTCAGAGGAAGGAATTCACAGTGCCTCCATCGGGGGGATCTGGTTAAGCTGCGTCATGGGCTTTGGAGGGCTGAGGATCCGCCGTGGTAACCTAGAGCTTAATCCCAAGCTTCCTAAGGCATGGGATGAGCTTCGGTTTCCCCTGGTGTGGAAGGGCCAGAAGCTGACGGTTACAGTGGAAAAGAAAGGCGTTACGATCGCAAACGACGGAAGCAGCCCGGTGTCGCTTATGGTATTCGGAAGAAGCAGCAGAGTGGAACCGGAAGCATCTGTTTACGTGGAAAAGAAAACCTATGAAGCGGTTATTTTTGATCTGGACGGAGTGATCTGTCATACCGATCATTACCACTATCTTGCATGGAAAGAGGTGGCAGATGAGCTGGGGATTTATTTTGATGAGATCATCAATAACCGGCTGCGGGGTGTCAGCCGGAAGGAAAGCTTTGATATCATATTGGAACGGTATGATAAGGTCATGAGGGAAGAAGATAAGGAAATTTATCTGACGAAAAAAAATGAGGGTTATAAAAAGCTGTTGGAAGGCATGACCCCTTCCGATTTGTCTGCGGAAACAAAGAATACATTGATGGAGCTTAGAAAACGGGGGATCAAGCTGGCTATCGGCTCTTCCAGCAAGAACGCAGGACTGATCTTAAAGCAGTTGGGATTGGAACATTTTTTTGACGCAATCTCTGACGGAAATGCAATCACCCATTCAAAACCTCATCCGGAAGTATTTCAAAAGGCAGCTTCCATGCTGAACTGCAAGGCGGAAAACTGCCTTGTAGTAGAAGATGCCGAAGCAGGGCTTAAGGCAGCAAAATCTGGCGGAATGGATTGCGCAGCAGTGGGAGATGCGGTAAAATCTATATTAGCAGATTATAAGCTGTCAGCCTTTTGCCAGCTGCTGGAAATCGTTAGATAAGGAGGAATGCAGATGGAGGAACACAGGATAGAAATGGACATCCGCTCCGTACCTTTTAGCAGATACGGCTCTTATTTGGCATTTTCCCATCCTCAGGATGGCACGAAGGAATTTGACAGCCACATTGCGGTACGGGTACTTTACGGCGCGTTTTCCCAACAGGAGACTTATCCCATCATACCGATAAATGATGATGGGAAGCCGGAAGAAAAGATTTCAGTTTCCATGTCGCCCTGGGAACTTAATGTAACTTCCGAAACAGGAGGATACTCCATATGTTTTGGGGATGAGGAAGGGTTTCTCCTGAAAGCAAACAGCTCCGTTCTGATCACAAAGACAAAAGCGGGATCCTATGACAGAGTGATGGGCCACATGGATGGAAGCTTTGAAATAGCGGGAGATGATATGGCCCTCCATGTGACCCTGCGAAAAGGAAAGGCAAAGGATCAATCGGCATGTCCGGACAATGGCTTTGGAAGCAGCAGGACGGGGCTTCTTTTAAGCCCGGTGGAGGGAGAGCTGCTGGCCGTAATTACCCTTACCGGTTTAAGTCCGCAGAAAAAAGAGTACGGGAGCTATGCTTCATGCCGTCAGACGGTAAAAGAGGAATATCTGGAGTTTGAGGACCGGATCATGAAAGATTTAAAAAGGGCGGATCCTGCATATGAAAAAGCCGGAAGGGAAGCAGCTTATGTTTTGTGGCATTCCGTGCTCCAACCTTCCGGTTATATCAAAAGACCGGTAATGGTCATGACAAAAAATTGGATGAATCTGGTATGGAGCTGGGATTATGCCTTTAACGGCCTTGCCCTGGTTTCGTCCCATCCGGAGCTGGCATACGGCCAGTTTTTAGCCATGGCGGACCAACAGGATGTGTATGGTGCATACCCCGATGCTTACCAGGCAAGGAAGATCATCCGTTCCTTTGTAAAGCCTCCGGTTCAGGGATTTATTCTAAAGAAAATGTTTCAGATCCATGATCCGGGCAGGGAAGTAAAGGAGAGTCTGTACCGTTCCGTCGCCTCCTTTACCGATTGGTGGCTGACCTACCGGGTGGAGGAAAACGGCATCCCTACCTACCAGCATGGCAATGATTCCGGCTGGGACAATGCCACAGTTTTCCGTCTGGGCTTACCGGTCCAGTCGCCGGATTTATCGGCCTGGCTTGTATTGCAGATGGAGTTTCTGGAGCATACGGCAAGGCAGCTTGGGTGGCTGCCGGAGGCTGAAGCGTGGAAGGAAAAGGGGGAAAATCTGCTTTCTAAGCTGCTGGACTATTTTGTGAGAGACGGCCGGTTTGAAGCGGTGAAGATTCCTGAGATGGAAGTGGTGCCTTCCGATTCCCTGATTTTGTATCTTCCCCTGATCCTTGGGGAGCACCTTCCAAAGGAGCTTCGGGAAAATCTGATATCAGGGCTTTTAGAGAAAGGCCATCTGGCCGGTCCCTGGGGATTTGCATCAGAGCCTTTGGACAGTATGCTGTTTGAAGAAGACGGATACTGGCGGGGAGCGGTCTGGCCAGCCGCTACCATGATTCTGGCAGATGCCTTGAGACAGTGCGGCAGACAGAAAGAGGCACGCTATTATGCGGAACGTTTCTGCAGACTTTGTGTTGAAAATGGATTTTATGAAAATTACAGTGCACTGGACGGGCGGGGCCTAAGGGATCACGGTTTTACCTGGACAGCCAGTGTGTTCCTTATTCTGCTGCGTGATTATGTATTGGATTAGAAAGGAGAAGACTATGAAAATTTGGTGGAAAGAATCTGTAGTATATCAAATTTACCCCAGAAGCTTCTGTGACAGCAATGGGGATGGGATCGGTGATATAGGGGGGATCATAAGCAAGCTGGACTATTTAAAGGAACTGGGGATCGATGTGATTTGGTTGTCTCCCGTGTACGATTCTCCAAACGATGATAATGGCTACGATATCCGTGATTACCGTAACATCATGAAGGAATTTGGAACCATGGAGGAGTTTGACAGATTTCTAACAGAACTGCATAAACGGGGAATCAAACTGGTTATGGATCTTGTGGTAAACCACACCTCAGATGAGCATCCATGGTTTCTGGAAAGCAGAAAATCAAAGGATAATCCTTACCGGGATTATTATATCTGGAGAGATGGAAAAGACGGAAAAGAGCCCAATAACTGGGGATCCTGCTTTTCCGGGCCTGCATGGAAATATGATGAGGAGACAGATCAGTATTTCCTTCATCTTTTTTCCGAAAAACAGCCTGACCTAAATTGGGATAACGGGAAGGTCCGGACAGAGGTATACGATATGATGAAATGGTGGCTGGATAAGGGCATCGACGGATTCCGCATGGATGTGATCAGCCTGATCTCCAAACGGGAAGGACTTCCTGACGGTCCGGCCATGATCAATGGGTATGCCAGCTTTAATGTTTCAGCCAACGGCCCGAACGTTCACGAATATTTAAAGGAAATGAACCGGGAGGTTTTATCCGGCTACGATATCATGACCGTAGGAGAGTGTTCCGGCGTGACTCTTGAGGAAGCGGCCAGGTACGCATCCTCTGATGGAAGTGAGCTTAACATGGTATTCCAGTTTGAACATATGGATGTGGATGGGGATCCCGACAACAAATGGACGGATAAGAAGATGTATCTTCCGGATCTTAAGGCTATTATGACAAAATGGCAGAAAGGGCTTGAGGGAATAGCCTGGAACAGCCTGTTCTGGGATAATCATGATCAGCCCAGAGTTGTTTCCCGTTTTGGAAGTGACTGTGAGGAATACCGGGAACGCTCAGCTAAGATGCTTGCCACCTGCCTCCACATGATGCAGGGAACTCCTTATGTGTATCAGGGAGAGGAACTGGGCATGACCAATGTCCCTTTTGAAACTATCCATGATTTTCGGGATTTGGACAGCATAAATGCCTACTATGAGCTGACAGAAAAAGGAATTTTTACCCAAGAAGAAATGATGAAGTATTTAAGGTATAAGAGCCGGGACAATGCAAGGACACCTATGCAGTGGGATACAAGCGCGAATGCCGGATTTTCAGAGGCCGCCCCTTGGATCATGGTAAATCCCAATTATGAAAGGATCAACGCCAAAGAACAGGTGGATCGAAAGACTTCAGTATTCCATTATTATAAAAAATTGATCGCTCTGCGCCATGAGTATGAGATCATCGTTTATGGCAGTTACGAGCTGCTGCTTCCCGATGATCCGGATATTTATGCCTACGTGAGGACCTTGGGAGACAGGAAGCTTCTGGTCGTATGCAGCTTCTGCGGACGGACGTTAAATTACAGCATACCAGAGGAGTTTGAATCAGGAACCGTTTTGATCAGCAATTATGAAACAAAGGATAAAAAAAACGGAGAGCTGAAACCTTATGAAGCGCTGGTGATTTATCAATAATTTTATATTTAAGTGAAACGAAAAGGCTTTTGCAGAATAGTTCTTTGTGAGACTATTTTGCAAAAGCCTTAAAACCGTATAAAAAATCCCATTCAGTGGGTTATTCCGAATGGGATAAAAGTCTGTTCTATGAATTAAGCCATTGTGTTAACAGCTTTTGAGATTCTGGATACTTTTCTGGAAGCGGTATTCTTATGATATACTCCCTTAGTAGTAGCCTTATCAATCTCTGAGATAGTGTTTACTAAAATTGCCTGTGCAGCAGCCTTGTCACCGGCAACGATAGCAGCCTCTACCTTCTTGATAGATGTTTTCACTTTGGATCTGATCGCTTTATTTCTTGCAGCCTTTGTTTCGTTTACTAAAATTCTCTTTTTTGCAGATTTAATGTTAGCCAATCGGTACACCTCCAATAATATGATATATGATTATTCTTTGTTTTGCATCAAAGTCTGGACACGGACAGTTCAATGTAAACATACCTTTGTATTCTAACGAATTTTGACGCAGATGTCAATACATAATTCCCGTATTTTTGCAGAAAATACCTAAGAAATGCTGGAAAGCTTTATAGGCATCTCTTTATGTCCAAAAAGAATGGGCAGTAAATAGGAGCGCCATACTGGCATACCTTTATGCCCAAAGAACATGGGCAATAAAGAGGAAAGGTGGAAAAAATGGAAAACACATTTACAGTGCGTACAGACCTTGCGGTAGAAGAAAGAGAGAGTTTCCCGGGTGACGGCGGCGAGATATCAGGAGTGTCTTTACGGGAGTGGCATCGGGCAGACAGTCATATAAAAATGACCGAGGTGAAAATTCTTGACGAAAAAGGTGAAAAGGCCATGGGAAAACCCATTGGGACCTATATTACCCTGGAGGCCGATGAGCTTTCCATGAAAGATGAAGACTATCACAGAGAAGTTTCGGAGGAGCTGGCAAACCAGATCGAACGCCTCCTTGCAGGAAAAGATTACCGGAAACCGGATTTTCATGTGCTGGTGGCAGGACTTGGCAATGCTTCCGTAACACCGGATTCCCTTGGCCCCAGGGTCCTTAAAAATCTGCAGGTGACAAGGCATTTAAAAGTCCAGTACGGGGATGATTTCTGGAAGGGAAGGACCATGCCTATTATCAGCGGTATCGTTCCGGGAGTTATGGCCCAGACAGGAATGGAAAGTGCCGAGATTTTAAAGGGAATCATAAAAGAAACAGAGCCGGATCTCATCATTGCCATTGATGCGCTTGCAGCCAGAAGCGTAAAGCGGCTTGGAACCACCATTCAGCTTACGAATACAGGGATCCACCCAGGCTCCGGAGTTGGCAATCACAGACACAGCCTTACCTTGGAAAGCCTTGGTGTGCCGGTCATGGCCATCGGTGTGCCAACCGTTGTAGGGGCGGCAGCCATTGTCCATGATACGGTTTCTGCTATGATAGGTGCTCTTTCAGAAAGCATGGAAACAAAGGGAATGGGAGATTTCGTCGGTAAGCTGAATTCGGATGAACAGTATGATCTTATCCGGGAATTGCTCGAACCGGAGTTCGGACCAATGTATGTTACACCTCCGGATATTGATGAAACAGTAAAGGAACTTAGCTTTACCATCTCCGAAGGAATCCATCTGGCATTTTTGGGACAGGAAGTTTCGTAGTAAATGACGGGTATTCCGCATAGGATATTATGAATAATCTATGTGGGAAGGCGGTCATGAAGCAGAGAAATAAAGGTATTAACTGGTATATTAAAAAAATGATGTTTGCGGTAAGCCTGGTTCTGGCCGTTTTTCTCAGCATAAAAGAAGTTTCAGAAGTCGGAAAAAAGGCGGACCTTCATAAAGCGGAAAATTGGGCCAAAGAAGGGGCCGGACTTGGGGCTTCCTATATCTGGAGGCACCAGTATCCGGCCGCAACATGGGAAGAGAAAGACCAGAAGGGCCTTCTGTCCGACACCCATGAAAAATCCGTGATAACCGTTATCTGCGATTTCCTTTTCAGCCAGTCCCCTCTTTACCGGTATGCCGGCAGCAGCGGAAAAACAGAAACAGACCATGGGGAAGCGGATCCGGCCTATGAAGGATATTTAGAAAGCGGTAAATTTTATGAGGAACATAGTTTCCTTTTATATGACGGCGGTGAGGAAAGCGGAGAGGACGGAAGCATCAATGCCGGAACCCATAAGGCACAGCCGGCAGAACAGCCATCGGTTGGAGGAGATACGGCAGCCAGCCAGGAACCGGAGCAAAATCAGGCAGCTCAGACTGACCAGCCGGCAAAGACAGATAAAGGAAATACACTGAATGCGGATAAGGACCCTGCCATGACCTGTGCCTCCAGTGCCATATGGCCGATTGCAGGGACCGTATACCGCAAGGAGCAGCTGGCTGATTATGACTTCATGATTAAGCACTTTTACAGCGTCCATACCTCCACAACGGCAGGCAGGGATTTAATGAAATCAGATAAGTTCCTTTCCGAGGATTTTACACTGGAGGGGGGAAGCGACAAACCCCAGATTCTCATTTACCACACCCATTCCCAGGAGGAATTTGCGGACCACGGGCCGGATAATCCCACTGCCACCGTAGTGGGAATCGGAAACTATCTTACAGAGATTTTGACCGCAAAGGGCTATTCTGTAATTCATGATACCTCAGTTTATGATTTGCAAAATGGAAAGCTGGACAGAAACAAAGCATATACGTTTGCTTTGGATGGCATTACAGACATCCTTCAGAAGAACCCCTCCATTGAGGTGATACTGGATGTCCACCGGGACGGGGTAAACGAGAATCTGCATATGGTAAATCAGGTCAATGGGAAACCAACGGCTCCTATTATGTTTTTCAACGGAGTCAGCCAGACGCCGAAGGGGCCTATTGAATACCTTCCCAATCCTTATAGAAACCAGAATCTTGCCTTCAGCTTTCAGATGCAGCTTGATGCTGCGGCCTATTTTCCTAATTTAACCCGGAAAATATACATAAAAGGTCTTCGGTATAACCAGCATTTAAGAGCTAGATCGGCCCTGATTGAAGTAGGTGCCCAGACTAATACATACCAGGAAGCGCTAAACGCCATGGAACCTCTGGCAGAAGTTTTGGATATGGTGTTGCAAGGAAATTAAAAAGGACATTGCTATCTATCTGTAATAATGCACCTGTCGAAAGATGGGTGTTTTCTTTAAAATTCAGTTATGATATACTTGTCTATATTATTAGGTAGGGAGAATTTCATAGAATATTTATTAGATAAAAATAAGATGGAAATTTGTGTAGGAATTGTAATAATAATATTGCCTTTATTTTTTTATAATAGTAAGTAGCGTTTTTTTCTATAAAGACCCGGAAATGGGCATAGAAAAACCACCCTTGTATACTTTGGCCGGTATCGGGTGGAATTTTCTATTCATATACGGGCCAACCCCTTGTATTGGGGCTGTTGTTCCTTTACAATTAATCTAATACAAAATTACTTTATTCGCAAGTAAAAGTGGAGTCACTTTGGCATCACTATGATATTGCTGTGATACTGTAATTTTTAACAAGGACAGCAAATCGAGCAATCGTCCTTATTTCTCCAACGGAATTGTGAGGAAAATCAACGCTTTCACAGTGGACAATCCGTAATTTTAATGGTATATTTTTAAGGATATCATAGTAATCTGGCATATTCTGCCCTTGGGATGGGGCTGGCCGGAAAACATCAGAAACATCAGAAAAGAGGAATTAACTATATGGCAGCTGCCCAGCAGAATAAGATACGCAATTTTTGCATTATCGCTCATATTGATCACGGAAAATCAACCCTTGCAGACAGGATTATAGAGAAGACAGGTTTGCTCACCAGCAGAGAAATGCAGTCCCAGGTGCTTGATAATATGGACTTGGAGCGGGAACGGGGAATTACCATTAAAGCCCAGGCAGTCCGGACCGTTTATAAGGCCGGGAATGGCGAAGAATACATTTTTAACATGATTGACACTCCGGGTCATGTGGATTTTAACTATGAGGTTTCCCGTAGCCTAGCGGCTTGTGACGGAGCCATCCTGGTGGTGGATGCTTCCCAGGGAATCGAGGCGCAGACACTGGCCAATGTTTATATGGCCCTGGACCACGATCTTGACGTATTTCCGGTTTTAAATAAAATCGATCTCCCAAGCGCAGAGCCGGAGCGTGTGGTGGAGGAGATTGAAGATGTCATTGGGATTGAAGCCCACGATGCTCCCAGGATTTCCGCAAAGACAGGGGAAAATGTGGAGGCAGTTCTGGAAGCCATTATTGAAAAAATCCCGGCTCCAAAGGGGGACCCTGAGGCTCCTCTCCAGGCCCTGATTTTCGACTCCCTTTACGATTCTTATAAAGGCGTCATCGTTTTCTTCCGTGTAAAAGAGGGTACGGTGAAAAAGGGGGACAAGGTGCTCATGATGGCTACCGGAGCAGTGGAAGAGGTGGTGGAGGTAGGCTATTTTGGTGCAGGCCAGTTCCTTCCATGTGAAGTGTTAAGTGCCGGTATGGTAGGATATCTGACAGCCAGCATAAAGAATGTAAAGGAAACTGCGGTGGGTGATACCATTACCAATGCAAACCGGCCCTGCAAGAATGCTCTCTCAGGCTATAAGAAGGTGACCTCCATGGTATACTGCGGCCTGTATCCTGCGGATGGAGCCCGTTATAATGATCTGCGTGATGCTTTGGAAAAGCTTCAGCTCAACGATGCTTCCCTGTTCTTTGAACCGGAGACTTCCCTTGCCCTTGGCTTTGGTTTCCGATGCGGATTTTTAGGCCTTCTTCATCTGGAGGTCATTCAGGAGCGTCTGGAACGGGAATACAATCTGGATTTGGTGACAACGGCACCCGGCGTTGTTTACCGTGTTTACAAAAAGAACGGCGATAAACTGGAACTGACAAACCCTTCCAACCTGCCTGATCCAACGGAGATTGAATATATGGAAGAGCCAATTGTCAGTGCTGAGATCATGGTGACCACGGAATTTGTGGGCGCCATCATGACTCTGTGCCAGGAACGGCGGGGTGTGTATCTGGGCATGGAATACATGGAAGCTACCAGGGCACTCTTAAGATATGAGCTACCTTTAAACGAGATCATTTATGATTTCTTTGATGCCTTAAAATCCCGTTCCAAGGGATATGCGTCCTTTGATTATGAATTAAAGGGCTACCAGAGGTCGGAGCTTGTGAAGCTGGACATACTGGTGAATAAAGAAGAAGTGGATGCTCTTTCCTTTATTGTCCATGCATTATCCGCCTATGACAGAGGCCGTAGGATGTGCGAGAAGTTAAAGGATGAGATCCCCAGACAGCTTTTTGAAATCCCCATACAGGCGGCTATCGGCGGCAAGATCATTGCCCGTGAGACAGTGAAGGCTATGAGAAAGGACGTTCTTGCCAAATGCTATGGCGGTGATATTTCCCGTAAGAAGAAACTTCTTGAAAAGCAGAAAGAAGGTAAAAAACGTATGCGCCAGGTTGGTAACGTAGAGATACCGCAAAAGGCATTTATGAGCGTACTGAAATTAGATGATGAATAAAAAAAATCTTGAGATTTATGTGCATATCCCGTTCTGCGCGCGTAAATGCGCTTACTGCGATTTCCTTTCTTTTCCCGGAAACCAGCAGATGCAGCGGAAATATACAGAAAAGTTAATAGAAGAGATCAAATGCCAGAGTGCCAAAGTCAAAGAATACCAGGTTATAAGCGTATTCATAGGGGGAGGCACTCCTTCTATATTGGGTATAGAGGACATGACAGCAATTCTTCGTTCTCTTAAGGAGGAGTTTGAGATCCTTACCGATGCGGAGATTACCATGGAAGTAAATCCTGGTACGGTTACGGCTGAATCCCTTTCCGGCTACAGAGAGGCAGGGATAAACCGGATCAGCATGGGACTTCAGTCTGCAGATGACAAAGAGCTGCGCTATTTGGGCAGAATTCATACTTACGATGAATTCCTGAAAAGCTATCAGAGGGTCCGTATGGCCGGATTTGACAATGTGAATGTGGATTTAATCTCGGCAATTCCCGGCCAGACATTGGAATCATGGAAGAATACCTTAAAAAAGGTGACCATGCTGAAGCCGGAGCATATATCTGCCTATAGTCTGATCGTGGAGCAGGGAACTCCTTATTATGGCCGGTATAAGGAGGATGTTAAAATGGAAAACAATTCTCTGAAACCGGAAGAAGGTTATTGTCTTAAGTCCCTGCCGGATTTGCCGGATGAGGATACAGAGCGTGAAATGTATTACCTGACCCGGGAATTTCTGGCTGAGCAGGGATATGAAAGGTATGAAATATCCAATTACTCCAAGAAGGGTTGCGAGTGCAGGCACAATATCGGCTATTGGACAGGAGTGGAGTATCTGGGCTTAGGTCTGGGGGCTTCTTCCTATCTGAATGGATGCCGTTTTCACAATACTCCTGTTTTCAATGAGTATTGCAGCGCCCGTCTGGACCAGGAGGAAGCATTTCAGAAGGCGCTCAGGCAGGAGTTTGAACAGCTGACTATAGAGGAAAAAATGGAAGAGTACATGTTTCTGGGATTGCGTCTGATGAAAGGTGTCTCGGCTCATGAGTTTGTCAGTAACTTTGGCCACAATATCCGGAATGTTTACGGTATGGTGCTGGATGCGATGGAAGAGGACGGCCTTATGGAGTATAAAGATGGAAATTACCGCTTAACGTCCAGGGGAATCGACATCAGTAATTATGTCATGAGCCGGTTCTTAGCGTAAGCTGAAGCGGTATGCAGAATAATAGAATAATAATAATGATGATTATATTTAATACAATTAACTTCATATTTAATACGTAATCAAACTAATTTAATTTGCGTTATGGTAAAGTGATAAACGAAGATAAGAAGAGAAATTTTGGGTTTTATGTCCGATATTATCATACTATAACAAGAATCAGTAGTTCAAATATGCTTCTGACAGAGCTTCTGTCTGCTTGCATATGAGGTGAAACTTCGTTAAAAAAATGACAGCACGAAAAGATGATTGTTTTGATAGGTTTTCTTTTCAATGCCGAACAGAAATCTTCTTGTTTTATTGCAAGAGGGCTTCTGTTTTTTATTTTTAACTTTTCGGAAAGATAGAATATTTTTTTCCGAATTGGGAATGATTCGTATTTAAAATATATGGTATTGCGTAATAGGAGGACAACATGGATATGGCCTATAAACGAAAAGAAAGAATCGTTACAGATACGTTGATTAAAGAATATTGTATGTGGTTGCAGGGATGTGAAAAGAGTAAAGAAACGATAAAGAGATACCAGTATCATCTGTGCTTATTCATGCGATATCTCAATGGAAGACCTGCCAGTAAAGAAATAGTAATCATGTGGAAAGGCGTACTGCGAGAAAATATGGCCCCGGTAACTGTCAATGGTGCGTTGGCTGCACTTAATGGCTTTTTTAATTATTGCAAGTGGTTGGATTGTAAGGTGAAGTTCCTTAAAATCAGCCGTAATACTTTTTGCTCGGAAAACAAAGAATTATCAAAGACTGAGTATAAGAGACTGGTAAATACCGCTTTAAAAAAAGGAAATGAAAGATTGGCTTTACTGTTGCAGACGATCTGTTCAACCGGAATCAGGGTATCGGAATTACCTTTTATTACGGTAGAGGCTGCAGTCAAGGGAAAGGCGGAAGTGGATTGTAAGGGGAAGGTGAGAACAGTTTTTCTTACAAGACAACTATCCCAGATGCTAATATGGTATGCACAAAAACAGCATATAAAGAGTGGTATGATTTTTATAACGAGGAATGGAGCTGCATTGGATAGAAGCAATATCTGGAGAGATATGAAAGCATTAGGTAAGGAAGCGGGAGTTACGCAGGAAAAAATATATCCCCATAATTTACGTCATTTATTTGCAAGGTCTTATTATGATTCAGAAAAGGATTTGTCCAGACTTGCGGATATATTGGGACATAGCAATGTTAATACGACACGTATTTATACCGTAGAGAGTGGCTATAACCATGTAAGACAGCTGGAAAGTCTCAAATTGCTGGTTGAAGTTGACAACAGAATTCCTCTTTTGTTGTAAAAGCAGAACAGTATCTCAAATTATTTTACTACATAAAGGAAATAAAATCCACTATTTTTCTTCAAAGTCTCCCTTTTACACAATTTACATACAATAAATGGGCCGGTGCGCTTTATTTTTGTGAAACCGGCCTATTGTGATGCTCATATTTAAATAAAGAACAGCCGGAATGACAAATAAAACCCGGTTCTTCTTTTTTTTTACAACAAAAGAGGAATTCTGTTGTAATTTGCATGCAGATATATAAGGAGATCGCCAATTTTCCCTATGGCCGGGAAAACTCCTTAAAAATGCAGTTTAAGAGAAAGGAAGGTAGTAATGAGGAATGAAAAAGAAATTATGTGTGTTAACAGTCTTCGCGTTCACGGTAGGATTTTTAACATCTTCTTTTCATGAAGATGCCTTTGCAGCCGAAGGCTGGAAAATTGAGAACGGTGAATGGTCATACCTTGATTCGGATGATCAGCAGGTGACGAATGCCTGGAAAAAATCAAAAGATAGCTGGTATTACCTGTCATCTGCAGGGACGATTTTTAAGAACTGTATATTCAGTCTTGGAAACACCAGCTATTTTGTAGATGAAGACGGAAAGATGGTTCAAAACACCTGGATCTGGATCGATGAATCCAAGGATCCAGAAAAGAACTTTGAAGAAGGCTGGTACTATTTTGGAACAGACGGTAAGGCGTATCAGAGAAAGAACAACAGTTTCACAAAGAAGATCAACGGAAACACCTATATCTTTCAAGAAGATGGACGGATGCTGTCCGGATGGTTTGATGAAAATGGGAATTCTGTCAATGATTCAGATGATCCGTTTGTAGAGGGGATCTACTATTCCGGAGAAGATGGCATTCTGCTTACGGACAAATGGCTGGACTATGGCGAAATAGGAAGTGGGATCGGCGGTTCGGAACTGCTTAGTGCTATCACAGACCGCTATTACTCAGATTATGAAAAAATGTGGATCTATTTTGATGAAAATTCTAAAAAGGTTTACAGCAAAGGAGAGAACCTGCGGCAAAAGAATATCGGGGACTATACTTATGGATTTGATGAAAATGGAATTATGATCCCGTGGTGGAGCAAAGTGGCTACTATCAGCAATGCGGATAAAAGCAATCCAACCAGCTCTACTTCTGCAAGATTTTATTCCGCATATGATGGAGGCAATCTTTTTAAAAATATGTGGTTCTGGATGTATCCGTCGGAAAATCTGGATGAGACGGATTATTATGACCAGGAATGCAGCTGGTGGCATACGGATGAAAAAGGAGAAGTCTACCGGAACCGGATCCGTAATATCAGCGGAAAAAATTATGCCTTTGACGGAATCGGAAGGATGATGACCGGCTTTGTATTGTTTGACGGAAAATCGGAGTATGTGGCTCAGTACGATGTGGATTCCTGGAGCTCAGAAGATTTTATAAGCGGCTCTCTGTATGGAATTGAAAAATCCGATCTGTATCTGTTTGCACCGGATGAATTAAATGACGGTTCCATGCAGATTGGTAAGGAGATCAAGGTGGAACTGGAGGACGGGGTCTTTACATTTGGATTTTCCGGAAACGGAAAGGCATATGGAAACCGGAACCAGCTTCAGAGAAAAGACGACAGGTACTACATCAACGGGCTTAAGCTGGAAGCAGATGAAGAATATGGCTATGGCGTGGTAGAGGTTCGGAAAAACGGAGAAACTTATTACCAGGTAGTAGATAATAACGGAAAGATCGTAAAAGGTGATAAAAAGGCAGTAAAAGATAAAGACGGAGGATATCTCCTCATTATCAACGACAAATTTGTATCCTGGGTGGGAGATGATGAAAAGCCCAGATGGAGAAACGGAGCTGATGGATCCGGTTTCTATCATTATGACAAAGACAACAAGGAGAATCCATATGAAGAGGGTCTGATTGCCGGTTATGGTACAGAGCCTTCCACAGATGAACTGCCTCCGGAAGAAAAGCTTAATTTCTAATCAGAGGAGATAACGGATATGACTATAATATGTAAAAAAGCAGGAATATCAAAAAAATGGTATCAGTCTTTGAAACGATTTTTTGTGATGATTCTGTCAGTTTGTATCATAGGGTGCCAGTTATTGCCGGGAATGAGCGTGATCGCGTATGCTTCTTCAGAATTGACAAATGAAGATCTTGGGAACGGAGCAAGCGAGGCAACCGCATATAAATGGATTGGACCGAGAAGTGGAACAGGCGAATCCGGGGGGAACTCATACCGCTTTGACTTGTGCGGTTTGCAAGCGGGACAGACAGAATATAGCACAAGTGGAATTCAAACAACCTTTAACTGGCAAGGGTATGCAACCTACCTTCAGGTTGCTGGCGGCACCTCATATAAAGCAAATGGGGGCACCAACGGTGCAGTGGAAGATTTGGCCAGTATGGGAGTGGAATTCAAAATTGCGGTTTCACCAAGTCCGGATGACAAATATGTATTTGTAGACTATTACGTATATGACAAAAACGGACAGGGTGGAATTAATGGCAGGACTGTTAAATTGGGAACAGGTACAGATGTAATGATTGGAGGCGGAAGCGGTGGTTCGTCAGACGATTATGCTACGGTATACAAAAATAACCGCGGCTTTCATATGGTGAACCAATATACAAAGACAACCTTTGACTGCATCACAAGCGACAGTAATCTCGGTGTTACACCGCCGACCACCAGATGGATAGGCCATTATGGTTCATGGGGAAGCAACGTATTCAACGAAGGTGGAGGAGATTCGGTAAGCGGAATTGATTCAGGAATGGCTTATTCTTGGCATTTTCAGCTGCATCCATATGAGATGGTACATAAGCGTGTAGCCTTTGCAATCAGAGATACATCCTACTATGTATCAGATTTATATGGAAGTGACAGCAGTTCGGCAGAAGGGACATACACCAGTCCATATAAAACCATTGAATATGCTTTAAATAAGATTGGAAATAAAAAGGGATACATCTATGTGATGGATTATCCGGATATAACGGCCCCAATAGCAATATCCGGGTCTTCTTCAAAGGATATTACGATAGCAAGCACGGACTTTGATCATTCCGGAAATCCTACAAATGAAAATTCGGATTATATTAAGACCTTAAAACGGGCAGATTCTTATACCGGCTCCGTTTTCAATGTCTCAAGCGGGACATTAAAATTAACAGATATTATCCTTGACGGAAATGGCGTGGAGACTTCTTCCCCTCTCATATCCGCAGCTACCGGAACAGTTGAGATCAATAGCGGAGCAGTCGTGAAAAATTGCAATGGAACCTCAACTGGATTAGGAAGTGCAGTTGAAATAACGGGATCAGCAAATCTGTCAATGAATTATGGAACGGTGAAGGATAACATTTCTAATGGTAAGGGAACTGTTTACTTTGACAGTAACGGAAGCTTTTCTGTGAAAAATCTGGTAACCATACAGGATAATGTGAATTCCTCCGGAGAAAAAAGCAATGCTTATCTTACGCAGGGAAAACGAATTACTGTAAATGGAGATCTGGATGCTTCCCAGATCGGCGTGACTGCACAGCAGATACCGGATGCCTCGGTCGGAGATTCATCAGTAATTGGACAGGAAGTTGTTATCGCTGTTCCTTCGGCTGATTATTCAGGAAGCATTACCTCCTGCCCGTTTGCAGACAACTTTTTTGCAGATAAAGACACAGGGTATGGAACGGGGATTTATACCTCGGTTGGTTCTTCTGCTTTAAACAATTCAAAGAACACGGTCTTAAAGCGTAACGGATATACCGTAAGCTTTGCGTACCAGGATACTGCCACAGGAGGAACTGTGACCGGTGCACCGGATACCCCCAGCCTGTCCTTTGCATCAGGCGATGGGGTGGTGATTCTGCCGCCATCGGGCATAACTGGGTATGAGCTGACCGGAATCTCCATTGATCAAGGGACCGGCAGTACTTTAACTGCGGTGGAAACAGCAGGGACCGATTTCGGAAAGTTAACCGGAACCATGCCTGGACAGGATGTGGTAGTTACCTATGAATACACCCGGATCGATGCTTCCATTGCTTTTGTGGTCAACGGAGGGACGCCTCAGCCGCAGACACTGGCCGGAACGGCCGGGAACAGCGTAAACGCCCTGCTTCCCAGTGTGAGCAGGTACGGATACGTGTTTAAGGGCTGGAGCAAGGTAAACAGCCAGACCAGTCCGGAATACATTACCTCCCTGCCGGCTTTGTATCCGGAAAACCCGGTCACTTACTATGCCATATGGGAGGCGGATCCGGGAGTAAAGTTTGATTATACGGTGGATTACACCAATCAGAACGGCTCCATCGTATTCCAGTCGACGACCACGGCAAATACCTATTCCGTGGAATCGGTGATCCAGTCCCAGAAAAAGAACATCCATGGATATCTGTGGAGTCTTTTAGATTCTCTGACCAGCCCCGCTGAATATAACTATGACGGGCTGGTAGCAGTGCCTATAGGAAACTTTAACGGCTCGACCGGGGAATTTACCGGAAGGATGCCGGGTCAGGATGCGGCTGTGAAATACGCATACAAGGTAGACCGGAATAATCCGGCGGCCAGATCGGATTTAACGGTGCGCTATGTGACGGAGAACGGAACCGTGATCCATGCGCCGGGTGTGACCCCGTATTACCCGGAGGATGCCATAAGCACAAGTCCGCTGGATATATACGGATACCAGTTCATATCAGGGAGCATAACAGCCGGAGATACTGCGGATGATACGGATGGGAACCTGGTGAGCGCAGCCCAGGGAAGCTTTGGAAGCAGCGGCGGTTTTACAGGCGTCATGCCGAACCAGCCGGTTGAGATTACATATGTTTATGAAGCAACAGGAGAAGGCTACCGGTTTACGGTCAACTATCTGGATAACGACACGACCGATAATAACTTAAGGAATATCGTTATTCCGGAGGTCCAGCCGAAAACAGCGGATACGGCGGTCAGCGCGGAGTACCGGGATTTATACGGTTTTAGCTATGAAAGTGCGGCAGCAGTACCGGATCTCAGCGGAAGCTTTGATACCGGCCATGATTATACGGGGACCATGCCAAGCGATGACTTAACCGTCAGCTACCGGTATGACCGTGTCCCGTCCCAGTGGGCCCGGATTACTTATAAATCAGGCATCAATGGCACCATCTCTCATGGAAGCGGAGTTTCATCTGATGTACAGGAACAAGGGAGCGGAACCGGGGTCTATGAGGCTTCCATACTGAAAAATGACGGCTCTGCAGCCGGACAGACCGACAGCTACACCTGGAGTGTGATAAAGGATAAACGCCTGGTTCCGGCAGCGCAGGCTGACCAGTATTACCGGTTTGCGGGTTGGTTTATTGACCAGGATGGAAATGGGGCATTGAATGGCGGAGAGCAGCTTCTGGCAGAAGATCACCGTTTTACCGGAGATGAGACCGTTACGGCCCTGTTTGAAGAGGATCCGGAGAAATGGGTCGATATCCAGTTTGCGGCAGGAGAACACGGTTCTCTGGCAGACGGAAGCATTACCTCCCTGCATATCCAGTATGACAGGACATGGGGAGACATCGCAGGCCAGATACCAGGCTATGTGCCGGAGATCAACTATCTGGTGGATGACTGGTATGACGAAGACTTGGAAGTGGAATCAAACGATGTATTAAGGAATGGACATACCTATACCATACGTTTCTATCCGGATCCGGCAGTATTCGGAACGGATGTGGCAGCTCCCGATGCCTCCACCGGACTTAACGGGGAAGGAAAGGGAAAGATTACTGTTTACCATACCACAGCCGGATATCAGTACATTATTACAGATTTAAGCGGAAACATTGTGGGAGTGCAGACGGGAACCATTGCAGGGCGGGTATATTTTGACGGACTTTATCCGGGAGCCAGATACCTTGTGTATGAGGCAGCAGGAAATGTACATGCAATCGTGGGGAATCAGATCGGAGATACATCAGGAACCATCAGTGACCCGGTGGAGGTACTGACCCCGGTGGTGGAGACCAACTACCAGATCTTATTTGATGAGAACCACGAAGGGAAGACAGAGCTTGTAATAAAGCCGGCCGATAAGAAGTCGGATTATGCGGTCTTAAGCAAGGATGGAACGGTAATCGTTACCCCGGAAACCGGAAGTGACGGTTGGCAGGCAGTGACAGGAAATCCGGGAAGCGTGACTTTTTCCGGGCTGAATTACAACGAGGAGTATATCGTGGTAGCCAGGCCAAAAGGAGAGTCCGGAATCACGGCAGAAAGCCGGATGCCGGACGGATCGGTGATCACCACAGATCCGGGCGGAGCGCTGGAGATCCCTAACTACATCGTGGAGACTCTGGAAGGCCGGGTGGTGAGTGTTGATCAGGAAGCGATTGATACAGCCAGATATGAAGAGGCCCATAAGGGAGACCGGGTTGTGATCACCGCAGATGCGGTCAACGGAGCGGGAGAAACGTTCCTGTACTGGAAGATCACCATAGGATCGGTTCCGGGGCTTACCGG
>NZ_BAAJYQ010000007.1:0-27207 GCF_057543815.1 Lacrimispora sp. YZC11 | reverse complement strand
CAATTCTATTATAATACAATATCATGAAAAAAGGACACGATTACCTGATTATTTTTATCAACAACTTTAATTTTTCTCCCACAAAAAATAAAGCGGCAGACCGTAAGAGTTTTCTCAAACTCCTGCCGTCTGCCGCCTGCATCTATGATCTTCTTTCAATAATAAATTCTGTTACAAGCTCTTCTTCCCCGCTTATGCAGTATTCCTGGTGAACCGGCGCTCCCCAGCTGTCATCGCCGCCGACTCCTCTCATGGCGCCTAAAATGTTCACTACCGTATATCTTGGTGCCGGAAGCTCCTCTCTGTGGGTTGCAGCTTCCAGCTCCTCCGCCGTATAGGGAAGTACGGAAGCATCAAATTCCTGATTGGCTGCGCAAAAACTGATGGAATGACCCTCCATGTCCGATACCTTGAGCCAGCGGACCCCGGTCCTGTTGCCGCACTCCTGAGGCACCAGATAACGGGAAAGGTTGTTATCCGGCGTATCCTCATAGATACCCAGCCTCGCTCCTTCATTCCTGTCACAGTAATTTTCCTCCGGTCCTCTTCCATACCAGGTGAATTTCTTTGCTGTTTCCGGTGTGATGAGCCTCATTCCAAAAGCAGGAATCTCTGGCAATCCCTTTTGACCCCGGAATACGGCCCTTACATGAACAGCTCCCCTTCCATCTACTTCGTAGGTAACCTCTGTTGATGCCTTGGGAACAGTAGAAAGCTCATAGGTATAGGTCACCTTTATGCTTCCTTCCTTCTCCTCCACCGCACAATTCTCATTGCTGTAATAAGGGAATCTGCCTGCCCCATACCACAAAGAACTTGCCACGGAAAATTTATTTCCTTTATCATTATCCGTAGTCGCCCTCCAGTACACTGGCATCATCGGCCTTCCGACCCATTCTTTCCCGTCGTAAACCAGGGAAACGATACCGCCTTCCTGCTTGGAGAACAGGATACGGAAGCCATCTCCCATAACACCGATGTTGACGTCGCCATGAACCACTGTCAAAGGCTGTCCGCAGCATTTCTCCTGCTGTCCTTCTATTACTGAAACCGCCTCACCAAAAGCTGTTTCATAGCCGGAATCTGCCCACAAGGCATCACTTTTAAGAAGAGCCGAAACCTGGCAGACATATTCCCCCGGCTCTGTGAATTCCGGCACTGGGATAGCTTCATACCCTGTATTCAAAGGCTTTACTGATGCATCAAAGCTCTTCTGATAAACCGGTTCTCCGTCCTTTAAAACCGAATATACAAACTCAAGGTCAGAGGTATCTGTAAATAATCTTCTGTTTTCTATGGATACACCTTTGGAGTCAGGAATCAGGCGGATATCCTGATACAGGTATTTTACCTCCTGGGCCTTTGGGGAGATGGTCCTGTCTGCATAAGCGATCCCGTTTCCGCAGAAGCTGTAATCCGTGGGCCTGTCGCCAAAATCCCCGCCATAGGTCATATGCTCCTTGCCGTAAGCGTCCTTTTTCATCAGAGACTGGTCAATATAATCCCAGATAAAGCCGCCCTGATACATCTCATACCCGTCTTCTAAATCCGTGTACTTTTTCATCCCGCCAAGAGAATTGCCCATGGCGTGCATGTATTCACAAAGGATAAAAGGCTTCTTAGGATCTGTATTTAAATATTCCTCTACTTGGGAAGGCTTGGCATACATCCGGCTTTCCATATCGCTGGCACGGTCAAATTCCCGGTTCCAGAACACGCCCTCATAGTGAACCAGCCTGGAAGGATCCCGTTCCTTAAAAAACTCTGACATAGCCAGAATGTCCTCTCCTGCATAGGATTCATTTCCGCAGGACCAGATCAGCACACTGGGATGGTTCTTGTCCCGTTCCAGCACTGACTTTGCCCGGTCCACCACGCAGTCCTTCCACTCAGGAAGGCTTCCGGGTACATTCCAGGAGGGCTCGCAGGCTCCCATCTTCTGCCAGGAACCATGGCTTTCTAAATTTGCCTCATCAATAAGGTAAATCCCATATTCATCGCAAAGCTCATACCACAGGCTCTGATCCGGATAATGGCAGGTCCGGACTGCATTGATGTTGTGGCGCTTCATAAACCGGATATCCCACATCATATCCTCTTTTGTAATGGAACGGCCTCTTCTTACATTGAATTCATGGCGGTTGATTCCCCGGAATACGATTCTCTTTCCGTTTAAGCACATCAGCCGGTCTTTCATTTCAAAACGGCGGAATCCCACCTTCTGAGGAACAATCTCCTTCACATTTCCCTGCTCATCGTACAAGATTATGGTGAGTTCATACCGGTATGGATCCTCACCGCTCCATAGATGGACATTGGATATGCATGCGGTAAATTCCACTACTTTCTTTGCCGGAATGGGTTCCCAGGAAGCAACTGTTTCCCCAGCCTTGTCCTTTAACACAGCACGGATGCTTCCCTTTATTTCTCCTGTAAGGGTCAGTTCCCCGCGGAACAGGCCATCCCGGTAGTCATCGGATACGTCCCCGTGAATGAATAAATCCTCCACATGGCATTCCGGAACCGCATATAAATACACATCCCGGAAAATCCCGGAGAACCGGAAGAAATCCTGGTCCTCGATCCAGCTGGCGCTGCTTCTTTTATAAACCTCCACTGCAAGGCGGTTGGATCCTGGCTTAACAGCATCCGTAATCTCAAATTCAGAGGGCGTAAAGGAATCCTCAGAATATCCGATAAAGGTTCCGTTCAGCCAGACATAAAAGGCCGTTTCCACTCCCTGAAAGGACAGGAACAGTCGTTTCCCCTTTAGCGGCTCCTCCAGTTCAAACTCTCTGCAGTAGCTTCCTACCGGATTATTCTGCCAGTCAATATGGGGAGGCCTGATGTCAGCCAGACCATCCCATGGGTACATGGTATTGATATACTGGCATCCGCCATATCCTTTAAGCTCCATATGTCCCGGAACCTCAATGGTGCCAAAGCTGTCCAGATTAAAATCACTTTCGTAGAAATGCTCTTTCCGCTCCGTGGGATTTTCTGCATAGGAAAATTTCCATGTCCCGTTTAAGGATTGGCGCTGTTCCATAATCCCCCTTAGAGCTTCTGCTTCCGTTTCATAATAGCAGTGATCGGAATGGGCAGCCAGTCGGTTTACCGCGAAAACTCGCGGATCCTCCAGCCATTCCAGTTTAGCGGTCTTCTGATCCATTGAAAGAAACCTCCTTCTATAAATACTATAGGTCCATTATAATCCACCACTTTAAAAGAATCCATGGCATTTTTTACGATTTCCTATATCTTTTATTCCTTCACCGCTCCGGCAGCGATTCCCGCCAGAATGTATTTCTGGAAGAAAATATAGATAAGGATCGTCGGCAGCATGATGATTATGATACCTGCCGCCAGCTTCTGCCACGACCCCTGCTGGGCATTGGCATAATTCATCAAAAAGGTTGTTAAAGTACGAAGCCTGTTCTTTGGCATATATAAGTATGGAATATACATATCATTGATGATGGTAATTGCCTTGATAATCACCACGGTAGCTGTGGCAGGTGCCAACAGAGGAAAAATGATCCTCGTAAACAGGCCGAAATAAGAACAGCCGTCCAGGAGCGCGCTTTCATCAAGAGACAACGGGAGAGTTGAGATAAACTGCCGGTAAATATAAAGCTGCATCAGATCCGACGCCACATAAATCACGATGGGCGCCCCAAGTGTATTGTAAAGACCGATGCTGTTAATGATTTTAAATCTGGCAATTTCCGTTACAAAGCTGGGAATCAGCATGCCCAGGAAAAAAAGGCTCATGATCACTTTTTTGAACTTAAACTCAAATCGCTCCATAATAAACGCGGTTATGGTTCCAAACAGCACATTAAACAGAATACTGACCACAAGTATAATGCCCGTATTCTTAAAACCAATCATAAGATATTTATCTCCCACCACCTTTTGAAAGTTTGAAAGGGTGATCCTTTCCATGGGCGGCAGAAGAAGGGGAGATGTATTCACCATATCTGCCTTCGTCTTAAAAGCGGCAAACAGGGTCAGAAGGATAGGCGCAAGAACGATCAGTACCATTCCCATGCAAATGATCTGCTTTAAGCCCTGTTCCATTGTACGTCTTTTCATCTTATTTTCTTCCCCCCTTCAGAATGATTCCGTGAATGATCTTGTTCTGAACCAGATAAATGACAACGATCATGACCATGATCGCCACCGCCATGGTGGAGGCAAGGCCGAAGTTGCTGTATTTAAAGGCCGTATCAATGGTATACAGCGTAAAGGTGGAGGAGGCATAACCCGGTCCTCCGCTGGTCATGACATAGGGGATATCAAATACCTGGAGAGCGCCACGGATGTTGTCGAAAAGGACAAAATCCACCATGAGCATAATGGACGGTATCTGAATATACTTGAACATTTGCCACGCATTTGCTCCATCCACTCTGGCTGCTTCCTGTACATCCTGGGGAAGAGACTGTAAGGCCGCCATAAAGAGGATGACATGGTAACCGGAAAACCTCCACAAGGAAACAAAGGCCAGAACGAAATTGACGATTTTAGGGTCGGACAGCCAGTTTCTTATCAGGCTCTCCAGATGAAATACGGTTAATATCTCATCAAATGCTCCGTTTATAGGAGAAAAGAAATAGGAAAAGGCATAGGAAATTGCAACCCCGTTGATGATATATGGCATAAAAACCATGGTTTTATAAAATTTAGACGCCCTAAGCCTTGAGGTTAAAAGCACCGCAAACATCAGCTCAATGGGAATGAATATCAGATGCCCGAAAAAATACACTCCATTATTGCGGAGGGACAGCCATAAGTCCCTGTTCCGGAACATGGCCGTGTAATTGCCAAAACCGATATGATCATAGGTTTTGGAATATCCATCCCAGTTTGTAAAGCTCATGCGGATTAAGTCAAAGGCCGGAAACACCACAAACCCGATGAGCAGTACTATTGGAACAACAAGGGCAAATACAATAAACCTTTTTTTCTGTTTTTCCAGAGAATTCATAGATACCTCCTGATTCATGTCCTTGGAAGAAAAGGGGAGCAGGGCTGCCATCACCCTGTCCCCTTTTCCATTCTGTTTATTTAATTCCAAGCTTGGTTCTGGCCTCCGCCCATTTTGTATTGAGTCCATCCAGTTCCGCTTTTAAATCAAAGCCATTGGTAAACATCTGGGCGCCCAGCTTCTTGTAATCAAATGCGATTTCGTTCTGGATCGCCTGGAAATTGTCTCCGCCGCCGTCATACATAACCAGTTCCTTATCCGGCTGCTGCTCATCCGCCTGGGCCAGGGTCGGGTCCTTTTCCTTGGGGAAGTTCTTCATGGAAGAGGCACTGGTTACATAATTGATGTAACCTGGGTACCATTCTTCGCTGTAAAACCATTCTACGAAAGCCTTTGCCAGCTCCGGATTCTTGCTGTGAGTGGTTACTCCCATAAAGGAGTCGCCCTGCACGATGACACGGAAGGGATCGTCCTGGGAATCTCTTACCGGAAGGTAGAAGGTACCAAGTTCTGAAGCATCATCGGTACCGCTCTTAATGTTCTGTAAGCCCCAGTCTCCCAGAGCAATGATAGCCGCTTTTTTCTGGGCAAACAGGGATGTTACCTGATCGTTGCCCATGCCAAGAGGATCTTTGCCGAACACATTTTTGCCGAATAAGCTGTAAACTTTATTGTATGCCTTGTTAATGTCGGTTCCATCTGCAAACGGAGCATCTGTCTTTGCCATATCGTTCCAGTTCTGTCCATTGCCGCCCTGAAGTGCGGGCATAAATTCCATGTACGGATAATCCGGCCATTCATCCTTTGCGCCAAGGGCGATTGCCATGAAATCCGGGTCTTTTTTCCCATAAAAATCCTGAAGGGTCTGAGCTGCTTTTTCAAAATCTTCCCATGTGGTAGGAACCTCTACACCGGCTTCCTTAAACATATCCTTCCAATAAAAAACGTATTCATATCCCGCTGTCATTGGAATTCCCAAAACCTTGCCATCCATTGCGTATCCGGAGGCCAGCTCGTTGTTTTTCGCTGCTTCCAGCTCGGATAAATCCACCAGATAGTCCTTGAACCTGGATAAGGTGAAGGGCTTGTTAAACATTACATCCGGAAGCTGGTTTGCTGACGTTCTCATCTTCATGGCATTCCAGTATTCGGAATCATCCTTAATCTTTTCTACTTCAATATCTGCTTTGGGATATTTTTCCTGGAATTTCCCAACCATATCATTTTCATCAATATAATCCATCAGGTTGTTGTCCCAGATGGCAAATACCAGACTGCCTTCTAAGTCTTCCTTTGCCTCCGCTTTTCCTGCTTCTGTCTGAGCCCCATCCTGACCTTTTGCAGTGGTTTCTTTTTGGGTTTCCCCGGTTCCTTTTGATGCGGAACAGCCGGTCATGGTACCTATTGCCATTGCTGCACAAAGCCCCAAAGCCAACACTCGTTTTCTCATTTCTGTAATACCTCCCTTGTTTTGATGATATTATATTACCATTTCAAAACAGCCTTCTCCATGAGATATAGTTTGAAAACTTGATATATCGTCAGGTCTTTATTTCCGGTACCCGCCCGGACTTACTTTGCACAGTTTTTTAAATACTCTGGTAAAATGCTCCACACTGTTATAGCCAACGCTCTGACTGATTTCATAAATCTTTAAATCCGTTGTCTCCATCAGCTCCCTTGCCTTTCGAATGCGGACCTCTGTTAAATAATTGCTGAAGGTCATCCCCTCTTCTTTCGTAAATTTGGTGCTGAAATATTTTTCATTCAGCCCGATGAAACTTGCCACGCTTCCCAGTGTCAGCTCCGGATTGGCATAATTGTCCATAATGAACCGTTTTGCACGGATCATCATATCCGCCTGCTTCCGGTCCGTATGGTGGTCATTATAATCCATAATCCAGCGGAAATAATTATTCAGCCATAATTCCAGGCTCCGCATTTCATCCAAGCGGCCGATTTTCTCATAATAATTGACCTCTTCTGCAAACAGGGCGCTGATATCATCGTGGTTATCCGAAAGCTGCCAGGCTATGCTGCAGATGAGATGGAGGCAGACCTCTTTGGCTGCTTTTAATTCCATTTTGTAAAGTTCTGAAAAAAATCCTTTCTTTTCCGACCACACGGCCAACTCATCGCCTACCATCAGTCCCTTTAAAAGCTTTTCATAATCCTGCCCGGCCTGCCGGACCTGCTGGAAGGATACCACATCTTTTTCCCATGGATCGCAGATCTTCCCCTTTCCTTTTAAGTACTTAAGCCTTAACTGCTCTCCTGCCTCTTCAAACCGGTTTAAGAAATCTTTTTTGCCATTCCCCTGCCTGCTGATCCCAGCGGAAACGGAGAGATTCATAAAATGCTTCCAGACATTGCATAACTGTTTACAGGCGGATACCGCATTTTCCCTATACTGCTCCGGATCGGTTATGCGGTACAGCAAACAATAGCGGGAAGGCGCCACTGCCCCAAGTATGCAGCGGGAAGCCACCCGGGGGATCTGCCCGGCCAGCTCTAACATGGGCTTTATCAGTTCTTCATCAAAATCCTCTCCAAAACGAGCCGATGCTTTATGGAAATCTTCTATTTCAAATTGCATCACCAGGTATTCCTGCTGAAAAAAAGTCTCCTCAAGGGACCGTCTTCCCATGGCCATATCTACAAGAAGGACAGAATCCGGGACTTGTACCATCGGATTCTTCTCTCCTCCCTTTTCATTGCCGTGATCGTGAAAGACCTCTTCATCCATACGCTTCAGCATGGCTGCAAGGGTTTCTTCTGTTAGTCCGGTCTTTAATAAGTAGTCGCAGGCCCCCAGACGGAAGGCATCCCGGACCAGCTTGAAATCGTCATAACCGCTTAAAACCAGTACTGCCGGCATGGTTTTCAAACGGTTTAACTCCTCTAAGAGCCCGATCCCATCCATAACCGGCATTTTCATATCGGTGATCACTAAATCCACCGGGTGATCCTTGATATATTCCAATGCCTGCTGGCCATGAATGGCATCCGCGGCAATCTGATACCCCAACTCTTCCCAGTTAATAAGGGAGTGCAGGGTGATCCGTACTATGGTATCGTCATCCACGATCAGGACTTTTCTCATGGTTTTTCAGGTTCCTTTCTTCTTATGGGAATGCGGATGGAGGTTCTTGTGAACCGGCCCTTTCCGCTTTCCATCTCAAATTCACAGCTTTCGCCATAATTAAGCTTAAGTCTGGTTTTTACATTGGTGATTCCGATACTTACATGATCCTTTTGCCCTTCCTTACCCTCTTCCCCATTCAGGATCCGGCTCATCTCTTCTTCAGACATACCCTTTCCGTTATCCCGGATCTCAAGGTACAGAAATCCATCTGCTTCACGAGCCGTCAGCCAGATGATCCCCATTTCATCCATCAGGCCGCTAAAGCCATGGACAATGGAATTTTCCACCACAGGCTGTAAAATAAGTCGCGGGACCAGACAGGAAAGGCAGGATTCCTCTATTTCATATTTTATATCGAACCCGTCGGAATAACGGATTTTCATCAGATAGATAAAACTGTCTAAAACCTCCAGCTCCTCTTTTAACGGATAGAATCCCGTATTGCTCCGGAAGGAGCAGGATAATATTTTAATGAGCGCCTCCGCCATGCGGGCAATGGACTCATACTTTGACATCTGTGCGATAAACCGGATAGAATTTAAGGAATTTACCAGAAAGTGAGGGTTGATCTGAGACTGCAGCGCCCTGATTTCCGCCTCATGCTTTTTCTGCTGCTGTTCCTCATTTTCCTGTATCAGCTGCTTTAACCGTCTTGTCATACGGTTAAAGGAATGGATCATCAGATGCAGCTCTTCCTGCCCTTTTGGTTCCACATGAACCAGAAGATTTCCCTCTTCCACCTTTTTCATGCCCTCAACCGTATGATGGATGGGGTCAATGATGCTTTTTAAGAAATAGCTGGAAAAACGGTAAAACAGTGCAAACAGGAAGAGCGTAACCGCTACAATGACGGCTGCAGTCCTGTTAAAGCTTCTTGTAAGGGCTTCATAAGACACTACGCTGATGATCTTTAAGCCGGTCACCGGTTCTTCGGTCACCACTCCCATATACCGTCTGCCACTTGCCTGATACCGGAATTTTGGCTGTTCCAAAGAAATATTCCGGGGCAAAAGAGCCATCGTACCTTCTGCGTCAAAAATGACTTTTCCTGACTTGTCCGCAATCATGGTAGATCCAAGCATCCGTTCCTTATTATAATCTTTTATCAGCCCTCCGGTCCTGGATGAGACAAACAGCGCCGTCATCTCTATGACCCCGTCCCGGTCCACATCCATTCCGGGAGACAGGCCTGCGGCAATGGTCAGAGTATAGGCATTTTTTCTGGAATTAGTTACGCTGCGGTCATAAAAACCTACCTTTACCACGTTGGGTGCTGCCATAGCTTCCTGATACCAGGAGGAGGCCCTAAGTTCCTCTCTGCCCAGGGTAATATCATCCTTCATGTACGTATGGTCCCCGTCTTTCATATAAAATACGGCAGACAGGATGTCTTGCACCGGAACCATGGCATAATGAAAGGATTCGGTCAGGATCTTCGTATAAAGGTATTTTTCAGCCACATCTTTTGTATTGGTTTTTGCAGCATTTTTTATGACTTCATTGTCGTTTACATATACGAAATGGGATAAACGGAGTGATACATCCTTTACTTCGCCGCCCATAGTGGATGCGATGTTATCCTGGGCACGACGGATGTTGGAAACTGCGGAATCCACCATCATGGTACGGATAATGAGGATGGACAGTAAGATTATAAAAAGAATAGGAATCACGATGAGGGCGAAGAAGCTGTTATAATAAGAAGCCTTTAATTTCTGCTTTTTATTCATCCACATCTTCTTACGCCCTCCTCGCTGTTACCTGTTTATGACTTTATTATACAGCGGAAAAACTTTAAAATCAATTATCATTCTACCGGATCATGCTTTCCACCTTTGTTTCCAGCCGGATGGTTTCCCCTTTTTTAATGCGATAGGACACCGCGGGTATGGAAGCATTGGGATAAAGCACATTGGTATTGGGATCAGACTCTATTACCACCCCTGCTGCATCCGGACCTTCCCCGGATACCATACACTCCTGTTCTCCAGAGGATACAAATGCGCTCTTTTCCTCTGCCTTCTGCTCATAATTTTCCGTGAATTTTTCAACGGAAAAGCCGCAGTCGTAGGCAGTGCAGTCGTACTGACTCTCAATTTCATGGATCCTTAAATGACCGTACTCTTTGGGAATGATAGTAGATGTGACCATGATTCCCGGGAAGGGATGCCATCTGCTTATCACCCGGTCTTCCAAAACCTCATAGGAGTCACTGTATTTCCGGACAAATACATAATCATCTCCGTCAATGACGAAGGCCAGGGAAGAATCCGGAGCATTTTCATGGAGGACGATCTGGCTTCTGGCAACGGAGAATCCAAACCGGGTGGAATAGGCAAATTTGGAGTATTTCTCCGGTACATGGCCGTGTCCGTATCTCTCACAAACTCCTGCCGGATAAGCCACTACATCTTTTCCGCGGCGGTGCATCACCATGTCCGCCTGTTTTAATATTTTTACCGGCTCAAGCTTTGGCAGCTCCTCTGTTTTTGCAGTCCAGAAGGGGTGCTCATCGGGCAGCCCCAGACACAAGAGGGTCTTCATCCCCCAGTAAGGGGAACCCGGCGCATTGTAGCGTTCCGCCATGATTAAGTTAGGGTATCCGTAACCAATGGTCAGCACGCCGTCACGGTCAAAGATCTTCTGCTTCGTCCACCAGTTTAGATGGCGTGATATGATTCCCTTTACAACTCCTGCCGGAATATCCTCAAGTCCTGCAAACACATAAGCAGACCAGAAAGCTGCTTCTCCAAAACGGTAGGATAAGCTTCTTCCGTAAGGGAGAGCAGAACCGTTTTCATCAAACCAGTATATAAAATCTCTGGCAAACCGCTTTGCCCGTTCCTTAAACAGCTGACACCGTTCCGGCTCTTCCTCTTCCATTGCCACCGCATACAAAAGCCCGTAATAATGAAGGGCAAAAGAAATATAATAATCCTTCTGACTGGAACCGCCATCCCGGTACCAGCCATCTCCAATGTAATAGCTTTCGATCTTTTCAAGGCCGGAAGCCAGCCGTTCTTCACTGTACCGGCAGCCCAGCTTTTGCAAAGCAACGTTCACCAGGATCATGAAAAACTGCCAGTTGCAGTCAGGAATAATATATTCATTGATTTCATAAAGCCATTTTGCCAAATTCTGTTGTTCTTCCTCACTCAAGGGCTCCCATAATTTTTCCGGAGTGAAGATTAAGCCGCTTGCTATGGCCGCCATTTCCACAAACCGTTGGTCATAATCCTTAAAACCACCCCAGTATTCCGGATGAGAGGGATCGGTGCCGCTTGCAAGTCCGTTCCGGTAAATCTCCTCAAACCCCTTGCCTCCCCCCAGCCACAAAGGTACCAGCGCCCACAAAGGCCTGGAAAAGGCTTCCATCTCTATGCTCACCTTGGGATATGTGACACCGCTGTCTCCAAGGGAAAGCCTGGCGCACCCTTTGCTGTACAATGGCTTTAAAGGATTTAACACCTGGAACATCCATTGCTGGAAATCCTGTTTTGTTTCAAGTTTCATCTATATTCGCCTCTTTTCGAATTATTTCGATTATTACCAATATGGATTCCAATCCTTAGACAGCCTGGTGAGGGCCTCCATGTAGAAATAATCTCCCCAGATGTTGCACTCATCCACCCCTTCCGGTGTGCAGGTATTGTAAGGGGACTTCTTGGAGTAGGTACTGTGAAGCACCAGCCCATTGGATTCCTCTAAATCCTTAACCGCATAATGTTCCACAACGGACTCCATGATCTTTTTTGCTATGGATATGCAGCAGGCAGCATCAGCTTCATTAAGGTACTTTGCCATCTCAAGCATTCCGCAGGCCGCAATGGAAGCAGAGGAAGAATCCCTGGGTTCTTCGGAGCCTTCACCAAATTCCAGATCCCAGTATGGCACCAGATCCGATGGAAGGTGCTCTAAGAAGTATCCTGTCACATGTTTAAAATCCTCAATGTATTCCGGCCGCCTTGTATACCGGTAGGCAAGGGCGCAGCCATAGATCCCCCAGGCCTGACCTCTGGCCCAGGCAGAGCCATCCTTATAGCCCTGGCAGGTAGCCCCATGATCCGGCTCTCCTGTCTCCATGTTCATGAAAAACGTATGCCAGGTGGAATAGTCCTCCCTTATGACATTTGCAATGGCAGTATGAATGTGTTTTTCAGCTATCTCACGGTATTTCTGATCTCCGGTTTCTTTTGTTGCCCAATATAATAAGGGGAGGTTTAAAAGACAGTCAATGATAAAGCGGTAATTCGACCGCTGGTTCATGGGCCCCCAGGCCTGGATAAACTCACCTACCGGCTGAAAACGGCTGATCAACTGGTCTGCCGCCTTGATTGCCGCTTCCTTTGCTCTTTCATCACCGACCAGCTTATAGGCAGCTACACAGGAAGGAGAATATAAAAACCCCATATCATGATGATCTACTTCCACCTTGCGGTCGATCCGGTCCAAAAAGCTTTTTGCCTGGATCTGTCCGGCTTTTTTCAGTTCCTCTGCATTGCTCCACTCGTAGGCCAGCCATATCTGTCCGGTCCAGAAACCGGTGGTCCAGTTTACATTGGGAGTGGGGTTATAAAATCCCTCCTCACTGTACGCTTTTTTAAAGGATTCCGTAAATTCTTTTAAATTATTTGTTACCTGCTTCACGGCAAAATCCATGGCTTCCCGGCACTTTGCCTCTGTCAGTTCTGGTTTTCCTCTAAGCAAAGCCTCCATCTGTTTGTTCACGTTTTCTTACCTCCTCGTAATATTCCTTCATGATTAAAAAGGCAGGCTTCTCCCGCATCCGGTCCGCTGTCACCAGCCCCTTGATGTTATACCCCTTCTGATATGTTCCAAGCCGTTTCGGCGTCCGGTAATCAAATAGGATCCAGGGCGCAGTTCCCTGAATATAATCGGTCTTTCCAAACAGTTCAACCTGCTTTTCATAAATTTCCTTCTGTTCCGCCTCCGAGCCCCGTACCTTGCCGCCTTCCGGTCCGGAAACCAGATATCCATCCCCGCCGAATTCGCTGATAACAACCGGTCTTTCAGGCTTGGAGCCCACTAAAATATCAGCCAGCTTTCCATAATCCGGATCATACCAACCATAGTATTCATTGAATCCTATGACATCCAGATGCTTTTCCAGCCTGTCGGATATCCTTAAATTCACGGCATCCACCAGACAGGCGGCTGATACCAGACGGCTGGAATCGTATTCCCTTGCCGTTTCCACCAGCTCCTTCATAAAGTGGTAGCGCTCATCGGTATCGGGATTTTCATTTCCTACGGACCAGATGATCACGCTGGCCCGGTTATAATCCCGGTTCATCAGCTCGGTCAGTTGGTTCTTTCCATCCTCTAAGGTCCGAGGGTTTGCAAAATCGATCCACCAGTAAACCGGAATCTCTTCCCATAAAAGAAGGCCAGCTTCATCGGCCAGTTCCGAAACCCACTCCGTATGAGGATAATGAGCCAGACGGAGGAAATTGCAGTTCATCTTTTTGGCCCAGTCAAATGCCCGGAGAATGTCTTCCTTCGTAACCGCCTTTCCATGATCCTCTGTGTCCTCATGAAGGCAGACGCCCCGGAGAAAAACCGGCTTTCCATTTAATAGAATTTCCCTGCCTCTGGTTTCCACGGTACGAAAGCCCACCCGGTCCTTCACCTGATCCAATGTATTATTGCCTGACCGGAAATGCAGGAAAACCTCATAAAGCTTGGGATTTTCCGGACCCCACAAGGAAAGGCCGCTGATTTCCAATGTCAGCTGTCCCCGTCCATCTGCTCCCAGTGGAATTGCCTCTTCCACCTGAAGCTCTGGTATGGAAAAAAACGCTTCCCCTTCCTCAAACCCCTCCAAACCTCCAAGGGCCGCGGAAACATTGATTTCCTTTTTCTCTCCATCTGTAAGGGATACTTTCATATCCTTGATATAAGTCTGAGGCACACAAAAAAGGGTTACGCTCCGGTAAATGCCGCCGTATAAAAACCAGTCCGTATTCTCACTCGGAATCTGATCCTGCCGTCTGGTGTTATCAGCAACCACGATAAGCCTGTTATCCTCCTTTAAATACTCCGTGACTTCAACACAAAATGGGGTTGAGCCCCCTTTATGGACTCCCAGAAAATTTCCGTTTAAAAAGATCCTGGTTTCATAAGATACTGCCCCGAACCGCAAAAACACATGTCCTTCCGGGGATCCCTTATAGGAGAACCGGCGGCTGTATACCGCCGGTCCCTCATAATAAAAATATTCCGGCTTTGCAAGGTTCCATACTCCTGGTACCTGGATTTCCTCCCAGTCATCAAATCCATAATCCAGAGGAACTTTAAGCCCCTCTGAATTGACTTCCTGTTCCAGAAACCATTTGGCCCTGAGACAGTTATCATACATATCTATGGAAAAATTCCAGGCACCGTCCAGTGACATCTCCCGCCGTCCGCCTGGGATCACATAGGATTCCGCCCCCAGGCATGGAGACGCATAGCTGTCCTTATAAGCTTCGTTATGGATGTTATCCACGAAATTTTTAATTTTTTCCATTATATTATCCTTTCACTCCGGTTGCTGCAATACCTTCAACGAAATATTTCTGCAGGGACAGGAACACGATGAGGACCGGGATCAGGGAAAGAACCGATGCAGCCATGATCAGGCCATATTCGGAGCTGTACTGGCTGATGAACATTTTAAGACCTAACTGTAAGGTCTTTTTCGCTTCTGTTTTCAGATAAATCAGGGGCCCCAGGAAATCGTTCCAGGTATTGACAAAGGTAAAGATGGTCAAGGTCGACAGAGCCGGCTTTGATAATGGGAGCATGATTTTTCCATAAATCTGATACTCGCTCATGCCGTCGATTCTTGCAGCCTCGCACAGTTCATCGGGGATACCCTGATAGAACTGGCGCATCATGAATACACCGAAGGCTGAGAATGCCTGGAGAAAGATGATTGCAAGATGGGAATCATTTAACCCGAAATTTCTCATCATCATGAACTGGGGAACCATGTATACCTGCCATGGAACCGCAATGGTGGCAATGTAAGCCATGAATAAGAGATTGCTGTATTTGAATTTCAGCTTTGCAAACGCATAAGCTGCGAAGCTGCTGGTCAAAAGCTGTAAAAAGGTAACGATCAGGGTGATCTTCACCGTGTTTAATACAAAGGTCATAAGCGGGATTTTTGTCCAGATATCCAGATAGTTCTGCCATCTTGGATTTTCCGGTATCCACTTGATCGGGAAAATAAATACGTCCTTATCCAGCTTTAAGGAAGCCGACATCATCCATACAAAAGGAATCAGCATGACGGCTGTCAGAATGAGCAAGACCACATAGAGGAGGCATCTGCTGATTTTATAATTTGTGCTTTTTACTTTCATTTCTTATCCTCCTTTTCCTAGTTTGCGTATTTCTTCTCACCACGGAACTGAACCATCGTGATGGCAAGAACCATTAAGAACAGTACCATGGCTACCGCACTTGCATAGCCTAAATTCCAGTTGCGGAACGCTTCTTCATAAATATGGTAAACAAGAACCATTGCCTGGGAACTTACAATCCCGTTGGAGCCGCCTGCCAGCATGTATACGATATCGTAAACCTTAAAGCAGTTGATGGTCAGAATGATGGTGACAAAGAAGGTTGTAGGCTGAAGCTGCGGCCATGTGATATAACGGAACTTTTGCCAGGAGTTACAGCCGTCAAGGCTTGCCGCTTCATACAGCTCTCCATTGATTCCCTGCAGTCCTGCCAGATAAATAACCATATAATAGCCCATGTTTTTCCAGACACTGAACAAGACAATGGTAAACATCACCCAATGGGGATCTGCGGACCACTTGGGAAGGTTCTTTGCATTGACGCCCAGTTGATAAAGGATCATGTTGACAGGACCGCTTTTCTGGGGGCTGAACAGCATGTTCCATACGGCCGCCACAGCGACCAGAGACGCCACATAAGGGAAGAATCCTACCGTACGGAAGAAATTTCTTCCCTTTATTTTCTGGTTTAAGACCACGGCCAGACCTAGGGCACAGGCCAGTGTCAAAGGAACCGTTGCAATACAGTATACAATGGTATTGGTAAAGGACGCCCTGAATCTGGCGCTTCCAAGCATCGTAATAAAGTTCTTAATCCCTGCAAACTCCATAGGACTGTTGCCATCCCATTTCATAAATGCCAGGACAAAGGCAAAAATAATGGGGCCAAGTGTAAAAACTGCAAATCCAATGAAGTTAGGGACAATGAAGGAGTATGCAACCATATCCCTCTTTTCCTGACGCGTAAAACGCTCCCCCGTCCGCACCTTTTTTATTTTCTCATCTATTGTCTCGATTTTCGCAACCAGGACATCCCGCTTGCGGGTCCCTTTTGTCTCTTTTAATAAAAGGCTCAAGGCTTCCCGTTTCTTATTTAACTCCGCGATTTTTTCCTGTTTTTGCGCTTCTGTTATTGTCTTCGCCATGTTGCTTATCCTCCTTTTCCCGTTTTTTGCGTCCTAATGAATCAAGCGGATATTGCATATCCAATTGACGCCCGATGAAGCGGGGCGCACTGTGCCCGGTAAAGCGTGGCACACGGTTCACATACCCAAGGTTGAATGACATTTTTTCTTTCAACCTTCTAATCCGTTAAATCAATTCAGAAGTTTCCTTTAAATGAGGCGGGCTTTTTTGCTGCCCGCCTCTGTGATACATCTCTTTTTTGTCTGTTACTTAGCCAAAATTGCACTTACCTTTTCATTCATCTGGGCTAGGCCGTCATCTACGGACATGCTGCCTGTCATGATAGCATCATGGGCTTCGTTTAATACAGTCTCAATCTCGGAGCTCTTTGCATTCACAGGCATCTCTAAGTATAAGTTGGAGGTGTTAAGAGCCTCTACGCTGGTCCCGTCAGTCTTGGGGAATCCGTCTGCGCTGGATACGAGATCAGCAACCGTGCTGTTCATAACGGCCGGGATCGTACCGGTAGATGCAAGGATTTCTGCGCCGTCTTTTCCGCTTACAAAGTTTACAAATTCCCATGCAAGATCCTTATGAGGAGCTTTGGCCGGAATTGCTAAAGAAGTAATGGTCGCAAGGGTGGAGCCTGGCTCTACGCCTTCTGCATGAGGATATTTTGCAATGCCCCAATTGGTACAGTCTGTGTATTCGCCGGTGCGGATCTTATCCATTAAGGTAGAGATAAACCATGTGCCCATGTTCATCATTGCAACATTCCCCTGGGCAAATGCGCCGGAATAATGTAAGCCGCTGGTTTTTAAGGTTGCATAGTCCTGGCAAACCCCGTCTTCCTGCTCTCCAAGAACCATTTCATAGTATGGCTTTAAGAATTCATACTTTCCGTCAAGAATGGTGTTCTTACCGTCAAGCACGCCGAAAAGCTGTACGGCAGATCTCCATGTATGGTAATGGGCGCCATAAATCTCCTGCCCTGGGGTGTCAACGGTCAGACTTCTTGCCAGAGCGTCATACTGTTCAAATGTCATGTCATTGGTTGGGTAAGCAACACCTGCTTTATCAAAGATGTCCTTATTATAGAATAAAACCCAGAAGTCATTGCGGAACGGAAGCTGGTATAATTTACCGTCAACCGTAATCTGATCGGTAAGGCCTTTGTACTGTGTCAGATCAACACTCGAAGACTGGATATAGCTGTCCAGGGGTTCTAATACACCCTTGTTCACAAGCGTCATATATCCGGGAACATCCTTTACGGTAACTACGTCAAAGTCAGATCCGCTTCCTGTAAGCTCTGTTGCCAGGACAGTCTGATAATCGGTGGAACCTAAATCAACCATTTCAATCTTCACATCCGGATGTGCCTTTTCAAAGGCATCGATAAGCGGCTGATAATAGGTTGTGGAGCCGATATCCCATACGGACCATTTTAATGTGGTCTGCCCTCCTGCTGCTTCTGAGGTTTTCGCTGTCTCTGCTGCTGTGCCTTCTGAAGGAGCTGCCGTGGTGTCCTTGGCACCGCCGCTGCATCCGGCCAGGCTGGCTGCTGCCATTGCACATGCCAGAACAATACTCAGTGTTCTTTTTTTCATTGTATTCCCTCCTGATTTGATTATGTTTTCAGTAAACCCCTTGGTATCCCTGTGATTTACCATGGTTAAATTATAACGCCGTACTGCGGTATTAAAAATGGAATTTATCTTTCATAATATTCACTTTTTATTCACATTTCTTTTACACTTTGTTAAAACATGCACTTTTTTACGATAAACAGCAATATTTCTCTTTTGTATACAAATTGACTGTTTGTATTTAAAAACCAGCCGGTTTTTCATTGACATTTTACATCAAATGGGATACCTTTGTAGATATTAAAACCATTATCACAGGCTATCCATTGAAAGAAGGGACTTTATTTTATCATGTGGAAAAAGCTCATCCCCAAAACCATACGGGGTAAAATCATGGTTCTCACTGCAGCCATTACTCTGCTCATCACCGTTCTTACCACAACGGTCTGTTTCTCGGTTTTCCAGTCCTTTTTAAGGAAGAACCAGATCCAGTCTGTGGAATTCAGCCTTTCAGTCGTAAGCAACAACATTGGTGCAGATATGAAGGATATCATCTATTTCAGCAAATGGTGCTGCTCCAATGGCGCCATACTGGATTATCTGGAAGCATTTAAAGACAAGCCAAAGCTTCCTACCGCCTCCAGGGATTTTGATAATCTGCGCCCTATGGCCCTTTCCACCCATAGCCGCTTAAAGGAAGAATATTATAAATATTATAACACCCGGTCCAATGAATATATGTCCAGGGTCATTGTTTCTTCTTCCAATGAAAGAAATTTCCTTCAAATGGCGGCTGCGGCCAATAATACTTCCCCCTATGCGGCCAGGATCATCAGGAATGAAGATTTCTTTGAAAAGCTTTACAAGGCCCCTGACTTTCTCTGGATCGGCCTGGTAAAGGACCCATTTTCCAACTCAGGACGGGAACAGTTTATTCCCATTGTCCGTTCGGTCACCAATGAATTTAATTCTGAAATCATTGGCTGGACATACGTGGAAATTTCCTCCCGGCTCTTTACCGATTCCCTGGCCTCCTATCCTCTTCCTGAGGACAGTACGCTTTTTATTACCATTGGAGAAAAAACCTATAGTTTCAATTCCAGCGGTTTAAAGGAAACCGATATGCCCTACACCAATCCGGTGAAACTGGCCGGTAATGAGTCTCTGTCCAAAGGAACCAGGGTTCTCTCCGTTTCTATGAACGACGGAAAAAAACGGCTCCTGGTTGAACGCCCCATAGAAGGGATGGCCGGCTGGAGTTTATCCCAGGTGCTTTCCGAGCAGCAGTTCGGCCAACAGAAAAACTTATATACCCTTTTTATCCTTGGAACCTGCCTTGCCATAGTTTCACTGGGTGTACTGCTGGCCTTCCTATTAAATAAGATCATTATGGAGCCCATCCAGAAACTCAGCAGCAAGATCCATGGGATCTCAACCGGGGATTTTTCCAGGGATACAGCGATTGAATGGAATCACGAATTGGGACAGGTAGGCCGGGGAATCAATAATATGTCGGAAGATATCATCACCCTGATGGAAAAGCGGGTATCTTATGAAAAACAGAAAAAGGATTTGGAATATCAGATTCTGCAAAGCCAGATCAATCCCCATTTCCTATATAATACTTTAAATTCTATCAAGTGGATGGCAACGATTCAGAATGCAAACGGTATTGCAGATATGACCACTGCCCTGGCCAGGCTTCTTAAAAATGTCTCAAAAGGAACCACTTCCATGATCCCTTTAAGGGAAGAACTGGATTTGGTAAAGGATTATTTCCTGATCCAGAAATACCGTTACGGCGGCAGTGTCACCATCGAATATTCCATTGAGTCGGAGGACTTATACAAATGTGAAATCCACCGCTTTACCCTCCAGCCCATCATCGAAAATGCCTTGTTCCACGGAATAGAACCTGCTAAAACAGCCGGCAAGATCACTGTTTCGGCCCAGAGCACAAACCTGGGTACCCAAAAGGTGTTGAAGATCGATATAACGGATAATGGCATCGGAATGTCCAAGGATACCATAGACAAGGTTCTTCATGAGAAAACTGAAAGCCAGAACAAAGCAGAATTTTTCCGTCACGTCGGCATCAGCAACGTAAACAGGCGCATCCAATATGACTTTGGTCCGGAATATGGAATTACCATTAACAGCTGCCCAGGCAGTTTCACCACCATGACCATTTTAATACCTTATGCCCTTTACTCAGAAAACCAAACAGCCGAAAGGTAATATATATGACGAAATTATTAATAGCAGACGATGAGCCATTGGTTCAGATCGGGATAAAATCCATGTTAAACTGGGCGGATTACGGCATTGAGATCTGCGGTACTGCCATGAACGGGCAGGATGCCCTTGAAATGATCGCGGAATATTCCCCAGAAATTATCATTACGGACATCCGTATGCCAACCATGAACGGGCTTACCCTGGCAAAGACCTGCCTGGAAACCTACGGAAAGATCCCCTTGTTTATTTTTCTAACAAGCTACGAAGAATTCCAGCTCATCAAGGAAGCGATGGCCTATGAGGCCGTAGACTATTTAATCAAGCTGGAATTAAATGCAAAGGCCCTGGAGGAGGCCGTAAAAAAGGCCCTCTCCCGTCTGGAAACCCTTCAGGTCTCCATGGAATACAAAGATTCAGGACGCCCCTTATTGCAGAGCTATTATGAAAAGTTTTTTATGCGGCTCTTGCATAACCTCTTTGACAACGAGGAACAGTTTGAACTGCAGACCAGAGATTTAAGGCTGGATTTTACGGAAACCTGCTATTTTACCGCTCTTTGCCAGATCCGGGAGGAATCCAGTAAGGATATGGATTATGGAAAACTCATGAACCTTTATAACAGCGCTCTGCAAATGGCAAAGGAAATAATCGGCAGGCATCTTCCCGCCTATGTGGTAAGTCTGGATATGAAGCACTTTGCAGTGGTATTTCATCTCCCTGAATTGGCAGACTATCGAAAAGAAACTGTTTTTGATGCGTTCCGAAACGTTGCAGATATGATCCGGAACTATTTTAATGTAACGATTCTTACAGGAGTCGGAACACCGGTCAGCCATCCCTTAAAAATAAGCGAATCCTACCAGGAAGCCCGCCAGGCCTTTGGGCGGGCTTGCATAGAGCAGCCCATAATGATTTTTACCGGTGATGATACCGCCTCGATCCGCAACGCTTTCAACATCTCCGTATTTAAAAGTGAGATAACCAAGGCCTTCAATGAGTTTGATACGGATGTTTTATCCCGTACCTTAACCGAAATCACCCAATTGTTTGAGGCACATCCCCTTAGGTTTTCCCAGGCGGCAGACGGAGCCTGCAACATCCTTTACCTGGCTCTTTCCCTTCTTCCCGATGGGGAGGAGAATATGGCGGAGATCTTTTCTTCCTACAGTGACGGTTACCGCTCCATTTACCGTTTTTCCAATGTGGAGCAGATCGCCGAATGGATGACTATTTTCCGTGTCGGCCTTTGTGAAGTGCTGAAATCCAAACGAAAAACCTACAAGGCTCATGTCATAACCAATGTACAAAAATACATCAACAACCATATAACCGAAAAGCTGACCTTAAACGAAGTGGCCGGTGTATTCGGCTTAAGCCCCAATTATTTAAGTATCCTGTTTAAGAAAAACTGCCGGATCGGATTTTCAGAATACATCGCCCAGGCAAAGATCAACCGTGCTAAAGCCCTCCTCATGGAACAGGATATGAAAATCTATGAAGCAGCCGACCAACTGGGCTTTGAAAGCGCCTTTTATTTCAGTAAAGTATTTAAAAAAGTCACCGGGCTTTCTCCCCGGGAATTTATACAACAAAATACCGCCGACCCTGACGAAAATAAATAAGGAGAATATATGCCATGATTACAGAACTTGCAAATGAACAAAAGAAACCTTTATCCTGCTTTTCCCCCTTTCCCCAGGCCTCTGACCGGAATTCCTGGAATTCTCTGCCGGAGGATTTTACGGGCCGCTTAATTAAAAACGGAGAAGCTTATTTAAATTTTGAATACCCTTCCTTGACTGCCGCAGATTACATGGAGTTTACCAGAAACGGAAACAGAAGCCGGTTTCAGGATAAGCTGTTCTTAAGAAGGACCGCTCTCGATGCTCTGGTCCTGGCTGAATGCGCGGAATATAAGGGACGCTTTCTTGATGACATCATCAACGGGCTTTATTTGATCTGCGAGGAAAACGCATGGCAGCTTCCTGCCCATAACTCCTACATCCGCGATACGCCTCCTTTTATCCTTCCTGACGTCACCCGCCCTGTCATTGATTTATTTGCAGCAGAAACGGCCTCTGTGCTGGCTGTGGCAGAGTATCTTTTAAGGCAGGAGCTTGATTCCGTCACCCCCATACTCTCAAAGATGATCAATAAAAATCTTGAGGAACGGATCTTCACCCCTTATCTTAACGAGCACTTCTGGTGGATGGGCGACGGGATCAGCCACATGAATAACTGGACTGTCTGGTGTACCCAGAACGTGCTTCTCTCCGCCTTTACAAGAGAACTCCCCCAGTCCCAAAAGGAGAAAATATTTAAAAAGGCATGCAAAAGCATTGACTATTTTCTGGCGGAGTACGGGGAAGATGGCTGCTGCGATGAAGGCGCCCAGTACTACCGTCACGCAGGCCTATGCCTGTTTAACTGCCTTGAGGTTTTAAATGGTGTTTCAGACAACGCTTTTCTACCTGCGTATGAAATCGAAAAAATCAAAAATATAGCCTCCTACATACTGACCGCCCATATTCATGATGTCTATTATGTGAATTTCGCCGACTGCTCTCCCATTGCCGGACGATGCGGAGCAAGGGAATTCCTCTTTGGCAAACGGACGAAAAATGAGGAGCTTATGTCCTTTGCCGCAGAAGATTACCACAGCAGCGAGGATCCCTTAACCGCAGAGGAACATAACCTGTTTTACCGATTACAGACAGTCTTTACTCACAGGGAAATGATTTCCTTTGCCAAATCTCCCATAGTGCACCGGGATTTCTGGTATGAAAGCGTGGGACTTTTCATAGCAAGAGATGAGCATCTTTATCTGGCCGTAAAAGCCGGGGATAATGACGACAGCCATAATCACAACGACACAGGAAGTTTTACTATTTATAAGGATGGGAAACCCCTGTTTATAGACGTTGGCGTGGAAACCTATACAAAAAAGACCTTTTCAGAACACCGCTATGACATCTGGACCATGCAGTCGCGGTATCATAACCTGCCTACATTTTTTGACGGGGAGACCCATATCATGCAAAAGGATGGGGCCGATTACCGGGCGGAAAATGTACGCCATCAATTAGGAGACTCTGTCTGCCGGATTGCCATGGACTTAGGGGCAGCTTACCCTGATGGACGGATAAAGTCCTATACCCGGAACGCCGTACTGGAAAAGGGGAAAGAAATCACTATATCCGATCATTACGATGGAGATCTTCCAAACCCCGTACTGTCCCTTATGTTTTACGAGGAACCAATTGTAACTGAAAATACCGTACAGATCGGAGACTTGGGCCGCCTCCTCATTGAAGGAGCCGTAAGGATACAAAAAGAAGTGATTCCGATTATTGATGAACGTTTGAAAACTTCATGGAAACATGATGTTTACCGGTTACTGATCACCATGGATAAGGAGGATCTGACCTTAATCATCCGGTAATTGCAGGAAATGGGAGCAAAGAATGACATTAGGCGGGATATTGTCTATTGAGTTGTAGCATATTTTCTTCTTGATAATATAATGTAGTATACCATGATGGTATAACGAAACATTCCTAATTATTAAGCAAAATGGAGGTCACATCATGAATGATCTTGATATGAGAATATGTGAATGCGATTGTGATGAATGTGAGGACTGTACGTGTAACTGCACATGCGAACGTCCCAGAAAGCACTTAAAACCAAACAGAACAATTTTAAAATGCGGCAGCCAGGGCGGAGTAACCCTGCCGTTAGGAACACTTGCGGGCGCTGCCTTTACTCTGGCCACTGTAAACGTTGATTCAAAAGGTTTAAAAAACCCATGCATTAAATTTGAATTTGCAAGTAATATCGTTACTACCGCTGCTGTTATTACCCTGAATTTCCAGGTATTCAAACAGTGCAAAGGCATGCTGACTCCTATTCCCGTAGGGCCAATCTGGACTTTCTCACGGCTTGTAGCTATTACTGATGGTAACACCTTCTCCTTCTTCGTTTGCGACTGTGATCTGTGCAATGATGAATGCTGCACTTACAGCGTAGTTGCTACGGTTGCCGGCGTTGCTACGGTTGGGGTTACTGCTATTAACAATGCAACCCTTGCTGCAATCATCGTAGATAACGACTGCTTCTAATTCCGGGTTCAAAAGGTAGGTACAAGGGATGTATGTCCAATAGCTGCATAAATTAACTTTCTATCATAGATAGAGTGTTTGGCCAAACCCGGCTGAATACTCTATCTATGAGCATTCAAATAAGGAGCTGTGGCCATTATGTATAATCGCTTATTCGGTATGTCATGCCGTCCTAATTATTCATATCGCAATACAGCCTATAGGAAACCGCAGCCAGCCAAGCCTACCCAGCAAATCCAGCAAATTCAGCCCCAAAACCTTAACCACAGCCAGTATATACAAAATAATCAGAAGAGTTCCTATGATTTACCTCCTGCAAACCAGGCCTTAATAAAAAGTTCTGCCATGGGAGGAATCATTTTACCTGAACATACAGAAAAAAACGCTACATATAACGTAGCTTCGCTTAATATAAATACCTACAGCTACAGGAATTTTTTAATTCATTTTAACTTTTCCTGTAATATCCTTACCACCAGTGCCCGTATGCATCTCAGATTTCAGTTGTTTAAACAAGGAAACGATCAGACAGCTTCGACTCCTGTCAGTTCCAGCCTGGTTTACAGCAGAAATGAGGTCAGCAGGGAAACAAATACCTTTTCTTTCATGGCCTATGATCATGACTCCATGGGATGCAAATGCTGCAATTACAGTGTATATGTGGAAATTATGGGCTTTGATACTATTGGCACCATTATGATTACAAATCCAATTCTCATTGCATCTATCATTGAAAATAATAGTGGAATTGTTTAGAGGGGAATTTCATGACAAATCAAACAAATATAAGATTTACAAACTCTACCATAACTATTGAAGAAAATACGATTAGATGGGAAAATCATATGATCAAAACTGCAAATATTTCTCATATATGGATGGGAAACTGCTCAGATAAACCATTTCCTTTTCATTTTGTACTCATTTTATTACTCATAGCTTTGTCTGGTACCAGTCCTGCAAGCATCATTGGTATACTGCTGGCTCTGATTCTTTATCCCGCCGCCTGGTTTTACTGGAATCGGAAGCGGGAAAGTTCCATAGGTATCAATTTTGAAATCAGCTCCGGTAAAATTTACTCTTTTGTTTGCAATAACAAGGAATTTACCCTTCAGGCCTACGACCTGATCAGCAACCTTCTTTCAAAAAGGAATACGACCTCAAGCCTTCAAATCAGCTTTCTTGGGGACGGAAAGATCATTGATAACTCCGAAGCAGAAAAGGAACCTTCTTCCAGCATCCAAGTGGTGAACGTCATGGCAAGCGGAATAAATGAACCAATTATCAGAGAACTGCAAAAGTTATCTTTACACTATACCAAAAACAGTGAAATTAATAATGAAATTTTGAGTTTGATCGAAAAAACGATCCAATCAATAAATATGAATGATAAAATTGAGGCAAAGAAGTTCTACAGTAGTTTTATCACTATGGGACTTATTAACGATTGTAATGAATTAGGGCTGAATGCTCTGATTAATGAAATTAAAGCTAATATCTATTGACCGGTATCTATTATGAAAGTTTTATTGGCCTTATACCTGCATATTAAAACAGCTTACACATTTATGATAGACAGCTCCTTTTTAATAAGTTTTTTTTAAAATTCTTATTAAAAAGGAGTATTTTATTTTGTCATGGTCCTTATTTTCCGGTGCAAGGGCCACTGCTCTGCCTTCAGCAGGCGTTTCAGAAATCGTGGCATAATCAAATACCAGCAAAATTAATAGTCTATGGAATCCCCTATTTAAACCCGTTAAATTATCTACAATCGTCAAAAAAGCAGGTCTTCCCACCAGCAAAATCGCTCTTCTCCACGCTCTATCAGCCCGCATATTTCCATGTCTGTGGGGCAAGATTCGACTTTGCTAACGCTCTTAGTCATCTATAAATTCAGTAATCTTCCTACAATTGTCCCAGAATATTCTCATCCAGTTCTCAGTGATTTTGTGTCATTATTAAGTTCAGCCATTTTCTAACAAACTTGTCATTCAATACATATCATAAGGTATAAAGGAGTACGAAGTTCCTTTATATTCTGATTTTAATCTTGTTTAGAATGCTTATAAGCTGAAAATCAAAATATCATACCTTAACAGGAGGGAATTATAATGAATAATTGTAGAAATTGGGACGATGATCGCTGTTGTGATAGATGCGGTTGTTGCCCTGGTCCAAGAGGATGCCCAGGACCAACCGGGCCTAGGGGGCCACAGGGACCGACTGGGCCAACTGGACCTAGAGGGCCACAGGGACCGACTGGACCAACTGGACCTAGAGGGCCACAGGGACCGACTGGGCCAACTGGACCTAGAGGCTTCCAGGGACCGACCGGACCTACTGGACCACAGGGACCTACTGGACCGACTGGGCCTAGAGGTTTCCAGGGACCGACTGGGCCGACTGGACCTACTGGACCACAGGGACCGCAAGGACCACAAGGACCTCAGGGACCTGCCGGACCTCAGGGACCAGTAGGACCTCAAGGACCTCAAGGAATACAAGGACCAACTGGACCGACCGGCGCTACTGGCGCTCAGGGACCGACTGGACCAACTGGCGCTACCGGCGCTACTGGTGCTCAGGGACCGACTGGACCAACTGGTGCTACTGGCGCTACTGGTGCTCAGGGACCGACTGGACCGACTGGCGCTACCGGCGCTCAGGGACCAACTGGACCGACTGG